>PAXL01000061.1 GCA_002714465.1 Gemmatimonadota bacterium | reverse complement strand
GCCGTCAGGCCAGAAGCACTGGGGCGCGAATGTGTATGACAGCGCCATCCACCGTGGCAATAACGCCTGGGATAACCCGGACTGGATCGGTGAGACGGTTACACTACCCGATGGAAGCACGGTCCCGGCACACCAGCGGATAGACTATACGGGCCCCTCCGGTCACTTTGTCGAGGGGAATCTTGGTGGGCCATTGTCAGAGAGCCTGACATTCTTTGTCAGTAGCAAATACAAGCGCCAGGCGCGTGTTCTTCCTGGGCCCAATTTGACAACGCCCTACAATACGAACACGAATCTAAAGCTGTCGTATAGCGCTTCGCCTACTGTTAAAGTTCGCGCGGGCGGTTTTTACGACAAACGCGAGACAAACAGCAGGGGGCCGACTGAGGGTGGCATCCTCGATCTTCGGAACGACGGGAAGAACCTTTTCCTTGTTAATCCAAACCCGGCTGGAATGCAGGAAGACGTAGATCAACTTCTTTTTGGTAGTCTGACGCATTCTCTTTCTCCAAAGACGTTTTACGAACTGCGCCTGTCGCTGTCGAAGTCAACCCGCGACACGACTGGCTTGCCGACGGGTGGCGGAGCAGCTAGCCCGGAAACAACTATAACGGGCAATCCGGTCAAGGATGTGTCGGGATTCTACACGGTTTTCCGTGAAGTCGTCGACTGGCAACGCTTTAACCGTGAGCGTCTGATCCTGAAGGCTGACCTGTCCAGCCAGATCAACAAGCAGAACTTTGTCAAAACTGGTATCGAGGTTACACGGTATAACAACTGGAATCAGGATTACGAGTCTGCCGGTCCTTCGAGCCGCGAGGTTCGCTGGTATTCGAAAACCTACAGCGACACAGACTTTCTACCTGGTGGGGCAAACACAGGCGTGAACCCTATCGAAGTCGGTCTCTATTTGCAGGACAAGATCGAGTTTGAGGGAATGATCGTGAACGCCGGAATCCGGGCAGACGCGCTCTACACGAAGGAACTGACGACGGACGTCGATGCATACTACGGCGCCAAGTCTCCAATGTGGAAGAGCATGACCAGGAACAAGAATGCTCCCACTGTCGAGGGCAACAGGATCGCGGCAGTCAGCCCACGTGTGGGTGTCTCTCACCCAATCACGTCAAAGTCTCTGATTCGGTTCTTCTACGGCAAATTCACTCAGATGCCGAACTTTGAGATGCTTTACCGAAACGAGTGGAAGTCTCAGGCTGCCAATGATTCGGATCTCAACGGTAACGGCACGATTGACACTGGTGAACGTTGGAATGCTTTCAACGACAACTCAGGACGCCACCACAATGTCAATCTCCCGCCGGAGGAGACGGTTAATTTCGAGCTTGGTTTGGATTGGAACTTTGTGTCCAATTACGTGCTCGGTCTAACAACATATTACAAGAGTGCTGGCCACCAACTGAAGAGTGCTTCGCAGCAATGGCGTGATCCAGCTGCTCCGGGTTACGTTGCCGGCCAGCAAGGCTTCGCGTATGGTAACTGGCGGGATACTCGCGGATTTGAACTGAGTTTGCGTAAGCAGTTCTCGGACATGTTCGCATTCAATCTCGGTTACAATCTGCAGTGGGCTGACCAAGGATCAAATTCGGCACATCGCCGAGATGTATTCCCTGATTCGGTCTTCGTGATGAACGGTCACTACTGGCAATCCCACTCGATTGACCCGACGACGGGTGCCGAGATTCCAGTTATGCCGGGTGCCGATGACAAGCTCAAGTGGGCTAAGGAGGCAAACAAGCAGATCCGGAACACGGACTCTGGGATCCAGAGACGTAGCTCCCAAGCCTGGATACCTTGGCTGTCGCATTATTCCGCTACGGGTTTCCCTAGGTTTGATGGACAACTGGACACCCGTGACTATGACAGCGACGATGCTGCCTACTGGACACGTATCAATTCGAATCCCAACCATCCGGGCACTGGAGAAGGTACGTTGTTGGTTTGGCACAACCAGGAAACTGGTGAGCGAACGCCACTCAATCGAGACCGACGTGCCTTTGGTAGCATGACATTCCTGTTTGCGACTCCGGCCGAGTTTGGCCCTTGGGGCGGACAGGCGCTTGGTAACCTCCGAGCAAACTTGGTTTACCGGATCTTTACGGGAACGCGGTTTGAATTTACCGGACTAGCGAAGGGTATCGATTCCTTCGAGTATGGTCCAATGCACACGCGTGTGGATCTGAATGCCGAAAAACAGGTAGGTGGAGGTGCGGGTTCACAGGTGACGCTGGCTGTAGAGGTATATAACCTCTTCAACCAACAGGATCCGCGGGCGACTCCGGCATCCTCTGGACCATTCGATGATCTTGATGTCGATATGGACCAGATCCGTTGGCAGCAATACGGTATAACGGGTCTTGAGCCGACCAGTGCTGATTATCGCGCATACTGCGAGGTCAACGATATATCGAATTACTTGGATCGTCCGCGTGAACTGAACTTCAGTCTCCGTCTAAAGTTCTAGTATTTTCAGGTTAAGCCGTTGCTTGATTATGCAGGAAGCTTTGGTGTGTGTTGGGACATAGAAGGATTACCTCTCAACACCCTGCCCAAACTTGAGGAAGAAGAGGGTGAGTAACATTGCAAGAGGGGCAGTCGATGGTAAAGCAGGTGCGACTTTCTCTGGTGATGACCATCTTGCTCTCACTTCAAACGGGAGTTGAACTCATGAAGTTTCGTAAGTCTCTGTTTTGGGTCTCTGGGCTGTTTTCAGTAGTTGGTCTTGTATTGACCGGCTTCGTTACGAAAACGGCAGCCCAGTGGTCCCAGTCATATCGAACGTTGCATCGCGGCTCGATCGCGCAGTCGATCCTGAACAAGGGGTGGGGCGGTCACCGTGACAATGGTAAGAAGCAGGAGCCACACGGTTTTTCATACCCGTCTGCCCGTAACCTTAAAGTATACTCGGGTGGTTGGGTCCGTTCCGGTTGGAACCATAAAATCCACAGCGCCGGTGATGGCATATGGGTTATGAGCCGGACGGGTGGAGACGTCAAAATTGCTTACGGCGGAACGAACATAGAGCCACCAGATATCACGGGTCTTGCACACGACCCTTCGACTTATCCGGAAGCCTATCTAGGTGCTGCGCATCATCACAATTGGGCGTTGTCGCTGCGTAGTTCGAGTGGCGGGCGCACGGTGTGGACAGATGGACCGGCCCTCGCCGGTGTGGTCACAAATTACTGGCCGACGAAAGGCCAAATAGATGGGCAGAACCCTCCAGATAGCCACCCGGCAATAATTTGGAATTACCACTGGAACGCCTACAAGGATGGAACACCGTTCTCAGACCGCGTTGCAGCTGGTGAATTTGCTCAACTAAGTGAACCCGCTTGGGCCAGTGGTCTTTCGGAAGATGATTTTCCGGATGTCGTTGGCATCCAGAAGGCGGTGTCTTCTTTGAACGACATTCAATGGACACGTCGTTGGGCTCAGTTCGGCCATAATGACTACAACGATTTCCTGATCCAGGAAACTGTACTGGAGAATGTTGGGGCAGCAACGCAGACTGACATTTATGTCGCCGTGAAAAACCGGTTCCTCCACGCGTCTGAGGATAGCTGGTATCAAGGTGCAGTCTGGTGGCACGCGCTCAGCGGCGATCGTCTAGCGGCTGATGACTGGACACGTTCAACGCTGGCACCGAACTACTTGGACGGTACGGCACCGCTTGGTGCAACAAAGCCTGCTGGTAGCCAACGGGGTGCTGACCTTGCTGCTCAGGGTCACGGAATGATTTACAACCACGACGGTGACCAGCAGAAGGCGGCGTGGCCTCACAATGACTGGGGCGGTCCCTGGGATATGAAGCTCGGGGGACGTCGTATTCAGACAGACCAGGTATGGTTGAACGAAGGGTTCATGAACCATCCTACATATTTCGGTGTTGGGCTTGTTGATGCCTTCCCTCCTTTCAACACGTATGGAGGACTTGATGGCGAGGCATATGTCGCACCGAAGGACAACCCGGCAACAGCACAAGACGAGTCGGTGCTGCAGCCAGCCTCAACGTCAATCTGGCAGTTTACGACGCACGGCGAGTTCACGCAGCCTGATCCTGGTAAGGACAGCGACAGCGCGATCTATGATGCGTTGACGGCAAACGGCCACAAAGCGGAACCAACAGCAAACGACATGTTCACGAACTATATGACTGTTGGCCCGTGGGACTTGGCTCCTGGTGAGAAAGCTAAGTTCGTGATTGCATATGCCGGCGGTCATCCAGGTGACCTGGCAAAGTACTCAGATCACACCAAGTTTGGTCGCCCGTTCCTGTTTGCCTATCAGAACCTCTATAATGGCAAGGGTGTGGCACCAACGACGTTTGCAGAGCGTCAGCCTGAGATCCCTTTGGCCGAAGATATCATGTTCGATCACTTCGAGCGTGCTATCCAGGCCTACAACTGGGGATATGATATCCCGAACCAACCGCCATCGATTCGCGGCGCGTTTGATTCGAACCTTTCAGGTCAGAATGTGATACGCTGGCCAGCCGTTGGTGAGGATTCCGCAGATCCCGATTATACGGGCGCTGAAGCGCAGGACATAGTTGGCTACCGAGTCTACAAGTCTTCGATTGAAACAGAAGGCCCATTTGAGATGTTAGCTGACTTTACCATTGCAGACGCAAAAGCGGGCAATTTGCCAGCAGGTATCACCTATAACGCTAGCGGTGTCTTTACATCTGTAAAGAGTTCAGCGTATCCTCAGGGTATTCCGCTTCGGACTCGTTCCGACATCGGTGGTGATGATGCAGCGGCAGGTAATGAAGTGGCAGGGATGTATACATACACAGACAGCGATTCTAAGGCTGGATTCCCGAACTACTATTACATCCGAACATATGATTCCGGTCACGATGATTGGAAAGGTACGGGTGCTGTTCGGTCGTTCGAGAGTGCGCCTGGTCCAACAGGATCTGCCCAAATGGGTCGACGTACGGGTGTTGTCCCAGTGGTGCCTTCTGATCCTTTGTTCAATCGCTTCGAGGAAAAGGTCGCTATCGTTCCGAATCCGTATAAAATCGATAGCCCAAACCATTCGTATCAGGGCCAGCAGAATGTTCGATTCATCAACCTACCCGCTCGTTGCCAGATCGATATTTATGACGTGACTGGACAGCGGGTATGGACGCAATTCAATGATGATCTCACAAAGGGCGAGGTCACCTGGTTCCAGTTTACCGAAGGTCGTCCATCGAACTTCGGTCAGGCGGTCTTC
Organism: Gemmatimonadota bacterium; assembly: GCA_002714465.1. The sequence goes on along the minus strand of PAXL01000061.1, from coordinate 15,192 downwards.
CCGGGAATCTATTTCTGGAAAGTCACCTCGCTCATGCCTGAATCACAGAATCAGGAGCAGACCGGAACTTTCCTGATCATCAAGTAATGGCGTTCACCGAATGAATCGGATTTCTAAGGAGAAACGATATGTTTAAGAGGTTTTTTGCTGTCGCCTTGACTGCCAGTGTATTGGGCACGGGTGTAGCAAATGCGCAAGACCTGGGTCCGTTTCCGGTTGATCGGGTTCGCGAATCTCCGGAGAGCGACCTGATCACAAATGCACGTCTGACGACGACATCTTATGGCTTCGTCAAATTGACGACGAATGCCCGTGCCGTTGCCATGGGAGATGCATACAGTGCAGTTGGGAACGATGTCTCCTCGCTCTTTTACAATCCCGCTGGCATCACGCAGCTTGAGACTGAAAGGGCAGTTGCAGCCAGTTACACGAAATGGATAGTGGGTTCAACTATCGGAACCTTCGCGTTTGCTGTTAAGACGAATGTCGCGACTTTTGGTGTGAGCGCCATTCAATTCCAGACCGAAGAGTTCGAGGAGAGAACATCGCAGAATCCCGCAGGTACGGGCCGCATGGCCCGAGCCAGCGACCTCGCTATTGGAATCACAATCGCGAAGCAATTGACGGACAAACTATCTTTCGGCGGCCAGCTACGTTGGGTCAAAGAAGATTTAGATCTCGTCGATTTCTCGACAGTTGATCTTAATTTCGGAACTGTATTCTTCACGGGGTACCGAAGCACTCGCCTCGCGATGAGTCTCCGAAATCTCGGTTCGGACAAGGAAGTAGTTGCACAGAAAGCACGAATTCCCACGGTGTTTTACATTGCTGGTGCAGGTGAGATTATCGGAAATATAGGTGATCCACTTTCTGTGACCGCTTCTGTTGAACAGGCGTTCTTTACCGACTATGCGGCGCGCTACTATCTTGGCGCTGAAGCATGGATCAACAATACTCTGGCCCTCCGTGCGGGCTACAAGACGCGTCACGACTCCGAATCATGGAGCATAGGTGCGGGTCTTAAGCACAATATTGGCGGTCAGAATTTAAACGTTGACGTTTCCTTCTCCGAAGCGGCCGAGTTCAATGAGAACCCGATCCGTCTGACGGTTGGTTACGGCTTCTAGATTAGTTCGAAATAGCAACAATGGGAGAGCCCCGGTCGAAAGACCGGGGCTTTTCTCGTTTTGGACCGAAACCTAATCGGGTGATGCACGCAGGTCTCCGTAGGTTCATATTCGTGCTAGTCGCTCAGATAGAATCCTGGAAGTCATCATTTGTCCCAATTCCTTCTATCAGCTCCTCATTCCAGCCAACACAACTGCTGGAGGTCAGGTGCACAAGTTCCGGATGGGTCACGCAAACGATTTGGGAGATGATATTCTGGACATAGGTAGCAGTGGTGGACTGAGAGTCGGGTGATCTCAGGCACTGACCTTGTATGCCTAACCTGAAGGTCGATCCGTTTGTCTTGGCGGGATTTGAGAGCGCCTTCACGAAGGGTAGCGGGGGACGGCCAATAACAAGGCGAGATTCAACGCCGGGTTCGAGCGACACTTCCTGAAACGGTGGGTGGCACAGTTCGTTATCCGTGGATAGCGCGACTTTGGTGACGACCAGAATGACTGCGGTGCGGAAGTGATACTGAACTAAAGTATCCTGCTAAAACAGGGCTGCCGTTTCCGCTCTAAGATTGAAGCGCTCTTCGGACTGTCCGATCGCAAGGTGATTCCGAACGAGAACTACAACACCTAGAACTTTCCGCTTGTAGGAGAGTTCAGCCTGACGGGCCGGCAGAATAATTTCGTTTATCGTCTGGACAAGATCCGGGGCGTCTGTGTTACCGGTGTGAATGTCCGGAGCGACCTCAAAGTAGGACTGACATATGGGATCGACTGGAAATGGTTGCAGCCGCCCCACTGCCCTACCGCTCAGCCTTTTTGCCTCCAGATCTCCCATACGAGATGCGAAAGCTCCGGTACGATCAATTTCTCCATCGCAAGCTTCACAGCGCCAGAGGAACCGGGCATGCAGAAAATCATGGTGTCTTTGTAGACGCCCGCAACGGCGCGTGAAAGCATTGCACCCGATCCGATGTCCTCCCAGCTTAGAAACCGGAAGACCTCTCCAAACCCGTCTAGACGTTTTTCTAGGAGGGATGTGACGGCTTCGTAGGTCGTGTCGCGGGCGGCGATACCGGTGCCGCCGTTTGTGAGGATGACGTGACACTCACCCTTTTCGGCGAGGTTGTTGATAAGCTCACGGATCTGGTTGGCCTCGTCTTTGACGACGGCATAGTGACCGACAGAATGGCCTCCGTCTTTGAGAAGTTCTTGGATGATTTTTCCGCTCTTGTCGTCCTCCTCCGTCCGGGTGTCGCTGATCGTGAGGACGGCGCAAGTGACGGCATCCCTGGCTTCCGCGATGTGATCTTCGTAAGGCATGGTGTCTCCTGAAGCGTGTTGTGGGCGATAGCAGGCACAAACCGTGCTGAATTCGAAGTCGAGGTAGCTGATATCTCGACCCCCGAAGTGGAGACCGAGTAGAGTGGACGAAGACGACGATTTCGTGTTTGCCGAACGTCTCGATCCAACAGATCTCTTAGCCTTGCTCGATGTGTGACCCGGAAAGCGAAACCATAAATCAGAAGAGTCCCATGTCGGCCAGGTTTTTCAGACTTATGCCGAGGCTTTCGAAGGGGTCGCGCTGACAGCGGTCCTGTTCGACGATATACCAACGTGTCCCCGCCTCCCGGCAGGCATCGAGAATCGACGGCCAGTTTAGGTTGCCTTCTCCGACCTCGGAGAACAGCTGCTCACGGCCTTTCATTTCCATGTCCTTGAGGTGGACCAGATCGCTACGCCCCTTCACTTTCCGGATCCATTCCGCCGGGTCGGCCCCGCCGTGCTGGATCCAGTAGACATCGATCTCAAACTGGAAGACTTCGCTGTCACTCTGTTCAAGGAGGATCTGGAGCGCCGTCCGACCGTTGAACTTCTCGAGTTCGAAGCTGTGGTTGTGGTAACCGAAGGTTAGACCGGCATCGGACAGCGTTCTGGCGACCTGCGATGCTTCTTTCGCGAAGGTCACGTATCCTTCGGCACCATTCTCTCGGTATGCCGGAGGCAGTCCGCCGATAGCGGGGTATTTACACTCCCAAAGATGATGCTCGTCGATGACGGCTGATGTTTCGTTACGCAGCCGGTCGTACCCGACGTGGGTTGCGCAGATTTCGAGACCTTCGCCATCGCAGATCGTCTTGACCTCCTTGGGGTCGATCGGACCGAGTCCTGAAAGCTGGACGGCCTTGTACCCGATCTCGGCGACTCGCTTGAGAGAGCTTGCGATGGCCCGCGGTGTCTTGGTGAACTCTCTGAGGGTATATATCTGGGCGGCGACGGCGGTGTCAGGCATGCTGATTCCCTTCCGGTGGGGTATGCTCTGCAGGTGGATCCGGAAAATACCACAACGCCCGAAACCGAACCAGAGAATTGTCCAGAAAGCCCGTCCAGATGGCGGATTCCGCTTGATTCGTCTGGCCTTTTAAACACAAACATGTATTTTAGTTCCCTACACGCCGACAGTTTTTACACCGGTTTGGACGGGACGGAGGAACTCGATGCAGAACGCGCAAGAGGCCTTGGAGCGGCAGCATAACCGAAACCGTGAACTGATCGAAGGATCACGGTATATGCGTTCGTCTGTGACTTCCGAGGTGATCGATTTCCAGCTGGATCTGCGTTCAGACAACGGTCTGACGGAGTCCGATGTCCACCTTCTGCGGGCACTGGAGAAGGATGCCGCCAAGACGGCACTCGGTTCTCTGGCCTCACTGGCCGAGATTGGGGAGCTTGACCATCTCGGTGGTGGTCTGGAGCTGATTCCATCGTTGAGCATGACCCTCGCCGCCTCCGGTAGCGATGCTGTTCGCTACACGATCGAACACGCGCACACGAGTATCGGATACTTCTCAACGCTGGCGACTTGGGGCTACCTCGATCCTCAATTAGTGATCGATCAGTTCCGTCGTGGTCTGGACATCACCGGACACGTTTCCTGGGTTCCGGGCGGAACGGAGTTGAGCGGAGGCCGTCTCGGTGTGATGGTTCCCGTAGCCGTCGGCCTGGCCCTTGGTTTGCGAGCACATCACGGTGATGATGGGCTCGTTTTCTGTCACTGTGGTGATGCGGGATGGGTTTCAGGGCAGGCTCTCAACGGGTTCATGGGTGCGGATCTTCACGGCGCCCCGATCGTGTTCGTGATGAATCGGAACGGGATCCAGCTTTCGGAGACGACGGCGAATGTTGTGGACAAAGATCCCCGTATCTTAGTCTCGGCTATGGGCGTAGACATTCTTGAGGTTGCGTCTCTACACGATCAATCGGCCCTGTTCGACGCGTATCGTGAAGCGGCCTCGAGTGCTCGTGGCGGGAAACCCGTGATGATCTATCCGACAGGGGAAGAGGGTGTGACGCTTGCGGATTTCGGTCATTCGATAGGCGTGAGCGGCCAGCTCGAAGCGTTTGCCGGCGAGCACGGTGTCGCTCTGGACGCGAAGGTCTGGGTACCCGGATCCCTGATGAGCTATCGAGACCTTGGCCCGATGTTGGAGTGCCTGTTCCACGTGAACGACCTGCCCGGGGGAGAGGGGCACCACGATGGGCACATGAAAGGACGAAACCTCGACGATGTCTTGTCGAACCCGATGTTTGCCGAGATCGAAGGAGAGATTGGCGCGCTCAATAACGCTTGGTCGAATGGGAAGATGAGCCACTCGACAGTTGCAAGGCCTAAGCCGGGAAGTAAGAACCTCGAGATTCCTGTAGACAAGCTGGCCGCGGTTAGCCTGCCCGAACCGGGTGAATCCGTGTCAGCACGAAACGGTTCTCAACTTGGGTATGCAGTGATCGCGGAAACGCATCCCGCCAGGTTCTTCAGCGTGTCCTGCGATCTAGATCCATCGACCAAGCTTGACAAAGCCAAGGCACTCGTCGACGACTACCACAAGTTCGAAATGGGGATAATGGAGCAGGCGTCGTCGCTGATGGCGAACGGGATCGCAATGAGCAGCACGGAGCCTCAGGTTTCTGTGTTTGCAACTTTTGCTGCGTTCTTCGAGGGGATTGCCCGGGAAGGGTTCGAACTCTGGCGGTATCAGCGCAACTTGGACGGGGCGAACGAAGGTCTCAACGTGACGATGCATCTGTCCCACGTGGGTGCCTGCACGGGACGAGATCACTTTTCGGGGTGGAGTCTCGACTGGATCACACTGGCGATGGGGTATCTTCCGTATCTGCACCGGTTCTACGCACCCGCAGACGCGCGATCTGCATTTGTGGCCGTGCGGGATCTGGCCGAGCATTACGGGGGTCACATCATCGGTATTCCGCGCGACAACCTGCCCGTTCTGGACAAGCAGGATGGCTCAGCTGCGCTTTGGGATGCGGACTCTGCTTGGGAGGATGTGACGACCTACCGACAGTATGAGGGCGCGCAGAAGGCGATCTTGGCGCTGGGAGCGCCGGCATATCTAGGAGCGGAGGCTGCTGAGCAGCTGGAGGGTGAGGAGCCGGTAGACGTGTTGGTCGTTAATGCGCTGCCCCTCAGTGAGGGCGCTCTGGCAGATCTGGTTGGAAGATACAGCGGAGGGGTCGTGACGATCGAGGATGGTTTGATCGGGAATCCCGAGGTCGGGATCCGCGGGTTCGCCTCCCTTGTCCAGTCAGCGGCGGTTATTACCAGAACTCCAGTCGCGCACGTCGGTATCGTGGACCCGACGATTGCACCGTCAGAAGGTCATCTGCCGATGTGGGAGCACTTCGGTATCACGACCGAGGCGTTGGTTGAGGCTGTGAAGTCGATGTAAGTAAGGGCCACACCCACTAGAGAAGAACGGGTAGGGACTTCGTTCCCTGCCCGTTCTTCTTTACGTGGAAGATTCGGTAGCTGAGCCCCGTCGTGAAACTGATCCGCCACGGGTTGGGCTCAGCCTTCCTCGTCACGAAGGCGGCATTGTGCTCCAGCTGATCGATCTCGAGTAGCGGAGACCGAGTGAGAAGGCGGGGTCGTCTTGCTGCTCTCCCGAGTTCGGTGTCAAAATCGCTACCTGAACGCCTACTGATAGGTCCCAGTGCTTAGAAGCGCTCGTTCTCGATTACTTCCTGTATCCAAAGCAAGCCGATTGTGCCGATACTCGGTTTCCTTCTCGATGATGTGTCCCGAGTCGATCATCGATTCCTTCGGCAGACGCTCGGATATGACGCCCTCTTCGATCCGGACGGCTTTCCGCAGAGCCGTCGCATTTATGAACCGTCCCCACCCGACAACGATCGTGGCGTCGAGACCTGGTCGATCGTTGTTCTCGTCGAGATTCAGGTCCGTCTCACCAAAGGCCATCTGATGCGACTTGGATGTCGGAAGACCACGCGATATATGGTCCCCATCGACGGCCTCACACGTCTTCTGTCGTGACTGACCTGTCCGAGTACGCTCGACGATCGCGAAAGAGCCGCTCGTCCGGGCGACCGCCGTGCCTCGGCCAGGTCCACAAACGGCTGCTCCGACGTCGTTGTCTCAGGCTGCCAGCTCTGTGATCTGGCGACGCGTGCCTTCCACATCGAAGCAAGCATAGGCATTGTCGTGCATCAGTCGTGTGGCGATGGTCATGGCCTGCAGTTCTGTAAGCAGGCCATCATCGACTTCGGCCTGCAGCGCGCGATTCAGCCAGCGTCGCATCTGGATCGCATAAGCAGCCGCGCTCGTCGGCCAACCCGTGTCACCTCCGAAGCCGAAGAGTTTGTTGGTTGGGACTGTATGTATGAACCGACGGACAAAGTCGGCGGAGGTGAAGGGATCGATTGACCATGTCCAGCAGAGGTCGACCCAAACATTCGGGTAGTGTTTGGCGAGCGCTATCAGCTCTTGATTGTATGGGTAGGCGATGTGCATCAACACGAAGCGGGCATTTGGGTAGGCCGCTAGGAGCGCACACATGTTCCCGGCCGGGATTCGGTCAACGGGCATGCGGTCGTTCCCTGCGTAGTATCCCGTGTGAATCTTGAATGGCAGGTCGTGTTCGATTGCCAGCTCCACACCCCTTGCCCAGCACCAGTCGCCCAGACACAGGCGCTCTTGGAGGCCGGCTTTGTCGGAGAGGACGGCAGCAAGCGCTCGTTCCGCGTCAGCGTCTTCTCTGGCTTCCCAGCGAAGGGTCCGGTTGTAGGCATGCTGAGCCTTCACTGCTATCGCGCAGCCGGCGTATGTGTCGAATAAACCGGACATGGCCTCCCGCAGCGTGGCGAGGTTACTGATCTTGATGCCTGTCTCTTTCTCGATCTCCTGTTGCTGGATCTGGCCGTTGCAGAAGCCGGCCCAGGACAGGTCGTAGAAGAAGAAGTCGAGACCGCTCGCATCGGGCAGGCAGGGCCAGCAGAAGTCATCCGTCTGGATGTGATCCAGGTTCGCCCGATTCTTCAGGATGCGATATCGCTGGCCTGACTGACGGAGTTTGGTCAGGTTTGCCTGCGCGCGCTCCAAGACGTCGCTCGTGAGTTCTTCAATGCCGTAGAACTCGGACGCAACGAGGCGGACCGCCTCGCCGTAACCAGTGAACTGTGTCGCCTCCCAGGCTGTTCTGATCGCTTCGAAGCGCTGACGCAGATCCTTTGTCCCGTCCATCAGGCTGTCCAGAGCCTCGGGTGACGCTCCCGCGGTCTTGAGGTCGGCCGTGACGTAGTTTCCGAAAAGATCCTGCAGGATGTCAGGACCGTTATCGACCCACTCGTGCTCCTTTTTCAAGTGCTCATGAGTGTCTACGAGAGGGGTGTCTTGGATGTGTGCCGCAAGATCCGTGGTCATTCGGCGCTCCTTTACCGTTGGTGGATATACAAGATAGCGGAGACGCAAGCCATCTCAAACGACGGTTTGGTTGCAGGCAACGAAAAAGGGCCGAATCCGTGTGTGGACTCGGCCCTTTCGATTTTCGTTTCCGACGACTACTTATTCGAACGCCTTTGAGTTGATTTCGATGTATTCCTTCCACTCGTCGGGCGTGTCTTCCTCGGCGAAGATGGCTTCAACCGGACATTCCGGCTCGCAGGCCCCGCAGTCGATGCATTCTTCAGGGTGGATGTAAAGCATCGGGCGACGATCTCCTTCAGCGAGGGTTGTCGCGTCAGCCTCGTAAATGCAATCGACGGGACAGACCTCAACACACGCCCTGTCCATCACATCGACGCACGGCTCTGCGATGATGTACGCCATAAACTTTCACCCCTTTCCCGTTGTTCTCTTCGAATGACTGAACTGACTGATGATTGGGCAAAAAGCCCCGAAAATCAAGCTCAATCGCTCATTTTCTGACGGGAATATATAGTTTCTGACTTTTTTGTCAATCATGCGTCAGGATTTCCGTTAACCGCTTAGATTTTCAAGCAGTTGCGCCGGAGAATGCTTCCCTTCTGCACGGATATCGACAGTAAGGGGCCTCTTTGGGTTCTCACTCGCGGCGATTTCGTAGCGTGCGCCCGCATACAAGCGGTCCATGATCGGCTTCAGCTCCCCTTTCAAGGTGTCTGCAGAGCCGCTGACTGCGCCCAGACGATCCTTCAGGACGACCTGCGTGGACCCGCCCGTGAAGTTGATCTTGCCGGAGAGACGCTCGTCCTCGTCCAGACGTTTGCACGCGCTCAGAGCCGCCGAGACGACCTCTTCGATTTTGGCGGCCAGAGAGCCATCCAGACCATGTTTCCGGTCGTAGAGGAACCCGAAACGGCCCTCGGTGGTGTCCAGAGCGTAATGCGCGTTATGGCCAACCAAGATCGTCTGAGGGCCGTTCTTGACGTGAGTGTAGTCAGCGACATCGACGAGGACGTCGTTGTTGGGATCCGGGATCCATGTATTGAAGACTTCGAACCACGTCTCCGTGGGGACGTCCTCGCCCTGGTCCATGAAAACTTTGAAGCTGATTCTGGAAGTGTCCATTTCGTCTTTCTGTGCGTCGTTTTACGCCGTCACCACTTTCATCCGGCCATAGCAGGCGTGGGCAGCTTCGATGTAGAGCTGAGCTTCCTCGATGATCTGATGTGCGACCTCGGAAGAGGGGTTCTCGACCGGTTCCTCGTGGTGGCGGAAGAGATAATTCGCAAACTTGGCACCCGCCGCCCGATCGTGGAACAGCTCGGTCTCGATGAAACGTGAGCGAAACTCGCTGACGATCTGGTCTGCATCCTCCGGGATATCGAGAAACTGAGTTTTGACGAGAGCCTTTGCCGCGTGGAGCATCGAGGCGAAAGCACTGTCGTATGCCGCACTGTAGTCGCCCCCGTCCATGTGGATCTGGGCCTCGAACGATTCTCGCTCGCTTCCTTGCAGCTCGACCTCGATCAAAGGAACGATCTCACCCGCGCACTCACCCTTACCCATGTCGCCAGTCGTGAATTCGCGTGTGTCACTCCAGTCAGTGTAGAGCGACGCATCCTCTTCGTGATCCGGGATGACCGTCAGGTCGTCCAGCATGCCTTTGACCGCAACCTTACCGATCCGGGCGATGTAATCCTGGAAAGATTCGGCACCTTTGCGCTGGTCGATGTAGCCCATTGTCATCCGGTCGACGACCTCCGGAATTCGCTTCGAGGGGACGGCGCCGATGGCGAGGCCGTAGGACCCACCGTTCTCGGCCCACTGACCGCCGAGGATGACCTGGAAGTGCGGTACGTGATACTCACCGACCTTGCGGCTGATGCCGTAGAACCCGAGGTCCGCGACGTGATGTTGACCGCAGGAGTTGAAGCATCCGCTGATCTTTATTCTTAGGTTCTTGACCGCTTCATCCAGCGAGGCACTCTTCTCCGCCAGCTGTGTGCGAAGCTCAGCGGCAAGGCCTCGTGAGGAGGCGATGCCCAGCTTGCAGGTGTCGGTCCCCGGACAAGCCGTTACGTCGACGATTGAGCTCGCGCCTGGCGCTCCAAGGCCTGCTGCCTCCAAGGCCTGATACAGCTCAGGAATGTCCGCTTCGCTGACCCATCGGTAGACGACGTTCTGCTCGACCGTCGTGCGGACCGTGTCTCTGACATATTTCCTCGCTAGATCCGCCATCAGCCGGAACTGATCTGCCGTGGCGTCACCCAGCGGCAGTGTCACGCTGACGACGGCATATCCTGACTGGCGCTGCTCGTAGACGTTTGTCGCATACCACTCGCTGAAGGCCTCTGATTTAGCGACGCCGTTCAGGGAGACCGCGTCTTTGAGCGGTGTCTCTTCGAACCTGTCGATATCGGAGAGGTAGGCTGTCCACCCATCGTCGTGCGGGAGAATCTTGCGCTCCTCCTCGACCAGGTTCTTGAACTCGTCGAGACCGAGCTTGGAGATCAGGAACTTTAGACGCGCTCTTGCACGGTTGTTCTTCTCGCCGAGACGGGCGAAGACACGTGCGATAGACTGGATCATCGGTAGCAGCTCTTCGACCGGGAGGAACTCGTACATCAACTTCGCCTGATGCGGGACGGCACCTAGTCCACCTCCAACGTAGAACTCGAAACCGCGCTTGTCCCCCTCGACCTTCGCAATCACACCGACATCGTGCATTGACGTGAGCCCGCAGGCTTCGTGTGCGCAGCCGGAGAAGGCGATCTTGAATTTGCGGCCGAAGTCCTGACAGTCCGGGTGTCCGAGGAGGAATTGCGTGGCGCCATCTGCGTAGGGTGTGACGTCGAAGGTCTCTGTTTTGCATACGCCTGACAGCGGACAAGCCGTGATGTTCCGGATCGAATTGCCGCAGGCCTCCTGAGTGGTGATCCCGGAGGCAGCGAGGCGTCGCATGATCGACGGTGTATCATCGATGTGGACATAGTGAAGCTGGATGTCTTGGCGGGTCGTGATGTGGAGGATCCCGTCCGAGTATTCCTCGGCGAGCTCGGCGAGGACGTCCATCTGATCAGCCGTCAGTCCACCGAAGGGAACCTTGATGCGCTGCATGCCAGGCGCATCCCAGACGGTTGCGACACCCTTGGTCAGATCCTCGCAGGGATACTCGAGGACTTGGGTTTTCTGGCCGTCGAAGCGCTGTCCATTGTCGTAGCGCTGACCGTAGACGCCCCGCCGGAGTCGTGTCTCTCCGAAGAGCTCGTCGGCGATCTTGTTCTGTCGCTTGAGTTCAAGCTGAGTCTCGTAGATGTCGATGTCCCGACCCAGATCTTGGGGGATCTGGTCTCCGAGGTGCTCTTTCCAAGCCTGTGCTTCACTCATAGCCCGTCACCTGTCAGTTTGATTGCTATGTCGGTCAACAACAGTGTTTATTTGTCATAAGGTCATTGATAATCTTGACTTGTCAATCCCATCTGTCAAGCTCATTACCCTCCGATTTGATACATCTCGACCTTCTTCAACCCACTCATGGGCGTCTGGCCCGTGCGCTGTTCCGAGTAGCGGTCGTCTCGCCCCGTCCAGATTGAAGCAATCCGGGTCTCGAGATCTTGGTCGGAGTCCCCAGAACGTAGGAGATCTCTGACATCAGTTCCGGACGCGGCGAACAGGCACGTGAAGAGCTTCCCGTCGGTCGAGAGCCGCAGACGGGTGCAGTTCCCACAGAAGGGTTGTGTGACCGAGGCGATCACACCGATCTCTCCGCCACCGTCGACGTAGCGGTATCGTCTCGCAACCTCTCCGGTGTAGTTCGGTTCGATCGGTTCGACGGGAAGGACGTCGTTGATCTGGGTGATGATCTCGTCGGCGGAGACGACGTGTTCCAGCTTCCAGTCGTTCCGGTTGCCAACATCCATATACTCGATGAACCTGACGATGTGACCGGTTCCGTGGAAGTGTTTGGCGAGATCGACAAACGTGTGATCGTTTACGCCGCGTTTGATGACGGTGTTGATTTTGATAGGGGTAAGACCCGCGCGTTCGGCTGCTGAGATAGCTTCCAGCACGACGTCTGGCGAAACGTCGCGACCGGCCAAGGTCCGGAAGACTTCGGGCTCCAGAGAGTCGAGCGACACGGTAACACGGTCAAGTCCGGCCGATCTAAGATCTTTGGCTGTGTCCGCCAGGAGCACGCCGTTTGTCGTCAGCGTGAGGTCTTCGACTTCCGAGAGCGAGGAGATGGACTGGATCAGCCTGCCAATCTTCCTTCTGAGAAGCGGTTCACCACCGGTGATCCTGACCTTGGTTACACCCAGCCGAGTTGTTGCCCGGACGACGCGCTCGATTTCCTCGAACGTTAGGATCTCGTCTCGCGGCATGAACTCGTACTTTTCGCCGAAGATTTCGGCGGGCATGCAGTATGGGCACCGGAAGTTGCAGCGATCTGTGACAGAGATACGTAGATCGTGGAGGGGTCTGGAGAGACGATCACTAGGTGACATTGCGTGCTCTGCTGCCGACCGGGGTCCGCGAGGGGATCAGTATGTCTCAGCCATGGTGATCGCGTCGGCGAACTGACTCTTGTCGATGATCGCGCCGCGAATCTTGGCTTCGTACAGGAAGGTGCCCTGAAGGATGGCGCCCCGCAGGTCGACACCGCGGAAGTCCGTTGAGTTTACAACGGCGTTCGTGAGGTTGGCGCCTCTGAAGGATGTCGCTCGTCCAGACTCGTTTGGGAAAGATGCTTCGATGACGCCGATTTTGGCATCGGTTAGGTCGGCACCGCTGAAATCGGCACCCCCGACGTTGGCTCCCGAGAGGAACGACCAGACGAGGTTAGCGCCAGAGAGGTTCGCTCCGAGCAGGTCGGATGCGACGAGGTATGCCTTGTGGAGGTTTGCCCCGCTGAGGTCGGCTCCTCGGAGGGTGGTCTCGTGAAGGCGCGCTTCTCTGAGATCGCAACCCGAGAGGTTCGCTCTGGAGAGATCGGCCCGCGAGAAGTCGTAACCCGAGAGGTTCTCGCCAGTCAGGTCGATGCCCTTCAGATCCTCTCCAACAAGGCTCGAGGTCTCTGCAAGACGGGCTAGAATCTGGTCCTTCGACAGGATGGTTTCGGCCATCCAAACCTCCAATTTTCGACGCAGAAACAGCTATCTTCGATTAGGTTGAGAATATATAGTAATGCCAAAGGGCGTCAACGCTAAATGCGTTGTCAGACAACAAGATATGGCAAAGGCTGAATCGCAGAGTCCGCGGAGGACGCAGAAGGGGCGCGATTAGGCCAGCTGCAATGGATAGAAGCCCAGAAATTGGCAAGCGACCTGCCTCGGATGAACGGAGAGATATGAATCCATTCCTTGATATCGATCAGAAGATGCTTGGGGACATTCATACGTCCTCGGAAGCCATGGATAACCTGACCGTCCTTTGCGACGATTTCGGGTCACGGTTTGGGGGAACGCCTGGGGAAAGAGCGGCTGCCGATTTCTTCAGGGACAAGTTCCGGGAGTATGGGTTGGGAAAGTCGAAGAAGGAGTCTTATCGATACGCGTCCTGGAAGAGGGGGGAGACGGTTCTGCAGGTGATCGAGCCTGTGCAAAAGGAGATTCCGTGTATCGCGTTGCCTTACTGCCCGTCCGGGTCGTTCGAGGCGGAGCTGGCCTGGGTTGGGAACGGAATGCCGAGCGATTTCGAGGTGGCAGGTAGACGCCTGCGTGGCAAGATCGTGGTGGCGACAAGCGCTTCATCGCCGGGACATCGTTTTATCCATCGGTCGGAGAAGTATGCACGGAGTGCGCTCGCCGGTGCGTCCGGATTTATTTTTATGAATCACTACGATGGGCTCGGTCCTGCGACTGGGAGCATCGCGGACAATCAGGAAGCGATCATTCCAGGGATTTCGGTGTCCAAGGAGGATGGCTCGTATCTGCGGAGGCTGATGGAGCGAAAGGGAAGCGTTCGGCTGAAACTCAGGACGCGGAACAGGACGACAGAGAAGACGTCATGGAACGTCGTGGCCGAGCTGCCCGGGAAAACGCACCCGGATACGTGGGTTGTGGCTGGATGTCACTATGATGGACACGATATTTCGCAGGGCGCGATGGACCCCGTGTCCGGGATGGTTTGCGTTCAGGAATCCGCCCGTGTTCTGAAGAAGTATGCCGCTGACAGGATAGGATGCGGGATCCGGTTCGTGGCGTTCGGGACCGAAGAGATCGGCCTGATCGGCGCCCGTAACTTCGTGAAGCAGCACGCCGACGAGTTGGATCAGATACGTCTCTATATCAACATGGATTCTGCGGGTGGCGGTGGTCGCAAGGGGATCGTGATGCATAGGCGACCGGAACTCGACGCTTTTTTCGACGACGTTCGAAAAGAGATGAAGTACGACATGCCTTATGGGCAGGGGATGTCCGCGTTCTCGGATCATTTCCCGTTCTTCGAAGCGGGTGTGCCGACCTGCGGTATGGGAGATGTAGAGGCGACGTTCTCAGGACGTGGATACGGACACACGGCTCACGATACGCTCGACAAGATCCGGCTGGCGGACCTGCGCGAGGCGTCATCCGTACTTGCTAGATTGCTGCTTCGTGTCTCTTGCGCCGAGAAGTGGCCGACAAAGCGATGGACCTCGAAGCAAGCGGAGCGAATGATGAAGAAGGATGCGAGCCTGGAGATCGTTGAAGTGGAAGCGCAGCTTGAGAAGCTTTACCACAGACGCAATAGGCGCTCAAAGGCTAGGCGAAGATACGGCACAAATTCTTGATAGATCAGCAACGTGTTTGAGAGTCTGGCGTGATCGAATGATCGACCGGAGGAATTTCTGGAAGGCGGCAAACTGGTCGCCGGTAAGATCCATGTTTCTATTCTCTTTGAGGTCCCTTAGTGCGTCATTCCGCGCTCGAGAAGAGATCCAGTCGCTCCCACACCTTGCTCTGCTGAGACAAGAGACCCATGCCTCTAAGGACGCGGGGGCTAGCTTGTTCGTCCTGTCAGTCTTTATTCGACTATAGGAGGATGGTCCGTCTCATAATTTATTCAGACAGTACTCCCGAACACCCCCGCGAAGATCAGGAAGTCCCCAAACCCAATGTCTCCGCTTCGATCCAGATCGTACTTGGCCTCAGCAGATCCGGCGGGCGATGACTGGCCAAATACGCCTGCGAACTCTAGAAAGTCAGCGAATCCCACCTCACCATCTCGATTGAAGTCGCCGTTCAGGCCCACTTGCATCCAGATGTCCGCCCACTGTCCCCCCACTGTCGGTCCCCCGGTTCCGTCCTCGGCAATGAGAGCGCCTATACAAAGATTGTTTCTTCCCGATCCGGACCG
>PAXL01000077.1 GCA_002714465.1 Gemmatimonadota bacterium | reverse complement strand
GGTGTCACTTTCGGTGTCACTTTCGGTGTCGTTTTCGGCCTGATCTGGACCCCGCTTCCCGCGCTCGACGGACCCGCTCCTCGAGCGCGACGCACTCGGCTCCTCGATCGAAATCCATTAGAACATTGAATATCCGGTCCGGGGACATCCCTTTCGGTGTCACTAACCCCCCCTCGATCCGGCTCCTCGAGCGTGAAGGACTTGGCTCACTTACGGGGTTTATTGAGCCAGAAACTGATCTCAAAAAGGGAAATTTCCCCTTTGGTTGTCATTTACTGACCTCGACCGTGTGTTTTTGCTCTTCTGTCTCCGTCCACTCGTTGCGTGATGGAGCGGACGACCCGATTTTGAGTAGGCGAGGAGGAATGTTCTATGGCAAAACATATCGTTGGGACTGTGTCCGAACTGCCTCCGGGCGAGAAGAAGATCGTGTCCGTTGAAGGACGATCGATCGGTGTATACAACGTCGGGGGAGCGTATTACGCGATTCGGAATCGGTGTGCGCATCAGGGTGGGCCGTTGTGCGAGGGTGTTCAGGCGGGTTTCTTGACCTCAGAGGGTCCAGGACAATACAGCTACACTCGGAAGGGGGAGATTGTAAGGTGTCCCTGGCACGGATGGGAGTTTGATCTCAAGACGGGCCTGTCCTGGTGGGATCCAGCGAAGACCAGGGCACAAAGCTACGGTGTGGATGTCGTCAGCGGCGAAGAGGTTACTGGGCCGCAGAAAGGGCCTTACGTCGTAGACACCTATGATGTCTCGGTAGATGAGGAGTATATCGTTCTAGAGTTTTAGAGGATCTCTCCCTAGACACGTGAGGGCATTGATCCGCAGGATTATCATCCTATAGTAGATTCCGGACCTGACGATGCATAAAGAGTTTTTCTTCGTTCGGCTTCCCCAAACCGTAGTAGGCTCACCGTTGATAAGTGCTGACGTCTGAAGTAGATTCAGACGCCGATAGACCGAGAACATCCATCCGGGGGACACGTTTTGAGCAACAAGCCCGTCGTCTATTTACTTGTATCGTTGGAAGAGGACCTGATCGATCGGATTGCGGAGACGTGCGAGGTGAGAATGATCGAGCCGGGTTCGAGCATGGAAGAGATACGGTCCAGGATCGGTGAAGCGGAGGGGATTGTGACATCTCCACGCTACGGTGCGGATGAGGCCTTCTTTGCGGCTGCACCGAAACTCAAAGTACTGTCGACGCACAGCGTAGGATACGACCCGTTCGACATTTCGGCCGCAACGCGAAACGGTGTCTGCGTGTGCAACACACCCGGTGTGCTGACTGCTGCGGTGGCTAACCTGACAACGGCGCTGATCTTCTGCCTGTCTTTGCGGCTTATCGACAACGAACGCTTTGCTCGGACCGGAGGCTGGGCTCGCAGAGAATCTGCTCCGCCGCTAGGGCACGATGTTCAGGGGAAGACGGTCGGGATTGTCGGGTTCGGGCGTATCGGGCAGGAGGTTACCCGACGACTGCAGGCGCTTGGGATGAGGACAATCTGGTATGATGTCTTCGACACGCCTCATCCTGACGCCCCCGACAGCGAGTATCGTCCGCTCGACCAGCTATTTGCCGAGTCGGACTTCGTAAGCCTGCACACGAACCTCGACGACTCCTCACGTCACATGATCGGGGCAGAGGAACTCGAGAAGATGAAGCCGACGGCGTTCCTGGTGAACACAGCACGGGGACCGCTCGTCGATCAAAGTGCCCTCTTCGATGCGCTGAAGGCTGGCAAGATCGCGGGCGCGGGACTGGATGTTCTGGAGAGCGAGCCGCCCGCCGAAGAAGACCCGATCTGCACACTCCAGAATGTCGTCTGCTTCCCGCACATCGGAACGGCGACGGAAGAGACCCGCAGGTTGATGCGGGAACTCGCTGTGGACAACTGCATTGCCGTTCTTGCCGGAGAACGGCCCCCGGCATCAGTGAACCCGGAGGTGCTTGAGAGTTAGTTCGATCAAACTTGTATTTGCTCGACTCGGGAGAGGATCCCTGTATTGTTGGGCTGGAATACAGTCGTCATTTGTTACCCAAACACGTATGTCAGGGAGGTATGTATGTATCCGAACCCGCTCCGAGCTAGACTTCAGGCCGGTGAGACTGTTCTGGGCACATCCCTGCCCGTGCCTCAACCGATCGTGGTCGGCATGATCCTTCAGACAAAGCCGGACTTTCTTTGGATCGACACGGAACACGCACCCTACGCGACCGAATCTCTTGGCGCCACTCCTGTGCAGACTCGGCAGGCCGGCGTTGCGCCGATGGTTCGAGTGGCTTGGAACGACCCTGCACTCATCAAGAAGGCCTACGATGCGGGAGCCGTTGCCGTGATGGTACCACAGGTTGACACGGCCGAGGAGGCAGAGGACGTTGTTCGGTTTGCAAAGTATCCCCCGATGGGGGAACGTGGCCTCTCTCCGATGTGGACCCGGATTGCCGGTGAGGACTGGGATCACGTTCTGCAGACGGCAAACGATGAAACAGCTGTTATCGTGCAGATCGAGAGCCTCAAGGCATACGACAACCTAGACGAAATCAAGCAGGTTCCCGGGATCGACGTGCTCTTCCTGGGACCCCTCGATATGTCGGCTTCCGTTGGTAAAATAGGCGACACGGGCTGTGAGGAAGTACAGAGCTTGATGCAGGAGTTTCCCGGCCGACTCGAGGGAACGGGGATTTGTCCGGGAACGACGCTCGTCGAGCTCGATGATATCAAGGAAAAGCTCGACTGGGGGTATCGGTTCATGAACGTCGGCAACGCGCTGAGTTACGGAGTTGGGGTAGTCCAATCGAACTTGGACGAGCTTCGACGTCATACGACGTCTTAACAAACGAGGATGAAGCTGTGAGTGGTGGAGTCAAGTTCGGTGTCGTTGGGCTCGGCGGATATGCCCGATCGCATCTGGAGTCTGCAGCGGAGATTGAGTCGGATGGCGCGGGAACACTAAACGCGGTCGTGTGCATCGATCCCGAGAACCACACGGACAAGCTGGCGGAGTTCAGGCAGAAGGGTGTCCGGATCTTCGACGACCTGGATCAGTTGATCGAAGCCGGCGGTGTCGACGTGATCACGCTTCCGATCGGGATTCACGATCATGTGAGGCTGAGCACAAAGTGTATGAAGGCGGGGTATCACGTCCTCGTCGAGAAACCCCTGTGCGGCGCCGTTCAGGATGCGAACGACTTGATCGACGCACGGGATCGCACGGGGAAGACGATTTTGATCGGGTATCAGCATCTCTACAGTCAGACGATCCAAGAGCTGAAGGCGCGAGTCATGGACGGTCGTCTCGGCAAAATTCGGATTGCCCGTCTCAAGGCCAGCTGGCCTCGCAGTGACAGCTACTATTCGAGGAATCCTTGGGCAGGAACCCGGATGCGTGACGGCATCTGGACGCTGGACAGCCCGATCAATAACGCCCTCGCCCACTATCTGACGAACATCTTTTTCTTGGCTAGCAGTTCAGCCTACGAGCCCTGCCACGCATCGACAGTTCAGGCTGAGTTATATCGCGCGTGGAACATTGAAAATCTGGATACGGCCTGTCTGCGTGTCCAGACGGATACCGATACAACGGCGTTGATCGCGATGTCACACGCCGCGGGGGGGGAACAGTGGGGACCGATTATGGACCTGGAGTGTGAGAACGGAACCGTAAGCTGGATGACCGGGCTGGCAGATATCTCGTACTCGAACGGAGAGTCAGAATTGATCGATGACGGCGAGTCGAGAATGCGAACGGGACCGTGGCGGAACATGGTCCGAGCTCTTGAGGATGGGGAGCCGATCGTGTCGACTTTGGAGGTCGGCCGTGCTCAGACCCTGTGCATCAACGGAGCCCACGAGAGCTGTCCCGATGTACACGACATTCCTCAGGACGAGATCGATACAGTCACGCACAGCGGAAGCAAGTATCTGGTCGTGAAAGGTCTGCAGGAACTGCTTCATACGAGTGCAGACGAGAACAAGTTGTTTTCAGAGTTGGGTGTGGGCTGGTCGAAGCCCAGTAAGATCTTCGACATGGCTGGATACAGCAAGTTTCCGGCGGGAGACTAAGAATCGAGGAATTGAGAAGCGAGATAGGTTTCCAATACTCTATTCTCGATCTTTGGGTCTCAATGTTTAGAATGCTTCTATCTGAACGAGCGAAGTCTGTGGGCGGGGATCAAACGAGAGGACGTCCATCGGGCAGACCGTGATGCAGACGCCACAGCCGATGCAAGAGGTGTTGCTGTTGTCGAGGACGTCCTGCTTCAATGCAAAGGACATGACATCGATTCCAACGAGACAGTTCCGTGAGCACTCGTCACAGCCGATACACTTGTCGTTGGAAACAATGTGGTATCGGCTGATTCGTAATTTTGTGTAGAAAGCCGACATCAGGTCCATGAGCTTGGCAAGTGGACACCAGTAACGACACCATATTTTACCACCCAGAAAGGGGTATAGCGTGACGGGTAGGATGCCGATCAACCATACGTCCACAAAGATTCTGTAGACGCCGATCGACCAATCCGCCTGAGCGCTGAACAGCCCCCAAGTGTCCTTGGCGAGCATCAGGCCAGTGATGACAGTCGCCAGCACCAGCACGCCGAAGTTCATCTTTTCCCACGCGATCGCAGACTTCCCCTTTGGGGCGAGATGGCGCCAGCGATCACCGAAAGTTTCCGCAAGGCCTCCGCATCCGCAGATCCACGAGCAGTATCGCTTCCCGCTGAAGATCACGAAAATCGGAATCAATACGAACGTCAACAGGACGCCCCATACGACCCACACGTGGTGCGGGTTGTAGAAGAAGGTGTAGAAGAAGAGAGGCCAGGCGTAGACGATCCCGTAGCTTCTCCAGGCCTGGTCACGGAAGACCGGGTCGTCTGCGAGTTCGCCAACCCAGCGATATTCGACAGCCCATTGGAATAGGAACTCCGGAATAACGAAGAAGAACAGCCACTGGAAACCAAGCAGAGAGACGAAACGGTAGACCTGAAAGCGATCCTTGCGATCGAGTCCCCAACGCTTGAGTGCCTGGAATCCGAAGATCGTCATTAGGACCGTATAAAGGACGGTATACCAGAAGCTCCAAGGTCGATCGGCGAACGATAGTGCCGCATACCCCCAGTTCTTGAATGGCCAAAACTCCTCTCCGGTACCGACTTTGACGCCGTAGATGGTATACCAGACGACGAACGAAAGACCTAGCCAGGCCCAGCGATCCCCCTGTTTCCCGAATAAAAGTAGACCACCGAGGGAGAGGAGCGTGAGCATCCAGCCACCGAGTGCGAGGGTTGAGAGGGCCGACCCGGATACGAGTCCGGTCTGCCCTCCGGCGAACCACAGCCCCAAGAGCGTGGTAAGGCTGAGCAGGGCACTTCGTTTGAGCGAGCCAGCCCACTCGTTCTCCATCCGAATCCCGAGCGACTTCAGGAATACGACCGGGACATCGGATCCGATCAGGACAAAAGCGTGGTCGTATTCGACCTGCACCGGTGACCCGGATCGGTCGAGCACGGCGTGTGTCTCCCCGAACGAAGTGATGTTGGTTTCGAGTTCGAGCTTTATGCGTCCCAGTTCAAGGGCTGCATCGAGCTTCTCCTGATTGTCCCTGAATAGACGGGGGAAGCCGCTTCCGCGGTGTGAAAGCGTGACGGTGTTCTGATCGCTCAGCGTCAGGGCAGCCTCTACTGCACTGTTTCCGCCACCGACGATCAGGATCTGTTCGTTGGTGTATGACCTTGGGCTATAGAGCCTGTGGTAGACGGGCTCGCGATTCTCGCCGGCCACCCCAAGCTTGCGTGGGTTGCCACGTTGTCCCGTGGCAAGCACGAGTCTTTGACATCGATACGTTTCTTTCGAAGAGGTCACCGTAAAGGTGGCGCCTGCCTTGTCGAGAGAAACAAGCGGCTCTTCCGTCCTGATATCTAGATCGTTGTCTTCGACGATCTGGTGCCATCGATGAACGAGGTCCTCTTTTTTGGCGCCGTCGAGCCAGAGCTTGCCTTTCGGTGGTCGGTCGTCGGGTTCGGCGTAGACCCACTTTGCCTCGGGAAAGTTCTCGATGGTGTTCGCGATTTTCCCCTTCTCGAGCAGAATTGCAGATAGCCCTTTGTCCTTTGCTGCGAGTGCTGCGTTTAGCCCTGCGGCACCGGCACCTACGATGATCAGGTCAAGAACGCCATCCTCTGCGGTCGGCTGGCCGAGCCCCGAGATATGCTCGATTACTTGGTAGCCCTGTTCCATGGCCAACTTGATCACGGGCGCACCGGCAAGGTCCCCGACGATGAACAGACCGGGGACGTTGCTTTCATTGTCCGCGGATAGTTGGGGACGACGCGTTCTGCCATCTGCGGTGGCGAAGACGTGATCCTCGATCATTTTCTGGAGCTGGCTGATCATTTTTCAGGTACGCTTGACTTCCGACTCGGCTGAAGGTGTCAGGATCCTGCCACAGCGAAAACACGTTGAGGCGGTCGGATGGTTGGGCGCGATGCAGGAAGGGCAATCGACGGGGGCTGACGTGACGGGGATCTTGTCAAGCCGGTCGGGCAGAGGACTGCCTTCAACGGATGGCCGTGTGAGCAGCGTGGTCAGGGCAACAAGGTTAAGAACGACGCCGGCGGCGAACCAGTAGCTTGGAGAGCGGCCTTTTCGGATGGCGATGTGGCTTCCAACTGCTCCGCAGATCAGACCGAGTGTCATCCAGATACCGAGCCCAAGCCAGCTGATAGCGATAGATCCGGCGTCGTGCTCCTGAAACAGTGCACCTTTCGGCTTGAGGTGCGAAAAGTAACGGTCTGGCTGACTGAGGAACACTCCGATCGCATCCGGATGGAGGGTGACACGGCGACCCCGGTAGATGAAGGCGATCCCGTTCTCGTCGAGGAGAATACCCGAAACGAGACATCGCTCACCTTCGTGCGCGGCCAGAACCACATAGCCCTTCTTCTCAAGCTCTAAGTTGTCAGCTGGTGCATCACTGACAGGGAGCAGCAAGAAGGCGGCGACTATGAAAAGACGGTATGGGTGGTGGATCAAGGTTCCTCTCGCTCACTACGAACAAGACGATCAGTCAGGATGCGTGCGAGGTTAAAGCGCAAGCGCGCAAATGTAGTGTGGTCTTCGGGGACACACACACGGTCTTTATGATTCTGATATCTTCCGGCAACCGTACTTCCCCTGTTCAGTCCCTGGTCGGTCAGGGGCGCGTGACAGTTTAAAACCTAATGCGAGGGCAACTGGGACGAAAGTATCCTTCAATATCCATAGAATCGTACCTCGCGGCTGTGCTCTGCGCAGTGACGGAGTGTTCTGTAGAACGAGTATTACATCTCAAGCGAATCCAGCCATCCTTCGATTGTATATTGGGGATCGCCCACTTCACCACGATCAAGGCAGGCGAGATCTTCTTTTGGAATCGGGCGAAGATCAAGATCGGGAAGGTTTGCTCCTCGTTGATGGATGGGGACGCCATATAATTTTTCGAGCGTGATCCCGTGCCGGTCGCACCACTCGCCCGCCTTGAGCTCGGGGAGAGCTCGAATCTCATCGAGGGACACTTCAGGGGTTCCGAGGTGCTTGTGTATCCATTCGAGGGCGACCTTGTGACCGTGGTAGGGTCTGTGTCCGACTCCGCTTTCGAACCAGTAGTCGACATTACCGTCACCAAACTTCGGACGAACGGCCTCGATCAGCTGACGCGTGTCCTGCCACACAGTTCCAGTCTTGTCGTCATCGATGATTGGGTCATTGTCCCCGTTGAGGACAAGGATCGCACACTCAGGGGCGGCCAGCATGATGAGCTCTTGCCAGTCGCAGATCTCGCGCATCCGGATGTTCGGGATTCGAGTACAGAACTTTCCGTGAACCGTGAGGTGATCGCTGTATCCCCATCCGCACACAAGACCCATCCGAAGGCGTGAGTCAAGCGCTAGCATCCACGTCGCCTTCGCCCCTCCGAGCGAGTTGCCCGCAACACCGATCCTGCTGGCGTCGATGTCCTTGCGAGTCAGCAGGAAGTCTATCCCGCGCATCGTGTCGAACACGAGCTTTCCCATGATCAGGCGACCGCAGCCGTCCGAATGGTCGTGAACCGGTTCCGGGTCGTGTGCACGCGTTCCCAGCCCGCCTTCGATATGCCGTTCCTCTTCGCCAATTGGGTCGAGAACGAGACAGGCCAGACCCAGACGCGCGTAAGTCTGTCCTATGTAGGTGAGCGACCACTGACTCTTGCTTTCGCCGTGACCACAGGTTATCACGACGGCAGGACCGGGTTTCTGAACCACTGCGGGTCTGTAGAGTATAGAGGGGACGCGTGATCCGGGTTCGGCTGTCCAGATCCATCTCTCGACGACGACGCCATCTCGCTGAATTTGCCCACGTGACTCGGGAGCCAGATCACACCGTTGCGCAGGAATCCCGAGCAGATTTGTCAGCCTTTTTTGTAGGTCTGTATTCGAGGCCATTGGGGTCTCAGAGCTATCTCACGAAGATTACGAGCTACGGCTTTATCAATGTCTTCGTGAGAGCTGACAAGACTACATCGTTTTTCCAGAAAGCGCCCATCTGCCAGCTAGCCTGGGTGCACAGGTCGTATTGATGCCGAAAGTAGTGAGCCCCAAGGCGACTCTCTCAGCAGGGACAGCTGGCTGAGGAGCGATGTTGATGCCTCGTCCAGAGAGTCGGGCTGGGAGCAGAGGACGAGCGGGGTCAGGAAGAGGAGCAGCGTGCCCAGAACTGGGCTGGGTACCGGAATCGCCAGGAGATCGAAATCGATCTGGCCGATCAGATGGTAGACGACGAGTATCATGACCCCCTTCAGAAACGATATCGATGCAGAAGGGTTGCACTTCTGTGTCGTCTCAGGACTAGGATTTGAGGTTGACACTGAGCTTCTTGCTCCAGTCACAGATCTGTCCCCAAGTCTCGTCCTCGATGAAGATGCCGTCTTTCTCGCGCTGAGCCCGGACCTTGGCCTCGATCTCGCCCGGCAGCAGAATCTCATCGAATCCTTCAGCGGGAGGTGAGGATTTGACGTGGGCGATGAAGGTGTCTGATTCCTTGTAGAACTCTTCTATTGTAAGGAATTGGGCTATATCCAGGATGATCATCATGACGCCGTTGCTAAGTCGTTGGTCCTTCCCGATGCATCCATTTCCACTCAGGACACCAGCGAGGAGCTCGATCGCGACGTTCAGACCGTAGCCCTTGTGACCGGCGGTCATGCCACCCAGCGGTAGGATGCTTCCGGGAGGCTCGGCATAGAGTTTGTTCGGGTCGTTTGTCGGTTTCCCATCCGCGTCGAGCAGCCAGCCATCGGGTGTCGATTCCTCTCTGTTCCGTTTGACACGGACCTTCCCTTCGGCCACGACGGTCGTTGTCATGTCCATTACGATTGATAAGCCGGAGGAGTGGGGGATGCCGAAGGCGACCGGATCCGTTACCAAACGAGGCTCCGTACCCCCCCAAGGCGCCATACGGTATCCGGGCGTGCCGACTGCATTGACGAACAGCAGACCGATCATCCCTTCCTGCGCGATGTGATCGACATAGCTGCCGAGGCGTCCGATGTGGTTGGCCTGACGTACCGCAACTGCGGCAAGTCCATTCTTCCTGGCCTTCTCGAGACCTACTTCGACGGCACGTGTCATGGTAACCTGACCGAAACCCCAGTTCCCGTCGACGATTGCCGTGATCGGGTTCTCAACGACCGTTGTCACCTCCGCGTCAGTGACGATATCACCGTTCTCGACCGAGTCGAGATATTGAGGGATACGGATGACACCGTGTGAGTCGTGTCCGGTCGCGTTCGCCTCGGCAAGAAGCTTGGAGACGAGACGAGAGTTCTCGGCGGATGTACCGGCTGCTTTGATAATCTTCGACGTCGCAGCAACGATTTCTGCTTCGGTGAAATTGGGCATGTGCTCTCCTGATCTACAGTTCGATCGGTGACCCGACCCAGGCGGCGGGTGCGTAGACGCCAAGAAGCTGGACTACGGTCGGTGCGACATCGATGATGCCGACTTTCGCGATCGACCCGAGATTCTCGGAGCCGATTTTCGAGATGACTAAAGGGATGTTCATGTCGTCGTCCGACTCGGTTCCGTGCGTCTTGAGGTGCCCTCCGTGGTCGGCCATAACGATCGCAACGCCACCCTCGAGCATCGTGTCCACGACCTGACCGATACATCGGTCCGCATTTCCGATCGCAGCGATATACTCGCTCGACATCCAGCCGTGTGCGTGTCCCGTCTCGTCAGTTGCCCCCAGATAGACGAAGCCAAACTCGGGTTTTCGATCATCGAAGTATCGGGCTGCAGCTGCAGCTACCTCTTGATCTCCCTGACCGCTTAGGTCTCCTGACGTATTCGAGAAGTAGGCGTGATCGAGACTGCCCGGTCTCGACAGATCACGGAGCTCTTCCCAGTTGTAGAACGCCGCCGTGTGCTTACCGGCCGAGTGAAGCACATCGATTAGACCGGGTATCGGGCGAACCTGGGGCATCCACGTGTTTGTCGTGATCCCATGTCGGTCGGGTTCTACGCTGTGGAAAAGCGACATGTGACAGGGCAATGTCATGGAGGGCATGACGGTTCGAGCAGTCATACACGAGCGCCCTGACGCGATAAGGCGGTCCACATTAGGTGAGTCCGCCTGCTGAAGTCCGTCAGGTCGCATGCCGTCGACCAAAAAAATTACGACCTGTTCTGCCATGTGAAATTTCATCCGCTTAGCGCTTGTTGGGGGCGGGGCTACTTCAGACCCGGCGTAAGTAGGACCATGTCATCTTCGAACGAGCGTGCAGGTTTGATGCCGAGCTTCTCGAGGTCGCTCCGATAGGCTTTCACACCGTCTTCCGGGCCGATGTTCCCGTCCGCCACTTCTCTGAGTGTGTCAGTAAAAGCTCGTGGGTTTTCTGCTCCCTTAATGCGACGGCCGAATAGTGCGACACGTGCGCCATGTTTCTTGGCGTCGTGAATTAGTTTGTAGGCATCGTACGTTGTACTGGTGACGCCACCGAGTATGCCGACGACGACTGAGGGATCGTAACCGACGAGTGCTTCCATCGCAGCGGGGCCGTTGTAGGCGATCTTCAGGAACTCGGGTCTCGAAGCACGAGGAATGCCGGCCAGCATACGCGCGATATTGTCGATGATGAATTCACCAATCTGATTCTCTGGGACGCCACAGTCAGACACGTTCGGGTTGAAGACCTCGAGGAAATACCGGAATCCGCTTTGTCCCGCCTCTACCCGAAACGTCTTGAACCGCGCGAGACTCAGCCAGTCCGCGTCGAGATCGTTGTTGAAGGTGACGGAGTAGAGCCCGAGGTTGACGTCCGGTTCCTGCCCCGACGCAGGATTGAGCGTCCCATATCTGGCCTCGTCGAGTGTTGTGGTTGCGAAAGGGCGAGACGCGTGTTGCTTATAGCTGCTTCCGCGCGCTGCCCAGAGGTCTGTGGTGTCGTTTGCCCGTATAGCGGGTGTGACCGGGGAGTCATCGAAGAGGCGCCGTTCCCGGGCAAGGATGTCCATGCTGGAGACCGATGTTAGGAGGATGTCGATCTTCGCCTGTTCGACCAGGTCGGCCAGACCCTCGCAGAAGTCTTGGATCGATGTGTCCGTTGGTAGAGTGGCTACGCCCCAAGACATGTCGGGATCCGCAGCGTAGGCGATGATGAACGCATCGCTGTTCGGGTTCTCGCGTATGTCTGTCAGCCTGTTGTCGAGGGATTTCGTCATTTTTGAGCCACGATCAAAAGATCACATTCGGTATACACGGGATGCCGTGTCGTGGAATAACGCGCGCTGAGCATCCGAGGACAAGTGAGATGTCCATTTGTAGTACTGGCCATACAAGGTTGGGATGTCGATTCCCTGCATTCGATCGACAGGATAGTTTGTGGCGAACATGCACCTGTCGACACCGAAGGTCTCGACAGTCTCCAGAACGAGGTCACAGACTTTGGCTTCCTTGTCGGGATCCTCGTGGTATCCATTACAGCCAAAGTAGAGCATCGAAAGCTTGACGTGCGTGTGGGCTAGATCTGCGAGCGCCCGCATACCTTCTCGCCACATATCCTCGTATGCATCATCCTCTTCGTCGTGGAACGAACCCAGATGGTCCAGAATTACGGGTGTGTTCGGGTATCTCGAGAATGTTCGGGCGGCATCCAGAAGCTGGTGTGGATTGCATTGGAGGTCGAAGGAGAGACCGCGATCACCCAGCAGGGCGATGCTCTCGGCGAAAACGGTATCCTGCAGGAATCGGTCGTGCTCGACCTGTGGCCAGGTCAGATCCGTGTTGCCGTGATGGTGGTTGAGGATCATCCGAACACCTCGGAACCGTCCGTTTGCCGCTTCGGCGTGCGCGTCGAGCACGGAGGCAGTTTCGTCTGTGGAATGAGCGAGGTGGACGAAGCCTACGATCCCGGTCGGATGACCCGTGCGTTGCATTTGATCGATGACGAAGCGGGTCTCTTCTACCTCGTCGATTCTGGCACCACCGGGCTTCTGACCGACTACCGTTTCGACGTGAACGCTCGAGACCAGTTTCAGCGGCTCAGGTAGTTGCGACAGGTCGTTCAGGTAGTCCCCTGCAACGTAGCTCGGGAGGGGATGGGCGCTTGGATCGCCGAAGTTCGGGTTTGGTCTGATGTCGAGGTCCCACAAGTGGAAGTGGGGGTCACATACGGGGATGCT
>PAXL01000076.1 GCA_002714465.1 Gemmatimonadota bacterium | reverse complement strand
CTCCTGCAAAAACGGGCTTTCGGGTGGCAGACCGTATCGCGTTCGGATCTCAAGCTTTTGCTTTGCTGCTTCCTTGTCACCACGCGAGGCCATGATGTGAATATTGGGAGGGCAACCGGTTCGGATGTAAGGTTCTTTCGTCCAGGTTTTCTGATCATCCTTTTTGATGCCTCGTTCCTCAAGTTCTCGCCAGGCACAGGCAACGATGTCTTTGGTGATTTGCTTCGGAACCGCACCTTTCACAACAACCCAACCGTGCTCAACAAAGTGTCGAGCATCTGATTCAGACAATGTCTTGCACTTTGCAATCGCCTGATCGACCATTGTTTCAAAATCCGCGTTCACAATAACCCTCAGGTAAGCTTCTAGGACGAAGTAAACGGTGCGTTTTAAACGGCGAATGGGACGCGTCTTGGCTGCGGGTCGGGTTTCGGTGTGTGCTCTAAAATCCTTCTTCTGCAATCGGTGTCATCCGAATCACTGTGCCCGGTTTGTTCAGGATCACATAGATTGCTCCGTCAGGACCGGTTGTCACATCCCTCACGCGACCCGCGTTTTTCAGGATGGTTTGTTGGTGGATCACGCGCTCGTCATCGATCGCGAGGAGCCGAAGCTCCTCGAAGGCAAGCGCTCCAGCAAGCAACCAGTTCTTCCACTTGGGGAACAAATCCCCTCGGTAGAAATCGAGTCCACAGACGGCGATCGATGGTCGCCAAAAAAGAACAGGCTGCGCCATCTCGGCCTTCTGTTCGAACTCCGACACGATCGACCCGCTGTAGTTCTTGCCGTAAGTGATCTCCGGCCATCCGTAGTTTACGCCGGAATCGATCACATTCAGCTCGTCTCCTCCCATCGGCCCGTGTTCGGTCAACCATACCCGATCCGTTTCGGGATGCACGGCGATGCCCTGTGCATTCCGATGGCCGTAGCTGAAAACAGATGCCAGCGCATCGGGCCGTCCAACAAAGGGATTGTCCTTTGGGATGCTTCCGTCCCGATTGATCCTATGAAGCTTTCCGTTCGGCTGGGACAGATCCTGCGCCGTTCGGGATCGGCCACGGTCACCGATTGAGAAGAAGACGTGTCCTGCTGCATCGAACACGATGCGACACCCATAGTGATGACGCGTCGGCAGATAGGTTTCGTGAGGCGCCTCGTAGACAACCTCTTGATCCACCCAATTGTTCCCGTCGAGTTTTCCCCTGACAAGACGCGTCATCGCGGGTGTTCGCTCAGCGTCTGATGGCAATTCGTGGCTGTAGGAGAGATAGATCCATCCATTTTCATCAAAGTCTGGATCGATCGCAACATCCATCAGACCACCCTGACCTTGAGGAAGGACCCTCGGGATTCCGGATATCGGGTTCGGATCGAGCAGGTCGTTTCGGACGATGCGAAGTCTTCCCGGACGTTCTGTGATCAGCGCTGTCCTGTTATCCAGAAACTCGATTGCCCAAGGAATCTTGAGCCCTTCTGCAAACTTCTCGATCTGGATCTCGTAGTCATATGTGTCAATCCGATCTGGAAGAGGCGGTTTCACAATGCCTGCGCTGTTCTCCTTCTCAGAGATATACTCCGTGATCGCCCGGATCTGATCCCGGCTCAGCGCATCGTTGAATGCAGGCATGCCCTGTTGTACGATGCCGAACCGGATGTTCCGCTCCAGTTGACTGCGCCCGGTCCCATACATCCACACGCCATCGATCAGGCTGGGCGCTTTCCCTCCTTCAAGATTCTTTCCGTGGCACCGCGCGCAATACTCTGCGTAGAGCACTTTTCCGTTCGGTCTGCCTTCCAACAACTCATCCTGTCCGAAAGCGCCTAAATTCATAAGCCCAACAACCAGAAAACCAAGTACCCACTTCTGCATGTTGCCCCCATTCATCAGCTATTGACTGATCAGTCCCCGTCTTTCACCTGACAAACGAATGAATATACTGGGCCTCTTGCGGCATCTCCCTCTTGCCCGGCGTTGGCATAGGTTGTCCAGTTTGTCCGTTCTATCACTAATGTTCGGGAGGGTAAAACTCTGGGTTTTGGTTTCGAGATGCAGACAAAGTAACCCCCTTCGCGCCTCAAGGCCTTCCTTCCGAAAAGCTTCTTGTGCAGATTTGGTATGGCGATTTGTACGTCATCGATTAGTGCCGTCGGAAGACGGAGCTGAGTGAATGGGAGGAGCTGTCATCAGCCCCCAGATCCGATCTCAGCTCCCCGCAATTTCGTATCGTGTTCCAAGGCTTCTGCGAGCTTGCGTGTAGGCGCACTTCGTCGAACACGTCTGCAGCGTTCCTACTCCCAAGATAAAAGCTTGCTACCCATTTTTGTGCACGGCCATCTGGCCCTCCAGTGACTACAGAGTGTCTACAGGTGCACACTTCTGGCCGTTGCAGTCACTTGTACACGAAACAAGAGCTCACGCGCGTATGCACATAAGCCCTTGTAGAACAACGATTTTCTTGGTGCCGAAGGGGGGATTCGAACCCCCACGAGCCTAAGCTCACTGCGCCCTGAACGCAGCGCGTCTACCAGTTCCACCACTTCGGCACGGCTTAGGATCCATAGAGAACTTATTTAACCTAACTCGTCCAAAAGTTACCGATTCGTCATTTTTGTGTCAAGATAGAGGCAGGAAACCTGAGCGAGTGGAGGAAATTTTTCTCCCGCTCTGCCTCTAAACTACCGATAGGGCAGCAAATAGAGCCTTGATGTATCCGATTGAATATCCAAGCGCCGTGATCCCACCTTTATCCCCTTCCAACTTCGGGTGATGATCAGGATTGACACAGCCTGAGAAGCCGACGTTTCGGAGTTCCCTCAGGACCTTAAACATATTCATGTCACCGTCGTCGAGGAGTGTCTCCTCAAAGCCGCCGGCCGTGGCGAGGCTTCCGCGGACGTTCCGGAAGTGGACCATGAAGATCTTGCCTTTTCGGCCGTAATTGTTGATCTCGTCGAGAACGATCGGAGTGCCTCCGGATTCTGCGCGTGTCCCGCAGCAATAAAGGTAGCCGACGTTTCGGCTCGGGTAGGCGTCGATTATGCGGTGGAAACCGATGCCGCCGAACGGAGTGTCCTGGTTCGGTGTGTCGGAGGGATGAACGCTCAGCTTGATTTCGGTGTCCTCTGCGATTGGCACAAGGGCGTCGAAGATGGTCCGGAATCTGCCCCACCACGCGTCGATCTCCTCGAGGCTAGGGTACTCGGGTGCGGGACGAGCCAGCGTTTCCGATCGGGACTCGTAGTCGCCGCGATGCTTCGATCGGGCGCGGGCCATCATCTGCGGGAACGTGTCGCCAACGAATCTCTGGCGAGCGAGCGGACATCCGGCCTCGGCGAACACCCTCAGCGCATTGCACGTGTTCTCCAAGTCCTGCTCGTTCCCTGTTCCAGCCATGTACTCGCTGCTCACATCAGGAAGCGTGACACGGTTGATGTCGAGACCGTAGGACCGAATCTTCTTTCGAGCCTTGATCACGGCATCGAGATCTGGGTAGCCCTGCTCGGCCACACCGGGAAACCACGCACCAGATCCAAAATCGACAAACTCAGCTCCAAGCTGCGTGACCTGCTTCAGGTAGCAATTGCTGAGGTCAGCGTCGTTCCAAACGGATATATGCATACGGATAGCTTTCGTTGATTGGCTCGGTCAAAGAGACACGAGTAGGGTTTAGGAAGCTGAGTGCCTAGCGCTTCGCTCATAAGGACAGTCTACTTATCGTCCGCGAGTGCTTCGGGGTCTTCTTTGGGCTTGAGCTCTCCATCGAGTTATTGGAGCAGCTGATGTTAAAGTTTGTTAGGGGTTCGGGATCTTCGCCCAAAAGAACCTTGTCAAGGGCGTGGGTAGAAATGTCGATGCCGCATGTAGCTAAGTAGAACTCGCGTGTCAGGCGAGTCTCTCGATACCGCCTCGACAGTATCGTGTCCTGATCTTTCGGGGTTTTCCGCGTTACGAGTCGGACTTCACGCTCCTCATCGACGATCAGTATACGTGCCACAATGTTACTTCAGCTCTGTCTCAGGTGTCTGTGCTTGAACAACTCCCAGCCTCGTTGGCAGGCCGACTCTTCGTCTTTGGGATGGTTAATTTTGTAGGTGAAGCGGTGACGGACATTGCCATTCTCGTGCACGTACACCTTCACGAACCAGAAGTCGCCGTCATACTCTGCTTCCACCGAGAATGCCTGTGAATCCTCGACAATCCGCAACACGCTATCGCCTCCGTTTCGGACAATTTAGGGTTGCCCTTGAAAGCGACAAACAGAATTCATCCCTTGTCTGTTGCGTCTTTTTACGGATCTCGATACGTTTCTCGCGGCAGCAAACTAAGGGTCTATGCGAGGGTCTTGTGTTCGATCTGGTGAAACTATTCAAAGACGTGTTCCACCCAGAATCCGGGGAGCGGGTGGTGATCATACGGGATGAGCCACACAGTACGATTCCGGACAATCCACTTTGGGCGGACAGACGAGTGATGGCCGAAGAGTGGCGCGAGACTCTGAACGCGGACGCGACCGGTCTGGACATCGAGGTCGCGCCGTTGGTGACCTTCCCCGCTGTCGGTGCGCACAATGGCGACCTTCCTCTGGACAAGGGTTCTCCATCCCTGCTACGGGAAGGCCTTGAGGGGGCGACGATCGGGCTCGCGCTGACCGAATTTTCGCCGACCGCTTCGATGGTCGCCTGGGCGAAAGACCACGATGACTTCCGGTGTGCGACGTTGCCGCAGGTCGCGCGTCGGATGGAAGAGACCGCGCTCGCTGCCGACTATGTGGAGGTCGCTCGTCGATGCCTGATTTTGAAGGGAGTGTTGGATGGTGCGGACTCGGCTGAGGTGCATTTCTCGACTGGCCATAAGTGGTACGTCGATCTGCGAGAGAATGCTGCTTTGATGGATGACGGACAGCTGCCTCGGGGCAGGGCCGGTGGCTCCGTGATCAACCTGCCAAGCGGAGAAAGCTTCCAGGTCCCATTGGAAGGGAATGGAAGCCTCACACAAGGCGAGATTCCGGTGCGTGAGGGGGATGAAGATGTTGTGTATGTTGTGGAAGAGAACAGGATTGTCGACGTGAGGGGTGGCCCTGCCGCAGGCCGGACCAGATCCTACTTTGGGGAGGATCCTGCCCGCGGAAACATCGCCGAGTTCGCTTTTGGATGTAATCCGCTCGCAGTAGTGTGGGACAACGTTCTCGAAGATGAAAAAGCGGGCTTTCACTGGGCATTTGGAAGGAGCGAGCATTTGGGTGGAGAAATCGGTCCCGACGCGTTCCAGAGCCCCAAAACGATCGTGCATCAGGACATTGTCTATGCACGTGAAAGCCCGATCCAAGTGACATCGGTGGTGCTGAGTGGTCAGGGGAGACAGACGGAGGTGATTGCTTCAGGTGACTACGTCGTTTTCTGAGGAGACGGTTTGTCGAAAGATGAAATGACGGATCGCATCACCGAGGCTCTGCAGAAAGGAATTCGGGATACGATCGAGAACAAGGACCATTCCGCCTTTGAGCGCGCGGCCAAAGAGGCTTATCGGATCCGGACCGGAGGGCGCGCACTCACTGACGATGATGCGATTATAAACCACGTCTTTCCTTCCGACGTACGCCAGACCGTTGCACTCGGCCTCCATCTAGTCGACAGTGACAAGGAGAAGGCGTCGGTCATTCTGAAGGGAGCACTGGAGGCGGTTTTGAGACGGCTTTCGGCAGTTCCGCACAGTAGTTGGCAGGGCGAGAGACCGACTGGTGAAGCGCGGGCGACGAAGCGCTCCTGGTGGCCGTTCGGCAGGAACCGGAAAGAGGAGCCCTCGTAAGGCTCCTCTTTCGTTATCCGATTTTCCTGATCGTTACATCTTTAGCTCAGCGATTTCTTCCCGGCACTTCTCGATCTGCTTCTCAAGCGCCTTCTTCTTGCTAGCCTTCGTCTTGATTCCATTTACGGCAGCATCGGTTGCCTGTTGGGCGACTTTTGCTTTCCCGCGGACTTTCCGAATCTCGGTATCAGACTTGGCTGCTAGCTTTCGCAGCTTCTGGATACTGCCTGCGGTGACGAACTTGGTGATG
Source organism: Gemmatimonadota bacterium (assembly GCA_002714465.1). The sequence goes on along the minus strand of PAXL01000076.1, from coordinate 5,589 downwards.
ACGACCGCGACAAGGGCGATCACGGAGATGATTGCAAAGACCATTATGTGCCCTGAGTGAGCTAATTGATTGGCTACGAAGTAGTTAAAATGTGTCGCAATGATTTTAACTGTCAAGCGAGATTGAACAACCTTGAAAGGGTTGAGTGCTTGCCAATGTTTCGTTTGTGGTATGATACGCGTGGTCCACGCGCGCCCGCTCAGCTCTTGATAGAGTCTTTCTCACCCCTGAGGTAATCCCAGACTTGGCGGCGGATCCGACGTTCTTTGTAGTGGTCCGATTGTGAGACCTTGAGCGGATTGCCGAATGCCAGGGTGTTACCGGGGTCCTCGGATTTGTCGCGCTTGTTCCAATCTCGAGGTTGGTTCATACAGTCTGGGTCGTGGTTCCACGTGGGGCTGTCGTTTTCCCTCGTGCGACGGAACAGGAACTTGAGCATGTGGCGTTTCCGGTCCGACCGGTTTGCTGCCGTTCCGTGCCAGAGGTCGTAGTGTGTGAAGGCGATTGTCCCGGCTTTGACGGTCAGAGGGATCTGGCCCCGGATATTCGTGTAGGTGGCCATCCTGTCGGTCGGGGCGTTCCGATACTGGGTTCCGGGGACGATCATCGTCGGTCCCATGTCCGGTGTGATGTTGGTCGGGTAGTAGAGCCCGAGGAAGCGGTTGAGACGAATATCGCGGCTGTTGGTGCTGTCCTGGTGCCAGTTCATGTGTTCCGAGTTTGGCTGCTTGCAGTGCCAGTGCCGGTGTGGCTGCACCTCGTAGTCGATTCCCAGAAGGCTCGTGAGGACCCCCCTAACCTGAGGGTGATCAAGCACCTGCCAGAGTTCGGGTACAGTTTCGGTGATGGCGTCACCCGGGTTCGAGTCGAGTGTGTCCAGCCTCGCCGCGATCGTTTCGTTCAGCCCGTCCGGAAGGTCCGGCTCGACGATGTGGTATCCCGTGACGATGAAGTTGACGACGTCGAGGTCGGTCAAAAGGTGTTCCATCAGATGATGATCTCCATCTTTTGAAGAATGAATTCGTAGCCGACGATGTCGAGATCACGGTCGTCGTAGGGTGCCTGGTGATGAGGGAACTGCACGACCTGCCATCCGTCCACGATCGCGTCGTGCACGGTGTCGTATGGCCACTTCTGGACCTCCGCGGCGATTTCGACGCGGTATCCTGCAATCGGTTCGATTGGTGTGTAGCCGATTATTTCAGAAAAGACGCTCGGGGTGCGTGCGTGTAGATAGAGTAGACGCTGCCGAGGTCGTTCCGTCGCTCCTTCAGCCATTCTTCTTGATCCTGGTCAAGCTATGTGAGTGTTGAAGCACCCAACTTAAGACACGTATCATCCGGATCAATGCTTTTCTGGCGTCTGAATCTTTTGCCGAATTTTTGTCACCACGTCAGCGCGTTCAGATCGACTTCCTTTTAAGGTCAACGGCGTTCCAAAACACCAGAAATGGCCCTCCAAGTTCCGAGCACATCTTAGGAAGTCCGGTTCCTTTTGGGACCGCCTCGGGCAGTTGCTTGAGCCAAGGCTCCGAGACTGCCGGCAAGTTCCCCCTGAATTTTCTCTGCGCTCTCCGTGTCCTCTGCGTTTACGGTTCTTAGTTCGAGCTTTTTGATAATGGGACAAGAGCCAGCAGCAGGAGCAACCCCACAGCCGCTCCGGTCATGGACACACCGATGGGGGCGGCTATTTCGTTGCCGTCGAAGAACATCGAGAAGGCGAGGAGGACGGCGCCAAAGGCGAGTCGGCCCATCAGGCTCTGCAGGGACAGATAGGTCGCCCGTCTGTCTTTGCCGACCAGAGGGACGATCTCCGCGTTCAGTGGCGCCTGTATTAGGCCGCGTGGTATGCTCCGAAGCAGTAGCAGGATTCCGATCAAGGGTGACGTAGACAGAGCCATACCGGAGATGATGACGGTCTGGATGAGACCCGCCAAGAGAAGCGTGCTCGAAGATCCAATTCTGTCCCGGATCCGTATGCTGATGGCTGCAGCTATCGTTGCCACACCCATCGTGAGAGCCGTGTGGATGCCTATGGTGAGTGGTGTAGAGATATCCGTGGCGTGTTCGAGTATCAAGGTCTTCAGAAAGGGCTGGTAGAACTCGTGAGGGATGTGGTTTATCACCGTCATGAAGATGAAGTAGGCCATCGCCCAAGCGAGGCGGGGATGTGTCGCGTCACGGAGACAGGATCCTATCTGTGAGACCATCGATTTGCGCGGGGACGATTCGACCGTCACGTCTAGGAATCCGGCGGCGATGGCGAAGGCGACCAGAGAGCTGGCCATCGTGAATAGGTAGGCGACTCGGAGGTCCATTGTGGCGACCGCGCCTCCAATCAGTGCCGAGGTCGCTTGCGAGATCAGGAGAGATCGCGCGGCCTTTGCTTCCCTCGATCCATACTCGTCAGACCGACCGAGCGCTGCTAGGACCGAGAAGTGGTAGGAGGTGTCGGACCCGGACCCGAGGGCCATCCCTGTGGCGAGCATGATCTGTCCGAAAGCCAGAACGGAAAAGTGGTCTGACGAAACGAAGGCGAGACACGCCGTCATCTGAGCGATCGAGCTTCCAATCAGGACGCGGCGGTGACCGACACGGTCGGCGAGGTATCCTGTTGGGATCTCCAGCAGCACGACGGTGATGTAGTAGATCGACTCAAGCAGCAACACGTCCGAAAGCGACAGAAGGCTGCTGAAGTAGAGGAAGAATATCGGTCCCCAATAGCTGGCCTTCTGGAAGAATAGGTAGACCGGGTATCTACGTGCGCTCCATTCGAGCCGGGTAAGGGAAGCGGAACCCGTCAACGGATGAACCTCTTGAGCGCAATTTTCAGGTCTTCAAGCGCTTCCTGGCTGCGGCCTTCATCTACGGCTTCGACAATACAGTGCTCTAGGTGATCTTCGAGGATCAGGCGTCCTGCTTGGTCCAGCGCAGCCCGGGCGGCAGCGACTTGAATCAGAACCTCGCTGCAGTCCCTGCCGAATTCCACCATCGAGCGGATGCTCTTGACCTGCCCTTCGATCCTGGCGAGCCGATTCAAGATACCCTTGTTTATATGTATATGGGTGTGTGCCAAAAAAACCGCCTCTCTATATACCCCTGGGGGGTATATAGAGATTACTTGCTTCCCACTCGGGTGTCAACGCAATTTGCAGATCGAGGCTCGTCCGACCTCTACCTACCGTGTATATTGAAGCCCCTGTCCCAGAGTGACGCTCCTCTACTTGAGGGAGGATAAGTAAGTATGAATTCGAAAGTGGCAGCGATTCTTGTAAGCATCTTGTTGATCGCGTCGTGCGGAGGCCCGCAGGCGATTCAGCCCGGTGACGATGTCCAGCGCGTTGCGCAGAGGGCGCTGATCATGGCGAAGCCCGGAGACACGGTCCGCTTTGTTGAGGGGACGTTCCTGTTCAACAAGACCCTGTCGCTAGATGTCGAGAACGTGACGATCGCCGGTGCCGGTCCGGATAAGACCATACTCAAGTTCGCCGATCAGGTCACGGGGTCAGGCGGCGAAGGGCTGCTCGTGACCAAGGGAGGCTTCACGCTTCAGAATCTGGCCGTAGAAGATTCCCGTGGAGATGCTATTAAGGTTACGGGTGTGGATGGGGTGCCGCTGCGGAACGTGCGTGTCGAATGGACCCGCGGTCCGAGTCCGGAGAACGGGGCCTACGGCTTGTATCCGGTGGAGAGCCGAAACGTCCTGATCGAAGGGTGCACGGCGATCGGTGCGTCGGATGCCGGAATCTACGTCGGGCAGTGCGACAATATCATCGTCCGAAACAACGTGGCGAAGATGAACGTGACCGGAATCGAGGTCGAGAACTCGGTCGGCGCGGATGTCTACAACAACGTGTCCACAGACAACACCGGCGGTGTGCTAGTGTTCCAGCTTCCGAACCTGCCCAAGAAGGAAAGCCGGCAATGTCGCGTGTTCAACAACGTGATAAAAGGGAACAACCGGGAGAATTTCGCGAAGGAAGGAACGCTCGTGTCCGGATTGCCTCCGGGTGGCGGGCTTATCCTTATGGCCACGGACGAGGTCGAGGTGTTTGGGAACACAATCGCGGACAACGATACGGCCAACCTTTCGATTATCAGCTTCCAGTCGACCAAGAGGAAGGTGAAGGACAAGGCTTTCGACCCTTTTTGTGAGAGCATCCACATTCACAGCAATACATTTACTGGTGGGGGAACGAATCCTGTTGGTGACTTGGGGAAGGCGATCAAGGCTGTCTTCGGGACGAACGGACCGGACATCGTGTATGACGGCGTTCAGGATCCCAAGAAACTCGTCGATGGCCGGATACCCGATCACCTTGGAATCTCGATCCACGATAACGGTGATGCCACGTTCGCCAACCTAGACCTTGAGGCGATGGCGGCAGGGAGGCAGCCGAACGTTGTGACCGACCTGAGCGGTTATGCAAAGGCGCAGGCGGCTCTTCCTGAAATCACGATCAAGGGCGTTCAATAATGCGTATCCAAGCCCTCGGGCTGGTCCTGCTCCTCGTTTCCTGCAGCGAGCGGGACTACCTCGCCGATCCCCCGAACCGTCTGTCCTCATTCGATCTGTTCGAAGGTGACGGGGCCACACAGCATCCTGTCCACGGTGTCGTAGCCTACAGGATCAATTCACAACTTTTCTCCGACTACGCTTATAAGAAACGCTTCATCAGGCTGCCCGAAGGTTTACCTGCGAAGTATCATCCCGTAGATACTTTCGAACTGCCCGTGGGCACGATCATTGCGAAGACGTTCTCCTACCCGCGCGATTTCCGCGACCCGTCACTGGGAGAACGGTTGCTTGAGACCCGTCTGCTGATCCACGGCAAGGAAGGATGGGGTGGTCTGACCTATATATGGAACTTCAAACAGACCGATGCCTTTCTGGAGGTTGCAGGTTCGGATATCGTCGCATCATGGATTGATCTTGACGGGAACATTCAGGCGAACGACTACCAGATCCCGAACACCAACCAGTGCAAGCAGTGCCATGTGAAAGATGGTCTGATGGTCCCGATCGGGATCCGTGCGCGTCACCTCAACCGCGACTACACATATGAGAGCGGCGAAGAGAATCAGCTCGATTACTGGTCCCGGACGGGCATGCTGACACGCGCACCCGAAGGGGACAAGGCGCCCAGGCTTTCTGACTATGAGGATCCCCTGAGCGGGACGCTCGAAGAACGCGCCCGAGCGTGGCTCGAGATCAATTGCGCGCATTGCCACACACCAGGTGGTCATTCTTGGAACGCCGGCCTCGACCTAATGGCGAGCCAGGAAGATCCGATGCTCTACGGTGTCTACAAATCTCCCACTGCAGCCGGAAGAGGAACGGGCGGCCGGTACTACGACATCGTTCCGGGGAAACCGGAGGACTCGATCATGCTCTATAGGATCGAGTCGACAGAACCGGATGTAGCGATGCCCGAGCTGGGTCGGTCGATGGTACACAAGGAAGGCGTCGCGCTCGTAAAACGCTGGATCGAACGCATGCCGGTCCAGTAACGGCGGGAACTAAAAAGGTACGAAGACACGAAGACACGAAGACACGAAGACACGAAGACACGAAGACACGAAGAACGTG
>PAXL01000073.1 GCA_002714465.1 Gemmatimonadota bacterium | reverse complement strand
GCTGAAAACTAGGTCGACCGATTGCTTGGTCGCAGCAAGGCGAGATTCGTATTGGCAGTGGTAGGCGGTTGGTTGTGCGGGGATCTGAGTTGCGGAGATTGCCAAAGTAAGGGCGGCAAGTAATACGTTGGTCTTTCTGTAGGGCGACGTATGGCTACTTCTAGATTTCGATGGGGTACTCTTTTGCACTCGTGTAAGCACCACTATGCTCCTGCAAATGGTCGAGCTTCTTGGCCTTTCCCCAAAGTCTATTTAGCGATCCTGATGTGTAGCACACACCCTTTTTTGTAATGTGACCTAATAGGTATAACAAGCCAGGAGCAAGGAAGCAACCTCGGCCGTGAGAGCGCCTATACAAAGATTGTTTCTTCTCGATCCGGACCGACTGAAACGATCGAGATCTTCACACCTGACAGCTTCTGAATCCGCGCTAGGTAGGCCTTCGCGTTGTCGGGAAGCGAATCATATGTCCGGCATTTCGTTGTGTCTGATTGCCACCCAGGGACTGTCTCGTAGACCGGCTCGCATTCGGCGAGGACGTTGAGGTCGGCCGGAAAGTGTTCGACACGTTCCCCGTTTCGCGTGTAGTGCGTGCAGATCTTGAGTTCCTCGATTTGATCGAGAATATCGAGTCGCGTGACGGCGATTGAGGTGAGGCCGTTGATCCGCTTGGCCATACGCAGGATGACGGCATCCAGCCAGCCACAGCGTCGCGGACGACCGGTGGTCGCTCCATACTCGTGCCCAATGTCGCGAATCCTGTCGCCCATTTTGCCGTGCAGCTCGGTGGGGAAGGGCCCGTTGCCGACGCGGGTCGTGTAAGCCTTCACGACGCCAACAACCTCGTTGATTTGTGTCGGGCCGATACCAGCACCCGTGCAGGCGCCACCCGCCGTCGTGTTCGATGAGGTGACATAGGGGTAGGAGCCGTGATCGACATCTAGGAGGGTGCCCTGTGACCCCTCAAACAGGATACCTTTGCCCTGTTTGATCTGGTCGTTCAGATAGACCGACGTGTCGACTATGTAGGGTCGGAGACGCTCGCCATGGGCGACATACGATTCGACGATTGGCGCTTCTTCTAGAGGTTCTACTTCGTAGACCTTTGTCAGGATTTCGTTCTTTTCGCGTAGGTTCGCGCGGATCTTCGTCGCGAACACATCGGCATCGAGGACATCAAGGACACGGACACCTGACGACCGGTTGATCTTGTCGTAGTAGGTCGGTCCGATCCCGCGAAGGGTCGTTCCGATCGCCCCTTCACCGATCTTCTTTTCGCTCGCACGCTCAATCGCTTTGTGGTAAGGGAGGACGAGGTGGGCCCGTTCGCTGATGAAGAGGCGGCCCTCTGTAGCGATGCCCTTCTCCTCGAGTTCATCGAGCTCTGCGAACAGGGCTTCCGGCTCGAGAACAACGCCGTTGCCGACGACACACGTCTTGTCCGGATGGACGATGCCAGCGGGGATAAGGTGGAAGACGAACTCCAGTTCACCAACCTTGATCGTGTGACCGGCGTTCGCGCCTCCCTGATATCGAACGACAACGTCCGCGTCGCTCGTCAGGAAGTCGACGATTTTGGCTTTACCTTCATCGCCCCACTGGGCGCCGAGTACAATTCTGACTGACATATTAAACCCAAAACCTTTGGAACCACACAGCATATGGAGGACACAGAGGGGCTTGCCGATGGGTCGGCTCGATCATCCGGGCACCAAGAACCGATGTGGTTGGTTATCGTCGGACTTTGCCCGACACAGTTTGACTGGACCGCTTTAGTCGTCACCGGGATCAGCCCGGTGACGACATGCCGATGCTAAACGCACAACAAACACAGCTCGAGGTCTTTTTGCCAGTTGGTTGCTGGCGCAAGGACCAAATCCCTGCATTGACTGACTCACTACCCGTCGTCGGGTTCTACCCGATGACGTTGAAACTGTTGCTTTACAGCTTTGCCTGCTTGGCCCAGTAGACGAGGGGGTCTGAGGCTATCCTTCTCAATACCTCGTCCGATACGGGGGCGTCCACAATAAAGACCATTATGGCGCGGCCCCCGCGGCTTTCTCGTCCCAAAGCCATGTCCGCGATGTTGATGTCGTTGTCGGCGAGGAGCGTACCCATCGTGCCGACAACGCCGGGAGCGTCCTTGTTGCAGCAGATCAGGACGTCGCCTTCGAGGCGTGCTTTGACTTCGAACTGGTCTATCTGCAGGAGACGAGCGTCGTTCCGCCCAAACACTGTCCCGGCGACAGTGGTGTTCTCTTTGGTCGTCTCGCAGTTCACGGTGATCAGGTTGACGTAGTCTTTGTTCGTATTGGTACGCTTTTCTTCGATCTGAACGCCACGGTCTTTTGCGAATATCGGTGCGTTGACGAAGCTGACGGGTTCGTCGGTCAGACCGGACACCGCGCCCTTGAGGACGGAGGCCGTCATCGGAGAGGTTGCGTACTCCAAGATCTCACCCTGATACTCGATGGTCATCTTTTTCAGGCTGCCGTCGCTGAGCTGCGAGACGAATGAACCGATTCGCTCGCCTAGTAGGAGGTAGGGCTGTATGGCTTCGAAGATCGTGGGGTCGACGGAGGGCAGATTGAGCGCCCCCTGCACCGGCTTCTCGAGGATCCCGTCTACGACGCTCTGCATGATCTGTCTTGCGACCTTCTCCTGTGCCTCTGCTGTCGATGCGGCCAGATGCGGCGTACAGATGACCTCGTCGCGCTGGATCAGGGGATGATTATCCGGCGGCGGTTCGGTATGGTAGACATCGATCGCCGCACCCGCGACCTTCCCTGACTCAATCCCTCGAAGCAGAGCGTCGTCATCAATCAGCTCGCCACGAGCGCAGTTGACAATCCGGACACCCTCCTTGCACTTACTGAGGCTGTCGTCGTTCACCATGTGATGCGTCTCTTTGAGCAGTGGCGCGTGCAGGGAGATGTAGTCAGCCTTCGCGTAGATCTCATCTTTGGTCGCGAGGACGATGTTGTTCTTCTCAGCCATCTCTTCCGAGAAGAACGGGTCGTTGGCCACGACCTCCATGCCGAAGGCTCTCGCTCGGGCACAGACCTGTAGGCCGACTCTTCCCACGCCCATCACGCCGAGGACCTTGCCATCGAGCTCGACGCCGGTGTAAATCTTTCGGTCCCACCGTCCTTCCTTCATTGATTGCGCAGCCTGCGGGATCTTCCGGGAAAGCGACAGCAACATCGCCATCGTATGGTCGGCTGTGGAGATCGTGTTTCCACCAGGCGCGTTCACTACGATGATCCCGCGCTGCGTGGCAGCGTCGACGTCGATGTTGTCGACGCCTGCCCCTGCTCGGCCGATGATTCGAAGATTCGAACCCGCTCCGATGATCGGCGCCGTCACCTTAGAGGCGCTCCTGACAATCAGTCCGGCGTAGTTCGGTATTATCTCAACGAGCTCAGCCTCAGGCAGGCTTGTGATTGTGTCGACCTCAACGTCGACGCCGTCGATTACGTCCTGCCAGCCGTCCGAGAGCGAATCTGCGATCAGTATCTTGTTCATTTTTCTGGCTCTGTCTGTCCTTCTGCTGCTACGATGTCAGAAGTCAATGCCTGCTCTGCCGCGTCGATGGCGGCACCGTGGTCGAATCTGAGACCCATCCAGGCTAACGTCTCCTCGAGAGCTTTGACGATGAAGCGTATGTCGTCGTCCTCGACGAATCCGAGGTTCGAGATGCGAACCACTCGGCCTCGGAGGTGTGCCAGTCCGCCGCCGATCGCCGCCCCGTAGCTCTGCTTTAACCGAGTCATCAGATCCACACCGTCGATCGATTCCGGCAGTTCGACCGATGTCAGTACGTTCGAGGGTTTCTCCGCAAAGCAGGTCAGCCCGATCGCCCAGATGGCTTCACGGACCGCCCCCGCTTGACGTGCGTGACGTGCCCAGACCTGCTCGATGCCCTCGGCTGAAACCAGATCTAGGGCCGCACGCAGGCCCGTGATCAGCGTGACGGGCAGCGTGAACGGCCCCCGTCCATCCTCGAGTGAAGCCCGGTATCGGCGTAGGTCGAGATACAGCTTGTGGCAGGTCGATTCCTTCGAAGCTTTGTGTGCGCGGTCGCTGAACGTTAGGATAGAGAGCCCCGGGGGCAGTCCCAGTCCCTTCTGGGAGCCCGTGATCGCCACATCAACGCCGAACGCGTTCGTGTCTAGTCGGTGTGCACATACGCTCGATATGCCGTCGACAATGAGGAGCGCATCGTGTGACGCTGCCGCCTCCCCGATCGCCTCAATGTCGTGCAACGCTCCCGTCGATGTTTCGCTTTGCGTAGTAAGGACGGCTTTGATGTCAGGGTTTCCCGAGAGCGTATCAGCTACACGCTGGGGATCGACCGAACTACCCCACTCACTATCGATGGGGAGGAACTCAACCCCGTAGGCACCGCAGATATCCTTCCATCGCGCGCCGAAGTTGCCAGCTTGTGCAACAGCGACGCGATCGCCTGGAGACAGCGTGTTGACGACAGCGGCCTCCATTGCTCCCGTTCCGGACGACGACAGCAGGAACAGCTCATCCTTCGTCGGAAACAGCGACTTGGAGTCCTCGACGACCCCGGTCAGAAGGTCCGGGAAGTCGGGGCCACGATGGTAGACGATCGGCCCCGCCATGGCTTCCTGTACTGATGCAGGTATCGGGGTGGGACCGGGTATGAAGAGGCGCTGAGGCATGGGCAAATCGAGAATCGGGGTTTCAATCCTCAATTGTTAGTGCCCCCTTGCATCGACTGACCAGGTTTCGGTCCAGTTTCCGTCTCCGTCGATCACGTATGCTTCGTCATACAGGTTGACCGTTGTGCAGACGTGCTTTGGGATCAGGTAGATGACGTCACCAACGTTTGGTCGATCTACTCCTGGCGCGATCCGGATCAGCTGATGCTCCTCGTTTCTGACGAGAAATTGCAGCTCGCCTTCCAGGTTTACAGCACTGAAGTGGGGCGCAGGCACATCCGGGTTAATCCCCTTGTTTCCAGCGTCGAGTGTGATCAAGTCCTGTGCGGGTGTGCTGATAACGCGCGAGACGACGAGCGCTGCCCAGTTGAACGGGAACGCGAGACTTTCGCCGTAACCGGTGTCCCAGAAGATCCAGGTTCCGGGTGACACTTCCGTGACCCCGTCGATTTCGTTGGTAGCGTCGAAGCCTTTCGACCCGGAAGCAACGACAAGTGGGCATTCGATACCGGCTTTTTCGATCTGCACGCGGGTATCGACCGCGAGCTGCACGGCATCGCGCGCCTTGGCTTTTCGCGGCTCACCGTCGCCGCTGACGTGACCGTCGTAGGCATGTAGGCCGTCGAATCTCAACCCTTCCAGTCCGTCTATCAACTTGGCGAGCGCAACGCTCGGCTTACCAGGTGGCGCACCCGTGCGGTTCATGCCAGTGTTCATGTCGATCAGAACACCGAGCTCGATGCCAGATGCTGCGCATTCTTTAGAGAGCTGACGCAGCGACGGCTCGTCATCTCCGATTACGCGAAATGTGACGTCCGGATGTGTCTGCTTGAGGCCGACTACTCGCTGGATCTGTGGACCGATGGGTGGGTAGGCTATCATCACGTCGGTCGCGCCGTTTGCTGCCAGGAGAGCGGCCTCCTTTGGGGTGGCACACTTGAACTTGGTGATTCCTGCATCCATCTCCATCCGGGCGACTCGAGACATCTTGTGAGTCTTGATGTGCGGTCGCAGACGATCATACCCGTCGAGGAGACTGCCGATCGTCTTGATGTTCCGCTCGACGAGGTCGCGGTAAACGACAAGCGCAGGGCTAGGGATTTCGGCGACGTTTTTGACGATGTAGTCGATGTCAGATGACATTTTCGATCCAGTTTAGCAATTCGTTCCGGCCCTGCCCGGTTGCTGACGAGAAGGGGAGAAAGTCGACTTCAGCCACATCCGAGATGATCCGGAGGGACTTGTCGAGCTGCTTTCGTTTTTTTGTAGATGAGATCTTGTCCACCTTCGTGGCGATTACGACGAACGGAAAATTTGCCTCACCCAGCCACTTGATCATTTCGAGGTCGTCACCACTCGGGTCGTGCCTTGCGTCGATCAACTGCACCAGACCCCGAAGACGCTCGCTCCTTCGGAGGTAGGCGTCGATCAGCTCCGCCCACGCCTTCTGCTCAGCCTTGGATCGCTTCGCGAAACCGTATCCTGGGAGGTCGACGAAGTGCATGTTCCGGTTGATCAGGTAGAAGTTGAGCAGACGCGTCTTCCCCGGCGTGTTGCTTGTCTGGGCAAGGTTGCGACGGTTCATCAGCCGATTGATCAGCGACGACTTACCGACGTTCGACCGCCCTGAGAATGCGATCTGGGGGAAGTCTTCCGACGGAATCTGCGAGGGGTGGGCGACGCTTTTGACGAAATCAGTTTGTTTGATCTGCATATCCCCTCCCAGCAGCCCTCAAAGCGGTGTACCACTACGGACACCGTGCTACGTCGTGAGCCTATCGAGGGAATCACAAAGAAACCGGTCGGAAGGATCAGGCTCTCCCCGGTGGTGCATTTCCTTGCTCTTACGTACAAGGAAAGGAGGGCACGGTTGTCCGTGCCCCCAATACCTCTGACGAATCCGACTTGTGAGTCAGGCTCGCTTCTTCTGTTCCAGGTGGAGAAACGCAGACTGAGGGTTGTTGATTAACTCCTCGGTGACGTGAATCTCCTCAGGTCCACCCTCAGAGGGCAGCAGATACATCAGGTCGAGCATAGACGACTCGAGAACTGCGCGAAGCCCGCGTGCACCCGTACCTTTGGTAATCGTCAGCTTGACGATGTGTCGGAGTGCAGAGTCGTCGAAACTAAGCTCGATACCGTCCATCTCGAAGAGCTTCTTGAACTGTTTCGTGATCGCGTTCTTCGGCTCAGTGAGGATGCGAAGCAGAGCGGATTCGTCGAGGTTGTCGAGCGCGCAGGCAACAGGCAGACGTCCAACGAGCTCGGGGATCAAACCGTACTTGATCAGGTCCTCGGGTTCGACTTCGGCAAAGAGCTCGCCGATCGTCATCTCTTCCTGCTTCTCGGCTTCGGAACTGAATCCCATGGCCTTTCTGCCGATCCGTGCACTGACGATGTCGTCGAGGCTGTCGAAGGCGCCGCCGCAGATGAACAGAATGTTCTTCGTGTTAACCTGGATCAGCGGCTGCTCCGGATGCTTACGTCCTCCCTTTGGCGGGATGCTCGCGACGGTTCCCTCGAGCATCTTGAGGAGCGCCTGCTGAACACCTTCACCCGAGACGTCACGCGTGATCGATGGGTTGGCCGATTTGCGAGAGATCTTGTCGATTTCATCGATGTAGAGGATGCCCATCTCGGCGCGCTCGACGTCGTAGTCGGCGGCCTGAAGCAGACGGACGAGTATGTTCTCGACGTCTTCGCCGACGTAACCCGCCTCCGTGAGGATCGTGGCATCGGCGATTGAGAAAGGTACCTGAAGGATGCGTGCGAGCGTTTTGGCGAGTTCCGTCTTCCCGGTGCCCGTCGGTCCGAGCAGCAGGATGTTGCTCTTCTCGAGCTCAACATCGTCTGTTGAGACGTTGCTCTGGATGCGCTTGTAGTGGTTGTATACGGCGACCGAAAGCGATCGTTTAGCCTGATCTTGGCCGATGACGTAGTCGTCCAGCTGTTCCTTGATCTCCGAAGGTTTTGGCAGATCCTTGTGCAGGTGCACCGGCTTCTGCTTCACTTCCTCTATCAGGACTTCGTTGCAGAGCTTGATGCACTCGTTGCAGATGTGCACGCCTGGGCCGGTGACGATCTTTTCGACCTGATCGGCCCGCTTTCCGCAAAAAGAGCAGCGGATCTCTGCTTTGGATGAACGTCTTTTCAAACGGAATCTCCGTTATCAGGACTCTGCTTCGCTATCCTCGGCCGCGCTTTTTGTCGGCTCTAGGACCTGGTCGATCAGGCCATACTCCTTCGACTCTTCGGCTGACATAAAGAAGTCACGATCCGAGTCTTTGGCAATCCGATCAAGGGACTGTTCCGTGCGTTCTGCCAGGATGTTGTTCAGGCGGTCCCGATACTGCAGGATCTCCTTCGCGTGGCGCTCGACATCCGAGGCTTGGCCTCCCGCTCCTCCCATCGGCTGATGGATCAGTATTCTTGAGTTCGGAAGTGCGCTACGGTGACCTTTTGTGCCACCGGCGAGGAGAACGGCCCCCATGCTGAAGGCCTGGCCGACGCAGATTGTTTCGACATCGTTCGAGACATACTGCATCGTGTCGTAGATCGCGAGACCGGCCGTGATGCTACCACCCGGGCTGTTGATGTAGAGCGAAATCCTGCGATCCGGTGTTTCAGCCGTGCAGTAAAGCATCTGGGCGATCACGAGGTTCGCGATCGTGTCGTTGATTGGTGTCCCGATGAAAATTATGTTGTCACGGAGCAGGCGGGAGAAAATATCGTAGGTGCGTTCTCCGCGCCCGGTCTGCTCGAGGACCATTGGTACAAGTGCCATTCAGTTGCCCGTTCGATTAAGCGTGGTGTGTTTCGGTATCGATGATAGAGACGAGATTTGAGGTGTCGCTCGCGTTTTTGCGGCGCAGGTGGTTGCGGTGAAAACTTCTAGCTGTTTGGTGCCTCCTCGACGTCGTCGACTTTGGCATTCTCGATCAGGAAGTCGAAGACTTTCTCGTCGAGGAGATCCGATTTGATTCGCTCGAGCTGGCCGGATCGTCCAAGGATCTGGCGGATGCGTTCGCCGTCAACGTTGTGGCGCTCAGACATCGTTTGGAGGTGTTTGTCCAAGTCTTCTTCGGAAACTTCAACGGTCTCCTTTTCGGCTACTTGCTCGAGGATCAGGTAGCGCTTAACGCCTCGCAGAGCACCCTCTCTCGCGTTCCCGCGGATCTCGTCTTCGTTTGGCAGTTCCTCGGACTGGCGCTCGCGCTTGACCTGCTCGACGAAATTGTCCAAGTAGGTCTCAACCATGCTGTTCGGAACCTCGAACTCGTTTTGGGCGATCAACTCCTCAACGAGGTTCTCGACCAGCCGGCTCCGTGAAGCGGTATCGGACTGTGCTTGTATGTCGTCCCGAATCCGAGTCTTCAGGTCTTCGAGAGATTCGAAGGGGCCGACATCCTTAGCGAAGTCGTCATCAAGCTCCGGAAGCTCCCGTTCACGAATCTCCTTAGCCGTGACGCGGAAACGGACTTCGTGGTTGTGATGCTCGCCGTCTTCAGTGTCGTGCGAGTGGGTGTATTGCACGTCCCGTGTGTCGCCGATCTCGATCCCGACCAACTGGTTGTCCAGGTCGTGGTTAGCGTTCGGGCCACCGATCAGGAAGACCCTGTCCTGCTGTGCCTTCTCGGCGACTTCCTCACCGTTTTCGTCCAGTTCTACGTAGTCTGCCTGTATGACGTCTCCCAGTTCAGCTTTTCGGTCGACCTGCTTCTCGGTGGCATTCTGCTCGCGCATCCCGTTTAGCTGGTTTTCGACGAAAGACTCCTCGAACTTGAAGACCGGGCGGACGACCTTCAGCCCCTTATAGTTCTGGATGTCAAGCTCGGGCTTGACGTCGACGGAGGCCTTAAACTTGAGGGGCTCACCGTCCTCAAAGCTGCTGTCCTCTATCGTGGCCTGCGAGACCGGGTGGAGACCTTGCTCCTGGCTGGCTTCCCGGTAGAATTCTTCCTCGGTTTTGGCGATCACCTCGTCGAGGATCGCCGGCCCGAAGCGCGCCTTTACGACACTGACCGGCACCTTACCCTTCCTGAATCCTGGCAGGTTCAGGGACTTGCTGTAACTCTTGTAGGCTTCTTTAAGCCGTTCGTTCACATCTTCGCGTGGCACTTCGATTTCGAGCGTGCGCCGCCAAGCGTCCGACTCTGTGACCTCAACCTTCATTGGGACCTTCGCCCCTCCTGCAAACAAATTAAAAGAGCCGCATGGGCTCTTTAAAGTTGACGAAAACACAACGATTTACAGCCTTATTATCGCCGTGAACAATACATAAATGGCAATTTGTTGTCAATTTGCGGCTATTTGCACTCAAACGACTTGTTTAAAGCACAGATCAGCCAACCACGTGAACCCCTCCTTGCGGGAAGTCAAAAGATACGGCATTTAGAGGACCGGGAAACCCCTACAATGGCTACCATCGGCCATCTTGTCGCTTGATTCGAACTTCATCAGACGTGACTGGCTGATCGCGGCCGTCTATCAGTCACTCACCGTCTGCATGGATGTGTGTCAGTCGGATTACCCAAATGATGGACGGCTGTGGCGGCGGCCTGCACCAAAAAGTGCCGCCATTCTTTACTGGGCTGGTGATGCAGTGATGGTGCTTTTGTCCACAAGTGAGCGATAACGTGTTCTTTTGGGGTAGAGGATTCCACGTGCAAGGACGTTTAAAGACAAACTGAGAACTGGGGATAGCATTCTAGGCCGGAGTGTAGCAAGGGGGTCCAAAATGAAGGTGACGGAGGTGCAGGTTTATCAGCTGTCGTATCAGGTGAAGAAGCCGTATGCAAATTCGAGGCACTATAACCGGAGTCGAGGTGCAACATATGTGGAGGTTAAGACGGATTCCGGGCTCGTCGGGTGGGGAGAGTCGAGCGGTCCTCCGGCGAAGGGTGATCTCGAGGCACACGTGATAGGGAAGAGTCCCTTCGACTACGAGACGATCTACGATAATTTGAGCCGTGGCGGACAGAATTCACGCTCAGTTTGCGGGGTCGAAATCGCGCTCTGGGATCTGATGGGGAAAGCGTTGGACATGCCGGTATGGCAGCTGCTTGGCGGCAAGCAGCGAGACAAGGTATTGGCCTACGCGAGCGGTTTGTTCAAACCGGAAGGAGAGGATCACGCAGAGGCTCTTGCGAAAGAGGCTCTGCGATACCGGGACGCGGGGTTCGAGGCCGTGAAGATGAAGATGGGGTTTGGACCCGAAGAGGATGAGCGGATTGTGTCGGCCGTGAGGAACGCGATCGGTGAAGACATCGCGCTCGCGATCGACGCAAACTGCGCGTATGACCCAGCGACGGCGATCGACAGCGGAAAACGGACGATGGCATACGATCTTCTTTGGTATGAGGAGCCAATCATGCCGCAGGACGTTAATGGCTATGGGATGATCAAGCACGCCCTTCCGACCCTGAGACTTGCGGGAGCGGAAGGGTTAGAGGGGACGCGGTCATTCCGAGACCTGTGCCAGTCGCGCGTGATCGACGTGATCCAACCGGATATTAGCATCGCAGGCGGGTTTACGGAAATGAAACGGGTGGCCGCACTCGCAGACGCGCACCACATACGTATTATTCCACACATGTGGGGCGGGAACGTGAGGCTTGCGGCGACACTCCACTATCAAGCGACGATGCGTCCCGATCTCCCGGCAGCCCTGAACCCGTTTCCTTGCTATTGTGAGTATGACATGACAGAGAACGGGCTTCGTACTCAGCTGGGAACAACGTTTCCGATGGAAGATGGATGGGTTAAGATTCCAGAAGGGCCGGGACTCGGGGTAGAAGTCGATCGTGAGGCTTTGGAGCGGTTTGTGATCTGACGTCCTGCTTCTGCTTGAGGCTGTCCAGATTTGGAGTTTCTGGTTTTTTGTGGATTTGATCAGGATAGATCTGGCGCTTAGCCTGATTGGTTTATTGAGGAACTTTTAGAACTGTACACTATGAATTCATCCAAAGCAGTGTCTATCAACGACGGGCAGCTTGAATATAAAGCTGACGATAAGGGCAACAAGATACCGGACTTCTCGAATTGCGGTTATCAAGGTGGTGGAGTCGAGATTCCCAATGTGGACGTTTTGGAAGTGCTTCTGCCAAATGAGTTGGGAGACGACGGGGATCGCATTCAGGCGGCCATAAACCGAGTTGCTGCGATGTCTGAAGACAATCGTGGTTTTAAGGGTGTTGTTCTTCTGAAGAAGGGTACATACAGGATTGAAAAGTCGATCAGGATCCTCTCAAACGGGATCATTCTCCGAGGCGAAGGTCAAGGGGAAGACGGTACGACTCTCGTGGCGATGGGGAGAGGTAAGCGGTCTTTGATCGAGATTGGGGGAGTGCGTGAGCCGGTTCCCCGGGGTCTCGAACAGATCGATTACTCCGAGTCGAAAGGCATTGCAGAGCACCGGGCCACAATTGTTGATCCATACGTTGCTGTTGGGAGCCATTCATTCCGGTTGACATCGACGGATGTTTTTTCGGTGGGGGACGAGGTCATAGTTCATCGTCCCAGCACGGCCGCTTGGATATCAGCGATCGGAATGGATCGGATCGAAGGCCAGCCGACAATCAATCCGAAGGCTCGTAAGACGCGGCAGTGGGAACCAGGAAAATATGATATGCTGTTCCGACGAAAGGTGGTTGTGATTGACGGGGATGTTCTAACTGTTGATGCGCCGTTGGTCCAAGCTATTGAAGATATCTACGGAGGCGGAACAGTTTATCGCTATCAGGATTTCGGTCGGATCGAACGTGTAGGGATTGAAAATCTGCGAGGGATCAGTGAGTATGACAAAGCGACGCTTGATAAGCGTCGCGAGGGTGAGTTCGCAGACGAGGAACACGCGTGGAATCTGATCACGATCAATCACGCGCGCGATGGTTGGGTTCGGGATGTGACTTCCGTGCACTTCGCCTACAGTTGTGTTTATCTTCTGCCTGACGCGCACCGCTTTACTGTCCAGGACTGCTCGTGTTTGGACCCTGTTTCTCGGGTTACGGGGGGGCGCCGATACTCATTCGCGATCGCTGGTCAGATGAACCTTGTTCAACGATGCCGGACACGGAGAGGTCGCCACGACTACGTACTGCACGCGCGGGCCCCTGGTCCGAATGCGTTTGTCGACTGCGTGGCGGAGAACGCTTTCTCCGATACTGGGCCCCATCATCGCTGGTCCGTCGGGACGCTTTTCGACAACGTGCGTGTCGAAGGTAACGCAATCAACGTGCAGGATCGACAGGATTCGGGGACAGGGCACGGTTGGGCGGGAGCGCTAAAAGTGCTTTGGAACTGCGAAGCCGACTCGATCGTGTGTCAGAAGCCTCCGACCACGCAGAACTATGCTATCGGATGTGTTGCCGAGAGGGCTACGGGGTGGCACGAGAGGGCAAATGGGTATTGGGAGTCGCACGGGGAGCACGTCGAGCCGCGGAGTCTATACTACGCGCAGCTAGAGGAGCGGATGGGGAGAGATGCGGTGGAGGCGGTGGGGAAAGCACACCAGCTATAGAGCTGAGAAGCATTAATTTATTAGTTAATGACCATTATCTGTTGGGGACCTTGATGCCCAGACTTTCGATTTCTAGTTGGAGTTTGCACACGTTGCTGGGTAAGGCGTGGTACGATCCAGATGGGAGCGGAGGCTACACCAACCGGAGCGATGAGGCGGAGGAGATCGAGCTGCTCGAGGTGCCGGCGGAGTCGGTGAAGCACCGGATCGGGACGATCGAGCTCTGTCACTTCCACTTTCCCCGGGTGGACCAGGAATACCTGCAGAGGCTTAAAGCGGCGATTTCGGCCGCGGGTGTGGAGCTCTTCAGCGTGCTGATCGACACCGGGGACATCACGGCCGAAGATGTGAGCGAGCGTGAGGCGGATTTCGAGACGATTCGCGGCTGGATCAATGTGGCGGCGAGACTCGGTGCAGGCCACGTGAGGATCATTGCCGGGGATGCTGAAGCGAGTTCGGAATCGGTCGGTTTGTCGGTCACGGGGCTCAGGTCACTCGCAGACTATGCGAGCGCGAAAGGTGTCGTGGCGCTCACGGAGAATTTCAAGCGGCTTGCTGCTCGCCCCGAGACCTGTCTCGAGATTCTCGAGAAGTGCGGTGACGAGGTGGGTCTGTGTGCGGACTTTGGGAACTTTCCGGCCGATTCTCGGTCGGAGGATCTGGCGGCGGTGTTGCCCAAGGCCAACTCGATCCACGCGAAGGCTGACTACGTGGATGGTGTGATGGACTGCGAAACATATAAACACCACGTCAAGCAGGCCGTCGAATCTGGGTTCGACGGTCCCATGTCTCTAATCTATCAGGATGCGGATGATGTCTGGTCACGGATCGAAGAGCTTCGTGACGCAACACTCGAAGTGATCGACAGCTAATTCCAATGAACTCAAGCAAGAAGATGCCCGGTCGCCCTATGCAGAAAGCATCCTATTCCGACGACCCCAAACACGAGTGTGGACTAGCCGCGCTGTGCTGGCTGGATGAGCCGTTCAACGGGAACGGTGATGCTACGGTGAAGATGGATAACGTAGCCGGCCCGATAACGTCGATGCTGCTGGATCTTCAGAATCGGGGTCAGCTTGCGAGTGGGTTTACCAGCTACGATCCGGATCGCAGCCAGATCCTGAAGACATACAAGGATGTGGGAACGGTCTCGGAGGCAATGCGGATTTCGCATACGGGAAAGCATGAGTCGATTGTCAGCGAACACGCAGGTCGAGCCGCGATCGGCCACACTCGGTATGCGACGAGCGGAGAGGAAGACGATGAACAGTATGCGCAGCCTTTCGAGCGGAAACATGGACGGCTCTGGAAGTGGTTCGCGCTCGCGTTCAACGGGAACATCGCGAACTATACGCAGCTGAGAGAACGGCTACTTTCGAAGCGAGGGTATCACTTCACGCTGAACACGGATACAGAGATCATCATGCATACGCTCGCCTATCGTTTGCGCGGTGAGCGTCGGCCTGATCTCGCAAAAATGATGGCCAGTATCAGCCGTGACTTCGACGGGGCGTTCAACATCGCTTTCATGGACGCGTTCGGTCGCATGTTTGTTTCGCGAGACCCCCTCGGGTTTCGGCCCATGGCGTGGGCGACGAATGGACGGCTGTTCGCCGCGGCGAACGAATCCGTGGCGCTCCGGAACCTTGGACTTAACGAGATCCATCATCTCGAGCCAGGACAGATGGCGATCGTCGAAGACGGGAAGCTGAGGATCGAACGGTTTGCCAAGAGCGAGAAGAAGGCTCGGTGTTTCTTCGAATGGGTCTACTTCTCGAATGTGGCGAGCGAGATTGATTACAAGGGCGTGTATCACGCCCGAGCGCGATCGGGACGGATCTTGGCGGAGATGGAAGACCAGGAGGTGGACGACACTTGTATCGTCGTTCCCGTTCCTGATACGGCGAAGGCGGCAGCAGATGCCTACGCGTTCAACATGGGTATGCCTTGTATGGAAGGCGTGATCCGGAACCGGTATGTGGGGCGTACGTTTATCCAGCCTGTTCGTACGCGTGAGAAGAGTGCAAAGAGCAAGTATACGACCGTGAGGTCACTACTGAACGGTCAGCGTGTCTTTCTGATTGAGGATTCGATTGTTCGATCAACGACGCTGAAGACCCTAGTGAAGCAGGTTAAAGCGGAGGGCGCGGAAGAAGTGCACGTCCGGGTTGCGTGTCCCCCGATCGTGGGACCGTGCTTTTACGGAATCGATATGTCGACCTTGGACGAGCTTCACGCCCCGAAATACGCGACCCAGCGATACAAAGGGGATCCGACACCCGAGATGCTGAAGAAGATGGCCGGCTCCCTGGGTGTAGACAGCATCAAGTATTTGCCCGTCTCGGCGCTCGGTTCGGCAATCGATGTAGAGCAGGACTCGCTGTGTGTGGGGTGTGTGACGTCGAAATACCCAACCTCCTGGGGAAACAGGCTTATGCGTCGGGCGAGGAAGAACCAGGAGGAGGGTGTGACGGGTCGCACTTACGCGTAGATTATTTCTAAATTATAAATTAGCTGTCATTGAGGAAGGACCTCATCCGCGACAGACAGGCCTCGGCATTGCTTTCGAAGAGGGAAATTCTGCCGTTGTCCGGATCCTGAATCCCCTAATACCATCTCCACATTTCGTCCATCGAATCGCGACTCTAGGTCCCAGCGACACCTCCGCGAACAGATTCCACTAGTAGAATCAGAGAAGCGCGAGCATTTCTGAATCCTCGGATGCCGCGGCCTTTATTCTTTGAGGCCACTGTTTGAGCGTGAACATTCAGGTTCTTCTTCAGAGCTACCAGTGGTGGACCGAATGGCCCTCACCGGGGAACCAGATGACGTCGACCATGGCGGATATGGCGACTCCGATGACGAAGCCTGCTAGGATGCCGAGAAAGAATGGCTGGCCTCTTCTGTATAGAGCGATCCCGCCGATTCGGAAGATCAGAGACTTCGCGAGCCAGACGATGAAGATCGTGAAGATAGTTCCTCGGACTGCGAAGGTTTCCATTATAGCGAAGCCGATCGGATGAACGGGCCACCACGAGAAGTGATATCTGGCAAGCGTGAGCAGGGCCATGGCCACAATGCCGATCGCGTAGAAGGCGAGACGCCACCAGTCAGGCGGAAGCGACTCCTCAGACTTGCGAACGAAATATGTGAAAATGTGGGGATGTGTTCGGAATTCGAAAGCTCGGAAGTTGTATGCCCCATGTTCGTAGCCAAGGTATAGCGTGAAAGCGACAGAGGTAACTGCAGCCGCGGCTCCCGCTGCTAGTAGTGCACCCGTAAAGGCTTTCTTGCTTCCTCGTACGGCGGCAGCAAGCCAGCAGATATGCACAGAACTCGCCGTTGCGAGGCTCTTGGCGTCTGTGAAGTATGCGAAAGAGTTCGCGAAGGTAACCATTGAGGAAGGCCCGATGGCACCGGAGCCGAGCGAGAAGAGTGCAAACGTCGGTGGCATGACTGAGCCTCGCAGGTAGACGAGCCCCGTTTCGGCGATGACACGGGCAATGCCTACATAGAGGATGAACATGCCGAACAGAAACGGCAGGATGACGATAAGCTCCATACCCGACGCATACAGCCACCCCACGATAAAGGCGAGTCCCACGCTGAGACCGATCGCGGCGGTGCGATAGCTGAAAAGCTCGTCACTGTCATCGATGGTCCTGTTTTCGCGTGAGCGAGCGATGGTGTGCCAGATTGATCGGAGATGTGATCGACCGATCCAGAGACTCCAGCAGAGCATGAAGGTCAAAGCTCCGAAGGCCTGCCACGCGTTCGCTGGATGGGCGGATGACCACAAACCCGGGGAGCCGATGTCGAACCCCAGACGATTGAAAAGACCGATCTCGATTACGACGAAGAAGTAGAAAACCCAGATCGAAAACAGGACCTCGAGGTTCGTCCAATAAGCGAAGCCCATGATGAAGAAGTTGATCCCTATGTAGAGCAGTCGATCGGGTATGTAGCGGCTGATGTGAAGGTAGGTTACGCCACCTCCTGCGCGTGTCACCGGGATGCGTGGTAGATCCGGCATGAAATAGCCGAAGCAGTTCCAGGATATGATGAAGACGGGTATGGCAAGTCCGATCCAGAAGGCACGGTTGTTGACGAGGGGGGGCCAGAGGCTGTCTTCGGGCTCGCGTGTCATTTCAAGCGCTACCTGCACGGCAGGGAAAGGGAGGCGCTCGGTTTCCGCCCACTGCTTCCGGAGGAGGACCGCGATGCAGAGGGATGTTCCCGTGATTGCAGCCGCAAAAGCAAACCACCAAAAGACCGGCATGATCCAGACATCCCAAGGGATTGGTCGCTCGTGTGGCATGCCTTCGAAGAAGAGGCGCATTGCGCCGTCCAAGTCGTCGGGAAAGAGCCAGGCGGGAAGATGTGGGTGCAACAGATCGGCCCATTGATTTTCGGGTGATGCGAAGTAGTAGGGGGTGGCCATGTGGCCCATGATTAGGCCCGTGAAGTTCATCAGTGGGAACAGAGAGCCCACAAGGCCCATGGAGAAAACCACGACCATCTCGAGCGAACTGAGCGACCAAGAGGGTCTGAAGCGCCGAAGGGTGACGTTGACGCCGAGCGAGAGAAGAAAGAAGGGGATCATCAACGCCATGGCCATGTAGCTAAAGACCATCTGGTTGATGTGGATGACATAGAGGCCGTAGATCGGCCACGTGTTCACGGAGACGACCACGAGCAGGCCGACGAATACACTCCGGAGCGTTACACGCTGGGGAACGCGTCGGGTGGCAGAGTCTGGAAGGGCAGCCATGGCGCGTGAAAATACACCCGGATGAACTCGAGCACCAGTCGCTGAGCTTCGGGTGCAGTGTTGAGCGTCGAGGTTCGGCGAAAGTGCATCAGATCGGGGGCTTGTACAAAGACCTATATGCTCCGTTTCACTTAGGACGCCTGTTTTTTTTTGCGCGTGTTGCAAGCTCCTTTGGGTCTATCTTGTCGCCATGAGAGATCTCGAACCAGGCGACCGGTTCCCGGATTTTGTACTTCCGGAACTGAACGGAAAGAAGTCGCACCTCTACTCGCGGGTCGGGGGGCGACCGGTTCTCCTGTTTATGGGGTCTAGTCTAGAGTCCGAGCAGAAGGATCTGATAAAGACTTTCGCAGATCGATGCGATGTTGTTACCGTGCTCACAAATCATGAAGAATCCGGTGCTGGGCTTGTCTACATCGATGAGGATAGAGAGGTCGCTGAAGGCGACACGTCACGATCTTGCCTTCTCGATCGGAATCTTCGTGTCCTTGTAAAGCCCGAAAAGCTGACTTTCGATCGCATCGCCGCGGCGATCGAAATCTCCATAATACCTCAATCCAACAGCGTGACTTCTCAGGCTCCAGTGCTTATTCTGGATCGTGTGCTCGCCGAAGATCGGTGCCACTTTCTGATGGATCTATGGGAACGAAGTGGCGCAGTGGAGACCGGTGTCGAGCAGTCGACAACTGCAGGCAGGTCCGAGGTGCTCTCCGAGCAGCACAAATCCCGAAGAGACCACACCGTCGAAGATGCCAAGCTCATACGTCTGCTGACACAGTCGATCGGGAAGAAACTGTTGCCCGAGATTGAGCGCGCGTTCATCTACAAGCCGAACCGATTCGAGGGATTCAAGATCGCCTGCTATAACGCCGACGATGCTGGATTCTTCGACACGCATCGAGACAATATTAGCTCGAATACGGCACACAGACGGTTGGCCGTCTCGCTGAACCTGAATCACGTGTACGAGGGGGGCGAGCTTCGGTTTCCGGAGTTCAGTGACGTGAAGTACCGACCTGCGGCAGGCTCTGCCCTGGTGTTCTCGTGTGCGCACTTGCACGAAGTTTTGCCGGTGACATCAGGGAGGCGATTCACTCTACTGACGTTTCTCTATGACGAGACTGTTGAGCGGTGGCAGGGGGGCGACCCTTTTGGGTTTTAGGAAGGCAGAGTTCTGTAAAGGCGAAACTCTCGTGCTGAGTTGGGCGAGTAGAGAACGGTGAAGGCGACCCAAGCACACGCGGATATGCCCGAAACAAAACGCGCCACGACCATCCACTCCGGAGAGGGCGACATGGCGAGTCCCAGGCCGGCGACACCGGCGGCAAAAAAACCTAGAGAGATGAAGGGCTTGCGGCGACCGAGACGG
>PAXL01000072.1 GCA_002714465.1 Gemmatimonadota bacterium | reverse complement strand
TATCTTGATCTGTTCCGATACCTCCTTGGGGACATCACGAAGGTGGCTTACATGGGGTCGCATCGTGTCTTCTCTTGGCCTGTCGAAGAAACGGCTCACACGCTTGTCGAGTTCGAATCGGGTGTCCACGGCACGCTGACTGCAACGTGTACGGTTCCTTCTGGTGGTAATGTCCTCGAGGTATATGGGTCCGAGGGATCGCTGTTCTTAGGGAATAAGCTGCGGATCGTTACTGGAGACGAAATGACGGAAGAGGATGTGGTATTTCCGGACTATTACAGCGGTCTGCTCAGCGACTTTGGTCGCTGTGTTGGGTCAGGGGACGTCCCGATCGCTTCTGGGCTAGATGGGCTTCGGTGTCTTCAGGTGACGGATGCGGCCTACAGGTCGGATACGGAACAGCGAATCGCGACTGTCGCCGATGAATGAGTTTCGGCTGTCGTCCGGCGACCTCCTTCGCATCCGCGAGAAGCGTGAGGATGACGGGGACGCGATCGGTGCGATGCTCGAACGCTGCGGTGAGAAAACCTACTATTA
This sequence comes from Gemmatimonadota bacterium, assembly GCA_002714465.1. The sequence continues at coordinate 27,091 of PAXL01000072.1, read as the reverse complement.
CTTTCATCCATACGAGCTAGGGCACGAATCCGGATTGGCCGTTGCGAGAGATTCTGAGATACTCTGTCACTTAGCTCTTAATATGGCGGATGACGTGGTCGGGTATGTCTGGCTGGAGCAACTCAATCGGGACGTGCCGACGCTGGGGATCTGTGTTGTGGACGACTGGCAGGGCCGCGGGGTGGGCCGGCATCTGATGCAGATTTCCATCGAGGTTGCGCGGTCAGTTGAGAAAACGGGCGTTCGGCTTACCGTTAACCAAGACAACGCTCGGGGGCAGGCCCTCTATCAGAAGGTCGGGTTCGTCCGAACCCGAGAGGTCGATGGACGATTCCCTTCCTACGAGATGCGACTGAATTTCTGAACTGGCCGAAAGGTGAAGCTGGATGTTAACGAAGATGCTTGGGAAGACGAGGATTCCTTGCTCGGTCGTGGGGCTGGGCACGTGGAATATCGGGAACCAGTGGGGTAAGATCGACGAGGATACGGCACAGGCAACGATCCGAAGCGCCTTTGACAATGGCATAACGCTCTTCGATACAGCCGAGTCTTATGGAATCCCGAACGGGCTTTCCGAGGAGCGACTCGGGCGGGGGCTATCCGGAATTCGCCATCAGGTGACGGTTGTCAGCAAGACAGGGAACTGGGGCAAGCGGACGAACGCCGAGCTTTCACGCACGGGTGCTGATGTGATCCGTCTCTGCATACACGCATCCCTTCACCGGTTGAGCACCGATTGGCTGGATGTCGTCCTCTGCCACGAGGGAGATATCGAAGATCCATCAGTATACATCGAAGGTTTTGAAGCCCTGCTTGGAGAGGGGCGGATTCGATCGTATGGCATTTCTACAAATAGCCTAGATGTATTGAAGCGATTCAACACGGAGGGGAACTGCAGCGTTGTGCAGGTCGACTATTCTATCCTAAACCGGAAACCCGAGGCTGAGTTTCTGCCCTATTGTCAGGAGAACGATATTGGGGTGATGGTGAGAGGGCCGCTCGCCAAAGGGCTGCTGTCCGGTCGATACGACAAGATGACTCGGTTCACCGACACGGTCCGAGTCGTCATGCACGAAGATGCCGAAGCTCAGGCGAACTACGAGTCGACGATTGAGAGAGTGGACAGGTTAAAAGACATCGCGTCGCCGGGGAAGGGGATGGTTCAGCTTGCGCTCCAGTATGTTATATCGAATCCGGCCGTCTCGGTCGTGATCCCCGGTGCGAAGAGCGCAGATCAGGCGGCCACCAACGCAGAGGCCGGGTGCGCTGTTCTGTCCGAGAAGGCCCTTGCGAAGATCAGTGGAATCATGGGAAACTGACGTGAAAAGAGACAACGAATGAGGCTCGGAGGGCCTGTCTTTGGCGATACAAGCAGTCCCGAGGCCTGGGTTGAAGCGATCAGGCGACTGGGGTATCGCGCCGCTTTCTGTCCGATCAAGTCCGGGGACGACAGCCAAGAGGTCGCAGCTTATAGAAAAGCCGCCAAGGATGCAGCTATCCTGATAGCCGAGGTCGGCGCATTCGGGAACAATCCAATCAGTCCAGATGACGATAAACGGGCAACGGGCATCTCGAACTGTCAGGCGAAACTATCACTGGCTGATGAGATCGATGCCAATTGTGCAGTTAATGTCACCGGGTCACGTGGAGACGGATGGGCAGACTGTCATCCTGACAATCTGACGGCGGATACCTTCGATCTGATTGTGGCGTCAGTACGCGAGATTGTGGATGGGGTCAAGCCGAAGCGAGCGGTCTATGCGATTGAAACCATGCCTTGGCTGTATCCGGATTCGGTCGATTCGTATTTGGACCTCTTGAAAGCAATCGATCGCGATAGCTGTGGTGTTCACTTCGATCCGGTGAACATCGTCACTTCACCTGACCGATACTATCACACGGGTGAGCTGCTGAAGGATAGCTTTCGGAAGCTGGGCAATCGCGTAGTGAGCTGTCACGCAAAGGACATCATCATGTCGTCCGAGCTGACCGTTCATCTTGACGAAATCGCACCTGGCCAGGGTAACCTGGATTATCAGGTGTATTTGACTGAGTTGGATAAATTGGGACCTGACATTCCGATCATGCTTGAGCATCTGAAGGGGGAGGCAGCGTATGCCGAAGCAGCTGTCCACCTGCGATCAATCGGATCGGATCTGAGAATAGAGATGTAGGGGATGCACGGGTGAGGAAATCAAGTCATCTCGACCATTTGCAGTTGCCCGTTAAAGGTCCCAGGGCCTCTTGTAGCGTTTTGACCCTTCGGCCGTCAAGGCCTGGTCATACACCTGCTGAAGGGGACGCAGGGCCCTAAGTGCATCATCTGCGTTGCACGAAGGCTGACGGTTTTCGCGGATGGCATCGAAGAATTCACGATCCTGTACTAGCACACCATCTTCCGGATTCGCGGGTGTCTCGAAGACGGACTCGCCATTGAACCGCACGATTTTGCCTTCGATCTCGAGAGACCCGTTTTCGCAGCTGTAGCGATTCGCTCTAAAGGGTTGATGCGCGTTGTAAGAGAGGCTGATGGTCGCGATCGTTTCGTTCGCATAGCGGATCAGCATGCTGAAGTCCATCGATGTGCCGTTGACCGTGTTCAAAGGCGCCAGTTCGCCAACCACGCGCCGGATGTCCGAGTCGATTGTCCACTGCGAAAAATCGACCGAGTGGCAACCGTGATGGAACAGAACATCGTCTGTCCAGCTTCTCTGGTATCCCGTCCAGCCTATGTTCTGGTGACGCAACCAGCAGCTCATCACGTGGTGCTGGTAGATCGCACCGGTCTTTCCGGACGCGATGAATTCCTTCGTGAATACTCCAACACCATCGAATCGACGCGTGTGCGCAACCATTACTTTCCGGTCGGCCTTCCTCGCTTGGCCCGCAATCGTGCGTGCGCCCTTGTGCGACATAGCCATAGGGATCTCGACCAGGACGTGTTTGCCTGATTCGATTGCTGCTGATGTCTGGTTGAAGTGCAGCTCCGAGGGACTAGTGATGATGACGGCATCGATGCCATCGTCCTTCAGCATCTCTGAATAGTCGATCGTCCAGGATTCTGCACGTCGTTTTCTGGCGAACGCCTCGGTTGGTTCCTGTCGTCTGCCCACGACGGTTTTGATTCGAGCGCCCTCGACCTGTTCTATTGCGTCGGCGTGGAAGGCGGCGATCCCTCCGTATCCAACGATTGCGCATTGTATGTCTTCCATGGGGTCTCCCTGTTCAGCGGTTTGCGTCGATTTGTGAGTTAAGTTCTTTGAGGGACGGATATACCTGAGCGTAGGTCTCAAAAAGCTCAGCATACCGACTGACCAAGCCTGGATCGGACTCTATAGTCCTAGTCCGTCGCTCGACCGTTGTCGATATGTCTTCCAGATCTGAGTAAACACCGGCGCCAAGCCCACCCAAGAGGGCAGCGCCAAGCGCGGTGCCTTCCTCAACACTGGAGACCGTGATTGCTCTGTCATACACGCTCGCCTTGATCTGCATAAGCAGGTCGTTCCGGGTCGAACCACCGATTGCGATGATACGGTCGGGGTTTTCGAGTTCCGCGTAATCGAGGAGTCCGCCAAGACAGAGCTTGGCTTCCATCGCAATTCCCTCAAGCACCGCTCTGTAGAGAATACCTTTGTCTACATCTCCCGAAAGGCCGACAAATGCCCCTCTTGAGGGTGCATCGCCGAATGGTGGGTTCGCAATACGTAGATGAGGTAGGAACAGGACACCGAGGCTTCCTGGTTCTACGTTAGATGCCGACTCCAGTAGCGTCCGGTGATTGAGATCTCCCAACAGACTCTTGACCCAGTTAACGCTTCCGCCCGACGAGTAGAGTCCGCCGATCGCGTAGAAGCGATCCCACGCGACGTGCCCCCCTACACTGTAGCCCTTTTGGGCCATCTCGGGCCTGTTTAGAGGAGATAGGATGGGGAGGAACAAAGCCTCAGCGGTACCGAGCGAATTGAGAACTGTTCCCGGTTCTGTCACACCGACGCCAAGCGCGCCGACGACGTGGTCATGGCCTCCAGTTGAGACCTGCGCCGAAGAGGGTATCCCCGTCGCCTCGGCCACATCGGGAAGAACCGTGCCGATAGCGGTGCCGCTCCGATGTAAAGGCGCCAGCAATTCGGGTGAGAGACCACAGTCTTCGAGCAGGCTTCTAGCCCAAGCGAATCTATCGACATCGAACAGAAGCGCACGAGAGGCGAGTGACGGGTCTGTTGCCTTCTCACCTGACAGCCTAAAAGCAACGTAGTCTGCCGTGTTCAGCCAGCATACAGCATCAGAGAATGCTCGAGGTTCGTTGTCCCTGAGCCAGAGCATCTTGCATAATCCGTAGATCGGCTGAATCGACATCCTGCACGTTGCGTATATCCTTTCGGCCCCGATATGCTCCACAAGCCAATCGCATTGCGTTCGTGCACGTGTGTCATACCATGCGATTCCCGGGAATGTTGTCTGGCCTGCTTGATTGACGGGGAATGCTGTTTCTCCAATGCTGGCAACCGCGATTCCCGCGATCCGATCGGGCTCCGGAACCTTAGATGTGGCCTGACGCAGAGCTTGGCAGGCCGAGGACCAGATGTCTTCAGGCTCGTAGTGCGCCCAGCCTGGCTGCGGATGATTTGTCGGTGTGGGTACCGATGCTGTTGCCAAGACGTGCCCGTTCGGTTCTGCGATCAGGGCCTTGACGTTCGTTGTTCCGACATCCAGGCCTGCGATAAGGGGATTCGATTCCATGGAGACAGCATAACACGGTTCTGGGTAAGGTGAAATCACGAATGCTTCGAGTTGCGGTTGCTCAGCAGAAGCTCTCAAGGCCATTCGCGCTAGCTGGATCACCAACTAAACTAAAGAGGAGATAAAGATGGAGAAGATCGGTTTTGTAGGGCTCGGCATCATGGGAAAGCCCATGGCGCTAAATATTATCAAGGCTGGATATGACCTTACGTTCTACGCGAGGCGGCAGGAGGTCGTCGATGAAGTGACCGCTGCGGGTGGTCAGTCCGTTGGTTCTAGCCGAGAAGTTGCTGAAGCGGTCGACATCATTGCCACCTGCGTGACAGCGGATCCGCACGTGCGAGAGGTGATCTTGGGTGATCAAGGTGTCCTTGAGGGGGCAAGCGAGGGAAACCTGATCGTAGACATGTCCACTATATCGCCGCTTACGATTCGAGAGGTTGCGGACCGGGCGAGCGATAAGGGCGTGCACGTGATGGACGCCCCCGTCAGCGGAGGAGACACCGGTGCGATCGCCGGAACACTCACAATCATCGCTGGCGGTTCAAAGGAGGGTTTCGAACGCTGCCAGGGCATCTTCGAAGCCATGGGCAACCCCGACAACATCTTCCATGTCGGTGATGTGGGGGTCGGGCAGACGGTCAAGATCGTGAATCAGATGATCGGGGGTGCGAATATGGCGATGATTGCCGAAGGACTGACGCTGGGTTTGAAAGCAGGCGCAGATCCCGAAGCCATGAGCGCTGTTATCGGTGTCAGCTCGGGTAACTCGACTCTGTTTCAGATCCGGGCGAACGACTTTCTGCTCAAGGATCAGTTCGCACCTGGCTTCATGCTTGATCTGATGAAGAAAGACATCGGAATCGGCGTAGATTTGGGAAAATCACTTGATATTCCGGTCCCGATCACTGCCGCCGTGTATCAAATGTATGCCGCCGCGAGCACTCTCGGACACGGTGCCGACGACTTCTCAGCCGTTAGCAAAGCCATTCAAAAGCTCACAAACGTCAAGCTGGGTGTATAAAAAGGCAGTCTTGGAGTTGGGTGCTGGTGTGTTCTCCTGCTGCCCCGCTCGCCTGACTCGTCCTAGCACGGTACAGACGCGCTATTATGCTCAGGGTGGAGAGAGGGCTACGCCGGGTCTTCGATACAGAACCGCGAGACCATCTGAGCAAACACGTCGACGCCCTTCTTGAGTTGATCCGGATCCACCCACTCGTCGATTGTGTGGGCCTGCCTGATGTCGCCGGGGCCGAGGACAACCAACTCCATGGATTTTCCGAAAATCATTCCGTCCGTACCGTAGGAGACTGTCTTCGCCTTCCGCTTGCCGGTCACGGACAGCGCTTCCCGAACGATGCGTGACTCGATCGGCGTGTTGAGCGGGATGAGACTGTCGGTGATCGTGGCCTTCACGCCGTGCTTCTTAGCGAGCGTCCGGATCTGCTTCTTGATAGGCTCCCAGTCGTGACCTGGGATCGGCCGTGTGTTCACGAGCGCTGCACTCCGCTCTGCCGTGATGTTCGATGCCGTGTTCCCGTCGGTCCAGACAATGTTGAACGGTGAGTAGGGTGGAGTGAAGGTATCGTCTGTATACCGCCGATCATTCTTGAGCTTGTTTCCGAGTGTCAGGATGTCGTTCAGAAACGGGATCATCAGGTGGTTGGCGTTCGTTCCTTTGCCCGTGCTGCTGTGAGTCGCGAGTCCTTTTGCCTGCGCGTCGACCTTGAACGATCCCTTATGCGCGTAGACGACGTCGAGCATTGTCGGCTCACCGATAATGCCATATTTGCATCCCTTGAGGCTTTTCGAGTGCTTGTAAACCCAGTCTGCGCCCGCGCAGTTGATCTCTTCGTCGGCCGTAACCACGACGAAGATCGGCTGCTTGAGGTCGCGTTCCGCGAAGCGTTCTGCCGTGGCGATCATGCAGGCTACAGATCCTTTCATGTCCGCGCTGCCTCTGCCGTAAAGTAGCCCCTTCTTCTTTGTCAATTTAAAAGGGTCCCACGCCCAGCCTTCAGCGGGGACCACATCGTTGTGGCCCATCAGCGCAAGCCCGCCTTTACCCGTCCCCTTTTTTCCGACCAGGCAGACCTTCTTGACCCCCCTTGGGTCAGTATACTCGAGCCGCTCGATCTTGAGTCCGGCCTGCTTCATTCTCCGCGCCATAGCGGTGCAGCACCTGGCGTTGCTCAGGTTGCTGACGGTGTTGTAGCTGACGAATTCGGCTGTCAGGTCGACGACATTCATCCCATCTCTCCCGGCGGTTTTGTTGTGGGGCGCCAATATAGGTCACCTCATATTCAGGGTCAATTCCACCACGTGGAGGGGCTCGGCTTGACTTTCGCGAGGGTGAAGCTTTTCTTGTGCTCGCACGCAAAGTGTCTGACGATTTTGAATGAGGCACGACTTGTCCGACGACGTAAAGCTGGTACAGAAACTCCTCGACATCCCTCTGTTCGAGGATCTTGATTATACGCAGGTTCAGGCGCTCATCGAGGCGGGGAAGCGGGAGACCGTGAACCCTGGGACCGTTCTGAGCGAGCCTAGGGCGGTCGACGAGCGTCTCATCGTTCTTCTGGCTGGCCGACTGAGGCTGGAGTCAGCGTCAGGTGACCTGCTGGACTACCTGATGCCTGTGCGAGTTCTCGGCGAGATGGGGGTGTTTACCGGACAGGTCCGGTCGACACGAGTTATCGTAGAGGACACGTCTGACATTATGGTTCTTGAGGCCGAGTCCCTCGACGAAATGCTTGAAGAGGATCCCCAGATGGGGAACCACGTCCTCGCGAACCTGATCAAGCTGCTCTACACGCGTCTGTATGACGTGAACCAGGAGATGGGGGATCTCAGGACAACGGTCGATCGCTTACGGCAGCGGTTTGAGGAACTGCAGCCAGACGATCCTCTTCTCTCGGAGCTGTTTCCTAAAGAGTAGGCTTCCCTTGTAAGGCGAATGTAAGGCGAACTTCGGCCTCCCGACCGACGCGGCGCGTCAAGACGGAGGCCGTTTTTGTAGGCGGAGGTCCAGAGATGGCGTTTTCGACTGAAGGAATGACACATCGATCGACGGTCACGGGGACTCGTGGCATGGTGGCTAGCGGACATCCTCTGGCAAGTCTTGCGGGTGCCCGGATGTTTCTGCAAGGGGGCAACGCTGTAGACGCGATCGTGGCGACGGCTGCTGCTCTGAATGTGGTCGAGCCCTACATGTCGGGGATCGCTGGTGTTGGCTACGCGCTCGTGTACGCGAACAAGGACAAACGGATACGTGTACTCGATTACTGTGGCCGAACACCCCACGCAGCGACACCGAATCTCTACACGGATCCAAGTCTGCTGGAGGGGGGGATCATGTCACCGCTGGTTCCCGGAGCGTGTGGCGGTTGGCTGACTCTGCTCGAGACGTACGGAACGATGGATCGGGCGACTGTGTTCGGGCCTGCCATCGAGTTGGCCGAAAAGGGGTTTGCCTTCACTGTCAAGAACCATATCCACACTCATGGTGCCGTTGAGCGACTCCGTCCGACGGGCATGGAGATCATTGCTCCCGGCGGGCGAGCACCTCATCCGGGAGACATCGTCGTTCAGGACAAGCTGGCGCACTCGTTTAGGCGCGTTGTGGAGGGGGGAAAGGAAACATTCTATACGGGTGATTTGGCGCAGGAAATGGTCGCGTTCATCGAGGAGGAAGGAGGCATTCTTTCCCTCCGGGATCTCGCTGACTTCAAAGCGGACTGGGTCGATCCTATCACGACAAATTATCACGGCTTCGATGTTTACACACCACCTCCGCCGAGCGCCGGTTTCCAGATTCTACAAACGCTCAACATGCTTGAGAACGACGATCTGGTAGAGATGGGACATCTCTCGGTTGAGACACTTCATCTTCTTATCGAATCCCTGAAACTGTCTAATGCAGACCGCGTCGCCTACGCGGCCGCTGAAAAAATGCCGATCGAGGCGCTTCTTTCGAAGTCGTATGCCGCTAGGCGTCGATCGTTGGTCAGTGGTCAGGCTGCGATTACAGGGGGCGAGTACTTCCCTGCTGCACCGGTGGTCGGGGCCGTCGGAGCTGGTTCGGCGGATGACTGGATCAACGAGTGCACGACGCACTTCGATGCCGTAGACGCGGAGGGCAACGCAGTTGCGATTACACAGAGCCTTGGGTCGGGATACGGCTCTGGCGTTGCACTCGGAAGGACCGGGATGTTCATCAACAATTTCATCAAGTGGGCGGACACCGTTCCCGACAGCCCGAATTGCATCGCGCCGCACAAGAAGATCGATCAGTGCCTTTCGCCGTGTCAGATCTGGCGGGAGGGCGGACTTGTGTCGGCGCTCGGCACTCCGGGTAGCTGGGGGATCCAGCAAACGACCACACAGTTCATGACCAACTTCCTGACCTATGGGATGAACATCCAGGCAGCCATCGAAGCGCCCAGATTCAGGTTTGGTGAGCCAGGCAAGCAGATCCGTATCGAGTCAGGTGTGCCAGAGGATGTTCGCGTCAGTCTGATGGCGAAGGGACACGAGCTGGATGTGCTACCACCCATCTCGCCGATTGTGGGCGGTGCGCAGGGCATCACGGTGGACCCTGAGTCCGGCTCCTTTATGGGAGGAGCTGATCCTCGACGTGACGGGTACGTCATTGGGATATAGGAAAGCAGAGGCGTTTCAACAAAGCAACTGGTGTTCAAGGTTCTAGGATACGCCTGAGCTTCGGTTCAGAGCACGGCCCTAGGACGCCTTTTACAATTTTTGGACTCTACGCTCTTGGGTTTTGCTTATCACCGAAAAGACCGAACAGGATAGATCAGAAGAGAGGAGGAACAGCAGACTCATCATCCTCAACGGGGGATTGATGCAGTTCGCCATGTCCTTCGCAAGCTCGGAGACCGTTATTCCGGCGTTCATACAGACGTTGACCGGATCAAGTCTGTATGTTGGGCTTTCACGCAGTTTGATCCGGGTCGGCTGGTCATGGCCACAGATCTTCATATCACGGATCATTGAGGAGCGGGAAGAGAAAAAGCCGCTCTTCATATGGGTCGGCCTGCTTCGAGCAGTTGTCTGGGTTGGCGTTGCGGCAGCGACCTGGTCACTCGCGGGCGAGAACCCCACCGTCGTACTTGTGGTATTCCTGTTGATGTATTCCGTGACGACGTCCCTGATGGGGGTGACGAACGTTCCTTGGATGGACGTGATCGGGAAAACAGTACCAGAAGGTGGACGTGGACGCGTGTTCGCGCTGCGTCGTTTGTTCGGTGGGGGACTGGCAGTGGTAAGTGGGGGGCTGATCTCGTTTGTCCTCAGTGATCGTAGCGGTCTGGGATTCCCTCGCAGCTATGCAGTACTGTTTCTGATCTCGGCGGTGATTACGGCTGCTGCAATCCTCGTGTTCGGTTTGATTCGGGAGCCGATCGAGGAGGTCCGAAAAGGGCGCGAGCCGATCCGTGCTTATCTGAAGAGCGGATTCCTGCTACTGAGGGAGGATCTGGATTACAGGCGTCTGTTCATCCTGCGGTATGTCTGGGCAACGGCCATGATGGGAACGTCATTCTACGTCCCGTATGCACTCAGCGATCTTCAAATGAGCGTCGTGTATGTTGGGTTGTTCGTGTCGGTCTCACAGTTTGCATCGATCCTGTCGAACGCCCTCTGGGCGTGGGTAAGCGATCGCTGGGGGAATCGAGAGCTTCTGATGGCGGGAACCTACATGCTCGGGCTGTCGATTCTGATACCGGTTACGACTCCCCTCATCGAGGATATCCCGGTGCGTCCCCTCGGCTTCCTTGGAGTAGATTTTAGCCTGAGCACACAGGTTCTCTACTTTTGCATGACTTTCCTATTCAACGGATTCGCCACGAGCGGCATGTTCACTGGCAGGATGGCGCTCGTGCTAGATCTGTCACCGTCTGACCGACGACCCACCTATACTAGCTTTATGAACACGATGGGTGTCCCCCAAGGTTTGATGCCGATTCTGGGTGGTGTACTTGCGGGGTGGATGACCTATCACTACATGTTTCTCGTATCTCTGCTGTTCGTTCCCCCCGCCGTTGTCCTGGCGAGCCGCATTTCGCATTCCCCCGGAAAGTAACGCGACATCCGTTGAGAGAATCAGGAACTTGAGAAACCGCGGCGATTGCTGAGCGCGTTGAGGATCGTTGGCCGACGTATACGAGCTTCACTAATGCAACCGTGTGTCCGTGAGGCGTGCTTCCCGTGCTGGGCGGTTGGTTGCGCTGATCTCGTATCAGAATATGTTCATCGTGTCGCTGGCGGTGTGGATGTCGAGAAAGCTCAAGTCGGCGCAGAAAGAAGCGGGGTACAGAGTGCAAGCGAGGGATTTACGTTGCGTTGCCTGCCTTGTTTGATTCTATCTGTTCAGCCAAGCCCTCTGCCGGATAAGTGATGATTTCTGCCAGCGTTGGATGGTAGTGGGGGATCTTTGCGATGTCGAAAACCGTTCCGTGGAAATACATAACTGCGATGATTTCGTGGATAAGCTCTGAGGCATCGGGGCCGACGATCTGACCACCCAACACCTCGCCGGTGTCTGGGTCACACAGCAGCTTTACGAACCCGCGCAGCTCGCCCATGACCATCGACTTGCCGTGATCGTCGAAGGGATAGGTTTCGACGAGATACGGTCGTCCGCTCAAATGGCATTCCTTCTCGCATACGCCGACGGTCGCGACTTGTGGGTCAGTAAAGGTGACCTCCGCCTTTAGTCGATAGTCGACCTCGAGTTTGTTCTCACTCGTGACGGCGTTATGCCCAGCGACCTCGCCCTGCTGGATCGCGATATGCACTATCTCGTGCATCCCGACAACGTCTCCTGCAGCAAATATGTGGGGGACGTTCGTTCGCATTCCCGCGTCCGTTTTTATTCGTTTTCCTGTCAGTTCTACGCCCGCGTTCTGAAGGCGAAGTGCTTCGATTGCTGGCTCGCGGCCCAGGGCGTTGAACAGGAAGGCTGCAGTCGCCGACTTGCTTTGACCCTCGTGATCGAAGGTTACTGTGACGCCGCTCTCCGTGCCGTTGACATCAGTAATTTGCGTTCCGGTGTAGACCTCCATTCCGTCTTCTCGGAGCTGTGCCTCGACGGGCCGAGCTATATCGTCGTCTGATGAACTGAGGATGTGGGCGCTTCGTTGTATCAGTGTGGTTCTAGAGCCGAGACGACAGTAAAACTGTCCCAGTTCCGTGGCAACAGGGCCACCACCCAGCACGATCATCGACTCGTATATCTCACGGCTGTCCAACAGGTCGTCGCTCGTAAGATAGCCGGTCTCTTCGAGACCCGGGACCGGGATCCTAGCTTGTTTAGAGCCGGTTGTGACGATGAATGCTTTGGATTCGATGGTCTTTTTGCCGACCTTGATCCGATGCTCATCGACGAATTCTGCAGTCCCTTCGATCAGGTTGTATTTGGGGTTCCTTAGCTGGTCGGCGCGGTAGTCTGCAAATTCCCTTATAAGACGACGTTTCCGGTCGTTGATTGCACCCATGTCTGCGCCCAGATCTGTCGCCCGTAACCCGAATTCTGAGGCTCGTTTCATTAGCGACATCAAGTCTGATGACCTTAGCAGCGTCTTCGAGGGCATACAGCCTTTCAGGATGCAGAGACCCCCAAGCGGACCCTTGTCTACAATCGCTACGCTCGCGCCGAGCTCAGTTGCTGTTCGTGCAGCTGCGTAGCCGGCTGATCCGCCGCCAATGATTACAACATCGTAATCGTATGTCATTCACTCACTCGTTGGGGACAAGCTCTTGTTGAATCTGCCGCTGGTGTGAACCGGTCGACAGCGATTGTCTCTCTCACCAAGGCAAATATACGGAAGTGTCTCACCTCTGGCATTCATCCCGAGCTGATGTTGCATTGCTGAGCTTGTCCCACGATTCGAGCCGAATGATCAGGAAGCCGTTGTCCAGTCCGATAATCTTCGTGGTTATGTGAAAGAGATTTATGTTGATGCGGGCGTGTCGGATGAGCACGTGACGGTTACGTCCGAGGTGGGGATAAAAAGGAAGCCTGCATAAGAGAACGGAGAAAGCGTGAGGAGAAGGTGGAAGGGTGATGGGGGATATTGCGAAGTCCTGAACATTGCGGTTCCCATGATCCTGAGCATGGGATCGTGGAGTCTGATGCACTTTGTCGATAGGGTGTTTTTGACGTGGTATAGTCGGGATGCGCTCGCGGCTGCGCTACCTTCGGGGATCCTGAGCTTTACGCTTGGCACGTTCTTTCTGGGGACCGCCGGGTATGTCAACACGTTCGTCGCCCAGTATATGGGAGCCAATCGGCCCGAGAGGGTCGGTGCGTCCGTCTGGCAAGGAATCCACTTCTCGATCCTGGCAGGACTCTTTCTGCTGGTCGGGATACCCTTTGCGCCGTGGATCTTCGATGCCGCGGGACACGAGCCCTCGATTCGGGCACTTGAGGTCGTCTATTTCCAGATCCTGATGGTCGGCTGGTTGCCGGGACTCATCATGCCTGCCGTGTCCTCATTCTACAGCGGGCGTGGTGTCACGAGACCCGTAATGTGGGTCAATCTCGTCGCGGCAACGACTAACATTGGGCTCGATTACATCCTGATTTTTGGGAAACTTGGTCTTCCCGAGATGGGGATAGAGGGCGCGGCCTGGGCAACCGTTCTGGCACACTGTTTCGGGGCAATAGTGTTTCTCTTGATGTTCTTCGGGAAGAAAAACAGAGAGACCTATAACACACTCGTTGCTTGGCGGTTCGATCGCGATCTCTTCTTGCGAATGATGAAGTTTGGTGCGCCTAACGGGATCCAGTTCTTCGTTGAGTTGATGGGATTCTCACTGTTCATCCTACTTGTCGGTCGACTCGGCACCGTCGAACTCGCCGCGACGAACGTGGCCTTCAACGTGAACACCCTTGCGTTTCTCCCGCTTGTCGGTCTGGGGATCTCGGTTTCGACTCTTGTTGGTCGGTATCTCGGGCAGGATGCGCCGCACATCGCCGAACGGTCTACGTGGTCGGGTATACACATTAGTCTGGTGTATATGGGGACCATGGCCTTTTTGTATTCATTCACTCCGATGCTCTTTTTGGCTCCCTTCCTGACAGATGCGAACGCCGCCGAGGTTTTGCCGATTGTCGCCCTTGCAACAATTTTGCTCAAGTTCGTGGCGGTTTATTCGGTCTTCGACGGTGTCTACATCGTGTTTTCCGCAGCTGTTAAAGGGGCTGGGGATACACGATTTGTCATGTGGGTGACGATGGCCGTGTCGGTTGGTGTAATGGTGATTCCGGTATGGGCTGGGATCACATGGTTCGGTCTGGGCCTCTACGCTGCGTGGATCTTCGCGAGCACATATATAATAATCCTTAGCGTGGTCTTCTACTTCCGATTCCGTGGGGGCAAGTGGAAGTCCATGCGTGTGATCGAGGGTTCAATGCCAAAGGCGGAGAGCGATCCTCTCATGGAATCGGATGTGCAGACGATCTAAAACGTGAATGCGTTTCAGACATCACGGCCGTTTTCCGGTTCTAGACGTCCCTCGTAAAAGACAGATGCATTCGCAAGCACCATCTTTTATCGGGAGGACTAATGAGCATACCTAATGCCGCATTGAGGATGGCCCGGGGCGTGAATTAGTTCATCGTGCCGAAGATCCCGGGGGTGTGGGCATCCGCCTTTTTGCGTTGTCGACTGCGAGCCAAGTTCGTAAGTGACATAGGTGTTCCATCTAAGAGGTTGCCGTGTTATTCGACCTTGTTTCTGAAGTCGACGAAATCCTGGAAGCCAACTGGAAGCCTGACGAGTATGGGCTTCTATATCACTTCGCGAATTTCTCACGGTTGGCGAATTCTGTGATCAGCAAGCTGGGTGAGATACAGGGCTGGTTGGGCAAGGTGCTCTGGGTCGTCACACGCACATTGGAGATCGAGCGTTGCGGCCACCGGATCCTGCGGTTCGATCTAAACAACCCAGTCCAATCATCGGTCAAATGCACCTCCGATTCGGAAGGATACATCCGGGTGCTCTTAAAGTTCAAGCTGCCTCCGATCTTCTTCGGCAGGTCGGGCTATCGGGTTTTTGTCGATGTCTGATGCATTTCCTCAGACAAGCACGCCCGACGTTTCAATCATCATCCCGCACTATCTGGGTGATATCCTCTCGGACTGTCTGGCATCCATATTTTCCCACATCGGGTCGTCGACTTTCGAGGTGATCGTCGCTGACGATCAGCCGCATGATGATGGAAGCATCACGCGCGCTCTCGAAAAGTGGCCGGGGATCCAGGTCATCCCGACAGGCGGGAAGAAAGGACTTGCCTACGGCTGCAACAGAGGCCTGGAAGTCGCGAAGGGCCGGTATGCGATCCTCCTGAACAACGATGTCGAGGTGTCGGACGGTTGGCTCGACGCATTGGTCCGAGCGGCTGACGGGGATAGTAAGATCGGAGCCTGTCAGCCGAAGATGCGGTCGATGCGCAACAAGGAGCAGCTCGATGCTGAAGGAGCTGCCGGCGGACTGATGGATCTGTATGCATACCCTTTTTGTCTCGGCCGCGTGTTCGACACCGTCGAGATGGATGAGGGCCAGTATGACACGCCTCAGCCTATTTTTTGGGCCCTGGGAGGTGCAATGTTCGTCAGGATGTCTGCGATCCGAGATTCGGGCCTGATGGATGAGGCGTTCTACATGCACATGGAAGAGATCGACTTGAGCTGGCGGCTCCACATGGTGGGGTATCGGATTGTTTCGGTGCCCGGCGCGGTCCTGTATCACTGGGGCGGATTCAGTCTGAAAGCCGAGACATTCCAGCGTCTTTACCTAAAGCACCGAAATAGCTTCATCATGCTCTTGAAGAACTGGTCCCTCCCGTATCTGATCCGAACCATCCCCGTTCGCATCTTGCTCGAATGCCTGACCGGATTCGCGATTCTTAAGGGAGACTGGAAACGGGGTCTTGCGGGGTTGGCGGGAGCCCTCTGGGTGTTGTGTCATCCGATCGATATACTGAAACGCCGGAAGGTCGCTCAATCTGCCCGCACCGTATCCGACCGCGAAGTTGTTAGGGCGATGTATGGCAGGTCAGTGGTCGTGGCTTACTTCCTTCGGGGAAAGCGGACAGCGTCGGAGATAGTCGGCTCAGGGGAGGACGGCCGTTGATGCGAGTCCTCGGCTCGGTTATTAAGCTGCTCGTCAGCGTTGGTATGATCGCTCTGTTTCTCCAACAGATCGACCTTGTGGACGTCGAACAGGCGGCTCGTAGGGCCCGGCCCTCCTTTCTGCTCCTGAGCATAGGCCTCTTCGTCGTTAGCAATCTGATCGGTGCACTGCAATGGAGGGTGCTCCTGCGAGTTCAGGGATTCGATCTGCCGCTTCAACGTGTAGTTTCGCTCTACTTCGTCGGAGTCTTCTTCAACAATTTTCTGGTCAGCAATATCGGGGGCGATGCTGTCCGGGTGTATGACCTCAACCGAATGACCGGACAGGGCTCGCGAGGGTTTGCGGCCACGTTTCTCGACCGATTTGTCGGGCTTTTCGTGCTGATCTTGTTCTCGCTGATCGCGTTTTCCGCGAATCCGGAGCTCTGGTCACTCGGTATAGCGGTCCCCGTGGCGGCGCTGGTCATTGTCCTCGCAGGGATCTTGGCCTTCGGGTTCTCGAGACGGCTCAGCGCGTTCATTCTAGGCATCGCGCAGCGGTTTGCGCCTGAGAAGGTCGTCTCCTTGCTTGAGCGGATTCGGGAAGGGTTTCTGGTCTACCGACTCGCATACGGGACGCTCGCAGGTGTGCTGTGTCTGGCGAGCGGCGTGCAGCTTTCACGGATCGCGGTCTATTTCGCGGTCGGGCGGGGTATGGGACTGGATGTCGGGTTTGATCACTTTGTTGTCTTCATCCCGCTGATAGCGATCGTCGCTGCCGTGCCGATCACGTTCGGTGGCATCGGTGTGCGAGAGAACTTGGGGGCAATTCTGTTCGGGCGGGTCGGCGTCGAGCCTGCGGCCGCCCTCGCGATGATGTTTCTCGGATATCTGGCCGGGATCGTTGCGAGTCTCGCGGGAGGTATCAGCTTCGTATTTAGACGAACGGCCAAGCAGGAGGATTCAGATGGATGAGGCGCATCTCTACGTCGGACTGATGTCCGGCACCTCCGCCGACGGTATAGATGCGGCACTCGTCGAGGTGCGAGACGAAGAGGGGGCCGAACTCAAGCTGAAAGCGTTCAGTACGACGACATACCCGGTCGATTTGCGTTCGGAGATCCTAGAAGTCGCGGACGTTCGCTATTCGACGATCGAGCGGCTCTGCCGACTGAACGTGATCCTGGGCGAGTGGTTTGCGAAGGCGACGCTGGACCTGATCCAGATGTCGGGTGCTAAGGCCACGGACATTCAGGCGATCGGATCGCACGGGCAAACCGTACACCACTTGCCGGGCGCGGCCGATGCTTTCGAAATGCCATCACGGTCCACGCTGCAGATCGGTGATCCAGCGGTGATCGCTGAGCGGACTGGGATCCGTGTGGTGTCGGACTTCAGGAGCAGAGACATTGCGGCAGGCGGCGAGGGGGCTCCGCTTGTTCCGCTCGTGGACTACCTGCTTTTCAGGTCAGAGACAGAGGGGCGAGTACTTCTCAATATCGGTGGCATCGCTAACGTGACCATTCTGCCACCCCGGTCCGGTCCGGAAGACGTTGTAGCATTTGACACGGGGCCTGGCAATGTGATCATCGATGGACTCGTGAGTCGACTGACCGATGGCCAAGAGCGATTCGACGAAGGGGGACAGATTGCGTCCTCCGGAGAAGTGCAGAGGGAGATCCTCCAACGCTGGCTCGGGCACTCCTACTTCGAGCAGCCGCCGCCACGGTCTACGGGCCGAGAGATGTTCGGTGACGCCTATGTAGACCGGTTACTGGCGGAACACTCAGGAGTAGCTGCAGACGATCTGATTGCAACGGCTACGGCGTTCACTGCCCAGTCCGTGGTGGAGGGGATTCGCTGTTTCGCCCCCGATTTCGATCGCTTGACCGAGATTTTTGTGAGTGGAGGGGGGAGCGCCAACGACACGCTGTTGAGGGAGCTGGCTAGCCGATCCCATCCTTTGAAGGTTAGCATCTCGTCCGATCTGGGAATTGATCCGGACGCCAAGGAGGCGCTCGCTTTCGCCGTCCTTGCACACAGGACTATACGGGGCCTTTCGGGCAACCTTCCGCGTGCAACGGGGGCTTCAGGGCCCCGTGTTCTCGGGCTGATCACCGGCTGAAGCACCCGGGAATTCCGGGTTGATCTAAAAATGGCGTTTCGGTAGCTTTTAAGCTGTATCGAACACACGATGGCATTGATCCGTATCCCGCTGTGTGGCCGAATTTCGGCGCATTTTCAGCTAGTGCGGCAAGCGAAGGTTCTCAACGGATGGTGGGTGATCTCTACGAGGAGTTTAAGGATCGCAGGTCGGCTAACTCGAGGGCTATCGTTGGGGCCGATGACCCGAAAAATTTCAAGGTCAACGTCGAAAACTATATGGATGTTTCTGTGTAGGATGATCCCGTAACTCGCTGTCCTGCAATAGCTTTTGGGCTTTGGCTCGGAGGTTGTTCTCGTTTTTGGGGAGTCTCTTGGACGTTTTACTGATTATCACCGCTGCCTGTTATTTAGCCAGCACGGTATTCTACGCCCTTCGGTTTCAGAAGGAGGGCCCGGAGCGGTCGACAATGAGCCTGGGGTTTCTTCTTGCTGGCTTTCTGGTGCAAACTATCCTACTGGGGTGGATGACGTTTGAAGGCGGCACAGTTCCCCTGACCAAGGAGGCCCTTCCGACTCTTTGCGCGTGGCTCATCGTGATCGTGTACGTCTACGTCGAATTGTCCACGTCACAACAGGCGTTGGGTGCTTTGATTGTTCCGATTGTGACCCTGTTGCACGTGCTGGCGGTGGCTGGCTTGTATCAAACAGAGGCGATCGTCGCTGTCGAGCACTCGGGTGGCTGGTTCCGCCTGCACGTCCTCGCCTATATCCTGGCATACGTCGCCTTCGCTATTTCCTGCGTGAGCGCTGTGATGTATGTGATGTTGCTCGGGGAGATCCAGAAGAAGCATCTCGGTTACTTCTACGAGAGGCTTCCCTCCCTGGATTCGCTGAACCAAGTGAATAATCGAGCCGCGACCTTCGGGTTCGTGCTCCTGACGGCGGGTGTTTTCTCCTCGACCATCTGGGCCTACCAAGAACTCGACACCATCTGGGTCTGGGGTGAGCCGACGGTTTTCCCGCTTCTGTTGTCGTGGCTGATCTATGGCGGACATCTGATCGCGCGGATAGCTGGGGGGTGGCAAGGCAGAAGGGCGGCGGTCCTGTCGATCGCCGGGTTCACAATTGTTGTCCTTGCCTTTCCCGTCGTGGGCGTGTTCTTCTCGGGTGTCCACCCTTTCGGGAATTAATCGTGTCCGCCGGTACCTATCCCGTGTTTCTCAGGCTCAAGGGAAAGACATGTCTGGTCGTTGGAGCGGGGAAGGTAGGGGCGCGAAAGGCACGCGGTCTGTTGGCGTCAGGCGCCAGGGTTCGTGTTGTGAGCCTGAAAGTGTCGTGGGCGTTCGGAGAGGAAGATCTCTCGGCGTGTGAGGTTGTCGAGCGAGGTTTCGATGCGGCAGATCTGGATGGTATGTCGCTCGTCGTCGCTGCAACGGACAGCGAGTCGGTGAACGGAGAGGTTGTGTCTGCCGCGCGAGCGAGGGGTGTCTGGGTGAACGACGTGACGAGTGCGGACAGGTCCGATTTCATCCTCCCGGCGATCGTGAATCGAGGTGGGCTCACGATCGCCGTGTCTACGGGAGGCGGCAGCCCCGCCTATGCCCGATTTGTGAGAGAGACGCTTGAAGAGGAGTTCGGTGAAGAACACACAGCAATGGTAAATCTTCTGACAGAACTGCGGCCTCGAGTGATGGATTCGCTCGAACCGGACGTGCGACCAGCATTTTGGGCGAAGGTTGTGACGAACGAAACCCTTGACCTGATAAGGTCCGGTCAGGCAGACGAGCTTAGGGAGCGGATCGAGCGATGGCTATCGTCGTAGTCGGCGTTTCGCATCACACTGCTCCGGTCGACATCAGGGACAGCATCGCCGTGTCGGCGGCCGAGTATCCCGTCGCTCTCTCTGATCTGGCGGGGGTCAAGCACGTCGACGAGGTGGCGCTGATCTCAACGTGCAACAGGACCGAGGCCTACGCCGTTTCGGAAAACGCCGATGCGGCGGTGGTGGCGATCCAAGCCCATATCGGCAAGCGCGCTGACGAGATCGACGTGTCTGATCATCTGTTCTCATATCAGCGAGATGACGCCATCAAACACCTCTATCGGGTGGCGGCCGGGCTCGATTCGATGATCATGGGTGAGCCGCAGATCGCTGGTCAGGTTAAGGATGCTGGGGCAAGGGCTATGGAGCTTGGGACTTCCGGCCGGATCCTGAACAGGTTGTTCAGGGGCGCCGTAGAGGCTTCGAAGCGGGCCCGAACGGAGACCGAGATTGCCGCGGGGGCCGTGTCCGTGCCTTTCGCTGCCGTCGAGCTGGCCAAGAAGATCTTCGGTCAGCTAGAGGGGCAGAATGCTTTCGTGCTCGGTGCCGGTGAGATGAGTGAGCTAACAGCCCGTCATCTTGTCGAAAACGGTGTGTCCGGACTCTCGGTCGCAAGCCGCACGATGGCGCGTGCAAAGGATCTGGCGGAAGCCGTGAATGGTCGCGCGATGGGCTGGTCTGACGCGCTCAAGCGGCTTCAGGAAGCGGATATCGTGATTAGTTCGACAAGCGCGCCCCACTATGTGATCGGGAAAGACGTCGTGGCAGAGGCGATGTCGAACCGTCGTAACAAGCAGATGTTTCTGATTGATATCGCTGTCCCGCGAGATATTGCGCCGGATGTCGGTGATCTCTACAACGTCGTTCTCTATGATATCGACGATCTTCAGGCGGTTGTCGGAGGGAACATCCAGAAGCGCCAGGAGGAAGCGGAGAAGGCAAAGGAAATCGTAAAACAAGAGGTGGTGGCGTTCGAGGCGTGGGTCCAGAGCCTAGATGTCCAGCCGGCGGTGGTTGCCCTACGGAAGCGGTTTCACGAGATCATGCAGCAGGAGTTGGAGAGAGCGAAGCTGACTGATTTTTCCGACGATCAGCGTGAGAAGGTCGCCATGGTGCTCCGTCAATTCACGAATAAGCTTCTTCACTCGCCTACTACGCAGCTCAAGAAGCTGGCGGAGGGCGGGGAGGGAACGGAACACGTAGACACGCTGATCCAGCTTTTCTGTCTTGCTGACGAAATCCTCTCCACAAAGGAGTCGGCCGCGGACTCGCTCGATCGGGTCAAACCGTCTTGAAAGTCGTGATCGGGTCCAGGGGGAGCCAGCTCGCCCTGTGGCAGTCTGAGTGGGCCAAGTCCCAATTGGCTTCAACGCACGACGGCCTCGACGTCACGATCGAGGTGATCAAGACGGAAGGTGACGCTAACCTCGCCGCCTCTTTCTCTGAAATAGGTAGCAAGGGTGTGTTCACGAAGGAGGTCGATGAAGCCCTCCTATCTGGTCGCACCGACTTCTCCGTCCACAGTCTCAAAGATCTTCCCACAACGCTCCTTGATGGCCTAGAGTTGGCCGCTGTTAGCCCGCGCGAGGACGTGCGAGACGCAATCTGTGCACGCGATGGTCTGTCACTTTCGGATCTGCCAGATGGAGCACGGGTGGCCACTTCGAGCCTGCGTCGCCAAGCGCTTCTTCGGTCAGCGCGTCCCGATGTCAATCTTCGGCCGCTCCGGGGTAATATAGATACACGGATCCGCAAACTGGAGACCGAAGAACTGGATGCGATTGTCCTTGCAGGTGCGGGTTTGAAACGGCTGAAACTGAATGAACATATCTCGCAATTGCTCCCACCTTCTGAG
This sequence comes from Gemmatimonadota bacterium, assembly GCA_002714465.1. Next base: position 5,431 of record PAXL01000072.1, on the reverse strand, counting down.
TTCGTGCCTGCAGCAGGACAGGGGGTTATGGCCCTTGTTGCTCGTACGAATGATCCACAGGTCAGCGAACTTCTGTCTGTCGTTGAAGATACGGATGCGCGAGCGGCGATCACAGCCGAACGGAGTGCATTGGCGGAGCTTGGAGGGGGCTGCAAGATTCCGTTCGGTGCTTGGGCGCGTCGGGAGGAAGACGACTTTGTTCTGGACGGCGTCATTGCCCACCCCGAGAAGGGGAACCCCGTTCGAGCCCAGATCATAGGAACAGAGGATCAGGCAGCTGCGATGGGGAAGGCTCTGGCAGAGGAGCTTCTGCGGCTGGGAGGAGATGCCATCCTGAAAGAGGTGCTCGCGTGAGTGCGGGAATCGCATATCTGGTCGGCGCAGGTCCTGGGGATCCTGGACTCATTACGGTAAGAGGAATGGCGTGCCTCAGGGCGGCCGAGGTCGTTCTCTACGACGACCTATCACACCCGGACCTCGTGGAAGAGACGCCATCTTCCTGCGAGCGGATCTACGTCGGGAAGCGTGCCGGGTTCAAAGCGAAGTCGCAGGAGGAGACGAATGCGCTGCTCGTAGAGCACGTTTCCCAAGGCAAGCGCGTGGTCCGTCTGAAGGGCGGCGACCCCTATGTTTTTGGGCGAGGGGGTGAGGAAGCGACCACGTTGATGGAGGCGGGGCTGGACTTCGAGGTTGTCCCTGGCGTGACGAGTGGTTTTGCGGCGCCTGCATACGCAGGCATTCCCGTAACCCATCGAGGCGTATCGGCACAGGTCACCTTGGTCACGGGACACGAGGATCAGACGAAACCCAACAGTCAGGTGGACTGGGAGGCCCTTGGTCGCGCTGGTGGCACGATCGTCGTCTATATGGGCGTTGGGAAGCGCGAACAATACGCAAGGCTGTTGATGGCTGGCGGTCTGGGTAGCGACACACCTGTAGCTGCGATCACTTGGGGTACGCGCCCGGAGCAACGAGTCGCTCGCGGGACGCTCGGAAGCCTGCACGAACTCGATATCGTTAACCCTGCGGCCATTGTGATCGGTGCGGTTGCCGGAATGGAACTCGACTGGTTCTCAGGGAAGATCCTTGCTGGTCAAGCGATCGCCGTGACACGTACTCGTGAGCAATCGAGCGAACTGGTTCGTCTGCTCAGAGAGTCTGGCGCAGAGGTTCTTGAGATACCGACTATCGAGATTCGTGCCCCCGAATCGTGGACTCCCGTTGACGAGCTGATCGGTCAGATCGATCGGTTTAACTGGCTTGCCTTTGCGAGCCCAAACAGCGTCGATCGATTCCTGGGAAGGCTGATTGGTAAGAAAGGGGATGTCCGTGGCGTTGGAAACGTGAAAATCGCGACAGTGGGACCGGCGACGGCCGAGCGCGTGTCTGCATACGGTCTCGCAACGGACCTGATCCCGGAGAATCACAAGGCCGAGGGGCTCGTTGACGCCCTGCTGGAGGCTTTGACGGTGGGCGACCAGGTGCTCTATCCCAGAGCAGAAGCGGGTCGAGAAGTGTTTCCTGAGAGGATTCGTGAGGCCGGATACTCCTTAGAAGACTGCGTCGTCTACAGGACAGTGAAGCCAGATTCTGTCCCGCAGATCGCGCTGGATCGATTTAAGGATGGTCGCATAACACTCCTGACGTTTGCGAGCTCTTCCGCTGTGTGGCACTTCGACGAGCTGATGCGGGCCGAGGGACTGGGAGGCACGGTGCATGGTATCCCAGCGGCCAGTATTGGTCCGACGACAACGAAGACGGCCACAGAACTGGGGTATTCGGTCAGGGTGCAAGCGCCTGAGGACCAGGTTACGGTCCAAGGACTCGTCGACTCGATACTCGGATATCTCAAATAGTATCAATCACTTAAGTTGAATAAAATCGGCATTGACACTCGGGGTCCTGCACGATAACTTTTAATTTGATACTGGCGTTACACATGTCGATAATATATAAGTAGATGTTAATCCGATCGATCGAGTCGGGAACCACCCTACAGGAGGCTCGGGGAATGAAGAATCTTATTACAGTGTTGGCGAGCGCTGCCATCCTAGCCGCCGGATCGGCTTCTGCCAAAACGATGGCCCAGGGCTTGAACATCACGGGCGGTGACAACCCGTTCGCAAAGCTTGAACTTAATCGCGTCGACAAAGGCCAGTCAGATGACGGTCTGATGCGTCTCAGGATGACTGTCGAAGAAGTCCAGAACCTTAAGGGCTATGGGTTCATGCTGCAATATGACGAGGCCAAGTACGAGTTTGTAGAAGCCAAGCAGGTCGTCGAAGGGATGATGGGAGACGCAGACGGTCAGTCCGGTCTCTTTGTGTCCTCAAACAAGACGCCTGGTGAAGTTGTCGTGGGTTCGATGCGAGTCGACGGTTCGAGCGCAGATGGTGCTGGCGAGCTGGTGGAATTCGTGTTCCGCACTGAAGAGCCTCCGCTGCAGACGGATTTCCAGATCCTGGACGGGATCCTCGTCGATGTCGCAGGTAATGTCGACCAGATGCACGACATCGCGATTGGGCGTCTCGACCCGATTCCAGAGAACTACGGTCTCGCGCAGAACATGCCGAATCCGTTCAACCCTTCGACAACGATCTCTTACGAGGTTCCCGAGTCGGGCGCAACCAAGCTGGTTGTCTACAACCTTCTCGGTCAGCAGGTTCGTACGCTCATCGACAATACGATCGAGGCGGGCTATCACTCGATTGTCTGGGACGGCGCGGATGAATTCGGACGTCAGGTCGCAAGCGGGATCTACATTTACCGCATGAGTTCAGGTGAGTTCGCGGCGACACGACGGATGATGTTCCTGAAGTAGCTCGCTGTCGTATCATACTACCGGATGGGGTCGCTTCTGCGGAAGGGGCCCCATTCTCGTTTGACCGGTGCAGTGGGGGCTGGCGTGAACGGGGAACTGGATCGGATGGTTGTGGAGCAGATCGAGGGGCGTGGCGTCCGGGATAGCGCTGTTCTCGAAGCCATCCGGTCTGTGCCGCGAACGGAGTTCGTGCCTGGACACCTTTTGCAGGCTTCCTTAGCCGATCGTGCGCTTCCGATCGGGTATCGGCAGACGATTTCACAGCCCTACATGGTTGGCAAGATGACCGAGCTCCTTGGTCTCGAATCTCACCACCGGGTGCTCGAAATCGGGACAGGTTCCGGCTACCAGGCAGCGGTTTCAAGTCTATTAGCGGAAGAGGTCTACAGCTTGGAGATCGTCCCCGAACTCGCCAGATCGGCGACCGAGCGGTTGGCTAGGCTAGGTTACAATAACGTCAACGTTCTCGGGGCCGATGGTTCTGGTGGGTGGCCGACCCACGCACCCTACGATCGCATCTGCTTGACTGCGGCACCGGTGGTGCTTCCTCAGGCGCTACTCGGACAGCTGGCGGAAGGGGGGCGTTTGGTGGGTCCCATAGGGACGGATCACCAGAGACTGATCGTCTGGGACCGTCTGCCGGAAGGACTTAAGGAAACGCTGAGCATCGGGGTTCGCTTCGTGCCGATGACGGGTCTGGTTGCAGAACCATAGGAGAATTATATGACGATCTGGGGTGCGCAAGTTGGGGTTGTTTTTGTGGTTTGTTACGTTGGTATGCTCGTGTCAACGGGTCTGGCGGGTCATAGGTCCAAGGCCCTTCAGTGGGGATGCTGGCTGGTTGCGCTCGCGGTGATGCTCATTTGCCATTCGCTCACACCTGCCTGAAACCTTGACGCAGTTCTATCAATGGATGGGAAAGGCCCTAAATCCTTGACTGTACTGGGGTAAACATCTAACATACAGGCAGCTAGAGTGGTCTATTAGGGCTGTACTCCCCCCGTTGTACCCGCCGTTTAGTTCCTCACAACAACGCAGACACATTCAGAAAGTGCGGCCCGCTTCGATGGCTGATCCGAATGGTGTTGGGGCGTACCGTATCGGTATTCTGGCGTCCCACGGTGGCTCTAACTTCCAGGCGATCTTCGATCGGTGCGTTGCGCAGGAAATCTCGGCCCGGATCGGGGTCGTCATCAGCAACAACAGCCGCTCCAAGGCCCTTGAACGTGCTCGCGTGCAGGGCCTGCCTTGCGCTCATCTGAGCTCGCATACCCACCCGGATCCGGTCGGCCTTGATCGTGCGATCCTCAAGTGTCTGAGGTCGTACAAATCCGATCTAGTGGTTCTAGCAGGATACATGAAGAAACTGGGTCCGAAGACGCTTGAGGCGTTCTCGAATCGGATCATCAATATCCACCCTGCTCTTCTGCCCGCATTCGGGGGGCAGGGGATGTATGGCCAGAACGTCCACGAGGCCGTGATCGCAAGTGGTGCGCGTGTCACTGGTGCGACTGTGCATCTGGTAGACGAGCATTACGACAACGGACCAATCATCGCGCAGGAAGTCGTGAAGGTGTATGACGGCGATACTGTTGAGTCTGTGGCGGAACGCGTTCTTGCTGTCGAGCACAGGCTGTATCCCGCTGTGGTTCGACTATTTGCGCAGGGACGGGTCTCGGTCAGAGACAATCGAGTCACCATCCAGCCCTGCCAATAGGCAACACGGGCTGAGCACGTGGGCCAGTTCGCGATGCGTCTGGAAATTTTCAGGAAGTGTGATGGCTGATCGCTGCCGTCGAGTGTCATGTATGATCGGGTAACCAAGGGGAAGTGATGGCATTTTCAATCTCTGGATGGCTGTCGAACGACATCGGGATCGATCTCGGGACCGCGAACACACTGGTCTACATGAAGGGACAGGGGATTCTAGTGGACGAGCCCTCGATCGTAGCGCTGGATCGGAACACGGGTAAACCGATCGCGATCGGCGGACAGGCCAAGGAGATGATGGGCCGTGAGAACCCGGATATCGAGGTAGTGCGGCCGCTGCGAGACGGAGTGATCGCCGACTACGACGTGACCGAGGAGATGCTTCGCTATTTCATCAAGAAGGTCCAGAAGAACAAGCTTCTGATCCGCCCGCGAATCGTGATCTGTATCCCTTCGGGGGTTTCGGCGGTTGAAATGCGAGCCGTTCGGGAGTCGGCCGAGCGAGCTGGCGCGCGTGAGGTCTACCTGATCAAGGAGCCCATGGCCGCGGCTATCGGAATCGGACTGCCCGTAGCTGATCCCGTTGGCTCGATGGTGATCGACATTGGCGGTGGGACGACTGAGATCGCTGTGATCGCACTGTCGGGGATCGTGACGTGGAAGTCGATCAAGATGGCGGGTGATGAGCTGAACGACTCGATCATCCAGTTCCTGAAACGAAAGTACAGTTTGTTAGTCGGTGAGCGAAGTGCCGTCACCCATGTGTCCGTCGTCAAAAGCACACCATAAGCCGTCGTGGATCATTGCGTCTTGAAGCTCGCCATGACCCATTTTGAGACCGTTGAGTCCATTGGCAAGAAGGTATGGAGCGTTGGTCATTGACTCCATCCCGCCCGCAAC
>PAXL01000075.1 GCA_002714465.1 Gemmatimonadota bacterium | reverse complement strand
TGGTAAACGAACCGGCTCTGCTCCTTGCTGACGAACCCACATCGGGTTTGGATGACGAGAACGCCCACCGTGTCCTAGATCTACTTATGGAGCAATCGGATCGATGGGAAGTGACGCTTGTCGTCGCAAGTCACGACGATCGAGTTAGACTGAGCATAACGGACTCATACGAACTATGAATCTAACCGTCATCAGTCTCGCCTTCCTGCGGCGGAGAAGACTCAGCGGATTGCTGAGTGTCTGCCTGCTGGGCTTCGGGCTTGGGACCATCGACGCCGTCCTCCTCTTCAGCCACCAGCTCAGAGACGGTCTGGAGCGAAACATCGGAGGCATCGACCTCGTCGTCGGGGCTAAGGGCAGCCCGCTTCAACTGATTCTATCGTCCATATTCCACGCGGACACACCCACCGGAAACATACCGCTGGATGAAGCAAGAAAGATCGCATCCAGACGTGGAATCCATCAGGCAATTCCGGTGGCATTGGGCGACAGCTACGAGAGCCATCGGATCGTCGGCACCCAAAGGAGCTACGCCGACCTCTACGACGCGAGTCTCTCAGAGGGACGCTGGTGGTCCTCGCCACTCGAAGTTGTGATCGGTGACGAGGCGTCGAGAGAAACAGGCCTGTCTCTCGGAGATACGTTCGCAAGTATCCACGGATATGAACCGGACGGACATCATCACGAGGAACGGATGCGTGTTGTGGGCGTGATGAACAGGAGTGGCGCAGTCCTCGATCGGCTCATCCTGACATCAGTCGAGACAGTCTGGCAGGTCCACGGCATACACGCAAAAGGGGATGAACACGACGAGGAACGACGCGGCCACGAGGGGCACGGCCACGAGGAACACGGCCACGAGGAACGAAGCGGCCACGAGGAACGACGCGGCCACGAGGGGCACGGCCACGAGGAACACGAAGGACATCGGAGCGAGATGGACGTCCTGAAACCTGGTCCTCTCTCATCAACCGGGCTAGAACTGACGGCTATGCTGATTCAGTATACATCACCTGTCGCAGCGGCCACCTTTCCGATGAGCATCAACAAAAATACTGTCCTTCAGGCCGCATCACCCGCTTTTGAGACTGCACGGCTCTTCTCGCTCATCGGAGTGGGTGTGGACACCCTCCGCGCCTTCGGGATGCTCCTCGCCTTCGGAGCTCTACTCGGTGTATTTGTGCTTCTCCACGAGCAACTCAGCGAGCTCCTCCGCGATCTCGGTGTGCTCAGATTACTGGGCCTTCCCAAAGAAAAACTTTTGGGAATCGTGATCCTTCAGGGCGTCATGCTGGGGTCGGCGGGATCGATATGTGGCCTCGTCTTAGGACACGTAGGCCTTGCTGTACTAAACGTCTTTCTATCCGAATCCGGACTTGGTTCGACCGGCAACGTTGCGTGGTTACCGATAGAGTTTGGTGTCCTCCTCGCCGGACCAATCCTCGGAGCGACTGCGGCCTTTGCCCCCGCTTGGGGCGCCTACCGGACACAGATCTCCCCGATCATCGCCGGGGACTGAGCATACAATAATTTATTAAACCGTAAGAGAAAATAATGACTACGATTCGACCAGAAACCGACGATCGGCTCCCGGTCACTGTTCTTTCTGGCTTTCTGGGTGCTGGAAAGACGACGCTTCTCAACCACATACTGAACAACCGCGACGGGCTTCGCGTCGCCGTAATCGTAAACGATATGAGCGAAGTCAACATCGACGCAGCCTTGGTCGACCGCGGCGGAGCCGGGCTGTCACGGACCGAAGAAAAGCTCGTGGAGATGTCCAACGGCTGCATCTGCTGTACGCTGCGTGACGACCTTCTTGCAGAAGTCTCCCGGCTGGCTCGCGAGAGGCGATTTGACTATCTCCTCATCGAATCAACAGGAATCTCGGAACCCATCCCCGTTGCACAGACCTTCACATTCGAAGACGAGAACGGCATCAGTCTCGGCCAGATCTCTCGGCTGGACACGATGGTTACGGTCGTTGACGCGGTCAACTTCTTGCGAGACTACAACGCATCGGAGAGCCTAGAGGAACGTGGCGAGTCACTCGGAGAAGAGGACAACCGTACAGTCCCCGACCTGCTCATTGATCAGGTCGAGTTTGCGGATGTCATACTGATCAACAAGCGCGATCTAGTATCCGACGATCAGGCACGCGAGATTGAGGCCACTCTCCGCGCCCTCAACCCCGGAGCACATATCCAGATGGCGACACGTGGGCACATTCCGATCGAGAGCGTGCTCGGAACCGGACTTTTTAACTACGAGAAAGCGGCTGGATCAGCCGGTTGGATTCGTGAACTAGCGGGGGAACACACACCCGAGACTGAGGCTTACGGAATATCCAGCTTCACCTACCACGCGCCGGAACCCTTCGACGCAGAGAAGTTTTGGGAATTCCTACACGATGCGGGCAACTGGGGTGGCGTCCTTCGTTCCAAGGGCTTCTTCTGGGTCGCGGCGGACCATCGCGTTGCTTACGAATGGTCGCAGGCAGGTGGCGTGAGCACAGTAAACGCTGGTGGGGTGTGGTGGGCGGCTACCCCTCGAAAATATTGGGATCACCCCGAAGGTCAGCAGCCCGACGAACAATCCGGATGGCATCCGCGGTTTGGTGATCGCATTCAGGAGCTCGTATTTATAGGGCAGGAGATGGATGAAGCATCGATGCGTGCCCGACTCGACGCGTGTCTGATCGATAAGGATCTCCTCGACAAAGATAGCAGTAACTGGTCAAACTTACCTAATCCCTTCCCCGAGCTCCAAGCCGAGGAAGCGTCAGCCTGACTTCTTCTGTTTTCGCCTGATTCTAGCGGAAAACTGAAAGGATCCCACCATGAAGATCCGACTATTGGTCCTGCTGTTCGGCGTTCTGTCGATGTCTGATTCTGTCGCTGCGAATACAGACGGGCAATCGGCAGAGGCGGTTGCTTGGGAGGTCTTGGGTGACATGACCTACACAGACGATGGTCACACCTTCCACGCAACCTTTTCGCCGCGTGTTAAGCGGCTGGAGGACGCGGACATCATCATGGCCGGATACATGATCCCGATCGAACCGACCGAGAAGCATTCACACTTCGTCATGACAGGCTTGCCGCTCGTTGGATGCACGTTCTGTGGCGGGGATGGAAAACCCGAGACTTACGTGGAAGTGAAAATGGTCAAGCCGCTGCGATTCTCATACGACCCGATCGTGCTGAGGGGCAAGCTGACGTTGACGGCCGACAATGATATGGGGCTTTTCTATACGCTGAAGAAGGCCAGACCTGCCTCTCTCCCCAAGGAGACAATAGAGAAGCTCTTGCCTCCCGTCACCGAGCCTGCATACCAGATGAAAATCGAGGAAAAACTGGAGGGAGGAGAGCAAACACCGTAAGTGAAGCATTTAAATGGAACCCTGCAAATCGGTTCGCGATTATCGGGTCTGCGACCTGCTTGATCCATTGAGTTGTTCTGGGGGGCCCACTCGTTCTGTTTCCGTCGTTGTTCGCTCTCGGACTCGAAGATGAGCACTTTCACATCACGCTCTTCAAACTCGTTCTCCCACTGAGTCTGTTGACTCTTATCCTGGGCTATCGGCGACATCGGCGTCCCTCGGTGCCGCTCTGGGGCTTGCTTGGTCGCGTCGTTCTGGGACTACCTGTTATAGCCGGACAGGAGCTACTTGGCGAGTCGCTTGCACGGGCATTCCCTGTCGTCGGCGGCATCACGATGATATCGGCCCACATCAGAAACCAATCGCTTTGCCGAATGAGTTGTTAGTCGTCCACCACAATCCGCCAAGGTTTTAAATTGAACAAGGCAACCTTTGGTTCGGTCTTGAAAGTATGTATATTCCTACACACCCATAGTCCACTCCTTGCCGAGAGACCTGCATGAAACGACTCAATTTCACCCTCGATGACGCTACTGTCGATCTCCTCGACACGTTGGCAGACAAATACTACCAAGGGAACAAGTCACGTACCATTCGGGAAGCGCTGCAGAGTCTTGCTGCCCATACGGGTCACGATGGCTGGGTGATCGCGGGATACACACCGGTCGAACTGAAAGAAGAAGCAGACTGTCATACGTGCGGAACGCATCACGAGAAAGGGGATGTGTTGTTTCACCCCGTGTTCGAGCGGGGAAGCAGCCCACGTGCGCTGGTCAATCTACCCAAGGAGCACTGGTTGGACTGCGGGGAATGTGTCGAGAAGAACGTCACAGAAGAAGAGCCTTAAATTATTTAAAAATAAAGCTTTATAATCATATTCATTTTAAACTTGCTGCAACCTAGCTTCGCTGGTAGGTTTATACACACTCCATACGCACTTTGACTCAAGTGAACATAAATGCTCAATCGCGCCCGCATATTCAGCGACAAAGCCGCAATTCTGATCTCGACGGCTTGCACCGTGCACTGCCTCCTGATACCGGTTGTCATTGTCGCCTTTCCGGTAATCGCCTCAACGTTCTTCGGTGATGAGAGCTTCCACGCGATCCTGCTCTGGATCATCCTCCCAACCAGCCTTCTCGCCCTGACGCTCGGTTGTCGCGCGCATAAGGATGTCCGTGTCATCTTCTACGGGCTGATCGGCCTTGGGTTCATGGTAACGGCAGCCCTCGCCGGACATTCCCTGCTCAGCGAGTTTGGCGAACGGGGCATCACGGTAGCAGGATCCGCCTTCCTGATTCTTGGCCATGTCCGCAACCAGCACCTCTGCAGCCACGATCATTGCCACGATCACGACGCCATTACAGAGTCCCACCACCACAATTGATATGTTTCGCCTCCGCAACCAATCAGCCCTGACTGCCCTTGCCTTGGCCCTGCTGACTATCGCGTTCGGATTCGCGTTGTCGCACGGTCTCACGCCTGACCACGCGGACGAATGTCACGTAACCGACTGTGTTGTCTGTGAATGGGCACAGGTCCTGTTCCTCGGACCTGCGGCGCTATCTCTTGCCTTACTGATTGCTTCCGGCCAAAAGCGAATCTCATCCGCCGTCGGCCACTCGCCTACCCTTCGAATCTCCCAACAAGGTCGTTCTCCGCCTCCACAACGGTAGCACGAACACTCTGCTATACATAGATCCAGCTGTCGATCAAATTAGGCGATCGGCATTTGGCTCTCACCAATGATCCGCCTTTGTCCATAACGGATTGGACCATCTTTAAAGCCCCTTCTGGTGGATCCTGTTCGTTGAGCAAACCGTATGTCAGGAGAACACGATGCTTTGCCGATACCAAGGCGCGTTTCTTGCGCTTGCCTTTACTATGGTCGCAGTCTTCGCGGGCTGCGGCAGTGATGATCCAACGTCTACTCAGGAGGTTCACTACGAGGCCGAAGGTCTAGTACTCGTAGACTCGGGGGTCCGTTTCTTTAGGTATTTCCAGGGGAACATTGATTCCACTGGAAACAATGCGAGCCACCTTGAAGCTAAGGTTGGCGAACTAACGAACCATTGGGGCATCCGATTCTTGGACTCAGCAGGGAGCGAGCTTGCACCCCCAAAAACTCCCGAATGGAAATTCACTTGGGTCATCGCAGACCCCACCGTTTTAGAAGTCTTTCAGGATCCAGGCGAGGAAGGAGACTTCGAGTTTCACCTCCGCGGTCTCAAGGCCGGTGAAACGACCATCATCCTCGAGATTACCCACGGCGAGCACGCAGACTTCCGCACAAAACCGATCCCTGTTCATGTGGAAGAGGAATTCGGGGCAGAGGGTCTGGTGCTGATCGACTCGGGCGTTCGATTCTTCAGGTATTTTCAGGGTGTAGTCGATACGACGGGAGGACTACGCGATCATCTAGAGGCTCCAATCGGCCTGACAGGTCACTGGAGCATCAAGTTCCTAGATGCAAATGGAACCGAGTTTGCCGCTCCCACGGGCAACGAGCTTAGCCTCGGTTGGACAATCGCTGACCAGACTCTTTTGGAGGTATACCAGGATCCAGGTGACGAGGGAGGCTTCGAGTTCCATCTTCGTGGACTCGCTGAGGGTGAGACGACGGTCATCCTATCCGTTCTTCACGATGGTCATTCGGATTTCTCTACGCTGCCGCTCTCGGTTCACATCGAATCTAAGACGGGTCAGCACGGTGAACCGGTTGGCGTTCGCGTCAAGGACGAGGAAAGCGGACAGGTGCTGACCGAATCCCCCTTAGCCGGCCAAGGCGAGACAACAGGATCGCTGACGGTGGCGCAAGGTGACAGCACCGATCACTTTGAAGCCAAGTTCTTCGACGACAAGGACGTTGAGTTTCAACCCTCCGTTCCCGCTCACTCGCTTGGGATTGCGGTCGCGGATACATCGTTGCTTGGATTCGATCCACCAGCAGATCCCGAATTCTGGGCCTTCCGGATCATCGGCAAAGCAGCTGGATCGACGACGATCACGTTGTCGATACTCCACGACGGGGACACAGAGGAAACGTTTGCGACGATACCGGTTGCAATTAGTGCACCGTCTAACTAGGCTCCGCGGGGACCGGAAGAGGAAGGAACCAGTCTACCCCTACTTCATCAGCGAAAGATGGATCGGGTCACTTGTCCTTCTCTTCCTCCTCGCGGGATTCTCTAACTCCGAACAGCCGGTCGATGTGGTGGGCTATGTCGTCGATAGCCAAACTAAACAACCGGTTGAAGAGGTGGCGGTGCGTCTGTCAGGCACACCGCGTGGGACATCGACCGACGACAATGGTCAGTTTATGTTCACGCTGTCGACCGGCAGTCATGTCCTCTCCTTCTCTAGGATCGGGTACCGCGGTTTATCGCGTGAGGTCAGCATCTCCGGAGAAGTGGTCTCAGCTCTTCGGGTGGAGCTGGAGCCCCGGGTGCTGCTCTTGCAGGGTATCGATGTCCTGTCCCATTCCCCGGACACGCGTTTCGAGGAGTTCCAGGAATCGTTGGGGATCCTAAGCGGGAAGGACCTGGAAAAGAACTACAGCCTTACGCTTGCTGAGACGATCAGGAACGAGGTGGGGGTCGGTATCCGAAGCATGGGGCCGGCCCCCGCTCGCCCCGTGATACGCGGCCTCAGTGGCGATCGCGTCCAGATCACTCAGGCCGGATTGCAGTCCCGCGATCTCTCGGGCACCTCGGCGGATCACGCGATGACACTCGAGATGTTCAACCTCGAGCAGATCGAGATCATCCGTGGGCCGGGATCCCTCCTTTACGGATCGTCTGCCAACAGCGGCGTGATAAACGTCGTCAAGAATAAGTTCCCCAGAACACTCCCCACACAAGCCTGGGGCACAATCGATTTACGTGGGTCGACCGTAAACCGCGGCGGCCTTCTGGCAATGTCAATCGTCGCCCCCCTCGGTCCTCTCGGTGTGTCCGGGGAAACGACATACCGAGATACCCGGAATCAGCAGACACCGATCGGGGAGCTCGATAACACAGAGATCAACACTAACACCCTGATCGCCGGCGTCTCCTATGCCGGAGAACGTGGGTATGTCGGTGCCAGTTTTGACCAGTTCAACACGGACTATGGGATTCCCGGTGGCTTTATCGGGGGTCATCCGAACGGGGCGGACATTGACATCTTGAGACGGGTCTTCGATGCGAATGCATCCTATCAGTTCGAGGGTGAGTCGCTGGATCGGCTCGAGGCTTCTTTCGCTCGTACCCACTACCATCACTTCGAGTTCGAGTCGAATGGGAACATCGGCGCGGAGTTCCTGTTCCATGACTACCGTGGTGATCTGAGTCTGCACGTTGGGCCTGGTGATGGCCGGTCGAAGACGATCCTGGGCGCCAGCCTCTCACACTACGAACTCGAGCTCGGGGCGTTCGTGTTCACGCCGCCAACCAGTCAGCTTTCTGGCACCCTGAGCGCGTATCACGAAGCATCGAGAGAACGCTTCGAGCTGCAGGTCGCAGGACGTTACGCCTTCTCTTTTCTGAACCCTAGAGACTCAGAACGCGCTCGCGAGGGGTCTGGGGATTTGGACAGAAACTTCCACGCCTGGTCTGCGGCGGTCAGCCCGCTCGTGTCGATCTCCGATCGGCTCGCGGCCGGATTCTCGGTCAGCAGATCAGAGCGGATTCCGACGATCGAGGAGCTCTACAACGAAGGCCCTCATCTGGCAGCGTATACGTTCGAGGTGGGTGACGCGACACTCAGGTCGGAGAGAAGCTTCGGACTGGAGGCTTTCCTACACTACCGAAATCAGGGCATCGATTTGCTCGCGACTGGCTTCTGGAGCGAGTATGCGAACTTCCTGACGCCGCGCAACACGGGTGACATCAACTTCGCGTTGCTACTCCCGATCTACGCGATCGATGGTGTCGATGCTAGATTTCTCGGTTCAGAGTTCCGTCTAGCCACCCGTCCCGCAGATCGCCTTCTGGCGGAAATCGGCGTCAGCTACATTCACGCCGAGAACAGGGATGACGACCTACCTTTGCCGGGGATCCCGCCGCTGAAGGTGAACGGTACACTCGAATACCGACATCCTTGGCTGACGGTCGGGGCAAATGCCGAGGTGGCTGCCCAACAGGACCGCGTAGACAGATTCGAAATGCCGACGGCCGCGTTTGCTGTGTTTGGTCTGTATGCGCAGAAAGAACTCTCAAGCGACCAAATCCGTCATAGCTGGACGCTAACTCTCGATAACATGGCCAACACGGAGTATCGCAATCACCTCTCGCGCATTCGATCGGTGATGCCAGAGTCAGGCCGCAACCTGCGTCTAAACTATCGGATTTCCTACTTTTAGCCTTTGAGAGAACTAGGCTTAGCTCACTTTCCGCTTCGGCTCGCCGCGTAATCCTGCCGTAACGTTGTTGTGATAGCCAGATTGTACACTCTTCCTCGCTGATTCCCGAAGAGACCCCGAGGCTTTCACAATGCGTAATCTCATTCTGTTGTTACCGTTTTCTACATCCATGTTACACGCCGGAAAGTCGGTCACGATCGCACAGGTCCAGGGGGGCAACCACAGCTCGCCGCTTGTCGCCCATTATGCCGTCATCAAGGGGATCGCCCACGTCAATTCGGAGTTTCCAGACCCCGCCAGCGATCACGATCCCGTCCTCTCACGATTCCAACTTCTCTAGCCAACCGGAACTGAAAAAAGCACTGAGCTTTTTTACTCGATACAATTATTAGCCTAGACTAAATATATTATTGACAGCCCGACAGAAGCCTTTTAGCTTTGCCGCTCCTCCAAAGGCCTACTGTATGGACGACTTACGACATATTCCGACATGCATTCTCAAGCTGGTTGTGCTAGGTCTGCTGCTTGCGATGCCCCTTTCAGCGGAACAGGGGCCGGTCAACGGTACCGTGGTCGACTTCTTAACGGGTGAACCTCTTCCTGGGGCAAACGTCGTCGTCTTGGGAACAGGAATAGGTTCCGTTGCCGACTCAGAAGGACACTTCATTCTCAAACAAGTCGTATCGGACGAGTTCACGATCCGCGTCTCGATGGTCGGTTACGGCCAGACGGAAGTTCAGGTTGGCCATGAGACAGGACGCAATGGTCTCGTGATCAAGCTGACAGAATCCGACCTGCGTGGCAAGGATATGGTCATCACCGCGACCCGCACCAAGAAACACAAGCGCGACGTCCCGGTCATCGTCAACATAGTCGACGACAAACTTTTCGCGGACACACAGTCCGAAACGCTTGCCGATGGCATCGTCTTCCAGCCGGGTCTTCGCGTGGAGAACAACTGTCAGAACTGCGGCTTCACTCAGCTCCGAATCAACGGACTCGAGGGGGGCTACTCGCAGATCCTGATCGACGGTCGACCGATCTTCAGCGCTCTCAACGGCGTCTATGGTCTCGAGCAAATCCCGACATCAATGGTCGAGCAGATCGAAGTCGTTCGCGGCGGCGGTTCGGCCCTCTACGGCGGTAACGCGATTGCTGGGACGGTCAATGTCATCACGCGAGAGGCGATCAAAACGGGCTTCGACGTCACCGCCTCAAAATCATTCCTCAACGGGGGAGCAGATGACCACAAGGTCAGCGTCTCGACCACCTATGTATCCGACGATCTGCGTGCCGGTGTCTCGCTGTTTGGTCTGGCCCGTTCGCGCTCGCCCTACGACCACGACCATGACGACTTCTCGGAGATCGTAAAGCTCCAGAACGCCTCCTTCGGCCTGCGCAGCCACCTTAGACCGAGTCTCCTGAGCAAGCTTACCTTCGAATTCCACAGCCTGAACGAAGACCGCCGAGGCGGAAACCGCTTCGAGTTCAAACCCCACGAAGCAGACATCGCCGAATGGCTTGAGCATACGGTCATCGGCGGAAGCGTGGCGTATGAGAACGTGCTCGCGACGGACGAACTGAACGAGGTCGAGTTCTACCTTTCCGCGCAGCGGACATCACGAGACAGCTACTACGGTGCAGGGCGCGACCCAAACGCTTATGGTGAGTCCCTGGATCGCACAATCGCGGCAGGAGGCCATTACTCAAGGTCTGCGTCCTCGACGAACGACCTGACCTTCGGAGCAGACCTCAAGTACAACCGTCTTGAAGACGAGATCGTCGGATACCAACGCTTCACGGATCAGTCGATCACAACGGTCGGCGCTTATGCACAGACGGATTGGAAGCCAGTCGAACTCGTGAACCTGCTCCTGGGCGCTCGCCTCGACAAGCATTCGTTCGTCGACAATCCGATCGTCAGCCCGCGTGCGAACCTGCTGCTTCGCCTGAACGGGGAAAGCCAGATCCGCCTTTCCGGCTCGACCGGCTATCGCGCCCCGCAGACCTTCGACGAGGACCTGCACATAGAGTCCGTCTCAGGCGAGGCTCTCCTGATCGAGCTCGCTCCTGATCTTGGCACGGAGCGATCCTGGAGCAGCTCAGGTTCCTACGACCACTCCTACAGTAACCCAGACTACTACTGGGGGTTCACGCTTGAGGGCTTCTACACGAAGGTGACAGACGCTTTTATCCTCGAGGACAACGGTGAGGATACGGCCGGCAACTTCCTGCTCCTGAAGAAGAACGGAGGCAGTGCGGTTGTGAAAGGGGCAACACTAGATCTCCGAGCCTCGACGTGGAAGACTTCGTTCCAAGCTGGCCTGACCCTGCAGTCGAGTCGGTATGACGACCCGGTCGAGTGGGCAGACGGACTGTTCTCGGATCTAATGCTTCGTACTCCGGGTCTCTACGGCTACTACGCCGCATCCTGGCAGTTCGCGTCCTTCGCGAGCGCGGCGGTTTCTGGTATCTACACAGGTCCGATGGATGTGCCACATTTGGCCGGCTACATCGCAGAAGATCGGCTCGAGCGATCAGATGCCTTCTGGGAGGCGAACGCATCATTCGATCTCGACCTAGGGCTCGGAGGACAGCTTCCGGAACTGGAAATCAAGGTTGGAATCAAAAACATCTTCAACGGCTACCAGAGCGACTTCGATCAGGGCATTGATCGCGACGCAGGTTACATTTACGGACCAAGACAACCGCGGACCATCACGGCATCGATGAAAGTAGCCTACTGATATGGGCTCCAGGACGAGGACTTAGCTTACACAAGGAGGTGTGTGAGCCCTATTCTCAACCACGACCACTACACGGTGGTGGCGCCTGTCGGCATTCATCCGGGACGGGATCTAAAGTTCACCGTTGACAGGGCCTCGAGTTGGAATGCCACGACACTTCATGGGGGCGACGCTACACGACCCACTTCCCCCCTGCCTACGTTGTGGACTGAGATCCGACCGAGATAGGCCAAGCTTTAGAGGTTCCCAATTCGTCAGAAGACCCGCATCTCGGCGTTAATCTACACTTCCCTTCTACCTATGAGGCTTATGCGCAGCATAAGAGCCATCGTTTCCGGAATCGCGTTCGTCTCTCTCTTTGGTGGATCAGTCGAAGCAGAATGGCTTATCTATCCTAGAGGCTTGGTTCGCGCGGACAGCACGGACACGTTGGTTATGGTCGAGGTTTACACTGACTGGTGCGCCTACTGCAAGAAACTCGACCGCCGCGTCCTCTCGCGGGATGACGTCAAGGCTGTCCTCAAACAGCACTACACGACCGTCAAACTGGATGCGGAAAACGATACGCCGATGGCCCGCATCGGAGACGAAACGCTCAACTCGCGCAAACTGGCGAGGAAGTACGGCGTGACGACGATTCCCACCTGTCTGATTCTTGCACCGAACGGTAAGCTTCTCAAGAAGCTCGTCGGCTATCATCCGCCGGAAGACTTTTTAGCATTCCTCCGGTCTCCTCTGGCGTCTCAAACTCACTGATTCGTTATCCTCGTCGCATTCGATGCGAACGACGTTCGCGTGCCGCTCACCCAACGTGGCGACACGCGACATACTGCCAAAATGCTGGCGGACATGTAGCACGTGAATAAGTATGCCACCTGCCTGATACTTTAATCGAACGGTCAGTTGGACAAACGGATCGTGGGTGTTCAGCCTCGCAAGAAGCTGCTTCGATCGATGATGCCCTTTCGCACTTTTCGGACTAGTCACGTCGCGCGTCTCGTACCACTGCTAAGGTTGTCTCCCACTTGCCGAATATCCTGACCATCAGCCCCGGTTTACGACCCGACGCATAGCCGTTTGCGATCCCTGCGAAACGTCTGATCTTACATACTCGTTCTCAGGAGGCCCCATGAAACCACGTCCAGATCTCGTGCCCTCGGCCAATCGAAAGGCACTCGAAATCATCCAGCTAACGGATGAAGCGCTACCGTCTTCGCACATCTATATGGAGGCGCAAATCTTCACACCAGACTCGAAACGACTGATCATCCATCGATCGGCTCACCCACACGGGTCGGACCCTCGTGACCCAGAGCATCAGTTCCTACTCTGTAACCTTGAAGACAACTGCAGCCTGACCCCCATCACGACTGAGCCCGGTACGACCGGTCCATCGATCTCGCCTGACGGCGAATACCTATACTATTTCGTCGACGAGACAGAGACGAATGGTGGCCGTCTTACGCTGAAACGTGTTAAGCTCAGCGGTAGTGATAGAGAGACCCTGTTCGTGCTGGATCACGCGATCCCTGACACGAGCTACCGTCTCAGCCGCCCCTATCCGCTATCGACAATTTCGTCCGACGGCAAGCGGATCGCGATCTCGGGATTCCTCGGAGACGGACAAACGGTCGGCGCGCCTTGGGGTCTCCTCGTCTTCGAGATAGACGAACCATCGGTCCGACTCATCTTCGAGGGCGCATCCTGGTGCAACATCCACCCTCAATACACTCGACAGACGGACCCGGACGCATCGCACGACATCATGATCCAAGAGAACCACGGGAACACGGTTAGCACGAAGGGCGACCTGCTTCAGCTCGTTAGCGGAGCGGGCGCAGACATTCACCTGATCCGAGATGACGGGTCCGATTTCCGAAACTTCCCTTGGGGTCGCGATGGTAACGAGCACTGCCAGGGACACCAATGCTGGATCGGCCAATCAGATATGGCGATCACCAGCACGAACACGAAGGAGCCGGAGGAAGCACAGCTGATCTCGGGCCGAGCTGCCCCACACTCAGGACACGACGGACTCAAGACACCGAACAGCTGGCGAAATGACCTGTCGCGCGATTTCGAAACCCCCGACTTCTACCATTTCGGGACCGACATCGAGGGACACCGTTTGATCACGGATTCGGGTCCGAGAGACGGAGACGGAGCAGTTTGGCTATTCGATCTGCAGGAGGATGAGGCGGGTAAACTCGAGAATCCACGCAAGGTCGCAGAACCCGGCAGTTCCTGGAAGAAGGAGTCACACATTCATCCCTTCCTGTCACCAAGTGGGCATTCGGGCTTCTTCAACTCGGATGAGAGCGGGGTGCTGCAAGCCTATATGGTGAGGGGCTGGTAGGGATCGAAGATCTCGCAAGCGTCGCCGCGTTTCTTACGGTGACGCCTAAGCCACATTCCAATCGCCATCAACGTGTCCACACACACATACGACACCATCATTGTCGGAGCAGGAGCAGCAGGCTGTGTCCTCGCCGCTCGCCTGACAGAGGACCCTTCTCGTTCGGTCCTCCTGATCGAAGCCGGTCCTGACTATCCAACGGTCGAGTCCTTGCCCGAAGACATTCGGCTTGGTTACGCGACACCCTCTGGAATGGTCGCCCGAAGTCACGACTGGGGCTATTCTGCCAGAGCGGGTCGAAATAGGGAACCGATCATCCGAGGCAAGGTCATCGGCGGATCCAGCGCCGTGAACGCACAGATTTATCTCTGGGGCCTCCCTTACGACTTCGATCGCTGGGTGGAACTTGGGAATCCAGAATGGACTTGGGAGAAAGTCGAACCGTACTTCCGAAAAATCGAGACCGACCAGGATTTCACAGAAGGTCACGGACATACCGGGCCGATCGGTGTCCGGCGATATCCAAAGGAAGACTGGCTCGACCTCCAGAGCGCCTTCTATCAGTCCTGCATCGACCACGGCTTCCTTGACTGCCCCGATCTCAATCGTCCATACACGACCGGTGTTGGTCCCTACCCGCTGAACAACCCAGGTGGAATCCGGCTAAGCGCGGCGATCGGATATCTGAACCCGGCACGCACGCGTCCAAACTTGACGATCCTTCCCGATACCTTCACGACCCGCATCCTGTTTGCCAACGCGCGTGCAACAGGCATCGAAATCGAATATAACGGTGAGCGCCAGAGCTTCGAATCAACCGACCTGATCGTTTCCTCAGGTGCGATCGGAACGCCGCTCCTTCTCCAACGATCCGGTGTCGGATCGAGGGGGCATCTCGAGGGGCTAGGAATCCGCGCGATTGTTGATCTTCCGGGTGTCGGCCAGAAGCTCCGTGATCATCCGGCGGTACAGATGTTCTGGCAGGCACGCTCTAAGGGTCCGCTCCACACACATTGGCATCAGGTCGGTCTCCGCTACACCGCAACAGGATCGTATAACACCGATGATATGATCGTCTACATCGGGCACGTTCGAGACGAGCCAAAGCTGCTGATGCGTCCGACGGTCAACCTAGCCCGCAGCATCGGAACGGTCTCGATCACATCGGACGACCCGCACGCAGACCCCGACATCGACTACCGGATGTTTTCGGACGAACACGACCGATCCCGAATGCGCGAAGCGATCCAGCTTTGCGTGAACCTGACCGGACATCCATCATTCGAACCGTATCTCGATGAACGGCTTGAGCCCGCCGACGAGGTCTTACAGTCTGATAATGCTCTGGATGATTGGATCCTGAAAGAGGCAACGACAGGTCATCACGTGAGTGGCACCTGTCGAATGGGACCTTCTGCAACGGAGGATGTAGTCGATCAGGATGGCCGTGTCTACGGGATCGATGGACTCAGAATCATCGATGCATCCATCTTTCCCGACTGTGTCAGGGCCAACATCCACGCGACCGTGTTGATGGTTGCTGAACGCCTGTCAGAGAAGCTCTAGCTGATCTGGAATCAGGCCATCCTCTTAGGCGAAAGACCGCGCCTGTGCCTGCCTGATGGCCAGGTTGATTGACACGGCGACGACAAATCGACTATATTCTCACCCGTAGGGCAATCTGCTGCACTCTATACATATTTGAAAAGGTTCAGGTGCTTGGCTGGGTAGACGTCCAGCCAACTGAATAGGGAAGACGGTGAGAATCCGTCGCGGGCCCGCCGCTGTAACCGGGTTGGCTCTCACACCCGCCACTGATCGGACATCGATTGGGAAGGCGTGAGAGCCCGAATACCGGAAGCCAGAAGACCTGCCTGAAGCCTTTGACATCCTTCCTCGCGGACCGGGAAGTTGACGTCGGACAGGTGTATCTGGCATTGAGATACCAAGCCCCGACTTCGCGAGGAGTCGGGGCTTTTTTGTTATCAGAATGACACCTGGACGAATCCTCACAATCGCAATTCTATGCCTGCTGCCTGTGACCTCCTACGGGCTCGAGGGCATAGTGCTCGACGCCGAACAGGGGTCACCCCTACCTGGCGTAACCATATTGACAACTGACGGAAGAGCCTTCCTTACTGGCGCTGAGGGCACTTTCCGAATCGTCGCTCGCGACTCCTTCCTCGTAACCTTCTCCCGGATAGGCTATACGGATCAGACTCTCCACGTGACCCCCAATGCGTCGGTAACCGTGCGTCTCGTACCCGCGCCGATCCAGATGGACCGGCTGGATGTGACCGACCAGCGAGACATCGAACAGGAACGAGCCCGTCTCCCCGCCTTCTCGACAGTGATACAGCGTAAGGACTTCGAGAACCGGACCACCACGCTTCCCGATCTGCTCGACCGGTCTACGGGGATCCAGGTTCAGTCGCTCGGTGGGCTTGATGCATTCAGCACGATCAGCGTGCGTGGATCCTCATCGGAGCAGGTCGAGGTCTATCTCGACGATATCCTTCTGAACGCAGCGATAGGCGGCGGCGTCAACCTCAGCACACTTCCTCTTTCGAACGTCGACCGTATCGAGATAAACCGTGGCGCCGGCCAAGAGGGCAACGGTCTCGGTGGTACGGTTCACATCCGCACGCGAGAGAGCGACTCGACACGGCAAGTCATCAACGGATCCTGGGGGGCCCTCGATACCCGGCTTCTCAGCACGATGATCTCCGGAAGCTCCGATCATCTCGACTATCTCGCCATCCTCGACTACGCGTCTAGCGACAACGACTTCGGTTTCCTCGACAATAATGGTACGGAGTACAACGCAACAGACGACGAATACACGAAACGACAGAACAACAACGCAACTCGACGCAGCGTGTTCGGGAATGTATCCGCAGACCTGACTGGCCGCATAAGACTCTCGGCAAGTCAGACATTCTTCTGGAAACATCAGGGCATCCCGGGGATCAGCAACAATCAGGCGACGCATTCACGCTTCAACGCGTTCCGCTCGCTTAGTCAGGTCTCTGTGGAACGGCGATCGATCCTCAACCGCATCACCGCGGAGGGGACAGCCTACTTCACGCACCTTCGCGAAACCTTCATCGACTCCCTCGGTGAGGTCGGGATCGGACGTCAGGATAACCGCTACCGCACACGGACATTCGGTATCCGTTCTCACTCGCGCCTTGCCCTGTCGGCGCACCTCTTGTCCCTGCTCACAGATATTCGTCGCGAGCGTTACGACCCAGAAGCACGAATCCAACTGGTCACACCGCTCTTTGCCTCACGTCGCTGGACCCTTCAATTTCGCCCAATGACCGACTTCAGCTTCCTCGACGGACGAATCTCCTGGACATCGAGTCTCGACTACCGACATCAGCGTGATCGTTTCTCTGGTCGGAACCCCTTCGCCTTCTCTCCACAAGCCCCGGACTCTCTTACGCGTCGCGATCTTCTAGGGCTCCGAACCGGGATTCGCGTCGATCTTATGGGGCCTCTGATGCTCAAGGCCAACCTTGCCCGGTCGCGTCGCGGCCCGAGTTTCTTCGAGCTCTTTGGCGATCGTGGCAGCGTTGTCGGGAACACGAATCTCGCGCCAGAAACCGCCCGGACGTGGGATGCAGGCTTGCGTCTACAAGCGGGTCCTACGTTTCTCGAAGTCGTGTACTTCGATCAGAGATATGAC
>PAXL01000074.1 GCA_002714465.1 Gemmatimonadota bacterium | reverse complement strand
TGTTGGAGGTGCACGGGAATCACGAACGAGCACGGCAAATGCGAACGCGGGCGATGGAGATCGCGTGGGAGCGGTTCGAGGCTGTTGCCGCGGCGACACGCCGAGGGCTGGATGAGAACCCGTAGGACCTGTCGATGTCCGAAATGACGCATCAATGACTGGAGGGCGTATGTGGTCGATGGCACTGACGTATCAGCTCAAGCCAGGAAAGTACGCGGAATACAAGAAGGCACACGACGAGCTGTGGCCGGAGCTGGCACAAGCGATGACCGAAAACGACGTCAACATGGTCATCCACCATCACGAGGAACGCCTGTATCTCTACATGACCGCGCCGACAGAAGAGCACTTCACCCGGAGCCACACCGGCGAGGTCGCCGATCGGTGGCTGGAATACATGGCGACCATGATGATCACCGACGAGAGCGGGAAGACGGTCATGGAGGAGATGGATATGGCGTTCGCATTCGGGAGGTATAAGGACGAGCTCGACGAGTAGGGGAAACCGGAACCACCGGCCTTCCACCTACGCCTGGCAGGCTAAGGCGGACAGGGTCGCCAAGGCTTCGGCCCGGCAAGCCCGCCCACCTACCCTACTCGACCTTCACATAAACATCTGCCTCATTCATTAGAATTACTCCACTCGTCGCATCGCCCTTGACCAGAGTCAGACCAAGCTCGTTGTCCCCGGATACCGCGGTTGCCGACGTGAGGGGCATCCGGAACGCCTCAAGACCCCCATCCAGACGTAATCAGCGAGTTTACTTCAAGGGCTCGTGAAAGTAGTAGCAGAGAGCGTCGGGGGCGACGACAAAGAAGACTTGATAGCGTTTGCCGTCGCGTTCGTCGATGCGCCAGTTGCCGATCTCAACGCCGTTGGATTCGAACTCGTCCTTGAGGGCCTGGATGTTGGTGACCTGGATGGCGGCGCCGTCCTGGCTGGCATCTCCGCCGGTGATTGCGAAGCCGATCTGGGTGCCGTCTCGCTCCATGGTGACGGTGGGAGGATTGTCGCGGCGCTCGGTTTCGGTCAGTCCAAAGTGGGTGCTGTAGTACACAGAGGCCGTGTCGAGATCGGTGACAGGCAAGGCGAGGATGTCGTTCTGGTAAGGGCTGGCGGAGCGGAATGTGGGCTTGTCTGACATGTTGTATCCCCTCGATAATGTTTAATACGTGGCGTTATATCACTAGCCCTTAACAAGGACATTCACATCACGACCCAATAGGGCCCCACCTCCGATACCTAAATTCGGTGCCCTGAGAAATCGGGGCTTTTGAGTAGGGTCTAATGACATTTGAGGCGCTTTAATGGTCAAAGAGAAATGGGTTCCCCATCACTCCCTCCAGGGCCAACCAGTGGCTAAATGTTCTTAGTACTCGCCAGTAAGGTTTGTATGCTGTAGTCTGAGACGTTTTCTCGCTTTCCGCGCAAATAGTCTATAATTGCAGTACGAGTCTGGTATGAACTCTCGAGCACCTTGGCATAGTCGACAAAGTTGCCGATAGAGCTGCGGTATCCCGCCACCGTTTTGGGTGTGCAGAACAGATCTTTCTCTGCCAATAACTGTTCGAATGGGACTCTCAGTGAGCAACTGCTTTCTCCACAGGTATGGCTCCTTGGCAAGCAGATCTGCACGGCACGGTCTTCAGATTGTCCAACTTGTCCACTTTTTCCAGACTGTCCATATGCGGAAAAAACGCTTTAGGTATGCGGGTTTAACGGGCTTTTCGCTTGACAGAAATGCCGGGATCTTCTATTCTTAGCGGCCGGCAATGGAAACATGCTCCCGTAGCTCAGCTGGATAGAGCAACTGCCTTCTAAGCAGTAGGTCGCAGGTTCGAGCCCTGCCGGGAGTACACTCTTCCGGGGCGGTTCTGGATGACTTGCCGTCCTAAAAAGATGAAAGATGTGGTGGGTGTAGCTCAGTTGGTTAGAGCGCCTGATTGTGGTTCAGGAGGTCGAGGGTTCGACTCCCTTCATCCACCCCAGCTTCTCAGCCCTTGGCTCGAGACGGGGATTCCCCATCCCGGGTTGAGGGCTTTTTCTATGCTGCTCCTAATCGCCTGATGCTGTTTTCTCGCGGACGTAAATACCCGACTCGGGCCGTTTCCTTGGGCTTGATGGGGTGCCTACGCGCTCCTTCAGCGACTCGTTTGCGAAGTCCTAGTTCCTAAACTTGTGCCTCGCTGCTCGAGGAGCTGTTCAGCGTCGGAGCCTTCGAGACGGTGCCTGATATTGTGGCGATGCCCTAAAGGGTTTACGCCTCTCAAAGGCGGGCTCAACAAGGCGGTCCTTTTCGAGCACAGCAATGTGTGGGGAACACACACTTAGCTGTGCCTCCTTCTTTCTGTGGACGAACTCAATGACTCGGGACGAATGGAGATGGTCGATGCCTTCCCGACGGCCAACGACAAGATGGGACTGGATCCCTCTTAGAACATCGATGGCCGATCCTTCTTAGTCTGAGAGGTGAATATCTCCAAGAAGCTGAGAATTGCCTTAGTGGTCAGTGCGAGGCCGAACTTCCCCAAGGTGGCGCCCTTGCTGAACCTAATGTCCTGGGACTCTGATCGTTTCGATCCGATCCTTGTCCACACGGGTCAGCACTATGACGTCAATATGTCGGATGTGTTTTTCGCTGACTTGGGGATCCCGGAACCTGCCCATCATCTGTCGATCGGTTCAGGCTCGCAGGCTGAAGTAACCGGAAAGACGATGATCGCCTTCGAGCAAGTTCTGGTCGAGGATCAACCCGATCTGGTGGTTGTTTTCGGTGATGTGAACGGCACGCTTGCCTGCGCGCTCGCTGCTGCCAAGCTCCACGTGCCGGTGGCCCATGTGGAAGCGGGGCTGCGCTCTCGGGATAAGCTGATGCCCGAGGAAGTGAACAGGATCCTGACTGATGCTGTCTCCGATCTGCTCTTTACGCCGTCACCGGACGCGGACGAAAACCTAAGAGGTGAAGGGGTCTCCGAAGAGCGGATCCATTTTGTCGGCAACATTATGGTCGACAGCCTGAAGAGTGCAGAGTCAAAGCTTGACCCGAATGCGGTCTTGGAATCGCTCGGTGTAGACGGTCCTTTTGCCTACAGCACACTGCACCGGCCCGGCAACGTCGACGAGCTGAAGAGGCTGACTAGATGCGTCGACTGTCTTGAACGAGTTCAGCGACTCATTCCCGTCGTCCTCCCGTTGCACCCACGGACACGCAACCGGATCGAGCATTTCGGGCTGACCCAGCGTGTCGCATCCCTCGAGAATGTCCGAATTCTCGAGCCGGTCGGATATACGGAGAGCCTCTCTCTTCAGAAGGGATCTACGCTTGTCGTAACCGATTCGGCCGGTTTGCAGGAGGAGTCCACCGTGCTCGGCAAACCGTGCCTTACGATGCGACCCAACACGGAGCGGCCCGTGACTGTCAACGAAGGAACTGCGACGATCGTCGATCTTGATGCGGACCTTGTTGAGGAGAAGACTCGCGAAGTCCTGGATGGCCGCTACAAGTCGGGACGGATTCCGGAGTTCTGGGACGGGCGGACCAGCGAGCGTATCGTGGATATTCTGGGTCGAAGGGCGTAATGCGGGAACCATTTTGGAGAAGGGCCGTCGTAACGCAAGAACCGAATGCAAAGGAGTCCTGAAGATGAGGGTGAGAACCTTGCTGGTCGCCCTGGGTGCCCTGTGCCTGGCTTGGTCCGCGGATGTTCGTGCAGATGGTCACGTTCTGGACACGAGCGAAGAGGGTATGAAGAAGATCGCCACCGCGCTCGGTGTTGAATGCGTGCACTGCCACACGGCAAAGCTGGACGACGACAAGCTGGACTTCAAGGCACCCTCACCGTTCAAGGCGACCGCATTCCACATGAAACAGCATTTTGTGGACAGCCTGAGGACGGCAGATGGCAAGAATCTCGAATGTGTCTCTTGTCACAACGGAACGGCCAAGTTCGTGCCGAGAGATCTGGAGAGCGAAGAGGAACGTCTGTCTGCGACGATGGAGCGTCGCGAGGTGATGGCCTTGATGCGTGCGTTCACGAAGGGACTCGGGGTCAAGTGTCTGTTCTGCCACGCCAAGGCCGAAGACGGACGTATGGACCCGACCGTACCGACCAAGAACAGACGGATGGCCAGATACATGCATGATCACTTCACCCAGCTGACCTTGCTGGAAGGGTCACCGGCCACGTGCCAAACTTGCCACCAGGGCAAAGCTAAATTTTTGCCAAGGCATGGGGAATAAGATCGGCGTCACGGGTCGAGACGAGGGCGAGGTACCCACGGGTATCTCGCCCTTTCTCTGTACTCAGATTGCCGAATTGGAATGCTTTTTCTGCGAGCAGGATGGGTATCATTGCCCCCTCCCGTGCTTCTCCCGGAGCGTATTTATCCTGTCCGTGCGGCACCTGCTTAAGGGACCACAAAATGCAGCGAACCGGTCAAGATTTGGTCACCGACAGATCGGCTGGACAAATGGCCTCGGCCTAACTGGTTGCAGCAAAGCGCGATAGGGACGACAATTCCTAAAGTTTTCCACTATGTGCTGTAGTCGAAAACGAGAACATCCTCAACGATCGGGCGGATGAACTCGGCGCTTACGGCTTGGTGTTCGGGATGTGGCAGATAGGCGTCACGGGACGTTTCGTCCGAGAAAGTCATCACAAAACCCCAACCGTAGCCGTTCGATTTTCCTTCCGGGCTGTTGTTCGTCCCCCCAGTCACATCTATGATCCCTTCGAGTTTGTCCTGCAGGGCCTGCAGGCCTGTCAAAACGGCGTCCGTTTGCTCGGATGTGATACCCTCTTTTAGCTTCAAGATTACGACGTGCTTCACCATAGTTTGCCTCTCAAGGTTGTTCTGTCTCGGATTTACAAGTTGAAAGAGGGGTGGTTGTGTGATCTTCGTTGAGCCTGCGGAAGATTCTGGCCGGACACCACTGGGGTTCTTCTATTCGGTGGAATCCTGTTCGACGCCGAAGGCCTCGGCATACGTCTGTGAGACCTGATTCAGGTTCCCGTAAAAGGCCCGCGTCTCCGGGTCGGGATCGAGTTTCCAGAGGCGAGGCGGAATCACTGAGTCATTCGCGAGAGGCGCCCGGTCCCTGTGACCGTAGTAGGTTTGAACGGTCTTCCTCTCACGTGAGCTGTTCCGAGTCGTCGCGGTGTGGAGCACAGCGACGTTGAAGAGGCAGACCGTGCCAGCAGGACCGTGTATGTCGACGATACCGCCGCGCTCTATCTGGGCTTTCTGATCTTTCAGAACGATATTGTCGACAGCTTCGGGAGAAATCGAGAAGCAGTGCGTGTCGG
Source organism: Gemmatimonadota bacterium (assembly GCA_002714465.1). The sequence goes on along the minus strand of PAXL01000074.1, from coordinate 20,818 downwards.
GGCCGACGTCCGTCAGATACAGCATGCACTGGATGTAGTCCATTCGATACCGATGCTCCGGCCAATGCGGCCGATCGCGGTGCCAGCTCCTGTGTAGTTCGCCTTCATATTCCGTCATGTGCCGGGCACCGATCTCACCGAAGCACGTCGGGCCATCCATCAGCTCGTTGACTGCTGCGAGAATAGAGGGATGGCGCACGATTTTGTCGAAGGCAGGCGAGGTGATCAATGCATCATAGTTTGCGGACTGATGGTATCCGTAGGGATACCAGCGATACCTGCACTTGTCTCGGTCGGTGTCGAAGATGTCGATAAAGTGCTCGAGTTCTTCCGGTGTTAGAAGGTCCGTTCGTATGAGGTAGCCACACTGCCGAATGTGGTCGTGGTCGGCGTTGGTAAGGATCGGCATGTCAGCTGTGGTCCACGTCGGGTGTCTGTCTCCAGAACTGAGTGGCCTGCTGGAACGCATAGGCAAGCTGGAGAACCCCCCAGTCATCGTGGTGGCGACCTACGATCTGGATGCCGACAGGCAGGCCATCCGTGGTGAAGCCGCAGGGGACGGATATGGCGGGGCAGCCGGTGACCGAGATGAAGTAGCAGGAACGCATCCAGTCGATATAGGTCTCCATTGAGACCCCGTTGATCTGGGTGACATACTCGGTCTCGATGTCGAACGGAGGGACTTGGCTTACGGGGCAGATAAGGAACTCGTTCTCTTCGAGGAAGAGCCGGACACGGTGGTAGATTTCGGTCCGTTTCTGTTCGGCGCGAGAGACATCGGAGCCCGACAGACGCTGACCCGCCTCAATGTTCCAGATCACCGTGTCCTTCATCCGGTCACGATGGTCCGGCAGCAAGGCTCCGAAACCGAGCTCGAACCGCCACGCCCGCCAGACCTGGAAGGCCTCGTCCGCGCCTGTAAAGTCTGGGTCAGATTCGACAACCTCGCACCCGATGTCCGATAGAACGTGTCTTTGTGATTGGAGGATGGACTTCACCCGGGTGTCGACGGGAAGCCCCCCCAGATCGAGGCTCCAGGCGATCCGTGTTCCAGTGAAGTCCCGATCGAGCGGAAGACGGAAGCGATCACCCGATTCTTCGATAGAGATCGGGGACCGACGGTCGGGACCCGCGATTGCGCTTAGCATCAAGGCTGTGTCTTCCACGGTCCTAGCCATGGGGCCCTGAACGGAAAGCGGAAACCAGCCCGCAATGCTGGGCCAGACTGGCACACGACCGGGAGAGGGGCGAAAACCTACGACGTTGCAGAAGTTCGCAGGGTTGCGGAGTGAGCCCCCTAGGTCGCTTCCATCTGCAATCGGAACCATCCCGCACGCTAGCGCGACTGCGGCACCACCGCTGCTGCCGCCGCAGGTCTTCGACAAATCGTAGGGGTTGCGAGTTGCACCAAAGACGGGGTTGAAGGTCTGTGATCCCGCTCCAAACTCCGGGGTGTTCGATTTACCGATGGACACGGCTCCGGCGGTCTTTAGCCGTTCGACGATTAGAGCATCTTCGTCAGGGACGTTGTCCGAGAAGATCGGCGAGCCCATCGTAGTACGGACACCCTTGGAATTGATGAGATCCTTGTGTGCTACGGGGAGTCCGTGCAGGGGACCGGCGATTTCGCCACGAGCGAGAGAAGCGTCTGCGGCCTTCGCATCCTCCCGTGCTTGATCCTCAGTCAGTGTAACGATCGCGTTGACCTTCGGGTTGACCGTTTCGACGACAGAGAGGTGGTGCTCGAGCACTTCAAGGGCCGAAACTTCGCCCTGACGGATACGACGAGCGATTTCGACTGCGGTCTCCATCATCAGTAGCAACCCATTGAGTTGACGCAGTTCAGGCACTTGTAGCAGGCGCCGTTCCAGATCGTGACGTGTCCACGCACGTCGCAGAAGGGCGCATCTGACTGGACCGACCCGAGCTGCTGGCCGATAACGTTGCCCTTAGCGGTTGAGGCCGTAGCGGGGGATACGACCATGAATTGGGGGCGCTTGACAGGGGCCTGTCCTGTGTCGGTAAAGGTGCTTTCGATTCGCATGTGCTGAGGTCTTGATGGGGCGTTCGGCAAAGGAGGCATACTTCCACTAAAACACGATCGTGGCCGGTTGTCAGGTATGAGTGGCAGGGAGGATGGGGTTAGTTCTCGCGGGACACCAGTTGCCGGAGCTCGTTCTCGAAGTCTCGAAGGTCTTTGAACTGGCGGTATACGGAAGCGAACCGGACGTAAGCGACCTCGTCCAGCTTCTTGAGCTCTTGCATGACCAGTTCGCCGATCGTCGGGTTTGCAGCGATCTCCTTCTCGCCTCGCCCGATCAGATCCGCCTCAATCCGGTCGGCGACCTCCTCGATCTGGGACATCGAGATGGGGCGCTTGTTCAGGGCCATCTGTAGTTTGACGACAAGCTTGTTCTTGTCGAATGGTTCACGCCTGCCGTCGGACTTGATGATCGTCAACGGTGTGTCCTCAATGTATTCGTATGTGGTGAAACGGCGGGTGCAGCTAAGGCACTCTCGCCGCCTCCGAATCGCCGTTCCCTCTTTGCTCGATCTCGAGTCGACCACGCGGTCCTCAAGGCCGTCACAGTAAGGACATCTCATCCTAACAATCCCAGTTCGATTGTCATGCACAATCCCACAAGTTGCGGGACGAAACCCCACATGTTGTGTCCGCCAAGAGTATAACACTCTGGCTAGGGTTAAACAAGCAACGGGCTGATTGCCGTAGGTCCTGTTGGCCTATTCTAAGGTCCGTGCCCAATAAAAATGAAACGTCACGATTATTTCACTGATTTTCATGGACTTAGGTGTAATCGGCACGTTTTTTCGGGACTTCGTTATTGACCCATGTCCTTATTTTTCCTAGAGTAGCGTTACCCCAGAATGAAGCCGCCTCCTCCCGGTTGTTCTGAGGTCCCCGCAACATTTGTGCGTGTGCTATGTCTACATTGACAGCCGTTCTGGATCCGCGTGGGATCGACCTCAAAGCGCGGATCGTGGCTGAATTCTTCTGTAATCCATTCCTTGAGTGCTCTGCCGATCAGCTGTCGTTTCGGCTCGATGCATTGGCCTCGGACGTGACCCTTGCGGTCTCGGATCTTGAGCGGTGCGGCGTGGTTCGGGTCGACGACGATACGGTGCTGTTTGAACCTGCTGGGGACCTATATGGTGACCTTCGGGATCTGGCGGAGCTCTATCGGTCCGAGAGTACTGAAGCGAGGGAGGAAGTCCGGCATCTCGAGTCCCTGTCGAGGCTCGAAGAGAGTCTGGCTGTCAGCCGCCAAGAAGTCTCAGCTATCCTTGATGTTGTCCCGCTCGGTGTTCTCCTGCTTGATCGATATGGATCTTTGCTAAAAGCAAATGGCGTCGCTCACTCGCTGCTGGATCTTGAGAATGAGGATATACGGTCGAATCTTTCTGGCGAATTGGGACTCGAGTTGGACGATCTTCTCGAGCATTCGATAAGCCGTGAAGTGTTCCGAGATCGCCCACTCTCTGTGATGACGCGTCCCTTCCGGGTGCACGGCAGCGACGTGGGGATCGTTGTCACACTCCAGGATATCACCGATCGGAAGCGTCTGGAGGCTGAAACAGAGCGGACACGGGAAGCCTTCTTTTCGATGATCCGTCACGAGCTCAAGCGGCCGCTTCACACGATTGATCGCTACCTGAATGCCCAGTCGCCTGACGGGGGGGTCGTTTCTCATGCCCAGTCGGCGTCAAGCCATCTAGGCTCGATGATTGATGACCTGCTGCTGCTGGCGAGACTGGATCGGGACCCGCTGGCCGTCCAACCGATGCTGACGGTGACCGTTGGAGAACTCGTGTCCGGTTGGGACTTGAGCTATCGCGGACTTGCAGACGAAAAAGAAATCACGCTTCGAATGAGCGTAGAGGACGATCGAGTGTCGGTCCGGATCGACGAGCGCCGTTTCCTGCAGGCCGTCGGTAACGTGATCGACAACGCGGTCAAGTTCACGCCCCGGACCGGAACAATCGAACTGCGTGCGGAGCGCGAGGACTCGCGGCTCCGAATCCTGGTCGATGATTCCGGTCCGGGGATTCCCCTTGAGCTCCGAGAACAGGTCTTCCACCGTTTCTACCAGGCTTCCGACGGAACCGGACGGCCCGAGGGCCTCGGGTTGGGTCTCGCAATCACGGCGGGAGTTGTTGCCGCACACGGTGGAAGGGTCACGATATCCGACAGCGCCCTGGGGGGTGCTCGTTTTGCGCTAGAATTACCGGTCGCGGAATAGAAAGGTCAGACCATGAGTTCCAGAACCGCAAGGTTTGTCCATCGCCCGATTCCAGACTACACGCATCCGGGATCTGGTACCGATGAATCGTCACAAGTCAGGCAGCCCCTTATCGACAGGGAGGGTCCGGTGGGCTTTAGCCGAGGCACGACGATCGAAAGAGGCTGGTTCAGCGTCCTACTTGCCCGATTCATCGGGATAGAAAGTCGAGGACAGTCGGTTGGTGGACGGAAGCTCGACCCTCAACGCTGGTTGCCGAGGGATTGACTTGAATACGACAGACCAGAAGACACGCGTGATTCTGCTCGTGGATGACGATCCCTCTGTCCGAGCGTATGTGTGCGGAACGCTCGAAAGACAGGAGTTTCGGGTCGTGACCGCAGGAACGGGAATCGAGGCTCTCGACTACCTGAAGACAGAGGTCGTGGACCTGATGATCCTAGATGTGCAGATGCCTGAGATGAGCGGGTATGAGGTACTCGCCCGACTTCGGAACGATGCGCGAAGCGAAAAGTTGCCCGTGATATTCCTGACGGTGGAGGATTCCCGGGGGCAGGAAGCGGATGGGTTGCGGGCCGGTGTGATCGACTACATAAGCAAGGACGTCCTCAGGCCAGATCGGGTCGATATCTTGCTCTACCGCGTCAGGAACTTCTTCGTCTGGCAGGAGAACGAGCGCCTGCGAGGCGCGATCGCGACGATGGTCGCGGCCAACCACGAGATCAACAATCTGCTTATGGTGATCCAAGGTAGTGCGGACATCATGCGTCTGAGTCGAATGTGCGACAGCGAGAGTGAAGGGGCAGAGTTGCTGAAAAGGATCTCGGATTCGAGGAAAGATATATCATCTGTGCTCGAACGAATCTCGTCGATCGATCGTTGGGAAACGACCGCTTACATCAAGGGGATTGAGATGCTCGATTTGGAGTCTGTCGCCTGATGATCTCTAACGGACAGACCGATCTGCTTGAACTGATCCAGTGTGCTTCAGAGACGTCGGAAGGTTTGATGCGGATGGATGCGGTGCGGCGGCTTAAGAAGCGCTCGCTTCAGCGTCTCGATGTGCTTGCTCTTTCCGAATTTGCACGGAAGGCGGAAGACCCTGCTTGGCGCACGACGGCGGCGCAGGTCCTCGGTTTTCATCGCATCGCTACCAGCTACCCGGACCTTGTCGACCCACTCAAGGGGGCAATCCTCGCTGAGCGCGACCCAGAGGCTCGCAAGGCTCTTGCGTATGCGGTCAGGGGGACGGACGGCGCGACCGAACTGGTGAACCATCCGGCAATTGATATCGCCCAAGAAGCCGTGGCTGGCGTTCCCTTTACGGAAGAAGCGTGGTCGAAGATGCTTGATGCTTTCTATGCGGGGCTCTCACCTGCACAGAAGACTCGTGTACTCCGTCTCATCGGTGAGCCCGAAGACGCTGCGAAGTGGGTGGTGCAATACACGCTTGAAAGCAGCTTTGGAGATGTGAAAGAAGATCCCACCGAGCAAACGGTGCTTCTGTATCAGGTGATCGACCAGGGGAATGCATTATTGACGCTGCTGGATGCTCAGGAACAGCTTGAGCGAACGCATCAGAAGATCTGGCCCGGACTTGCAAGAAGGGAGCGCAAACGTGTTCTCCTGGATCTTTTCACCCGGGCCGTTGCCAATGTGGGCCTCAAGCCGGAGTTTGGCGAACGGCTCGCATCGAGAGTCGCTGAGGATGCCGTTTTTCTTGAGAAGCAGGGACGTCGGCTCAGGACCATCCTGCGAGGGCAATCGGCGGCGGATGGCGAGCAACTAATCATTGTCGTGGCGCACGCCTTCGACGAGGCAGATCCGAAGGCCAAGCGGCGTCTGGCGGAGTTGATGGTAACGATCGGAAAGGAGCTTCCGAACACCGCAGACACGGTCTCGGCGATCTTAGGAGACTGGTCTGACGCGCCCGTTGAGATGCTCCTAAAGCTGAGGCAAAGAAGGATGGGGATACGCTAGCGATCTGCAAAAAGGAACAATAAGCCGTCCGGTGCCGATACTGTGGGAGGGAAGCGCCGGACGGTTTTTTATTCTAGGGTGGAGAAGTGGAGGAAGTCAGCGTTTCTAACCGTTTTGACCTCTGTCAGGCTTGTGCCATCTACGCCAACGATGCAGATGCGATTTCTTTAGACGAGCAGATTGTAACAGGCTACGTCCGATGCAAAGGCGATCAGGCGAATCTACGGGGAGACCAGGAGGGAAAGCTCATAGTTGCAGCTGCCGAGGATGGCGTTGTCAACCGCTCGATCCGTCCCCTTTTAAGAGGCAGATGTCGAACTCAATCCAGGTGGTGCGACTGGTGCTGCGGGTCAACAACCTGAGACGGTGAGCGCTAGTCCGACAATCAGGAAGAAACGGCGTGCGAAGTCGCACTACGGTGCCGTGCGGTCTAACTACCCACGGGAGCGATTTCTCCCGCAGTCATCGTCGATCAGTTGCCCGCCCGGAGCATCTGTGTGATCAGGCGCGTCTCTCTGTTGAACGACTGCTCGAACTCCGGATAATACTGGATGACTTCGTAGAAGAAGCGCGCCGCATCCCGATCGATAATGTGGAATCGCTGCCGCAGGTCTTGTTCTGTCGGGAAGATGATCTGACGTCCGACCCGGAACTCTTTGATCGTCAACGGAAGCGTCGTGTTGAGCGCAAGGATTCGCTTCAGTACAAGTACTCCCTGCAGGACTTCGATCCCTGACGCGCCACGGACACCTGAAGGGTTGACTTCCGAGAGCAGGACTGTCCAGGAGTCGGGCGAGCCATCCTGCTTGGGTCGGTTACCTGCCATTAGGGAACCCACATACTGGTTGCCATCCGTAATACTTTGATACCCGATCGTCGCTTTGGGAGGCACGAACGGGTGTTCAGCTGTGCCCTTGGTGCTTGTGTCGTAAGAGAGGACAAGTGTATTCCCTTCAGGACCCCGTTCCTCGAGGAGCTGATTAAGGAACCTTGTGCGGAACCCGCTGCTGTCAGGGGCTGCCGGGTAATCCTCGAACGTAATGATCCGATCGACGTCGATGTTAGCTGAGAAACCAAGTCTGATCACGATCTCCCAAAGCATCCTGCGAACCAGAATCTCCTCACCTGGGACGCGTCCTTCAAGAAGAAGATTGAAGGGGGGCTGATTGCGAAATCCGGGTGTCACGTCTGCACGGTCTTGGACAGAGGCCAAGAGTGAGTGGTAGATATCGCTCTCGTAAACGAACTTCAGGTCGAACACGTCGTCGTCGCGGATCCGATAGGCATTCCGGAAGAGGGTGTTGCCGAAGGCGTTGAACATATCTGAATCCTTCGGGATCACGTAGCTGAAGCTCTTTTCACCGACAGGTACGACGTGAGGCGTGAGGACGACGATAACTTCTTTTTTCTCGTTGTCGACGGCCTTACGTCGAAAGGGTGCGCCGAGGATTGGGATCTGCGAAAGAATAGGAATCCCAACAGTACGTTCTTTTTCCTCTGTTGAAATTAGACCGCCGATTATAAATGGTGTGTTATCCGCGACCCTGACGAATGTCTGGACTTGACGGTTATCGATACGTGGCGCCAGGAGCACGTTTCCGCCACCTCCAAGCGTCTGGATGCTGAGGTCTTCGTTTACGGTGCTTACGATCGTCTCGACCTGCATGGTAATCTCGCCGCCGTCTTCACTGATTCGGGGCCGAAGGTTGAGGACGATTCCCGTTTGGTGATACTCGACTCCAGATGAGAAACCGGATGTCGTAGATACAGACCTTGAAACGGGCACCTGTTGCCCGACCTGAATCCGCGCCTGACGGCCGTCGAGGACGAGTACGGATGGGCTTGAAAGGACTTCAGCGTCTCCAGTCTCCATGAGTGCCTTAAGACCGGCGTTGAAGAAAAGGACATCACTCCATGGCTGGCTTTTGTTACGGTTGAATGTGAATGTAAATGGCTTGTCAACACCCGTGTTTGCGTCCTCGACAAACTCACTGCCATAATTGCCATCAAACGCCCGGAAGTTGACGCCAATGTCTCGCATCTTGTCGGTATTTATTTCAATGACCAGCGCCTCGATCACGATCTGGCGAGCTGCCGTATCCAGTTTCTGGCGGAGCAGGTTCAGAAGGTCCTGCATCGGCTCGGGGTCGTTCCGGTCGTAAGCAATCATGAGCCGCTGCTGAGGTTCACCTGATGTTTGCTGATGGAGAAATGTTCCCCCCAGATCCGTTGCCTGTCGTGCCTGTTGAAAGCCTTCCGTTGGAGGGGGATCCATCAGACTCGATTTTGTTGCATCGATCAGCTTGATCACGACGGGGAGTTTCCACTGACCTGACATGAATGTGCTGTAGATCCGGTCGTTGGCCGTCTCGCCCGCCGACATCGAGTATTCGACGGTCGTGTATCCGATTGTCTTGAGTAGCGCTAGTGCACGGTCTGCCTGCAGATAGCTCAGCCTATAAATCTGGTAGTCTAAATCGGGCGTAGCAGAAGAGTTTTTTTCTTGGTTGGCAGTATACTCAGACCGCGATTTGAACGAAGTGAGGTCCGGGTTGGCTGTAATGGTCGGGCCGTTGATTGCACGTCCGTGCACGTAGATCTGATAGGCACCCCCCGACGTGACCGTGTATGCCAGTTCAAGCGTCCGGTAGCCCCCCAAACTGTCCTTCTTGATCAAGTAGCGTTTGTCGCGAAGATCCGGGATTGCGGATGTCTTCCACACGGCCGCAGATGAGTCGGATTCCTCGTAGTCGTAGGTGAGGAGGGCATCGAGTGCGAACGTGTTGAGCAGTCGTCTCGTTCGGTTCTCTGAATTGAAAGGGGATGCGATCGAGAATCCCTGGATAGCCTGCTGTGCGCTGGCTTGTGTCGGAAGCAGGCCCAAGGCAGCGAGGAGGCCTACTCCGAAGATCAAATGTTTGCCTGGCAAGGCGGTTTAGTCTCCTTCATCGCTGACCTGTCCCAAGTTCATGTCTCTGAGACGTCGAGTCAGCGTGTGGATGATGGTCAGTGCGACGTTGAAGTGTCTTTCGAGGATGTCATAGAAGTCAGACTGGCGAATCCTGAGGAGAAGACAGTCCGCCTTAGCCGTAATCGTAGCGGATCGGGGTTCGCCATCGAGAATGCTCATTTCCCCAAAGTAGTCCTGGCTCCCGAGAACTGCAAGGGATTCGCTTCCTCGCGTGATCTCGACCTCGCCCTCGACGATCAGGAACATCTCTTCTCCGTGATCGCCTTCACGGATGATCACCTCACCCTCGGGATACACGATCTCCTCCGCGATTCCGGCTAGGTGACCAAGCTCTTCAGGCGGCAGCTTCGAGAAGAGCGGGACGTTCTTGAGGAACAGGATTTTCTCTACGGTAATCATACCAATCAGCCTGCGGTTGAGATTCGTTCTGCGACCATGCGGACGATGTCGGCATCGTCATCCGAGAGGTTCTCGGCTTCCTGTCGAGCGCGCTTCGGGGAGATCGATATCAACGCCTCGAGGGCGGTCTCACGAACGACGGCTTGTCTATGCCGAAGGTTGTCCGTCACGTCGTTGGGTTCTGATCTACCGGTTCTGCCAATGGCGTAGAGTGCGCCGATCCTTACCCAATTCGAGCAGTCTTCTAAAAGGATCTCTTGGAGCGTCGAGTTGGTGTCAGAGGTTGTTGTGCCCTGGTCACTAAGGGTCTGGAGCGTCTCGGTCCGGAGGTCACCCTTCAGAACGTTTTCAAGGATCTCAATCGCGTTGTTCCTGGCTTCGCCCTCTTGACTCAGGCTCTGCAGCATCTCAATCGGACGGACAGTGGGGTGCAGGACGCTAATTAGGGTGAACGCATTTGACAGGTGGTTTTCCGTGACCTGTCTGAGAGCGGCTTCGAGCACAGCGGTGTCCTTTTGACCTGAAACGGCCAGAGCACGCGAAGCCGCAGTGCGTGAGGCCTTGAGCTCTTCTATAGTCAGCTCGTGTATTGTGTCTCGTTGGTCGCCGACTTGCTCGAGAGCCACCGTTATCTGAGCGAAAGCCTTGATCGAGCTAGTCCGGAGCACTGGATCGTGAGACTGCGCGGCTTTCCTTAGACTTGGGAGCGCGGCGGCGTTTCCGATCCTAGAAAGGATCGGTGGAATGCACTGAGCTCCTTCGAAAGAACCCTCCATTTCTGCTATCTCGAGGCATGGGATCAGATGGTCGAGCGATGGTGAACCAAACTCGGCAAGAGCATCGCCAGCTAGTGCCGCAACCTTGGGGTTCGCGAGCAGGGGAGTGATCGCGGGGATCAGTTTTGGATCTCTGTGTTGAAGGCAGGCCTCAAGAGCGGACTGGACAACAACGGTTTCCTCATCCTGAAGGAGACTGATCAACGGGCGGACCAGCCCGCCTCGTTGGAGCCGACCGAGCGCGTGTGCCGCAGCCACTCTGTCAACAGTGCTCGATGAGGCCAGCATCGTCCTGAGTGCGCTTCCGGCAGAGAGGAGCCGATCCAGGTCCTCGGAGTTGATCAGCGAAGCGATCGCGGCTGCTCGAGTCTCGGGCGCTGGGTCCTCTAGGCGAGACTCGACTTGAGCAAGATGTTCCGGGCTACCGAGGGCATCGATCGCGTCGATCGCACCTTCACGGACTTTCGCATCCTGGTGGTTCAGAAGGCTAACGATCCCCGGCAGGTCTTGGTCGCCACCGTGCGTCTTGAGGTAGGACAGTGAAGCGATCTTGATCCTCGGGTCCTTCTTTGTAAGCATCTCTCTGTATTTATCCGACCAATCGACCTGATCAAGCGTCGGCAGAATACCAAGGAGGTAAACGATCTCCTCTTCCGATGCAGACTCAAGGCTGTCTCGGATGTGTCGCTCAAGGGCGACGTCTTGGATCTCGCTCGTCTCGCCGGAAGCGTCGAACCGCTTGTTTCCGAGCGAGTCGACAAGCGCCTTGATGTAGGCGTTGTGGTTGATCCGCGTCAGAACGACCCACACGACGCTGACTATCGTTGCGACCGCAGCGAGTTGGTAAAGCGCCGATGTGGAAGCGCCCAGAATCAGACACAGACCGGTCACACCAGTTGCCACGGGTTTTCCGATCCCTTCTGCGAGGGCTCTGGCTTGGCTGCGTGTCTGCCGAGCGACCCCGAGGTAGAGCATCTGGAGCGCGGCACTGTCGATAGTGAAGGCAAAGATCTGTACAGCAAATTTGTTCGCGACGGTCCAGTCGAATGACTGTGTGACCCAAGCCGTCGCGCTTGTCAGGACCAGAGCTGCGGGCAGGACAGCAAGCCCGGCGAAAACACCACCTTTCTGCAGCACCCTGTGGACAATGAAAAGCTGGATGACTAGCGAAACGGCGCTTGCAACACCGTAGAATAACCCAAAGAAGCCAGCGAGATCATCGGTGTACTCCTTCGCGCCGGCTTTGAATTGATAGTCCACAAGGGTCAGGGCGACTGTAGAAGCTAGCATTAGAGCAACGATGGCCCTGATCTGTGTGTTACCGAGAAGGCTGCTCATCGAGCCAATACTGCTGTCGTTGCCAGTCGCATTGGGTGCCTGCCTGCCGATCCCGTCGCGCCGGCTGGTCCGGCTGATCAAGGCGGCGAAGCAGACCATTAGTACCGTGATTAGCAGTAGGAGGTTTGCCTTGCCGAAGGCCACCGTGTAAGGCTTGATGATGAAGCCGGCAAGAATGCACGCAGTGGTGCCGCCAGCTCCGACAAGCCCGAACAGGCGCTTGGCCTGGCCGGGCACAAAACAGTGCGCGGCGAAGCTCCAAAACAGAAGCATTGGCAGGTTCACTACTAGGTCGCCCAGAACGTAGGCGGCGATCCTGGGGATGTTCGTATCCGGAACCATTAGGGCGAAACGAAGGCAGACGCTCGCGAGGGCAAGCAAGAGCGACAGGATCGACACGAGACGCGCGAGAGGGAGGCGCGAGGCCAGTCTAGCATAACCATATGCGACGGCACAGACGGTAGCAGCTGTTGCGGGGTACATGTAGGCGAGATCGTCCGCGGAAAAAGCTTCGAGGAAAAGTGCATCCCCGATTGTCCGTCCGATCAGTGCCGTTGCGGCGACCAGCATAAACCCTAAGGTTATGCTGTAGAAGCGTTTACGGTCTTTCGCTTCCAGATCAGCGAGGGGTGAATTCACAGCCATAAACGTGGGAATAATTGGGTGTAAAAGGAGATTCGCCTAGGATCAGCGGGAAATATAGCGGGGCCTATGCAAGGTGTCAACACGCCCTACTCAGCTGCCGCGATACCTTGATTCAAAAAATACAGAGTCTTACAACTGTCGCATTCACGCGAATTTTGACGGTTTTGGGATGTCTTCCCGATTGGCGGATCACTCACTTTTCCACTACCAAAGTCATTCCCAAGCAAAGGACGGTGTGCGGTTAGACATCGGGATTTTGTTGTCTTCTAGAGTGCGTTCGGATTGGTCTGTGAATAACCGACTAAAAAGCTGAGATCGACAAACGGGTGCTAGCAGGTTCGCACACTCTTTTTCGTACATCAGTCAGCAAGGTCGTCGGATGCCGAGGCTATACAGGAGCCTTGGCAATGAGGGTGTAGCAAGCGTAGTGCGCGAATGCGCTGTCAGAAGTGAAGCGGCCTCGTCGCGTTAGCATCTATGGTGAGAAGGGTCGCTGATGCACTTTCTCGTGTTCTAAGCGCAGTCTGGCCAGCTTCTCGTTCGGCAGGAGAACGCGTCTACCAGCTCCACGGGCGTTGTCGGACAGTTGTTGGTGGAGTTCCCGAAAGCGCGTATAACCGTTGGAGATGTTCTGCTGGGTGACCAGCTCGTCGCCATCAGGGTCGAACAGGCTATCCATTATGAGCCGAAGCAGAGATTGCTCCAACTGGTCATAGTGACGTTGGAGCAGTGGCGTCTGATCGGCGATATCCCTGAATCGGAAACCATTCAGATCTGTATAGCCGACGGTCGCGCTATAAACGAACCCGACCCGCTGCCGGATTTCCTCGAGCATCGCCTCTTCGCTCTGCTGTTGCCCACCCGACTCCGCGCTTGGCTTGAAAACGTATGGCAAATCAAGACCAAAGACCATCAGCGAGGGGAGGGATCCATCGGCGAACGCGCCGCGTTTCCGGATTCCCGTCTTTCCCGTGGTTCCGAGCCCCTCGACGATCGCCTCGTAGTCTATCTTCTCGATAAACACGTTCACGGCCGTGGCCACTTGGCTTCTGTATTCATGGATGCTCTTAATGTCCTTGCTCGCTAGGTCAAACCTCCGTCCGTCTAAGAAGTAGTAGTCTCGCTCGTCTAGCCCGTTGAGTCCAAGGTCGACATATTCGATATATCGCGTTCCCACAACGTCGGGTTTTGGCGGTGGGGGTGGGGTCTCGGTCACCGCTTCATCGGCTGGCGGGCCCGGTGCCGGGATGGGAGGCACGTTTGGGTCAACTTGTGGCTCGGGTTCGGGGGGCTTGGTCGTGTAGCGTCGCACCGTCAACAGATCTTCTTCGTCGACAAGCTGAGCGTTTCCGTTGTCGACGAATCGAATCTGATATTCGACGATTCCTTCGGCTACGGATTGTGAGACATAGGCGTTCCCCTCTTTCCTGTTCTGCTGGACGAGGTAGAGGGCGATGTGTCCAAGCGTATCGTCTGGGAAGTTGTTGTTGTCTCTGAAGTAGAATCGACCCGTCTTCGGATCAATCTCAGTAATGGTCGACGAGTGCGCGAGGACGAGCGTCAGGCAAACGCCAAGGGCCCTAGAAATCGTTGTCATCGGTTTCTTCATCTTCCACCTCACCATACTGAAGAGGTTTTTCGTCATCAAACTCGAAGATCCAGCCGCATTCGCAGAGCGGCGCGTCGTCTTCGCGAAGAGCGTTGCATTCGGGGCAACGCTCTCTTGATGGCGTCAGATAGCGTACACCCACAGCTATCAGCAGCACAATGGCGATTAGCAGAGTCGTGTTCACAGTATACAAAGAAAGCAGGCCGTTACGAGAGTAACGGCCTGCCCTGAGTAGGAACGCGTCAGGCGCTCCGGCTAGTCGTCGCTGCCCTCAACGATGGCCTCGGGTTCTTCCTCACCGTCGGCCAACGTCGAGATCTCTCTGGCATCGTGCATCAGACGAGCGATTCTCTCGTGCAGACTCTTAGCTTCAGCCTCGAAACTCTCAAGTTCTTCAACGAGATCCTCGAATTCAGCGGAATTATCCATCTGGGCGGAACCTTTCGTGGCTTCCGGGGAGACGCGAGGGAGAGCTTGGGGGTATTTTATTTAATAACAAAGAGTTACTAGTGGGGTTTTGAAGGGAATCCAAATATACGACAGGATGGTTTGGGGGTCAATCATCAAGTCGACAAAACTCTCGCTCAAGTGAAGAAACAGCCGCGGCGCAGGGTATCGAGGGTTGAGCCCCCATCCGGGTCACGGCAAGAGCCCCGCTGCAGCAGGCGTATCTCAGCGCTTCCCGCAGGTTGTCTCCCTGCGCGACACGAGCGGCGAGGCTGCCGGTAAACGTGTCTCCGGCTGCTGTCGTATCGATAGTCTCGACCTCCGGGCTTGGCTGGTGGCACACGCCCTGGCTATCGACGAGGACAGCTCCCTTGGCGCCCATAGTAATGATCGCAGTACCAACGCCCTGTTCCCTCAGGATTGCCCCGGCCTTAGTGGCCAAATCAATCGAGTCTGGACGTATTCCTGTCAGGGTCTCGGTTTCGGACTCGTTGGGTGTCAGGCAGTCGACCTTCAAGAGGAGAGCAGGGTCGGGTTTCTTGGCGGGCGCCGGATTCAAGATGGTCAGGCTGCCAGCGCGTGATGCGTGTTCCAGAGCGGCCTGAACGCCTTCCAGGGGTGTCTCGAGCTGGCAGACACAAACATCGGGCTTTGCGCTCGGGTAGGCGGCCTCGACTGTGGCGGCGTCAAGAGAACCGTTCGCCCCCGGTGCGACGACGATACAGTTCTCGCCTTCCTGGTTCACAGTTATCAGTGCAACGCCTGTAGGCAGGTCGCGGCGCTGAACCGATGACGTGTCGATGCCTTCTTGGGTGAATCCATTAAGGCTTTCTTGCCCGAAAGCATCGCGTCCGATCGCGGTCAGGATCGCCACCTGTGCTCCGGATCGAGCGGCGGCAACCGCCTGATTCGCACCCTTACCCCCACGGGCTTGCACGAACTCACCCCCTAAAACGGTCTCTCCCGGCACCGGGAGTCTGCCCGCGCGGACGATTAGGTCCATGTTTGTTGATCCGACGACGAGAACGCTTCCGGACATCAGGTTTCCTTCTGTGCGACGTAGAACTTGAAGTCTCCGTCGAAGTCGGCCAGGCGGGTGGGAGACTTGCCCGACTCGATTCTTTTGCGACTGTTGTAGTAAACGAGTGAGAACCCAAGCTGGGTTAGGAGCTTGCGATACCTCCGGGGGGAGTTTATCTGCATGTAGTAGACCTCGACGGTTCGCTTCGGATCGACGATGACTTCGCCAAGCTCCGCGTCTTCCTTTGCACGGCCGAGCATTCGGTTGAAAACGTGGATTCCGTATCGTTGAAGTCTGGCCGGTGCGTATTTGTTGAAAGCCTCGAAGGCATGCGTGGTGAAAATCAGAGTGCCACCTGGTTTAAGGACCCGGTAGGCCTCCCTCAAAGCCGAGATCTTTCCGGATTGTTTAGGTATAAGTTCTATGCCGTTGTAGGAGAATAGGATACCGTCTAAGCAGTTTGTGTCAAGCGGCAGGTCTGTCGCATCGCCGACAGCCATCGGGAAGTCGAGGTCCATGTTTTCAGCGAATAGCTTCGCCTGTGAGACCATGGGTTGCGCAATGTCCACGCCGACGACTTGATACCCCGCCTGCCTCAAAGGAACCGTCGTTCGACCCGCACCACACCCTAGGTCAAGGATGCGGCCTCCTGGGTGCCAGAAGCGCTGTATCATCTCCCGCTCCGATGGCCAGAGCCCGACCGTACTGTATTTAGACACGACCCAGGTCCTTGAGTATCCCTGGCGCACTCTGTTTTTCAAGTCATTCACTAGTCCAACTTAGGCCGGGCAAGAACGCCGGGTCAAGGTCCTCGGAGGCCGATTTCTTGACTGTATTTGGACCATTGCTTATTTTCAGAATACGATTCTCTAAACTGAATGTAAATCCTATACTTACGCCGATTTTCCGGACGTAGCCGGCACGGAACCATCGGTCTGGCGCATCGTTCAAGGGAGCGAAATCGTGAGCCTGCAAATCTGGGGTCTGGCCCTCGCTCTTGCACTGGGTCTCGAGGCCTGCGCGACAACACGCTACAAGGAGGTGAGATCTCCGCCCGAATCGGATGGGGAGCAAGCGTCCTTTCCGTCGGTCGATACGACTGTCGTATCTGAAGCTCAGGCGCTCGAAGCGAAGGTCCAGTCGCTGGAACTCCGTTTGATAGAATTCGAAGCGCAGCTACGGACGCTTCTAGACCAACAGGACTCTGCTAACGGCGCGGTGATGGGGAGATTTTCGGCCTTGGCAGACGAGATCCTGGAGCTTCGCCGTCAGATACAGGGCGCGGCTATGCTACCACTAAAGACTGCCGCTAGTGCAGGACAGGGACCCGCTGCATCAACCTTGCCTTCTAAGGGCGTGAACGTGCTCTATGATCGCGCCTTGCAAGCCTTCGATCTGCAGGATTACGCGGGCGCAAAGCGTCTGTTTGCACAGATACTCGAGCAGGAACCGCAAGGTCAGCTGGCAGACAATGCTCAATATTGGCTGGGTGAGTGTGCGTATGCCGTGGAGGATTATACCGGCGGACTGGACGCCTTCAAGCGTGTCTTCGGGTTCGCGGAGACAGAAAAGGACGACGATGCCCAGCTCAAGCTGGGCTATTGTTACTTCAAGCTGGGTGACGCGGAGAGTGCTCTGATCGAGTTCAAGCGACTGACTGTCGACTACCCACAGTCGGAGTATCTTCAGAGAGCGGAAGAGCAGATCAGGCGGATCCGAGCCGCCAAAGCGAGTAGACCTTGATGATCCCACCCACCGCCCGCGCAATTCTGGTTCTGTTTCTTGTTGGATCTCTCGTTTCGTGTGCCCAAGAGTCGAACCGTCGCAAGGACGCGGATACCTATTTGGCTGACGCGAACAAGGCCCTTCTCGATGAGAAGTGCTGGAATGCCCAACAGTTGTTTCGGAATCTTCTGTCCGACTACCCCGGATCTCATCTTGTGGACGATGCGCAGTACGGGCTTGGACAGGCCTACTTCTGTTCGAAGGACTACGAGACGGCAATTTTCGAGTTCGAGCGTCTGATCAATGAGTATCCGGTCAGTAAGTTCATCGACAAGGCCCGGTTCCAGATCGGGATGTGTTACTTCAACCAATCGCGCAGCATTCACCACGATCAGGAAGAGACGGTGCTTGCGATCCGGGAGTTCACGAGGTTCGTCGAAGACTTTCCGAACAGCGATATTGCCTCGGAAGCTCGGAAGCGGATCGGCGACCTTGACGAGAAGCTCGCCTCGAAGGACCTGATGATCGCTCGAAACTACCTGAAGTGGAAGAACCCGGCTTCTTCCGAGATCTTCTGCCGCAGATTGCTCGAGAAGTATCCGGACACCAGGATGGGGGAGGAGGTCCGGTTCGTTCTGGCAGTTGCCCTCCACAGGCAGGGGGAACTGGACGAGGCGCTCGAGATTCTCGACGACCGGGCTGGGCTGAAGACCCCCGAATCTCTGAGTCTGGAGATCGAAGCCGAGCGGAAGGAGGTGCAGAAAGCGATCTCGAAAGCCGTGCACCCTTCGCCCGAGGATGGCGTCTCGGGGCAGGTTGAAAGCGCAGCCGCACTCCCTGGTACCTGAATGGCACAGAAGATCGGAATATGGGGCGGATCGTTCGATCCGGTTCATATTGGCCACCTGATCCTTGCCCAGGAAGCGCTCACCGCGTGTAATCTGGATCGTCTGATCTGGGTCCCCTCCGGAGATCCGCCCCATCGCGCAGGTCCTGTGGCTTCTGGAGAAGACCGGCTTCACATGGTTTCCTGCGTGGTTCAGAATCATGATGCTTTTTCCGTTTCCGACCTTGAGGTTCGGCGTAGTGGGTCGTCCTACACGTCCGTGACCCTCAAAGACATTCGGGCAGAGGCTTGCGACGAAGCGGATCTACTCTACTTGTTGATCGGCGCAGACAATGCTGTAGATTTCAATCAGTGGTTCGAGCCGGACCGAGTGATGGATCTAGCGCAGGTGGTCGTGTTCGATCGTCCCGGAGTGTCCCGGGGCGATGTTCCCCCCGAGCTTGCGGATCGGATGATCTTTCTGGACACGCCGCAGATCGAGATTTCCTCCACAACGGTTCGAGAGCGTGTCCGACAAGATGTATCGATCAAATACTGGGTTCCCGAGCCCGTTCTGAACCACATCGATGCACGGGGCCTCTACCGATAGGAGCTGTGTTGGAACAGGCAGAGAACAAACAGACACCGACCTTGGGTGGTAGCCCCGAGGGTCGTGCGCAGCGCTACTTCTGTGTTGATGACGAGGGTTGTCACGCTTTCGAGAGGCTTTCCCGGGATGCGGAGGTGATCAGTCGCGAGCCCAAGAAGGTCGTCGTCGACGGAAAAGAGGTTTCGGGCTGGATCGTGGAGATCATGGTGCCCGCGACCGATGGTGTCGTCCGTTTTGACCCGGTGGCCGAAGCCGGCGGTGTGTGATGATCTAGTGGCTTGAGTAGGCAACAAAAGAAGGGGGCGACTTCGGTCGCCCCCTTTCGCGTTCGTTCTTTAGGGAGATGCGTGCTAGAGTGACGCCAAAAGGTTCAGGCTCTGTTCGGCCATCCTGGAAAATCCGATACGGCCCTCGACCTGGGTTGAAGCAGAGGTCGCGTTGGGGTTGGCGTCCTGGAACTGCAGTGCAAACAGAGCCGACGTCTGGCTTCCTGTCCCAGCAGCCTTCGTGATCTGGAAATCGACGCCCTGTCTCTCCGCATAGGCTTTGACGTCCGCGCCTCTGGATCGGTTCGTCCTGGCATCGAAGCGAAGACTCGCGTCGAGCATCCCGTTTTGAATGTCGAACTTGAACCGGTCGCTGAACTGGGCAGGGCCGTATGTGCTTGGTCCGCCCGGTGGTTCGTTCGAAAGATCGACCGAATCTCCGTCCTTCGGCTCGGATATGTTGACAGTGACCTCTGGGTCCGGAGTAGGAACAGGGCCGACGGTGTTGTAGGATGCGCCACTGCCTGATTGGATGATGTTTGGCATCTATCGTTGCCCTTGTTCTCTCGACCCTCTGGGGTGAAGTCCAACTAAATCTCTCTCCACGTATCGGCGGGGAGCATCGCGGTCTTGAGCCTTGAAGCAAAAAAGTGCAATGGGTCCTGTTTTGTTGAGGATGGGGGTGCCTTGACACTCGATTCAAGGCGTGCTTAGATTGGCCGTAAACTTGGGTGTTTCAGGCTTGGAGGACGTATGACCGGCTCGGCTCAGCAGGCAGATGTAGAGATCTTCGGGAAAACCTATACGCTCGTAAGCGATCGATCTTCTGACTACGCAAGAGAGGTCGCAGAGGAGGTCACCCAGCGGATGGAGCGTATCGCGGCAGAGAAGAATCTCGCCGATACGACGAAGATTGCGATGATGGTTGCAATGGAAATTGCCGATGAATTGATGAGAACTCGGCAGGCCGGTCAGGACAGGTTGGATGCGACGGAAACCGCCGGGGAGCGGCTGAAGACTACGATACGCGAGGCGGATGGGTGAGCAAGGCGGAAAAGAATAAGCTGGACCGGAAGAAGGACAGACCAGTAATGCAGGCGATTGACCACACGCCGATACAGGCGGTTTCGCGAGGCATGTCTATCTGGTTTCTGATTTCGGCCATCGGGCTTGCGTGTCTTTGTTTTTCGGCTCTCTACTTCGGCCTTTTCGTTGTGGCGTCTACTTTCGGGTCGATCCTCCTGGTCTCGATTACCCTCTACGCCTTTTTTCAATACTGGCCGGAAGACGAGCCGCTCAAACCGGTCTCCCAACGCGTTCCTGCGACTGAGAAGCCGCCCCCACGGAGGGCGATGGTCCAGGTCGTGAACGTGGACGGTCCCCCCAAAGCTCGCTTCTTGATGGCGCTGCGAGACGCGACTCGGCGGCAGGAGAACTTCAAAATCAGCAAGCAGGGCGCGGAGCGGTTCGCAAAGACAATCCGGTATCTTCTCCAGAATAGCTAGGCTGGTCTGGCCGCGTGTTTAAATATCGTGAATAGTATCTTCCACCCGGCCTTGATCGTCCCCTGTAGGGTCCCCGTGATCTTGGAGGCACCGATCCGTTTCCGATAGGAGACGGGCACTTCGGCTGTGCGCACTCTAAGAAGGGCGGCTTTTACCTGCATCTCGACGGTCCAGCCGAAGGTCGTGTCCTGCGTGTCTATCTTTCGAAGGGTTTCCGTTCTGATCGCCCGGAATGGTCCGAGATCGGTGAAGTCCGGACCGAATAGGGCGGATATCAGCGTCGTGGCAAGCCAGTTCCCGAAGCGGGCCTGAGGGGGAATGGCTCCCGGTTCCCGGTTCCCGAGGACTCGGGAACCGACACAGAAGTCGGCGTGTCCACCAAGGATGGGTGCAAGAACCCGCGTCATCTCCTCAGGATGGTCGCTGTAGTCTCCGTCGACA
>PAXL01000060.1 GCA_002714465.1 Gemmatimonadota bacterium | reverse complement strand
TATCGTCGTCGATCGTTTCTGTGTCCGTATCGTCGTCGATCGTTTCTGTGTCCGTAGCGGCGGCGGTCGTTTCTGTGTCCGTATCGTCGTCGATCGTTTCTGTGTCCGTATCGGCATTGAGATCAATCGTTTTCTCGTTCAGCCCGATCTCTTCATGTTGCGTAAACGCACTCGGAGTTGTGATGAAGAATCCGTCCTCGACAACAAACACCTTTTCATCATCAACGCGATAGATTTCCACTTCACCACAGTCTTCGATCACATCATTGCCGAGAGGATCGCTGATCACCATGCACTCGGCGTTCATCAGTTCGAGGCCGTCTAGCTTCGCAAGCACATCCTTTGCCGAGGTTTTTTTGCGGCCACTACTCTTAACCCGGAAGAGTTTGTTGAATAACGAGCCGATCTGTGTCGGTTGATTATTCACTTCTTCCGAGCCTTCCTGTAAGGATCTCAGATCTGCTGCGTGATCTCATCGTTAGGATTTTTCCCATGTCAATTCAACCCGAACGGTTGCAGTCTCTACTTCTTTAATTTCTGATTGGCAGATAGCAGTGCAGGCCCAAAAACCTGATTACGGAGACTCTATTCAGGCATTTTCCCGCATCTTATAAGCTCAACCTCGGAATTTTGGCGTATGAGGATTTCCACAAACACAATACCGTTGTTCGCCAAAGGAATTTGTAAGCGGTCGTCTCAATTAAGAGGTTCAGATTTATCCACCATCACAACGCTACGACGAAACTTGTTATAAGAAGAATAGGGAAACGTTGAAGAATTGTCAACATGGCGAAGCCCTTGTATTAACGATAGATACGGGCCTTCTTGTCCTTTAAAAAACAATGTTCCCAGAACCCGTATATGCCTTTTAAATACTCGGAAGGATTGTTCCAATCCATTTGGCTGAAAAGGAATAAAAGGGGACAATATGGCCGGAAATCATTACACGGCGCAGTGACTATCCATCGGTTGAGTCCTTACATTGCAAGCTTGTAGACATCAGGTGAAAGAGGAAATGCGCTGGTAAAAGAACTTGTTGTGCACGTTCGACAACAATAGGCAAGGGATCTCTGAAGGATCTATTCCACACCCCATTCTGCAATACTGTCGCTATTAAGAAAACAGGAATCGGTGCAATTTTAGAGGCGTTATGAACAAAATGACTCCCAAGCTAACGTTCAAATCCTTTGCAGGCGAAGCTGCGCATTGATCTGGTTAATTGGGACATCCCTGCTAGATTTCGGTTTTGCCCAACTTTTCAAGTTTGGGCAAAACCGTGGTTTTCATTCACACGTGGTAGTCTCAACGAACTACCTCGTGCTGGCTGCCATTCTATCAACGTATCTGTTTCTTGAAGACTGTTTTGTCCTGTCAAGGTCCGGACTGATTACGGGACTTGTTACGGGATCGGTTTTTGTGGCTTCTCTCTTTGCAATGACCAGTGCATTGTCACGAGCCCCTGGGGCGGCGGTCTTCACCGCATTTCGTATGTCGGTGGCAATCCCTGTTGCGGCGGGGCTCATCCTCTGGCAAGAGCCTTCGGCGCCCATGCAAGTCGTGGGTGTTGCTCTAGCACTGGTCGCGCTGGGCCTGATGACATCGGGAATGGATGCCAGCTACCACATACGCAGATGGAAACTGTTCTTCATTTTGGTCGCAGTATTCCTTCTCCAGGGGATCAGCCACTCTTGCCTGAGGTCAGTCCACTACAACGGGCTGGACCAGGAGCACCTTGGTATCCTGGGCGTAATAGGCTGGACAGCTGGGGTAATCGGGTGGATTTCTATCTTTCTTCGAGGGAGACGTCCGCGGATTCCTGAGCTGAAGCTCGGAGCGTTCATCGGAATTTACAATTCTCTAGCGCTGACTGTCTTTTTGATTGCACTAAGCAAGATGCCCGGAACCGTGGTTTTCCCGGTCCTAGGCTGCAGCGTTGTGCTTCTTGACAATCTGACGGCTCACTTTTTCTGGAAAGAACACCTTAACTACGTGGCTCGCGTAGGTGTGGGGGTGGCTGTCATCGCAATATTCCTAGTTGTGTCGGCCGCCTAAACCAGAGGGGCGAATCGACCTCTTACTCGACGCTCGGTTTCTTCTCTTGTCCCGCCAATTTACTTGCTGGTTGCGCTATTCCACTTCTGCAGTCTGAGGCCGAGTTTTGCAAACAGGAAGTATCGATAGGTCCACGGGGCCATCGTGTTTTCGAATACACAAGCTCGGTCCACCAACATCCTCTGCCTAAAGCGGGCATTCGGTGGCCTCCTTTGACTTTCTCCCGGCACTTACAGGGGTAAGTAGATAATCGCTTGTTACCCGAAGTTTGATCATGATATGTTGAGGAGAGCGTAGCTGTTTTTCTCAATAAAGCATCCAAGTCGCAAGGGGGAAAGCTGGAGGGTCTAATGCAAGCCTGGAAGACAATGTCGTGCGGTGTCCTGAAGTCTATCTCGAATTCCGAAACCCACCGCCTGAGATCTAGTGCCGACGCCATTACCTCGGTATTAACGGTATGAATACGAGCCAAGGCCGGGTTCTAGTGGTTGAGTCGGACGCCATTCGTGGCGACACATTGCGTGAACTATTAGAAACTACAGGCGCGTATGATGTGTCCCTCGCCACCTCACCCCAAGAGGCTCTAGGGATGGTGGTCCGCGAGCAATTCCAGCTTATCCTGACGAATACGACCGTGGAAGTGGTATCGGATGGGATCCATATGTCCCGGGCTATAATCAAACTGAAAGAGAATGCTCCGGCCATAATCGCTCTGGCCAACCAGGCAGACAGTGCAACAATCAATCTTTGCGCTAGGTCGGGCGTGGAGGAAGTTCTCGTCTACCCATATGATCCTACCATCTTGTTGGAGCGTATCGCTCGGGTGCTGTATAACACCGCAAACTCCGATCCAGGCCTCGATTTGGAAGTGAAGAAGACTTTGAACGAGATTGTCGACCTGCCAACAATATCTGCCGTTCACGCCAAGCTTGAAAACTTGGTTCAGGATGAAACCACAGATGTAGGGTCAACTGATCTCGGCCTGGCGTTAAGTCTCGATCAGGCGACCACATCCAAGGTCCTTCGTCTTGCCAACTCAGCACTATTTGGGGCCAGCGGGAAGATCACCTCGCTCTCAGAAGCAATAGACCTCCTAGGCTTCAAGGTCATTCGAAATGCCATTCTGACAATGTCCCGCCTGGACACAAGAGAAGACATACCTGAACTCGATGACTTCCCGCGTATAGATTTCTGGAAGCACTCGGTCGCCGTGGGTATGATATCGAAGGAGCTTGCTGTTCGCTTGGATATCGACCCCGAGATGGCCCAGCTCGGCGGTATCTTACACGACATCGGTAAGATTGTTCTAGCAACCCATTTCACTAAAGTTTTTCAGTCGGCACTTAAAACCGCCAAGACAAAGTCCTACCCAATCCTCAGAGCGGAGAAGGAGGAGATACGCTTCACGCATGCCAGCGTTGGGGGATATCTTGCTTCCCGCTGGGGCCTGCCGGCACCGATTACGGGCATTATCGGAGGACATCACAGCCTCGATGTTCCTCATGCCGATCTCCCCCTGACCAGCTTGGTCCACGTGTCCAACTGTATTGCCCGAGGCCTCCAGATGGGGCGGGCAGGTGACGATACGGAACCCTCAATATCACCCGACGCTTTGGACGCGCTGGATCTAACGAAAGAAAAGCTAGACGACTGGACACCTGATTTGGCAGTGGCTGCAGAAGAAGTAATCCACAAACTCGGGATAAGCGCGGACGAGTCCTGAATAAATGCGTGGAATTTCCAGAATGAGCAGCAAGTTCGTAGTCGGTTAGACCTCTACACCCACACCCTTTCTGGGATCGGTCAGCAATCTCTAGCGCAGCAGCTACCCATGGATGACTACCAAAACATGAAGGCGGAGGCCGGACGTCTGAGGCGTGCTCTCCAGCGAGGCCAGGGCTCCCTTGTGAGCGCCGAGAAGCGTCTCAAACGGCTTTCTGAGCTAAGGAACACGCTTGCGCTCCGGAACCGCGGCCTGAAGGACCGGAACGAAGCGCTCGAACAACAGCTAGAGGAGAGAACACACGACCTTAAGAGCGCTTATCTTGAACTAAGTCAAAGAGAAAAGCTCTCGACCATCGAGCGACTGGCCGCCGGTATCGTTCACGAGGCACTTAACCCGCTGTCGGTTGTGGTCGCGTGTATCGATCTTTTGCAGGCGGATGTGGAGAACGCAATGTCCCATGCACAAAAGCTAGATGCAGCAAGGGAAGGCGTTCAGCGGACAGTTGATATCTTAACCAACCTACAGGACTTTTCGGCACGGCGATCGCAAAAGAAAACGGACGTTAAAATTTCCGAACTCTTAGCAAGCACCGGAGAACTCCTGAGTTTCGAACTACGACAGCGCGAAATCGAGTGCGATGTTAACATTGAGGAATCGATCATCCTTGAAGGTGACCCGGATCGACTGAGGCAGGTTTTCCTGAACCTGGCGAAGAACGCGATGGAGGCGATCGACCGCGAGGGACGCCTCACACTGGGTATTGAACAAAGCGGTGACGGGAACCCGCCGGCCGTCTACGTAAGGGATACGGGCCCCGGAATTTCGGCAGACATCCGGGAGGACCTGTTCGAGCCGTTCCGAACCACGAAGGAAGATGGCACCGGGCTCGGGCTGTCCATATGCAGAGAGATCATCGAGGAGCACGGTGACGAGATCAGAGTCGAATCCCTCACGGGACGCGGGACGTGTTTCTGGGTTACCTTTGCAGCCCAAGAGTGAGTGCAGGTGAGCTTGGGACACTCGTGGTCAGTCGCCCATTTGCTACCTTTTTCCATGCACATACCGGGTCTCGACGACTTCTTTCGTCCAATCTATCTTTCTAGTCCTCGTATTCCGACGCCTAGCATACGCTCCGGTTTCCAAACCCCATCAAGCAGCTAAACCTGGACCCAAGTCCCACCTTGCGCTGCTGATGCGGCCGTCGCATAGATCGTCTCGATTGAGTGAAGGCCATCCTCGGCAGTTGGGTAGCCGTGGCTGAGAGGATCAGGGCTGTTGTTGGCTTTTTTCGCCGCAACCACATCTGCGAGATCGCGGTAGATGTTCGCGAAGGCAAGCGTTAAACCCTCAGGGTGACCCAAGGTCACCCTGCTGGCTCGATCCGCTTCGGGGGACAGTCCGGGGTCTCCTCGTTCGAGTATCCGTGTAGGCTGGTTCAGGGGCGTCCAGAAGAGTTGATTCGGTTGCTCTTGAATCCATCGTAGCCCGCCCCTCTCACCGAAAACCTGCAGTGTCAGTCCGTGCGTGCGTCCAATCGCCAAGCCACTTGCCCAGAGACGTCCCACCGTGCCGTTGTCCATTCGGAAGGCGGTAAGCGAGTCGTCTTCTAGGGCTCGACCCGCGACACCATGTGCGTAGTCTGAAGAGACAGAGACGATCCTCTGGCCCGTGACGAAACAGGCCATATGCATGGCGTGAATCCCGCAATCAGCCGTGATCGCCGAGATCCCCGCCTGCTCCGGGTCGAATCGCCACCGCACTCGAGGGTTATCTTCGTCGCGAGGATCCGCGTGAAAGCCACCCGCGAACTCACCGAAGACCACACGAATGCCGCCAAGATCGCCTCTTGCCACCATGGCTCGCATATGACGGACCATTGGATAGCCGGAGTAGCCATAGTTGACTGCACATACGCGACCAGAATCGCGGGCGATCCCGACTAGGGTCCTAGCCTCATCCAAGGTCGCCGTCAACGGTTTTTCGCACAGCACGTGGAAGCCTGCCTCGAGGAAACTCTTCGTGATCTCGAAATGTGTCACGTTTGGAGTAGCCACCGTGACGATGTCGACCCCTCTGGGATGCTCGCGTTCACCCTCGAGCATTTCGCGCCAGTTGCCGTAAGCTCGTTCTACATCCAGACCTAGTCGGATACCGTACTCACGCGCTCTCTTGGGATCTTCATCCATAGCGCCGGCGGCAAATTCCAACCTGCCGTCTAGACCCGACGCGGCAAGATGAACGAAACCGATTTGGCTGCCTTCGCCACCTCCAACCAGTCCCCAGCCCAGTTTCTTCATTTGTAAGTCTCCTGCAACGAATGAGATCTACACGTTAGATGATCCCGTCTCTGGCATGTATGTTGCCCGGTTTTCCCGAATAAAAGCGGGTTTTATGGTCGTCTAGTATCTCGTTTGGACGTTTTGCTGCGCGTGATTACACGTTTATGGGATGCAATATAACTGTCCGCACACTCGCTAGTTTCAAGAACTCGCATCAGTGAACGCATACACTGGCACAGCCCAATCAGATCGAAACGCAAACTGCCTCTGTGACCGAAAAGTAGGCCAGCAGTCTGTTGGTAATCTCAAATAGCGATTCTAAGACCGGGGGATATTACAAGCCCCATTTTATTGACCGAATACCTTGACTGGCCCTACGTTTTGAACGTTAGATCGACTTTTTCTTGAGGTAGTTCCTTCGATCGTTCACCTTAACCGGATCAGGAGATGATGACGTATCTTGAAGCCGCACTGCTCGGTATTGTCCAAGGCTTGACCGAATTTCTGCCTGTCAGTAGTTCGGGCCATTTAGCGTTGGGGCATGCGATGCTCGGCATCAAGACGGGAGACGTCACCTTCGAGGTTATCGTGCACTTCGGCACTTTGATGGCGGTCGTAACCGTGTTCAGACGCCGTATATGGAAGCTGGTCTACGGCTTCTTCGGACGCGATCCCAGAGCGCTGAAGACAGTCGGGCTCTTGGTCCTCGCATCACTGCCGGCCGTGATCGCTGGCCTAACTCTAGAGGGTCGCCTGACCGAGATCTTCGCCAGCCCTTTCACCGTTTCCGTTATGTTAATCGTCACCGGGTTTGTCCTCTTCAGCACGCGAAACCGGCTTGGTGAGCGCCCAGTAGAAACTGTTTTATCAAGCCTGGCGATCGGGATCGCTCAAGCGGCGGCAATCGTGCCGGGTATTTCCCGTTCCGGTATGACGATCGCGACGGGACTGTGGTGCAAGGTAGAAGCACAGGAGGCCGCGATGTTCTCATTTCTGCTCGCGATACCGATCATCGCAGGTGCCACTGCACTAAAAGTCGGAGGACTGGTAACTATCGGACCGGGAACTGAATCTTGGTCCGTCCTGCTGGTCGGAGCGGTGACCGCATACGTGTCAGGTGTATTTTCGGTCCGCTGGCTGCTCTCGATCCTCGGCCGAGGTAAACTCAGCCTATTCGCGTACTATTGCTGGGCAGTCGGTTTGATCGGTGTCGTGTCTTACTGGTGATAACAGCTAACGACGCGAAGCGTATTCGATTGGGCTCGCACCGTCGTTTGTGCGTGCCCAATTTTTCTGCGAGAGAGTGTTTGACCTCTACTTACGACAGAGGTTCCGTATACGCATTACGACAACTCAAACAGGAGCCTCACGATGTCATTCCAACCTGAACACTGTTCACCTCCGCTTCCATTCACGTTCGACAAGGAACAGATACGGCTCTACACTCATCTCTTCGAAGGCGAGCGATTCCCGGACGGTCGCCCAAAAGTTCCGGATTCCATCCTCGATCGAATGAAACGGGTTACTTGCGAGCAGGCCTGGACTATCCTCCGGCAGCACGATTACGAGTGCCAATATCAAGGAAAATGGGGGATCACCCATGGAAACCCGGTGTTGGTTGGACGCGCGGTTACATGCAATTTCATCCCCAACAGACCCGATGTCGCCGATGTCGTCGCTAAGGAGGCACATCAGCAAGGGCTACAGGGGCGTGACAAGCACTGGGTGATGGATCGTCTGGTAAAGGACGATGTAATCGTCGCTGATCTAATGGACAAGCAGATTGGTGGTGGTTTCTTTGGGGATAATCTGGCGAACATGATCCGTGAGAAAACAGGTACAGGAGCCGTCGTATGGGGAGGTACGCGCGACTTAGCGGGTATCCTGGAACTTGAGGACTTCATAGTTTTTAATAGAAACTGGGATCCCTCTACTTCTGGGTCGTATGACAAGTCTATGGTGATTGGATACAACACACCGATTGTGATCGGTCGTGCGGCCGTGATGCCCGGCGACGTAGTTCTGGGCCTGAAGGAGGGTGTTGTCTTTGTGCCCGCCCATCTGGCTCAGGAGGTCGTTGAGACATCCGAATTGATCGCACTAAAGGACACCTTTGGGTTCGAGCGGTTGAAGGCCGGGACATACACGGGTGGACAGATCGATGGGGCCTGGGCAACCGAAATCAGTGAAGACTTCTACCGTTGGGTTCGGGATCGCATCGACTCCCTGCCACACGAGCAGCAGGCTTTTCTTCGAAAGCAGGACTGGTTCTGAGCCAGCTTCACCAACGACTTTGTATGGGCTTGGACTTCGGCGCATTGCTGCCAGCATCAGTGTTTCGACTTATTTGGGCCTGCGCCAGCATCTTCATATGTATTCTCGCCTGCAAGGGGAGAGAGTCTTCGACGCTACAGACGTCCACTCCCTCAGTCTTGCCCGCGGCTGGATCAATAGATCCCACGATACTGCAAAATCGCTCATTCGGTGAGGCTCCAGTACTTGCTGCTCTCGTGGCCGAAGGGCTCCTGCCTCCAGTATCAGAGCGATTACCCGAAAACCCGAAGGTGCGGGCTCCTTTCCAGTCAATAGGCGTTTACGGGGGCGACCTGCGCCGAGGGCTGACCGGTGACATCATCCAGATGCCGGCCATTATGAAAATGATGAACGAGGCTCTTCTCGAATATGCGAAGCCGAGAGGGGATTCCACCGAGGCCAACCTCGCGGAAAGCTACACCTTCGAGGAAGGAGGAAGAGTCGCAATCGTACAACTTCGTAAAGGGATTCGGTGGTCGGATGGACATCCTTTCACTGCAGACGACATCCTCTTCTACTACGAAGATGTTCTTTTCGACGACAATGCGAGGCCGCTCGAGCGCCCGACCCCACCCCCAGCCCTTGTCATCGACAGGAAGCCCATCCTGATTGAGAAGTTGGATGATTATACGCTTCGGCTCTCCTCGCACGAGGTGATGGGACGGCTGGAATACGTTATGGCCCGGGTCGACCAGATCGTCTTGCCCAAACACGTCTTTGCGAAATGGCATCCACGCTACAATCCAGCTGCTTCATATGAAGACTTCCGGTCTCGTTCATCTCGGGCGCAGGCGATGTATACACCAGGAATCCCGACACTCACAGCCTGGCATCCTGTGGAGTGGACTCGGGGGCAGCAGATCGTGTTCGAGCGTAACCCGTACTACTGGAAGGTGGACTCCGCCGGAAACCAACTCCCATATATCGACCGGGTTATCTTCACTGTGATCCCGGATGTGCAGGTTATGCTGCTCAAGTTCATGAACGAAGAACTCGACCTCCTTGGCCGCTATGCTCACATACAGATGTATCCGACTCTCCGCGCGGGTGCTGCATCTGGCAAGTATCGCTTGTTCCTTTCAGATCCATCACCAGGAGGGGCTCAGGCCTTCTATCTGAACTGGGATTCAGAGAATCCGCGATTACGGCAAGCCTTCCGCACAAGGGACGTCCGGATCGCCATGTCGATAGCAATTAATCGTCAAGAGATCAGTCAGCTTCTCTTTCACGGACTGCTCGAACCAGGTGGATTCACGTTCTATCCACCAAACCCTTACGCAAATGACGAATCAATTGGACGATACGCCGAGTATAGCCCGGATCGTGCAAGAGCCCTTCTTGATGCCGCCGGATACGTGGATCGCGATCAGGATGGTATTCGAGAGCTGGCTGACGGGTCTCCCTTTGAACTAACCTTTGATATCGTCAGTACGTGGCACACCGATATCCATGAGTTGATCTCAGATTACTGGGGCGCAATCGGAATCAAAGTTCATATCTACTCCGCACTAAGAGACATCATAATGCCACGTCGGTTCAGCGGTGACTTCGAAGTCCATTGTTGGGGACTTGATACAGCTGCTCACCCGTATCAAGACATTCAGCGGTGGGCGATCACGGATGATCTCTCACCTTGGTGGCATCCAAACGCCACTCAAGAGGGCCCTGAATGGCTTCGGGCCTCAACTCGACACCTGATGCAGGCCGCGTCAACAATCCGGAAAGACGAGGTCGCTCACCACACGATAAAGGCACGAGACCTGATTACAATAAACGTTCCGGCGATCGGGATTGGAGCAGCCAGAACGGTCTGGGCGGCAAACGCCAGGCTCGGAAACGTTCCAGGAGACATGCTGGTTCTCGAAGCCTTCGGCGGGTTCGGTCAGCCGCTAACGGCCGAGCAGCTCTACTTGAAACTTGACTGACTTGACAAAAATGAAGCTTTTCCGTGTGGGCCGAAAAAATCCTGACTTGTCAGCATCTCTAAGCTGTGCGGATTCTAATACTAACTGCACGAGAATCGAACCTTGTCACCCTATCGGTCAACGACAATAAAAAGTAACGTAGAATCTGCGTCCTTTTGGCAACCGCCGTCTACCTAGGTGAATGCAGCCACTATCGCCCGAATGGGGCGTTTTATGAGTCGAACCTCATCCGTCGAATTCAAGAATGCCACAAGAATCCACATAGGCCTCACTACGTCCGACCTTGACCGCGCCATATCGTTCTATTCACTCCTCTTGGGAACAGACCCGGTCAAGCGTAGAAAGGACTATGCGAAGTTCGAAGCCGATGATCCGTCGGTGAACCTATCGCTGAAAGCAGGCTCGATCGAGCAGGCGTCTGCCCTCCGCGGGCATTTCGGCGTCCAAGTCAAATCGACAGAAGCCGTCAAGGTCGCAAAGCAGAGGTTCGAGTTGGGCGGTGTCGTCTTCCGCAACGAAAGGGACACCGTCTGCTGCTATTCTCTTCAGGACAAATTCTGGGTGCAGGATCCGGACGGGAACGAGTGGGAAGTGTTTGTCGTGCTTGATGATGCGAAGATGCTACACTCCGAGCCCTCCGAATGCTGCATCACCGAGGAACCTACCTCGGCCGCTTCCTGCTGCTGATCACGCAACAAGCCTAGGCCTGTAGGTTGCGCCGAATTTCCGCCTTGGCCGAAATCTATTTGGGTTTGGCCCCTCCGGTCCGATTCCGGGACGGGCGTATCTTCCCCCTCCGGTGAAGGCTAAATGTACGTCACAAAGGTGCAGAATTCTTGGCTAGATCCATCGCGACAAGGTCTCTTCGCTGAGTCGAGATCGTCTGGAGAGACGCCCCCAATCCTATAACGACTTCCACTAACTTGTGTCTCGGTTGCTTCGGGTCTTCCTTCAGGATGCACCGAACTCTTGCATCTTAATCAACGAGAATCTTGTTTGCGGTGCCCCCAAGGGGCAAATGTAACTAGGGGCACGGGAAAAGATGAATTGAGAGACTGCGAATTCGGTGCAAGGTATGCCCCAAAATAAGTTTACCCCAAAGTAGCTGTCGATTTTGAATACCAGTTTTCTCTATGCCCTTCAAATGTCCTGCAATGTCGGTTGACACAACCTGAAGGTTTGGCTAAAATTTATTGCAAGCTGCGATTTTATAAGCACTTTCGTAATCAAGAGGGATGAGGAGAAAGAGGCTGAGTAGGCCTCAGAGAAGGCAACCTAATTTTGCAGGACACGAAGAGCCAATACTCAGGGGAGTGCGGCGGTCACGCGCTCCCCGTTTCTGCTGCTTCTCTTCAGTGGCGCAACTTCCTCGCCATCTCCGGCCTAGTAATCCTACTTCAGGCTTGCTACAGTCCGGAACGGGATCTTATTCAGGATCCCCGGAACACACCCCTAATCCACATACTCACTTCGGATTTCCGGCCTGCCTCAGGTGGAGTTAACGTCCGCTGGGAGTATCTCGGAATCGCACCCCTCCATCGCGTAGTCCTCCTGCGCCGCAACGACGGCCTTATCTTCGATTCCATCGGTGTGATGACCGACGGAATGGCCTTAGGAGACAGCCGTCTGATTGATAGTTTCATCGACCCGTCACCTGCCTCAGGCGAGCTGATCGAATACTCCGTGATCGCCCGTACCGATCAAGGAAGCTCTTCAGGCCGGGCGGTTCAAGTTCAGATCCCCGGGGCCCGCCTAGTCCGTCTTCGGCGTAACCCCTTTCAGGGCCGGATACAAATTGATTGGGAATCGGTCGGTGCTGGCCTGACCGGGTTTGAGGTCGTCCGGCGTACACCCTCGGGAAGCCGGTCACTGCTGCTCGCGGCACCTAGCGTTGACACTTACTTGGATCTCGACATTGAAGGTAATACGCCCTACGAGTACGAAATCCGGACCACTGTCTCTGCGGGTGCGACCCTCACTAGTGCGTCGCAGAGCACGGAGGTCTACTCGCTCGCACGCACCGAACCTGTATCACTGGGCAGGGTCGGACTGGCCACCGGCTCGTCGGTCTCATCGATTACCCTCTACGCCCTAGTCCCACGGACCTTTGGGATCGACCTCAGCAGCTACAGATACTTTTTTGGTTCCTCCTTCGACGGCTCGCAGACCGTCGGTGCGATTCGGGAGGAGACTAACGCCCTTGAAGCCAGCGACGTGGACGTAGCAACACTGCAAATCGCCGGACCGACTGTGTTTAGACCCGCAACAGTGGGCAATTGCATATACCTTGCAGGGACAAACGCATCGGGTGACCAGGTCACCATACGGGCGTTCAGTCTGCCGAACCTTACTGCTAAGTGGAAGGGACCCCTGGACTGGCCGCTCTCAGACGGCGCCGTCGTGTCAGCCGTACAGGCCGGCGACGGAAACCTATACGTATCTGGAGGTGGCAGCCTGAGAGTCTACACACCCCAAAACGCAGAACTCGTGAGATACGGCCTCTCCTTCTCCGACCCCACAAACCTTGCCGGAGATGCTTCTGCTTTGTGGGCTGTCCTCGGCGGCGAGGGGCGTGTCGTTCGCTCGGACATCTCGGCCGGGCTTGGTCAGACGATCAACTGGGAAGAGGTCACCTTTCCCATTTCGCTTGTCCCGACGTGTCTGACGCTGAACCGATTCAGCCAAATATTCGTCTTGGATGCAACTGCTCAGTGCGTACACGCCTTCGATATTGAACTGTCTCACCTGCTATCGTGGACACTGCCCGAGGATGACTACCATCAAGGCGGCCTGTCTCTCGATGGTGGTCCCGGAAACCTGATCCACGTCTTCAGCTCCAAAGGAAACGTCTACACATACCTGCCCTGATGAATACTTGGCTGAGAAAAATCGCGTGCCTGGTTGCACTTGTCTGCCCAACAACGGCTGCGGCTCAGGGGACCATCGCAGCCGCTGAGCGTGCTTACTTATCGGAAGCATATGCCGATGCCCTCGACCAGCTTACAAACCTACCGGGCATCCTGGAAATTGCACCGATCTTCGACCAAGTCCGGGGGGAGGACCGTGAACAGATTCTGTTCGACCTTGCTCGATGCAGGTTTGCACTGTTCGATTCTGTCGGTGCGGACCTTGTTATCCGCGAGCTCTTCAGAAACGACCCTGGGCAGGCTTACGGGGTAATGGACCTCCAGAAAGACGACGCATTGACACAGGTTCTAGCCTCCCTGAAGCTCATGCGACGAGTTCAGATGCAGGAGCGTATCAACGCAACCTCTCCGCTTAAGGGGGCGGTGCGATCTCTTGTTGTCCCAGGCTGGGGACAGATCTATCGGGGAAGGAGATCAAGGGGTCGAATTATCGCGGGAGGGTTCGCAGTGCTCGCAGCCGGATGGTATTTGGCGGATCGCTCCTATCGGACCGCACTGAACGAGTACAGCAAGACGTCAGAACGTGACCTGAACCTGCCTGCAAGAACGGGGGGGGCCAACGATCCAAACCCGTTCGATGATCGCTTTGCAACGGTCGAGTCTCGGGCATCCACTGCACGAACCCTGGGCCTGGCACTCGTCTCGGTCTGGTCTTATAGCGTCATAGAAAACCTAATCGTCCAGCCCGGCCGCGTCGCCCTACAGATTCCACTCGACTGACGCAGATGCTCCGCCTATTCCCATCGCTCATCCTTCTCCTACTGCTGGCTCTAGACCTGCCGGCCCAATCGGTCGTGTCTCTTTCGGCCCCCAGGATCGCCGTCGCACCATTTGCCTATCCCGGTGACTCGGATTACGGTGTCTTCATCGCCGATCGGCTTGGCGCGGAGCTGATGAGACGGTCATACTCTGAAGCGCTCGGCCGTCGCCGGTTCGTTCTGGTCGAACCCGACACTCTAAGGGCAGAGCTTGTGCGCTTGGTTGTTTCAGTCAAAGATCGAGTCCAGGCGGATGCGCTCGAGAGACTCCGCAGGCGTACCCGTGCGGATTTCGTGCTCACGGGCACCGTGGAATCCGCTGGGATCCGCACAATACGGGCACGTTTTGTGGACCTGTCTACGGGCAGAATTATCTGGTCGAGTGAGATCCATGACGACCCGGCCTGGACCTGGACGAAGGCGAACAAGAACGTCGGTGATATCCCTGCAGAAGAAATCGTATCCCGTCTCGGGTTCTCAAAGGCAGATATCTCACCACCACCACCCGATATCGAAGACCTTCCGACTGAAATCATGATTCAACCCATCTTTACCACTGAATGGGCGTATCTCGCGGCGGACTGCCGGATAGCGATCCGTCAGGGGATGACGCGAGATGCAGTCTTCTCGCTCGTTCCGGGTGAGATCAAGGGGCGGGACAATCAGCAACTCGTCCGGATCGGCGCGCAGGATCGGGAGCGCGCCATGGAGACTACAATAGCCGATGCCATCCTTTGTGGTAGCATCGCCGTCACTGGCGAAGCAGGCACGATCCACAACCTCGGTTTGTCATTGCGGCTAGTCGACGTTGAGTCTGGCCACATCATCTGGAACTACGCGACCAGCGGTCGCAAGGTCTGGCGATGGGACAAGCTGTCAGATATTCTTGCCACCATGGCGGGACAGCAGCTCGAGGCAATTGCTTTGTTCGCAGCGAGCAATGCCGAAACCATGGTGTCCGAGCTGGTGGAGCAGGCGGTGGACGGGACCTCGTGGTGCGTTCTCGGTGAGGCCTACCTATCGCGTGGCCTTGTTGATAA
Source organism: Gemmatimonadota bacterium (assembly GCA_002714465.1). The sequence goes on along the minus strand of PAXL01000060.1, from coordinate 11,389 downwards.
GGCGGAGGAGTCATTCGAACAGGCGCTTACTTTCGATGATGCCGGCGCCCGCGCTCAAAACGGCCTGGGTCGCATTTTCATCAGGCGTCCCGAGTTCTTTGCCAAGGCCATCGATCACTTCAAGAATGCTATCGACCTCGACGCCGATTTCCTGGAGCCCTACTCAAATCTCGCGCGTGCTTACCTTGAACGGGACATGACCGATGGAGTTCGCTTCGCCAAGCAGGCGATAAAAAAGGACCCGACTTACTCCCTCCCGTATCGCATTCTGGGTGAGTACCATGCGCGGGGCGAAGAGGACCAGAAAGCCGCCAGCTTCCTCAAGACATACATCAAGTTCGAACCCGAAGATATCGAAACAGCTGTTCTGCTAGGCCGCTCGCTCCTGCGCCTTAAAAACTACCGTCAAATCGACGGGCTTATCCTGCCTCTTTACCAGGCCAAGCCTGATGCAGTCGATCTAATCCCGATACTCGCCATCAAAGACATCAAGCTCAGAGCTTTCAGTTCTGCGCTCGATCACTTTGAGATGTATCTGCTCCGCGTAACAGACCGAGAACGAAAATGGTTCGACGACGTACGAACCGTGCTTCCCGGCAATCTTGCGCCGGTATACGCGTCGCTCGAGGAAAACGAGCGACGCGTCTTTCGCGAGCGATTCTGGCGCGAAAAGGACCCAGACCTGACGACGGAGCTGAACGAACGGCTCCTAGAACACTACGGTCGCGTGTGGTTCGCTCGCAGGAACTTCGGCGACTTTGCCTATCCCTGGGATCAGCGCGGGGCTGTCTACATCCGTTATGGGGAGCCGGACTACAGGTCGCAATCGGGAAGAGTACCCGCCCTGACTTCGTCAAAGGTCCAACAGATCAAGGAGCAGATGTATGCGGATCTCTACAACGTACCGCCCCAGGGTGAGCTGGTCGGGCCAGTCTTTCCGATCCGCTCGTCCCGGGGCATTACGCTCGCCCAGCGCGAGGAGTTTGCAAACGAGACCTCGGGCGTCGGGCCCGGCGACAGCCGCTCCATCTCTCTGATGAATCCGCAGGCTCGTGCGGAGAACGAATCATACGCACCCGTCACCCTGTTCGGCGATTACAGCATCGTGCCTTGGGAGTCGTGGGTCTATACAGAAATCGGCAGAGGACTCGTTTTCGACTTCACAAAGGAGGCGGGTGGGAGCGGATTCCAATTTGCGCCGATCCCGGATATGCCCCCCTCGATCATGCGGTCTACGGCACGCATGTCTGAATACGCACCGAAGCTCGCGTTCCAACGGACTGTCGACGAGATTCCAGACGACTTTATCGAGGCAGAATTCGCACCCATCGAGAGCCTACGTCACGATGTTCGAGACTTCCGCGCGGATCCGTTTCGCACCCGGATCGACGTAAGCTACGAATTTCCAAGATCGGCAGTTCGGACACGCGAGAGTGCCGATGGCCCCGTGGCCATCGTCTCCAGGTCGATCGCACTGGCTGACTCCTCTTTTACCCGCGTGTTCAGACGATCGGACCGTGTCCGCCTCAGGCCTGACGAGGACGGGGACATCATCGACGTAATCCGGGCGGACCTAGAGCCAGGCCTGTATCACCTAACGCTGCGGATCCACGACATCGGCGGGGGCAGACTCACAGCGATCGAGGAGGATATCGAGGTCGAGGCTTATCCAGACGGAGAGCTGGGGCTCAGCGATCTGTTCCTAGCAACGTCCATTAATGATTACGAGGGGGCAATTCGGTTTAGACGTGGTCGCTGGGAGGTCATCCCCAGGCCGGGGCGCACCTACACTCGAAAAGTCGTACCTTTCTACTACGAGATCTATGGACTCACGATGAACAGCTTTGGGCAGACGAACTACCGCGTAACGGCCGGTGTCCGGCATAAGGAGGGGCGGCGGCGGCGCCCAGCATTCCTCGGTGAAGCCAAGCCTGAGGTCACCTTCACCTTCGACCAAACAGGGGACCAGGACTGGGAACGTGGACAGCTCGAGCTGGACCTGACCGAGGCGAAATACGGCACGAATATCTTGACCTTGTCTGTGATGGATCTGCAGACAGGGAAGGCCGTAGCGAAACAGGTTGAATTCGACTACCAGGAGCCAGAATAGAGACGCCGGTTTGACATCTAACTGGCCTCTACCTAAGTTGCTCTTCATACGGTTTAATCATGACAAAAGAGCTCCCAACATTCCCCGAGGATGACGAAATCCTTGCGCAATTGGACGACCCAATGGACGTCGAGGCGTTCTCGAACCTGATGGACAATGCTCATCAGGATAAGGTCAGTGCAGCTGATTTCATTCGTGAAGAACCCAAGCGAACGTCACGAAAAGCTATCCGCCATCTGTGCCTGAAAGATCAAAAGAGATCGATTAAAGCCGTCGTTTCGTCGGTCGTGCGTTCGCTGTGGGATCGCCCCCCAGAGGACCCGGCGGCCGCGCTCAACACGATGTTCGGCCAACAAGGCCCAAGCTTCGGCCCACCGGGCAAACACGAAACCGGTTCGTCACCCAGAGACGGCCAAGAGTGACGTGCCGGTTTCGAGCCAAATCCTGCGGCAGCACATACGCGAGATCGAAGAGTTGATTGAGCGTCTTCTCCCGTCTGCCAAAGCCGGCTGCGAAGCGGACCGCGGTCGTGTGGTCTCCCTCCAGCATCAGGTATTCACGAAGCGAGAGCGCCTGCGCTCTCTCCCCTCAGACGACGCCTGAACCGTCCCATTGAAAGACTTTCCATCGGATCTCCCGGAGGTTGGCCGTGCGCCGACTGATCGGAATTGACTATGGTCGAAAACGGTTGGGAATCGCTGTAACCGACCCGCTCGGTATCACCGTCCAAGGCCAACCGACCTTAATTGCATCGGGACTCGACGATGCCGTATCACAGGTGGCAGATTTCGCAGGCCGCCACGCGGTGGGAGCCATCGTGATTGGTTTGCCCCTGAATATGAATGGCACCCGCGGTGAAATGGCCAAAGAAGTTGAACGTTTCGGGCAGGCCGTAGAATCGGTAACCGGAATGAAAGTCACGTATTGGGACGAGCGACTCACGAGTGAGCAAGCCAAGGCCGTATTGCAGCAGAGGGGGGAGACAAGCCGGGAACGTGGGGACATCGACCGCGTTGCGGCCTGCCTGATGCTGGAGTCCTTCTTGCGCGCAAACCAGACGTGATCAACAAGACTACAAAGATCTGGAAGAAAATCGGGAGGCCGTCTCTGGCTACGACGATCGCAGTTACCGTCCTAGCGATCGGTCTGACGGCATCGCTCTGGGTGATCACGCTAAACGGACCTACAGGCACGCGACCGAAGACCGTCCGGATTGAGCCGGGCATGTCTGTCGCTTCGATCTCCCGAAGGCTGGGGCGTGAGCGCATCATCCAAAGCCCGCGTTTCCTGAGAGCCCTCGCTATCGTAACGGGTGCTTCAAGGTCCTTCACGGCCGGCGATCACCCCTTCGACGGCTCCATGACGACGTGGGAGGTCTTGAGAGAGCTACGAGTCCCACGCGACGTAACGCATTCGGTCACAATACCCGAAGGACTCAGGCGGGAACGCGTCATCGAGATCCTGGTATCGTCACTCGATCTCGATCGGGAGGAACTGGATCGGATGACTACGGACTCTGCTTTCTGTCGCAAGGTTGGTGTCAATGCGGACAACTTGGAAGGATACCTGTTCCCTGAGACCTACCGCGTGTCTGTATCCGCTGGGGAAGAGCAGGTTCTGCGCGTCCTGATCGACCATTTTCACAAAATCGTCGACGATGACCTCAAGCGGTCAGCGGCTTTGCTCGACATGACCGTGCATGAGGTCGTGACAATGGCGTCGATTATCGAGGGCGAAGCAGTCATCGACAGCGAGCGCGATACGATCTCGGCCGTCTACCACAACCGTCTTAAGAGACGAATGCGGCTGCAGGCGGATCCAACGGTTCAGTATGCGATCCCGGACGGCCCGAGGCGCCTTTTTTATAAGGACTACCAGTTTGACTCTCCCTACAACACTTATCGCCACTCTGGCCTGCCGCCGGGCCCAATCCTGAGCCCGGGCGCAGCCTCTCTGCGGGCAGCTGTTAATCCCGCCCGCAGCGACTATCTGTACTTTGTAGCGAAGGGAGACGGTTCCCATGTGTTTACAAAGACAGCCAGGGAACACGAGGCGGCCAAGAGACAAACAAAGTCGGCCCGACGCCAGACTTGGCGTCAGTCATCCAAACGGAGATAGTCGTGCAAGGTGTGCTCAACCTGAATGCGCCTGAACCAGTCGACCGAGAGAACCCGATATTTCTCGATCTGAACGACCCGCAGCGGGAAGCGGTGGAGACGGTCGACGGCCCGCTTCTTGTCTTGGCAGGTGCTGGCTCCGGGAAGACGAGGGTGCTGACACGCCGTATTGCCCATCTCATCGGAAACTGCGACGTCCCACCGACCCGCATCCTAGCAATGACCTTCACTAACAAGGCTGCTGGCGAGATCCGGGATCGGATAGAGACGCTTCTGCAGCGGTCGGTTCGCGGCCTATGGATGGGAACCTTTCACTCCATCTGTGCACGGTTCCTTCGTATTGAAGCACTCGCCGCGAATCTGGAGCCAAACTTCACCATCTACGATACTTCCGACCAGCTCGCCGTGATACGGAAAGCCATCAAGTCGAATAACTTGTCCGACAAGGATTACTCACCAAAGCAGGTCAGGGCTCGGATCAGCAATGAGAAGAACAGGATGGCGAGTCCCGATGCCTTCGAGAAGCGTGCTTTCACGTTCTACGAGAAACAGATCGCCACCATCTACCGTGCATACCAAAAGGAGCTTCAGGAGAACAACGCCGTCGACTTCGACGATCTCCTGATGCGGACCGTTTCGACGCTAAGGGAAAACGAGGAGATCCTTGAGAAATATCAAAACCGTTTCGACTATATCCTGATCGACGAGTATCAGGACACGAACCGCCCTCAGTATCTGCTCGCTAGGAATCTGGCTGAAAGCCACCAGAACATATGCGTCGTCGGCGACGATGACCAGAGCATCTATGCCTGGCGGGGAGCGGACATCCGGAACATCCTCGACTTTGAGAAAGACTATCCGAAGACGACGACAATCCGGCTCGAACAGAACTACCGCTCAACCCAGATCATCCTTGATGCCGGGAATGCCGTCATCAGCCACAACCAGGGCCGAAAAGGAAAGGAGCTCTGGTCAAACCGCGGCGGCGGTGACCTAATAAGGCTGAGGCGCACACTAGACGAGAAGGACGAGGCCCGCTGGGTCTGTCAGGTCGTGAAGGAGCTGAAGGAGGCAGGCGACACGCTGCACAAGGAAACGGCCGTGCTCTATAGGACGAACGCACAATCACGTGCGATCGAAGAGCAGCTAGTCAGGTCGAACATCCCGTATGTGATCGTCGGCGATGTCAAGTTCTACGAGCGCACGGAGATCAAGGATCTACTCGCTTACCTACGCCTGATCGACAATTCGCTCGACAGCGTCAGCCTCACTCGCGCGATCAACACCCCGAAGCGCGGAATTGGGAAGACCTCCCTCGGCCGCCTTCTAGACTATGCAGCCGCAGAAGGGATCAGTCCGTTTGATGCCCTGGGACGCTGCAATCAAATCGAGACGCTCTCATCAGGAGCTGCCAAGAAGATGCTGGCATTCCGGGCCATGATTGATCGCTTCCGCGAAATCGCGGCCATCGAGCCGGCAGATGAACTCGCCCTGCACGTGATCAAAGAGACCGATTTTCTCACCAGCCTCGGCGCATACGGACAACCCGATGCCGAAAGCCGTCGCGACAATGTTCAAGAGCTCGTCACGAATATCCAGACCTTCGTCGAGCGAGCGGAGGACCCTACCGTCGCCGAGTTCCTGCGTGAAGTTTCGCTTATGACCGATGTGGACGACGGCTGGGACGACTCATCAGACACCCTCACTCTCATGACAATGCATAGTGCCAAAGGCCTGGAGTTCAAGGCCGTGTTACTCTGCGGCATGGAGGACGGGCTGTTCCCGATCATTCGATCGGCCGAAGACCTCGAAGACGATGCGTCAATGGAAGAGGAGAGACGACTTTTCTATGTCGGGATCACGCGAGCGATGGACCGGCTCTTCCTGTCATACACGCGTGAGCGTCGACGGTATGGCGGAATCGTCTCGTCCAAACCGTCACGGTTTCTGAACGAGATCCCGGAACACCTACTGGACACGGGTTATAAGATCCAGGAGTTCGCAGATGACGATGCGTATGTGGCGGAAGAACAGGAAATATTCGAGGAGCCGAAAAGGGCCGTGGGCGAAGTCGACACATCCGTGGGATCGTGGGTCATACACCCGACTTGGGGGAAGGGTGTTATCGAGGCCCGATCAGGCTCAGGCGAAGACGCAAAACTGACGATCCGCTTCCAAGGGGTAACCAAGAAAGTCGTGCAGCGCTATGCGCACCTTCTACCCTGCTGAGAGGCCGCTTCTTCTTGATTTCACAGATCCAATGTCTGATATTATTTCGTGCGTTTTTACTCGATTGGGGTCTTAAGATGCCTGTAACACGAGACGACTTGCAGAAAGTGGCTAAACTAGCCCGTCTCCGGCTCACTGAGCCGGAGAAAACCCGTCTCGTCACTGACCTCAACCAGATGCTCGCGTATGTTGCTACGCTCGGCGAGTTGGATACGATCCACGTAGAACCGACGGCTCACGTGCTCCCGCTTGCGAACGTATTCAGACCGGACGAGCCAACACAATCGCTGTCGCAGGAGGCCGCTCTCGCCAACGCTCCTAAATCCGGTCACGGCCACTTTCGTGTCCCCAAAGTTATCGATTGATCCGGCGCCGGTGTCAGCACCATCGCCGTTTTTTTCTCCCCGATCGCCAAACAGCACCACCAAACCCTTACGGGAGGCGCTTTGAGCAGCGACTATCGAGGTCCAAAGTATATCGTCGTCAGCGGCGGTGTGATCAGCGGCGTAGGAAAGGGACTGGCCACCGCCTCGATCGGGAAAATTCTCCAGCAATACGGCTACAAAGTCACAGCCATCAAGATCGATCCATATCTCAACTACGACGCGGGAACCCTCAGGCCGACGGAGCACGGGGAAGTTTGGGTCACCGATGACGGCGGCGAGATCGACCTAGACCTCGGCAACTATGAGCGCTTCCTGGCTCTCGACCTTCCACGGCAGCATAACCTCACGACAGGCCAGATCTACCACACCGTTATCGAACGGGAGAGAAGGGGTGAATATCTGGGTCAGACGGTTCAACCCGTCCCGCACATCACCGATGAGATCAAAAACCGTGTAGCCGAGGCAGCCGAAAGCTCCGATATCGCGCTGGTCGAGATTGGCGGTACCATCGGTGATGACGAAAACCGTCCCTTCCTTTTCGCCATGAAGAGCCTCGAGCGCGACGTAGGCGAAGAGAACATGCTTTACGCGCTCGTCACGTATCTCCCAGTGCCTGCCCATATATCGGAGATGAAGACCAAGCCGACCCAGCAGGCCATCCGTCTGCTCAGCGAGCACGGCATCTTCCCTGACTTCATCCTCTGCCGTGCCGTCGACCCGATCGACGAGCCCCGCAAGAAGAAGATCACGGTATCGGCGAACATCCCGATCGACCGAATTATTTCCGCTCCCGACTCGGACACACAGTATCAAGTCCCTCTCGACTACGAAAAGGAAGGGTTGGGCGAGAAGATCCTGAATCACCTGAACCTGGAGCCAGAAACCACACCAGACTGGTCGAACTGGTCGAAGCTTATCGGTCGGATTCGTGATCCTCAGCACCACGTCAAGGTCGCGATGGTTGGCAAGTATGTGGAGATTGGCGAGTACGAGCTCACGGACTCATATATCTCTGTAAATCAAAGCCTCGAACACGCCGGGGCGTCGCTCGACACGGACGTCCAGATATCCTGGATTGATTCCAAACGCCTTGAGGGACTCTCATTTGAGGCACTCGCGGAGTTCGACGGTGTGATCGTTCCGGGTGCCTTTGGAGAGGGTGGGGCGGACGGTGTTCTGGAAGCGATCCGTTTTGCACGGGAGGACGGCGTGCCCTTCTTGGGTCTTTGCTACGGGCTTCAGATGGCGGTCGTCGAGTATGCGAGGAACGTCGCAGGTCTTTTGGATGCCAGCTCCGCCGAGATCGATCCGGACGGACCGAACGCCGTTATCGACATCCAGTACTCGCAGCGTGAGATTATTGAGGAAAGCAGGTATGGTGGGACGATGCGCCTCGGCGGCTACGCGGCCGTTCTCAAACGCGACAGCAGGCTCATAGATTTGTATGAGCGCTTAGGACGCCTCGAAGATGACGCCGCACGACTCGAGAAAATGCGCCAAAACCCGAACGAGAACTTCCGTGTCGGCGTGATTCTGGACAGCGAACGAGCCGTGATCGAACGCCACCGCCATCGCTACGAGGTCTCACCGAAATTTATCGATCTGCTAGAAGAACACGGTCTCGTGTTCTCCGGATTCCATCGTCGGGATGACGGTACGAAATTGATGGAGTTCATCGAGTTGCCGAATCACCCGTTCTTTGTCGCGACTCAGGCTCATCCAGAGTTCAAATCCAGACTTGAGCAGCCCTCACCGCTGTTCTATGGATTTATGGAAGCCTGTGTGGCCCGTCAGGCCATCAACCGCAGACAGGAGAACGGGCAGCCCGAGACCGTCTGACTCAGCCGTGGGCGTACGAATCCTGCTGCTGGCCCTTGCGCTGGCCTGTTCAACGCCTGACGAGCAACCGCCAGGCGAGCATTCAACGGATCTTGGGACAGGCCGCCCAGACCAAGAAGCCTGGGACGTCATAAAAGAGGTGACCCGGAACGGGAAGCTACGCGCCCGGATCACCTCGCCCCACCTTAGCAAAAACGACCGAGAATACGTGTCCAGGCTTGATGGAGGCGTCTCGGTCGTTTTTTACAGTGAGTCCGCAGACTCGATCATCTCCACGCTGATCTCGCAGAAGGCCTTGATCGACGAAGGCCGGCGCATCCTGACGGCCATGGACAGCGTTGTCCTCGAGTCCTCCCGTGGATCCCTCCTCTATACGGACACGCTTCGGTGGGAAGAGGAGACCGAGATGATTCAGGGACCCTCCAACGTCCGCATCGTGAGTGACCACGGTGTTGAAACCGGTATTGGCTTCGAGGCCACATCCAACCTGTCGACATGGACACTTAAGGAAGTCGTCACCCGCATCGACACGAGCCGTGGCTAGAACGCTGACACTATTCGTTCTTCTGTCCGCGGGACCGATCGCCTTAGGATCGAGTCTCGCGGACGAAATCCGTGCGTCCAGAAGTGAAACTCGCACCCGCAACGGTCGCACAAGCCGGAGCTACGCCGGAGAGGTTACTGCGATTCTTCAGCACAGCAGGATTCGGGCTGATTCGGCGGCAGTGACTGCAGAGGAACAGGCCTACCACTTCTACAAGAATGTTCAGTTTCAGGACGACCGATACACGCTCTTTGCGGATCGGCTCACGTTCGACTCACATACTCGCATCACGCGACTTTCTGGTGGCGTGCGGCTTGCGGATGAGGCTAGAACACTATCCGCTAGAGAAGTCACCTATAGACAGGCTGCCAGCACCGTGAACGCGAAGGGTGATGTTAGGATCGCCCTCGCAGGCGGGGGACACGTCAGGGCGAACCGATGGTTCAGGAGTGTATCCGGGGATTCCTCAGTTGGATCGGGCAGTGTCCGGTATCGTAATGGCGAAAATGGCACCCTGACGATAGAGTCGCCTGCACTGACTGCATATGAGGGAGGCGATTCTCTCAGATTCACAAACGGTTCCAGCCTCGCTCAGGGTGCGTGGGCGAGTCATTCGGCCTCCACGACCATTCTAAGAGATGCCGGTCGTGTCGAACTCGAGGGCGAACCGAGTCTCACCCGAACCGGGCGGGAGGCATACACTATCCGGGCGACCGCGTCGATGGCGGTGCTGGAGCTGGCTAACGAAGTGCTTTCTGTCGTGAATCTTCTTGGCTCGGCGGACCTGACGGTGTCACGGAAGGAGTCCGCCGCGACGATCCAGGCCGACACGTGCGCACTGAAGGTCGACGGGGACCAGGTCAGCCTGATTGAGGCACAGGGCAATGTCCGGATTCACATAGGTTCGAACGAAGCTGGAAAGAGTTCGGTCAATGGCGGCTCGTCTCTGATATCGTTCAACGATGGTGAACCCGATCATATCCGCGTCGACAAAGAGGGGAGCCTTCTGCACGCGTCCTCTGACAGCTCGCTTGTCATCGACATCGACGGCTATGGCCTCACGCTAGACCTTTCGGGATCTGACCTAAAAACGGTTCGAATCGACTCTGCCGGTTTGTGTCGCCTAGGGGGCAACCAACCGACCCATCTGTCGGGTGATCGGGTGTTCCTCCTGTTCGAAGAGCGTAAGCTGGTAAGGGCAGAGATCGAAGGGCACGTCAAAGGACACGTCCGCGAATCTGGAGCGGACCGATGAAGCTTTGCGTCAGGGCATTAACAAAACGGTATGGGCGCCGTATCGTTGTCAAACACGTCGATCTGGATGTCGATGCAGGCGAAATCGTCGGACTGCTCGGACCGAACGGCGCCGGAAAGACGACCACCTTCCACGCGATCGTGGGCCTGATACGGCCCGAAGGGGGGCAGATCCAGCTGGGCGATCAGGATATCACATCACTTCCTACCTACAAGAGGGCACGGCTCGGTATCGGATACCTATCTCAAGAATCCTCGGTGTTTCGTCGACTGACGGTGGCACAGAATGTCGAAGCGATTCTAGAGACCATGGAACTCGACAGGGAATCGATACGGGCACGATCCGACGAGCTCTTGGGGGAACTCGGTCTGTCTTCGCTTTCGTCCAGCTACGCCGACCAGCTGTCAGGCGGGGAGTCCAGAAGACTTGAGATCGCTCGCTCGCTCGCAAGAGATCCCAAGCACCTCCTGCTGGATGAGCCATTTTCGGGGATCGCTCCCAAGGCCGTCGAAGATATTCAGACCATGGTCGTGGAACTTCGCGATCGCGGGATCGGTATCCTCATCACCGATCATAATGTCAGGGAAACCCTTTCGATCACCGATCGCAGCTACATCCTGTCGGACGGAGAGATACTGGCGTCTGGAACGGCACGAGAGATATCAGAGGACAATACGGTCAGAGCCGTCTATCTTGGCGAACGGTTCAGGCTCGACACCTCTGCGTGAGAGTTCTGAAACCACGTTGGCAAGAGCTCCTTAAGATCTCAAACATCCTTCCCAAAAAGCACTTGAATACAGGGGTAAGAGTGTACTAAGTTTATTCCTGTCGCGGTGGAATCCCGGCTACCTGTGACTTCAGCTATTCCGGACCGTTGAGTGAATCGGTGTTGTTGGCGAATTGTGCCTA
>PAXL01000071.1 GCA_002714465.1 Gemmatimonadota bacterium | reverse complement strand
GCGCCGGTTGTCGGGGCGACTGTCGGGGCGACTGTCGGGACGACTGTCGGGGCGACTGTCGGGACGACTGTCGGGACGATCACGATCCGATCGACCACCGCGTCCTCGACGACCCCGGCGACGACGGGCCCGTCGATCGGACTGACCGTCGCTCCGGGTATCATCATCGCTTGAGCTGTCCTGTTCGCCGTCTGAAGACCCCTCAACCTGTTTGCCTGAAGGCTTCTTTTTAGAGCCGGAACGGCCATATTCGTCGGGTTGGACCAAATCAGGTCCCCCTCGCCTCGGGCGACGCCCATACGAGACCGACTTTCCGCTGTCCTTGTCGTCGGCTGACGCGCCATCTGCCTCGCCACTTGCTTCAGCCTTCTTCGCGGTTCTGCGTGCAGTCTTCTTCGCCTTCTTCGCCGGCTTCTCGGCCGCAGCGTCTTCGTCACTGGCCGCTGCCTTCTTGGCCTTCTTGGCCTTCTTCACCTTCTTGGCCTTCTTCACCTTCTTGGCCTTCTTGGCCTTCTTGGCCGGCTTCTTTACCTCTGTCGTTTCCACCTCGCTTGAGGCTCCGGAGTCGCTACCCGAGGCTTGTGCCTCAGAGGGTGCGCCACCGTCAGTATCCTCTACCATATATGTCCCTTCTTGTCTCCTTTTCGGAGACGCCTTAACCACCCATCATCAGTCGTCGCGACCGGTTGGCCCACAAACACGAATATAGAAAAGCCCTCCATAAAAGCCAACCGACCCGGCAACAGAGAGGGGAGCACCCCAAGAGGCACTCCCCCTTCCTTCCTCTGCTACGCTGCCCGTCTTTCGAAGCGACTAATGGGCGTGCCCGTGATGATCGTGGGCATCCTCTTTCTCCTCAGGCAGCTCAGAGACCAATGCCTCGGTCGTAAGGAGAAGCCCTGCGATGCTCGAGGCGTTCTCAATCGCCGTCCGTACCACCTTTGTGGGGTCGCTAACCCCGGCCTTCGACAAATCCTCGAACGTATCCGTCCGAGCGTTGTATCCGAACGCACCGGACTCATCAAGAACACGCTGAACAACCAGCGGCCCTTCGACACCGGCGTTCGCCGAGATCTGCGTCAGCGGTGCTTCGATCGCCCGACGGACAATGTCCACACCCGTCTTCTGATCCTGACCACGGACAGCGCCGCGCGCCTTGTCGAGACGATCGATCGTCCGAAGCAGCGCTACGCCACCACCCGGCACGATCCCTTCCTCGACGGCCGCTCTCACAGCGTGCAGAGCATCTTCCACACGAGCCTTCTTCTCCTTCATCTCGGTCTCAGTCGCCGCACCGACGTTGATCACTGCAACGCCGCCAGCCAGCTTAGCAAGACGCTCCTGGAGCTTCTCACGATCGTAGTCGGAGGTCGTCTCTTCGATCTGGGTCCGAATCTGGTGCACGCGACCCTGGATGTCCGCATCAGCGCCGGAGCCATCAATCACGGTCGTATTATCCTTGTCGATCACAAGACGCTTAGCCTGACCGAGATCGTCAAGCTCCACACCCTCGAGTTTGATACCAAGGTCTTCAGTGATCACTCGACCTCCCGTCAGAACGCCGAGATCCTGGAGCATCTCCTTCCGGCGATCCCCATACCCTGGAGCCTTCACGGCGGCCGCGCGAAGCGTTCCGCGAACCTTGTTCACCACGAACGTCGCGAGTGCTTCGCCCTCGACATCCTCGGCGATCACGAGAAGCGACTTACCTGATGCTGATACCTTCTCGAGCAGGGGTAGCAGGTCTTTCATATTTGAAAGCTTCTTCTCGTGGATCAGGATGTAGGCATCCTCAAGGATCGCCTCCATGTTGTCCTGATCCGTCACGAAGTAGGGCGACAGGTATCCACGATCGAACTGCATACCCTCGACTACGTCCAGAGTCGTCTCGATCCCCTTCGCTTCTTCGACCGTGATCGTACCGTCCTTACCGACCTTCTCCATTGCATCCGCAATGATATCGCCGATGCTGTTGTCGTTGTTTGCCGAGATCGTCCCGACCTGCGCGATCGATCTGCGATCCTTCACCGCGCGACTCTGTTCCTTCAGACCCTCGACCACTGCGTCGGTTGCGGTGTCGATACCCCGCTTGATATCCATCGGGTTCGCTCCGGCCGTCACGTTCTTCAGACCTTCACCGAAAATCGCCTCGGCGAGCACCGTAGCCGTCGTCGTACCGTCACCCGCCACATCCGAAGTCTTCGACGCAACTTCCTTCACCATCTGCGCGCCCATGTTCTCATAGTTGTCCGGCAGTTCCACCTCTTTGGCGACCGTCACACCATCCTTTGTGACCGTCGGGGAACCCCAGCTCTTTGCCAGAACGACATTCCGTCCCTTCGGACCCAGCGTCGCCTTGACCGCCTTGCTCAGGGTGGCGACACCGTTCAGAACCGACTCCCGGGCCTCGACGCCGTATGTAATCTTCTTTGCAGCCATTTGCGGAATCCTCCGTTACCGATTGACTATTCCAGAATACCCAAGACGTCGTCCTCGCTCAGGATCACATACTCCTCGCCGTCGACTTCGATCTCGTTACCGGCGTACTTCCCGACCAAAATCTTCTGTCCGGGCTGTACATCCATCGCGATCAGGTCGCCGTCATCACCGCGTCGACCCGGACCAACGGCCACCACCTCCGCCTCCTGAGGCTTCTCCTTAGCCGTGTCGGGGATAATGATGCCCCCCGAGACCTGCTCCTCTTCCTCGAGCCGCTTGATCAAAATTCGATCGCCAAGAGGATGAATCTTCATCGCGTCCTCCAAGTGAGTGTTTGAAACGGGATACGACCATATCCCCATAATCTACAGGCCGTTTACTCATTTTAGCACTCAAGAAGACAGAGTGCTAGCAGGCTGAAATATAAGCGCCCTCGGAGTCGAGCGCAACAGGGATTCTGTAGACTCCAAGGGCAATTCCAAGCTAATTTGCGGGTCGTTTCAAATAGCCGCCGTGGATCGGATCATCGGGTAGACTTCAGCTTCTCCTTCTTCTCCTCGACCAGAGCCTCAAGATGGGAGATCTCGTCGATTAGCCGTTCCGGATTCAACGGACCTTCGTCCTCCTCCGGAGTGGGTGGCTGGGCACACGGATAGTGGGCGTCTTCCCAGTCACCAAAGCCGCCGTCCATTGAGATCAGGTTCTCGTAACCGAGTTCCTGCATCGAGAGGGCGCCGAGCAACGACCGCACACCGCCCGCGCAGTAGACGATCGTCTCCTTCGACTTATCCGGGACCTTTTCTTCCACCTCAGCCTCGAGGCGGCCTCGCGGAATGTGAATCGCGCCCTCAAGATGGCCGCGTTCCCACTCGTCCAGTCCGCGAATATCGACCAGGACAGAATCGTTCCCCTCATCCAAGTAGGCCTTCACTTCCTCAACCGACATTTCGCGGATCTCTTCCCGCGCAGCTTTCAGCAGGTCTTCTCTCGACTTCATATCCCCCTCGTGTCTTGTTTCAGGCACCGTGACAGTGCTTGTACTTCTTGCCGCTCCCACACGGACAGGGCGCGTTCCGCCCGACCTTCTCCACCTTCACCGGACGCTGCTTCGGTCGTCCGCCCCCTTCGCTTGAGTTCGCCGCGGTCTGCTCCATGGGCGAAGGTTCCGGCGGGGGTGCGAAACCCATCCCCGCCGCATCCTGATGCACCAGCGCCAGACGCTGCGGCGCTCGGTCGGGACGCTGTGCGGGACTCTCGTCGATACGGATCCGGAACAGCGTCTTGACCGTCTCCCTGTTAATCTCGTCGAGCAGCTCCACAAACATCTGGAAACCCTCACGCTTGTACTCGACCAGCGGATCCTTCTGACCGTATCCGCGGAGCCCGATCCCCTCCTTTAGGTCGTCCATCTCGCGGAGATGCTCTTTCCACTTCTCGTCGATCACGCTCAGATACACCATCCTCTCGATCGCACGAAGCCGCTCCGAACCAATCAGATCCTCTCTCCGCTTGTATGCGGCACGCACGGCATCCCGAATAATCGAGGCAAGCTCATCACGATTTGTGCTCGGCAGGTTCTCGTCTGGATGGATCGGCGACTGCAGAAACGTGTTCCTTAGATCCTGCGCCATCGCATCGACGTTCCAGTCTTCGGGATGGTCCTCTTCGGACACGTGCGCATCCAGCGAAGCTTGTAGCGCGTCTTCGATCACCTCGACGATCTCGTCGTAGAGGTCGTCTCCTTCGAGTGCGTGTCTTCGGCGATCGTAGATCACCTCACGCTGCTGGTTCATCACATCGTCATATTGGAGCAGATGCTTCCGGATTTCAAAGTTCCGGCCCTCGACCCGCTTCTGGGCGCGACCGATCGAGCGTGTCACCATCCCGTGCTCGATTACCTCGCCCTCCTCAGCACCCAGACGATCCATGATCCGGGCGATCCGCTCTGACCCAAATAACCGCATCAGGTTGTCTTCGAGCGAGATGAAGAAACGAGACCCCCCTGGGTCACCCTGACGTCCGGCGCGCCCTCGGAGCTGCCTGTCGATCCGTCGAGCCTCGTGCCGTTCCGTCCCGATGATTTGAAGCCCACCCTCGCCGTCCTTTACAACTCCAGATCCAAGTTTGATGTCAGTCCCACGACCGGCCATGTTTGTCGCGATCGTAACGGCGCCCGCTTGACCCGCGTCTCGAACGATTTCGGCCTCCGACTGGTGTTGGCGCGCATTCAGGACAGAATGCTTGATTCCTTTCCGATGTAACATCCTCGACAGCAACTCAGAAACCTCCACCGTGATCGTTCCGACCAGAACAGGCAATCCCTCAAGGTTCAGCCTTTCGATCTCGTCTACGATCGCGTTGTACTTCTCTCGCTTAGTTCTGAAGATCAGGTCGTCGTGATCAACCCTAGCGATCGGTTCGTGTGTCGGAATCGTCAGCACATCCAGCTTGTAAATCTGATGGAGCTCAGCAGCCTCCGTTTCGGCAGTTCCCGTCATGCCAGCGAGTTTATCATACAGCCGGAAATAGTTCTGCAACGTGATCGTCGCGACCGTTTGCGTATCCCGTTCGACACGAACACGTTCCTTCGCCTCGAGTGCCTGGTGCAGACCGTCAGAGAACCGACGTCCCGGCTGCGGGCGTCCCGTGAATTCGTCCACGATCACCACACGCCCTTCCTCTATCACGTACTGCACGTCCTTCTCGTAGAGCGTATATGCCTTCAGCAACTGCTGCACACTGTGGATGCGCTCGGACTTCCTCCCATAATCCTGATACGCTTCATCCGCTGCGCGCACCTGATCGTTCTCCGACAGCGATTCATCCTTCTTGATCAGATCAAGCTTCTCGTCCAGATCCGGAAGCACGAACTCGTCCGTTTCGCGGCTGATCTCCTCGCGCCCCTTCTCGGTCAGATCGATGATGTGGCTCTTCTCGTCCATGCTAAAAAACAGATCGGCATCAACCTCGCCCATCCGCTTGTCCCGGATGTAGTCCGCTTCAACACGACCGATCATCTGCTTCACGCCCTCTTCCTGAAGCAGCTTCATGAAGCGCTTATTCCTCGGTCCGCCACGCTGCACCTGCAGAAGCTTCAGGCCGGCCTCATACTCGTCCGTCTCCAGCGCACCCTCGCCGTCGGACAGGATCGTGTTCACCACCCGGGCCTGCGCCTTCACCAGCTTCTCAACAAGCGGGCGCATCTCGTCGAACCGCTGTGTGTTCGATTCGGGCACCGCGCCAGAGATGATAAGCGGTGTTCTTGCTTCATCGATCAGGATACTGTCGGCCTCGTCGATGATTGCGAACGCATAGCCGCGCTGCATAAGATCTTCGGGGCGTACCGCCATGTTGTCGTAGAGATAATCGAACCCAAACTGATCCTTCGTCCCGTAAGTAATGTCCGCCAGGTAGGCTGTTGCGTGATCACACTCCCTTGCCTTGAACCCCCCGTTCCCGTCTTCCTCGACCATAAAGGCCTCGGCTCCGAGGGAGCGGTCCTGGATGATCCCGACCTTCAGACCGAGCCACACATGGAGTGGCCCAATCCACATGGCGTCGCGCTTCGCCAAATAGGAGTTCACTGTGACCAGATGGGACCCGCGACCGGTCAGGCCGTTAAGGTAGAGCGCTAGACCTGCGACAAGCGTCTTGCCCTCACCCGTCGCCATCTCTGCGATCTTGCCCTGATGCAGCGTGAGTCCGCCGATCAGCTGTACATCGTAAGGCACCATATCCCACGCAAACGGCTCTCCTGCTCGCTGCCACTCGCGTCCGAGCATCCGGCGGCTCGTCTCTTTGAACACCGCGAAAGCCTCGGGCAACAACTCGTCGAGCACATCCTGCTCGATATCCTTTATATCACCGTCCGTGTCGTCGATCTGATCCAGAATCGCCTGACGGGGCGGCCCTTCGAGCCCGGACAGCTGCTTCCTGAATGATGTCAACCTATCGCGTGACTCTTTCGTTTCGGCCGCGAGCTTGTCGCGGAACTCCGTCGTCTTCGCACGAAGCGCGTCATCGGACAGACTCTCCAGCTGGACAAAGATCGCGTTGACGTCCTGAACGATCGGCTGCGCCTTCTTCACGTCTCGGTCGTGTTTCGAACCGAAGATCTTGGTCAATACGTCCATCATATCCTGTACATCCTCTGCATTCGCGTACACCGGCCACAAGGCCGGATAGGCAGGGCTATCGACCGGAGCTTAGTCGCTCTGACAGAACCGCCGGCAAGCCCTGATTCAGAATCTTCTCTTGCGCCTTCACCACGTCATAGGACACGCGGACGAACTCGACTTCGCCAGGATTAGTGTCCAGAATGCCCATACGCAGCCCTGGGATCACCGTCTCACGATTGCCCCACGCGCTCTCGACATTCACCACCTACACCCTTCGGACACCTTGGCAAGACTCTCACAGATAACCATCGCCTCATAGCATTCCTTGATAGACAAAGGCGCGGTAGGATTGACAATGGTTTCCGCGACGATCAATGACGCGCGTGACTTAATAATCTCCAGACTGACGGCCGGGTCGGCGCCGTAGCCGACGACATCCCCTTGCACACTATCTCATCTAAGTCATTCGTGTCACACGATACAAGGACGGCTTCGAGCGTGTCGAGGTTCCAATGTGTCCCAAACGACAGCGACCCGCACGGCCTAAACCTCCTCCGCAGCGCGGTTCTCCTCGAGATTCGCCTTCGCAAGCTTGTCGAGGATGCCGTTGATGAACCCTGGTGCCTTCTCGACGCTGTAGCGCTTCGCGAGCTCGATCGCCTCGTCAATCGAAACCTTCACGGGCACGTCTTCCACCGACCGGATCTCGGTCAACGCCATCCACATCAGAATCCGATCGATCCTCGAGATCCGCGAAACTTCCCAGTTCTCCGCCGCACGTCCGATCTCTTCATCGAGCTGCTCCCGGTTCGCCCACATCAGCTTCCCGACCTTGATCGCATACTCAGCCGCCTCGCGAGACAGGTTCGAGCGGACGGTCATCGTCTTGAGGGTCTGGCTGGCCGGATCATCCGTGCTCATAGCCCAGTAGATCGCCTGAAGGACGGCTTCTCGGGCCTCTCGTCGCGAGCTCATCAATGCCTAACCGTCCATTGCGCGCAGCAGATTGACCATCTCGATCGCGGCAAGCGCTGCATCCCAGCCCTTGTTTCCTGCCTTGGTCCCGGCCCTCTCGAGCGCCTGCTCGATCGTATCCGTTGTCAGCACGCCAAAAATCACGGGAATCTCAGTCTCGTGACTCACCTGCGCGATCCCCTTTGACGCCTCGTTCGCCACATAGTCGAAATGCGGTGTCGCTCCCCGGATCACAGCCCCGAGGCATATAACAGCGTCATAAGACCCGCTAGACGCCATCTTCTTCGCCACAAGCGGAATCTCGAACGATCCAGGAACCCAAGCTACGTCGACCGTATCCGTATCAACACGGTGACGGTCCAAGCAGTCCAGAGCACCCTCAAGGAGCTGATTCCCGATCAGCGAGTTGAACCGTCCAACGACGATCCCGATCCGCTGACCCTCCGCGCATAGTTTGCCTTCAATTACCCTTGGCACGTTGCTCTCCATCGTCATCGAGGCGCAGATCCGCCTCATTCAGGATATGCCCCATACGGAGCCTTTTGGTCTTCAAGTAATCGATGTTGTGGCGATTCGCCTGGATCGCCATCGGAACCCGATCCACAATCTCAATCCCGTATGCTTCCAGCCCAACACGCTTCGACGGGTTGTTCGTGATTAGACGGACGTGACGGGCACCCAGATCGGAAAGGATCTGCGCGCCGATCCCGTAGTCTCGCTCGTCCATCTTGTAGCCGAGCTTGACATTCGCATCAACCGTATCGTAGCCCTCTTCCTGCAGCTTATAGGCTCGGATCTTCTGTCGCAATCCGATTCCCCGGCCCTCCTGGCGCATATAAACGATGATTCCGCGTCCTTCCCGCTCGACCATCTGCATCGCCGAAACCAAGTTCTGCTCGCAGTCGCAACGGAGCGACCCCAGCGCATCCCCCGTCAGACACTCCGAGTGCATGCGCACAAGAACGAGTCCCTGATCACCAACCTCACCCTTCGTCAGCGCCACGTGGTCCCGTTCGTCCACATCCGACTCGAACAGATGCAGATTAAACTCGCCATACTTCGTAGGCATGTGGATCGACTCGATCCGGTGAACAAGCTTCTCCGACTTGCGTCGATAGGCGATCAGATCCTTGATCGTGATCACTTTCAGATCAAGTTGCTCGGACATCTCAAGCAGCTGAGGCAGACGAGCCATCGACCCGTCTGCATTCAGGATCTCGCACAGCACGCCTGCAGGAACGAGACCTGCAAGCCTCGCCAGGTCCACCGTCGCTTCCGTATGGCCGGCGCGTCTCAGGACACCGCCATCCCTTGCCTTCAGGGGGAACACGTGTCCTGGTCGCGCAAAATCTGTCGACACCGCTCTAGGGTCGACAAACTGACGGACCGTCTCGCAACGGTCATTCGCTGAGATTCCAGTTGTCGTATTGTGCACAGCATCGATACTGACGGTAAAGGGCGTCCCGTGGAGTGCCGTGTTCTCGTCGACCATCAGATCGAGGTTCAGTTCACGAAGGCGCTCCGGTGTCGCTGGCAGGCAGATCAGACCCCGACCGTGTGTCGCCATAAAGTTGATCGACTCAGGCGTCACCTTGTCCGCTGCGAGGATGAAGTCACCCTCGTTCTCGCGATCCTCGTCATCGACGACGATCACGATCTTCCCGTTCCGGATGTCCTCGATCGCAGATTCGATCGACGCGATATAGCCAGGTTGATCACTCATCGGGCAATCCCTGTTTCTGCTGCTGATAGCCCATCGATGTAAGGGAGGACCAGGTCAGGGTTCCCTCTTCCGTCTGTCCGATCTGGACCAGACGTTCCAGATATCGCGCGACGACGTCCACCTCGATGTTCACCGCGTCTCCCGGGTCCCGATCCTGCATTGTCGTCATCGACAGTGTATGCGGAATGATCGTCACCGAAAACCGACTCCGATTAACCGAGTCCCTCACATCCACGACCGTCAGGCTGACCCCATCGATCGCGACCGAACCCTTCTCTGCGATGTAGCGGCCGATTCGCCCTTCGACCTCGACCGTGAAGTTAACGTTGTCATCGAAAGCATCACGCGCGACCACTTCTCCAATCCCGTCAACGTGGCCTTGAACGAGGTGCCCGTCGAGTCTATCGGACAGCCGGATAGACCTCTCAAGATTCACCCCATCACCCGTCGTCAGCTTCCCGACCGTCGTCCTGTTCAGCGTCTCGAAAACCGACTCGACAACAAACACATCAGAGCTAACCTGGACTGCGGTGTGACACACGCCATTGATACTGATACTGTCGCCCACCTTTGTCCCGTCGAGTACGACTTCTGCACTGATCGTCGTCCGCTGCAGCGTCGCGCGCCGGTCGATCGACCGGACCTCTCCGACTTCTTCTACGATGCCCGTGAACATTCTGCCCCACCACCTCGGGAATACATAACCTCCGCCATCACCAGCGTGTCCTGCCCGAGCCTTTCGACGGTCCGATTGTCGAGCCGAATCGACTGATCGACTCTATTGAACCCCAAGTCACCGATCGATGCGAGACCCCCAACTAGCCTAGGGGCCGTAAATACGGCAACGCGGTCGACGATCTCGGAAGCGAACCCGCTCCTTGCAACCGCGCTCCCACCTTCGATCAACAGATGGATGATGTCCTCACTCGCGAGCCTACGCAACGTATCGTCCAGATTAACTCGACCGTCGGCAGAGTCACAGATCCAGACATCCGCTCCCTTGTCCTGCAGCGCCTGGATACGGCCAGAGTCCACACCTTCGACACAGCAGATCACGCAATGGGCTCCTGACAGAACCTTCGCATCAAGCGGTATTCGCAGACTCGAATCCAGGATCACCTTTAACGGACTTTCACCCTCTATGTGACGGACATCGAGCGATGGATCGTCTGCCAGGACTGTCCCGACACCAACCGCGATCGCCTGCGCTTCAGCTCTCAGTGCGTGTCCCCGTCGCCGTGCCCCCGGACCCGTGATCCACTTCGAGTCGCCCGACGAGGCTGCGATCGATCCGTCGAGACTCTGAGCCAGCTTGAGCGTCACATACGGTCGACCAAGCCGGCGGTGCGTCAAATACGGTCCGTTCAGCCGCTTCGCCTCTTCGCCGAGGACACCGACTTCCACTATTACCCCGGCCCTCTTGAGCCTAGCTATTCCTGAGCCTGCGACCCGATTGTCCGGATCTTTCATCGCGCAGACGACGCGACCGACCTTCCGGTCGAGCAGCAGGTCTGCGCACGGTGGTGTGCGACCCGTAAAACTGCAAGGTTCGAGGGTCACGTAAACGGTCGCCCCTTCCGCCACAACTCCGTCGAGCGCGTTGACCTCCGCGTGCCCACTGCCAGGCCTTTTGTGATACCCGCTCCCGACGATCCGACCGTCCTTCACAACCACTGCACCGACCATCGGGTTCGGACGTGCCGTCCTGCGGCCCCGTTCGGCCAAATCCAGTGCAAGCCGCATGTATTCTTGGTCGGTCAAGGCACCTCGTCGGGCTACTTGAAGTCGAACACCTGCTTGGCGACACCGACATTGCCGCGTGTGTCGCTTGCCCGGATCACAAGCGTATACTCACTCGACGACAGACCACTCAGATTCAGAGACACGGACTCGTCTTTGGAGTCGAATATCCGATCCAGCGGAAACACAATCTTCCACTTTCCGGAATTGAGCGAATAGCTCGCCGACTTCACGGCCGACGTCGCGTCTGTGATCGACGCCTTCACGGCAACCGTACCGTTTCCGGAGACTTCGACCGCATCGATACGGACCACAGGCTCCGTGTGGTCGATCACAAACGGCGCGCTCACACGCTTCGATGACAGAGCTAGATCTTCGGGATTGCTCGGAACATCCGATACGGTCAATCGGATCAGCACGTTCCCTTCCGGCGCCGATTCCGTATCCCATAGGTATTTGTTCCCGTTCAGCTCCTTCTCGAGCAGCTTCCAGGTCTTCTCTTTACGGCCCTTGAAGTGAAGCGAGTAGATGAGGTCGTCGTTGTTGACATCGGCGCCCGTCCAGGTGATCTCCCAGCCGTCTTTGCCCTCATTCGGGGGTGGAGTATGTCTGCCCACGTTCTTGCCACCCGAATCGTTCCCACCCGATGCCTCGTGTGGTCCTCGGATCGCCAGATCGATGACAATGGGCTCCACGTTTTCGGGCAATCCAGATACGGTGACTGACCGGACGGACGGCGACTGTTTCCCATTCCCGCTCAGCGTCATTCGATACTGCGCATACCGCGCGTCGCGCATCGCAAATTCGCCCGCCAAAACCTTCACCCAACCGCTCCACGTGTCATCCGGTATCTCGCTGTTGCCTGCTCTGCTCTCAAAGCTCACCGACGTTCCGTTCGGCGATTCGCCCTCCCAATCCAAACGACCCCAACGCGTCACAAGAGAGAAATCCTTTGGCTCACTCGTCAGCGAGCCCTTCTGAGCAAGCGTCGAACCGAGCCGGAAGACCTGTCCGCTCCCACTCGACGCCACCCATCCTCCACCCTTCCCATCAGGTTGGAACGCCCAAGGCTGAGCCTCATCCACGGTGGTCAGAAGCGAGTGCGTCCCGTCCGTGTAGAGTTTGAAGATCTGTCCCTTTCCCCCCGTGACCACCGTGACAGACCCATCGCCGTTCATCGATAACGCCTGAACGGACGGAGCTGGCACATCCCATAGCCGCCATCCGCTCCCCGAAGGTCGTATCGTATAGATTACCGACTGACCAACCAGCTTCTTGCGGTCCCTTCCGGGGCCGTTTGGAACAGCGGGAGGGTGTTTCGCTGAAGGCCCCGAGCTGTTCATCACGCCTGCGAGAAGCCTGCCATCCGGCGCGATCGCCAGAGCTTTCACTTCCGCCTCCGCTGCGTCGTAGAGAACATCGGATTCGCCGCCCTCGATTCGGTAGATAAAACCGCTTTGGTCCGTGCCGGCATAGATCGTGCCGTTCGAGTTTTGGATCAGACTCGTCACATTCGGATCGGTCGTCTTTAAAAGTTCCATCACCTCACCCGACGAAGAGACTTCCAGAACACGACCTGCCTGCCCCCCTGTCCCAGCGAGCAAACCACCTCGGTCATCCGCGATCAGAACCCAGACGTGCTGATCATCCGTTCGCGCAAACGTCCTGGGCTCACCCTTCGGTGGGATAGCATATATCAACCCACCCGGAGACGAACCCGCGTAGACCGTGCCGTCCTTTGCCACTGTCAGGGCAAAGATCGCCCGTTCGGGAGAGTCGAAAAGGAGCGTCGACGTCCCGCCAGAAAGGCGATACACTCGTCCCTCGCTCCCCGTGCCAACATAGATCCGATCTTGGCTGTCCCGCGCGATGGACCAGCCGAATTCCTCACCCGTATCGCCAAACTCGGTTAGCGTTGGCCCAAGCCGCACCTCACCATCTCGTGTGATCGAAACGGACTCCGCCTCACCTTTGCCGAACGCCCCCTGCGTATCCTGTTTCCATATCACAGGCGTCACGGCTTCCACCGTGTTCGCCAGCATCATTGCGGCGATGACCGCTGACATGGTCACAACTCTCCGGACCTTCACAAGCACTCCTATTTCTTCTTTGCTCCGGGACCGGATTGACCGGGCCCGAATCGTATAGCGCCATCTTCTTTCCCAACCGACAGGAATACAATCTGCTGACCGGAAAGCACATAGTCTGTCTGTTCGATCGTCTCACTCACAACCGTCTGGTTCACTGGACGAACGTTCCCTGATTGTCGCGATCCTTTCATCGCCACCATGACCGAGGGAGGCAGCGAGGACACCTCTATTCCGTTTACCGTTGCCCCGGGACGGTTCGCAAGCAATTCGACGATCAACGCGTCGTTCCGATGCTCGTTCTCCAGAACGTGGATCAGCGCATCCAAATCGTTCACGTGGAAGTAGCCCGGGATCCGTTTCGACTCCTGAGTCAGGTGCGCCCGTGCGCTCGACACTCGAAGTGTCAGCATACCTTCACGGAAATACGATGGAATCGTCACCGAAGATCCGACTGTAAAGGACTCACGGAGGTAGGGTCGCAGAGTTGCCGTCAAACCGACCCGGTCACCCGGCTCGAACCGGGATCGATCCAGACGAATTGACTCAATACGAGCGGCCTTTATCGTTTCGTCAATAGTTAGATCGAATTCCGCCGAGGCAACTCTCACCTTCTCGAACGGGTTCGTCAGAAGGAACATCATAGGACGAGTCACGCCCATCACGCCTTCGCCAAGACCTCTCGATCCTGCGTAGACGTTCATGAACTCGAGAGCGTCCCCGCGCCCGTCGATCTGCAGTTTGAGCGTCGTTCGGATCGTCGCCTCGCCACGCGCTTTTTCCGCCGACAGGATCGAACTGACCACCGCAGATTGGATCAGAAGAGGGCTCAGTTCACGATTTCGCAGCACCTCCATCTCGAACGTCTCAGCACGGTTGGGCGAGCGAACCGAGATCGACGCCTGCATCATCTCGGCTTCTTTCCCGATCACTCCACCGATCCCGGGCGCGCGATCCTGCGTGATTACACCAACCTGTTTGACGGCTGCACCCAGCTTGAACGACTGGATCTGGCTTGCCACGACGTCGTGGATAAAAGCCGTCGTCATCGGCAGACGGGTCGAACCCGAAAATAACATGGGATGGCCGAAACCGACCAGCCGATCCCCTTCGATATGCGTGAGAGTGCCAATCGCGGTCATGTTGAAATCGCCGCGGATCAACTGGACACCGAGAGCGGCCCCGGGTTCGAGCGTCGGTTCCGGAAGACTCTCGTCTGTTCCCCCACCCCCTTGTACAGGTAGGAGACCAAAGGAGGCGAACGCCTCACGCAATCCGGGCAATACTTCGGACGAGAAGCCCGACATATAGACTGGCGTCTTGACCCGCTGCATCTGGCCCACGTCCAAGCCCTCCGGAATCGTGCTAAACACATTGCTAAGCTGCATCTCGAGGCTACTCGTCGAACCACCGATACTGGTGTGTGCGGCGGCATCCGGTCGTTCCAGGATCTCGAGCATCTCGCCTATCGGCGTGATCCCCATGATCGGCTCGATCGAGAACGCCCATCCGTATGCGACTGCGCCGATCAGTCGGCCGTCCACATACACCGGGCTGCCGCTCATGCCGGCGATACCACCCGTCGTTTCAAGCGGATCGCCCGAGAGCATCGCCAGGATGATGTTCGTCTTGGGTCCGAAGGCGTTCTTGAGCACGCCCAAGATCTCGACCTGGAACGTGTCGATCCGGGTTCCGCGAAAAACCGTGCGGCCCACGCCCTGCATCCCTCTACGGAGCTCAGACACATCCAACAGAGAGGCTGATTGTACTGGGGCTGAGAGGATCAGGACGACCGGCAGCATCAGGGTAAAACGGATCCGTTTGGGGAGACCAGAATTCACGCAAGTTCCTTTTCTTTCTAGGATTTACCGCGAAGATATGAAATTTACCGGCTCACTCAGACAAAGTCAAGACGGCCCCTTCACCAGCGTGGTCCATCCACCTGCAGATGGGCTGGTTTTTGCCAGCCTGGCGCGTAACACAAACGTCATCATCTGCTTGTGGTTAAAGTAGGGCCGTGTTATACTCGAGATATGCGGCTGCAGCTCCTCACAGTCGGCAAACCAAAGCAGAAGGCCCTCGCGGAAGCGGGCGCAGACTACTTCAAGCGGTTGGCCCGATACTGCAAAATCGAGGAACATACCGTCAGGGAAGAACGAGCCGGGAAAGGCATCCGGTCGTCGGATGTGATACGGAAGGAGGGCGAGCGAGTCCTCTCGAGCATCTCACCTTCTGCCTATGTCGTGATCCTTGATCGGGGCGGGAAAGCGGTTGCTTCGGAACAGCTTGCGGAGAAAGTGGCCAAACTCGCTGAGCGTTCTATCGAGGTCGTCTTCGTGATCGGAGGCGCGCTCGGCCTATCACCGGACGTGATCAAGCGGGCGAATTGGCGATGGAGCCTCTCAGCGCAGACGTACCCGCACGAGCTGGCTAGGGTGATGGTCTTGGAGCAGCTCTACCGTGCGCACACCCTCCTGAGAGGAGAACCATACCACAAATAGTTAAAAAACAAGGCCCGGAGACAAATCCTACACAGCCAGGGAGAGATGATTCCGTGTGTGTGGTTGCACCTCAGGAATCTGACTGCCACAAGGATTTGTCCCGGGCCGCTTTGTTTTCTGAGAGTAGGCTTGGGGAAAAGCTAAGGAGGAGTGGGGAGACCTCAGCGGGCGGACTGAAGGGGCACAATTCGCTCGTCTGAAGAAGGAGAAAACGCCGTTTTCTCCCAAGGCAAGATCAAAATAAGCCATTGTTTTTGCTGAGTCAATAAACAATTGGCTCTATAACGGAGGGGGGGAATCTCAAAGCACCGGAATCCGCGGGATTCCGCAACGATCAGGGAGGGGGCCCCTAGTTGAGGGACTGCAGGCGGAACCTGTGACTGCGGTCGATCCGGCGAACGAGATGCCGGATCTGCTCCGACTTCCGAACGTCGTTGCGAAGGGCGTAGTAGAAACCCATGTAGGCTAGCCAGTTCCTGTAGCGTCTGTAGACTGTGGCAAGCATCGTACGACCCACTTGGTTGGAGTTGATTTACTGCCCCTGCCTCATGCACGAATCAGGCCCGAAAATAGTTCCCAGATTACGCCCAGACATACTGCGCGTTTGTTCGTGTTTCAGGGGGGAGTCTTACTTTTACTCCAGATGAGAACCTTCCATTTTGTTATAGGACTTCCAACCAAAGGAGGGAACGGATAATCAAGTTGAAACGACGCGAAATCGCTCCCAGGAGGCTGGGCCGTTACCCCGGCAGAAGATAAAAGGCCGGCTTCGAATTACACTCGGGCGCCGAGGCTCGTATACGACTTATGCCCCTTATCAAGGTAATACCGACAAGGGGCTTTTTCTTTACCCTCGACTCAAGCGAGGACCGACCCTACCCGGACACCGATAAAGCGAATGAACATCCCTCTCGGAACGCTCAAGACCTGCCTGTTTCGCGGAAGGGAACTCTTACGGTAGGTAGTCGACGAGGACCCGGTCGGACGCGCTTGACCCGTTCAGAGCCTCGCCATATGATTGGCGACAGTAAGGAGGTAGATTGACCGGTAAACTCAGACAGACGCTACTCGTTTTGTACACACACTCACCCGACCTCAACAGCGGGGTCGTAGCGTGGTCGGTGTTCGACGGTACGCGAGACGAGCAGCCGTCGACCGCATCGGAAGAGGCCGCGCCATACGAGTCCGTCGTTGCAGCGATGCGGGACGGATGGCGTGTGATACAGTTTCCTCAGCAGTTCCCGGCGCATCCGGGAATGGAGTATCAGACGTCGTTCCTGAAATTCGAGTACATTCTCGAGAAACTGGAGGAGGCGGATGGCTGACCAACAACTGTTGTCGTCGAAGCAGGTCGCGCAGTTCGCGGCCGACGGGTTCCTGCGTTTCGACAACCTCGTACCTAACGACCTTAACCGTGAGGTGTGCAAGCTCTACGAAGACGGGCTAGAACGCGCAAAGGGCGGTACGCCGCTCTCTGAGATCTGGCGCGACTCACCAATCGGTGAGGTCTTCCGGCTGCCGGAGATACAGGGAATCTACCGCAGTCTTACAGGTCCGGATCCCCTGTACGATCACCACGCTATCCACAAGGTCGACTCTGGCAGCGCGCGCGGTCAGATCTGGCACGCCGATGCGATCATCGACACACGTGTCCACTTCGATATCCAGTTCTTCTATTTCGCACACGACACGCCAAGAGAGATGGGGGGTACGGCGTTCCTGCCGGGCAGCCACTTCCGACAAATCTCGGAAAGCGACATTGCACGTTACCAGAACTTCAAGGGCCAGGTCACGATGGCCTGTGAGGCCGGTACGGTCGCCGTCGCGCACCACGGAATCTGGCATTGCGCTCAGCCGAACATGACCGATCGAACGCGATACATGTTCAAACTTCGACTAAACCCGACGGTCAAGCAGACTCGGCTCTGGGACACCGCCGACATCGAAGATCACGAGGTCATCCGCGCGCTCAACCGGAACCATACCTGGTACGGGAACGAGGTCCGCCTCGAGTATGTCAACCGAATTAAGTTCTGGAGATTCCTCACTGGCGACGACAGCTTCGACATGGGCTACTGGCTGTCTCGACTCGAAAACCACCCGGAGGAAGAGCTCGCCGCAGACTAAGCCGTCTTGCTGTACGAATTACATGAGATCGACATAAAGCAGGTGTCATCCCCTTTTCCGTTCGACTTGGACCTTCATCGCAGCCCGCATCTGAATACGCTCCTTCCAAGCCTCGTGGATATTCTCCGCCCGGTTCGTCTTCCTCCATTCGCACTGCGCGATCACCGCGCCCGCCAAGCGAGCGCCGTTCAGGGTGAACCGCAGCCTTCACCTCGTGTGGGTATCCGAACACGGGATCGAGACGCCACACGTCTTGGCGCAGCCCGCTCAGTTGCTGAGGCTATCGCAACGCCACCCCGAATTCGAACCAGAGTAAAGCCAGTAATCCAAGCAGTCCGACCCCACCAGATCGGTTTGCGTGTCGGATGGTGCTGCCATGACGTGGCAAGGTAGACAGCACTTTGTATCGATATTATCTTCACACGGTTCCAGCGTATCGCATAAGCCGGAAGGCACGTCCGGCAGTCACGACAAGAGAGGTTCAAAAGCATGGCCAAGCTGAAAGTCGGTATCATAGGAGTCGGTGGTATTGCGCGTTCCCACTTCCCGGGATGGGAGGCGTCGGAGCATACGGAAATCGTCGCGGGCAGCGATATCAATCCTAGGGTGCTCGATGCCTTCGCTGACAGGACCGGCGCTACCAAGCTCGTCACGGACCCGAGGGAGCTCTTCAGAGATCCGGACATCGACATCATCGACGTGTGTACGCCGAACAACTACCATGCCCCCCTATCGATCGCTGCACTCAACGCGGGCAAGCACGTCGTCTGCGAGAAGCCGCTCGCCCCGAACCAGGCACAAATCAAGAAGATGATCGCTGCCCGAGACAAGTCCAGAAAGCTCTTGATGACGGCACAGCATTTCCGCTTCCAGGGCAAGTCGAAGGCCATGAAGGCGGAACTCGACACCGGCGTGCTCGGCGACATCTACCACGCGCGCAGCTGGATGCTCAGACGATCAGGCGCGCCCGTACGACCAGGATTCATCCTTAAGGAACATAGTGGTGGCGGTCCGTGCATTGACATCGGTGTGCATATCCTCGACTTGACGCTCTGGTTCATGGGTAACCCGCGCCCGGTCGCAGTCAGCGGTGTCGCGCGCACAGAGATCGCGAATCAAAAAGGCGCCTGGACCCGTATGGACGGAGGTGCCCGTATCCCGAAGAAGTTCGACGTCGAGGACATGGCGACCGCCTTCGTCCGTTTCGAGAACGGCGCCACAATGGTCCTTGAAGTTAGCTGGCTCCTGCACCACAACACGCAGGGCGAAGACATGCAGATGTGGCTCTACGGTAAGAAAGGCGGAAGTCACTGGCCCAATTGTGAGGTATTCACCACGAACAACGATACCAAGCAGCACTACAACCGTGAACTGATGAACACCCGAGACCAGCTCGAAGCACACGCACAGGAGTGCGTCGAGTTCGCACAGGCCGTCGTCGACGGTGCCCCCTCACCAGTACCGGCGGAGCAGTCCATGCAGGTGATGGCGATTCTGGACGGGATCTACAGAAGTCAGAAGGCGGGGAAGGAAGTGACGATCAAGTACTAGCAGCTAAGGTACAGCCTCTAAACAATTTGCCGTGTACGGAAAACTTCGCTGATTGCTCGCAGCATTACAATTCCACTCTAGAGATCACATAGAATGGACAGGACAACCCTCGGTCGAACCGGACTCGACGTCAGCATCATGGGACTCGGTGCCGGCGGCCCAAGCCAGATCGGCAAGAAGACTGGCAGATCCGAATTGGAATCTGCCAACATCGTCGTCAAGGCTTTCGAAGCTGGCGTAAACTGGGTCGACACGGCGGAGGCTTACGGCACAGAGCATCTGGTCGGAATGGCGCTCGAAGATATCCCTCGAGACCAGATCGTCATCTCGACCAAGAAGAGTTCACAAGACCGGAAGGCCGAGGAAGTCGCTCCAAGCTGCGAAGAAAGCCTCAAAAATCTGGGTACTGATTACATCGATGTCTACAGCCTGCACGGCGTGTTCCCCTGGGACTACGTGAGGTGCCGCGATGAGCTGTATCCGGAGCTGTTGAAGCTGAAAGAGGCGGGAAAGATTCGCTACATCGGCATCACGGAGATGTTCAACTCTGACAAAACACACGAAATGCTGCAGCAAGGGTTTGAGGACGACATCTGGGAGGTTGCCATGGTGGGGTTCAACATCCTGAACCAGACCGCTCGGGATAAGGTCTTCCGGAAGGCGATCGAGAACGACGTCGGGATCCAGGTAATGTTTGCGGTTCGGAAGGCACTGAGCGATCCCAACTTTCTTGCTGAGACGATCAAGGGTCTGATCGCTGAAGGTCAGATCGATCCCGCGGACCTAGACGACCCGGACCACGCACTCGATTTCCTCGTTCACGAGAGAGGCGCACTTAGCGTCCCCGACGCCGCATACCGGTTCTGCGGATACGAGCCAGGTACACACGTCATTCTGTCCGGCACGGGCAATCCCGATCACCTGCAAGAGAACATCGCGAGTTTCGGCCGACCGGAACTCCCTGCGGCGGATGTCGCCCGTCTGAAGCACATCTTCCGAAACGTCGACTCCACGACGGGCCAGTAGCACCTGACTTCGGAGAACGCATAACCCTAGAGGGTAGGCCCTCCTAAGTCAGGCGAGATTCCCACACGTCCCGCGTCAACCGCATATTTATCTCCAGAAGGCCATTGTCCCGAACCGACACCATAGCCACGTAGTCCTCTGACTCGAACATCTCAGTAACGGCCTCTTTCGAAGCCGAAGTCCATAAACAGTTTTTCTCTGGTAAACACTATACCTGTAACTTACCTATAAGAACCGGATAAGCTTGATCCGTCAAGCCCTTCGTTCTTCTGGACAAGCTGGAGACCCACATCAACTCGAATCAGCCGACCCCTAGCAACGAAGGCGTCGTCCGCAAACCGCGCGTCCCCCTTAGGCACTATCTTTCCCTCCTGACGCGGTATCTCAGCCCGCACAAGACCCGAGTCTTGGCACTTGCCCTCAGCATGGCTGCGGGTATCGGTCTGAACCTCGCAAACCCGCAGATCCTTCGATTCTTCATCGACACGGCGCAAGCCGACGGCCTCGTATCCGACCTCGTCTTCGCCGGATTCTTGTTTCTCGGTGTCGGGTTCGCGAGACAGATCGTACAGATCCTGAGCTCCTACCTCGGCCAAGATGTAGGCTGGCGGGCAACGAACAAGATGCGGAACGACCTCGCCCTCCACTGTCTGAACTTGGACATGGGCTTCCACCACATTCGTAGCCCCGGTGAAATGATCGAGCGTGTCGACGGAGACACGACGGCCCTTTCGAACTTCTTCTCACAATTCGTCCTCCAGGTCTTGGGCAGTGCTGTCTTCCTCGCGGGCGTACTGGTTCTCGTGTTCCTCGAAGACTGGCGCGTTGGCACCGCATTGACCGCGTTCTCCCTAGTTGCCTTTGGCGTCCTCAACCTAACACGCAACATCGCCGTACCGATCTATACCGCAGAACGCGAGAGCTATGCAAAACTCTACGGTTTCATCGAGGAACGCCTGATCGGCATCGAGGACATCCGGACAAACGGCGCGAGTCAGTATGCGACCAACCGATTCCACTTGGCCAACAACGACGTCTTCGCCCGCGTCAAGAAGTCCGAGGTCATGAGCGAGCTCCTCCAAGCGATCACGGGCATCCTATTCGCGCTCGGATACGCCCTAGCGATGGGCATGGGGATCTGGCTTTACCGAGACGGAACGTTCACGGTCGGAGCCGTTTACCTGATCTTCCATTACACGTCGATGCTTCGCGAACCTCTGTTCCAGATCAGCCGACAGATCAACGAGCTTCAGAGAGCGACAGCCGGTTTACAGAGAATCGAGGAGCTGCATCGGATCGAAACGAGCATACTCGACGGCCAGGACGATCTGTCGACACAGCACCCGCTCTCTGTCACCTTCGACGACGTCACGTTCGCATACAACCCCGGCGAACCGGTCATCAAGAACGTCTCTTTTTCTCTCGAGCCCGGTAGGACGCTCGGCATCTTGGGGCGCACCGGAAGCGGGAAGACGACCACGACCCGACTCCTATTCCGATTCTACGACATCCAGACTGGGGACATCCGGCTCGGTAACCAATCGATCCGAGAGATAAAGCTCGATGAGCTTCGTCAACACGTTGGTCTCGTTACCCAAGATGTTCAACTCTTCAACGCGACCGTCCGCGAGAACCTAACGTTGTTCGATCATACGGTCCCGGACGATCGCATCGTCTCGACACTCGAGGACCTCGATCTAGGATCTTGGTTCCGAAACCTGCCAGACGGTCTGGACACGGAGATCGCCACGGGCAGCTCTAGTCTCTCTGCCGGCGAAGCTCAATTGCTGGCGTTTACACGAGTCTTCCTCAAGGATCCCGGTCTAGTCATCCTCGACGAGCCTTCTTCCAGGCTGGACCCCGCCACCGAGCGGAAGATAAACCACGCCGTCGAACGCCTTCTGGAAAACAGAACGGGAATCATTATTGCCCACCGGCTCGACACGGTCGAGAAGGTCGATGACATTCTGATCCTCGAAGCCGGCGAGATCCAGGAACACGGAAGGCGAGCCGATCTGGTTCAGGATCAGGAGTCCCAATTCTCAATTCTGCTCAGAGCCGCTCTCGAGGCGCCGATCGGATGAACGGTCGTCATCTCACCATGGGTCAGACGACCTGGAGGCTCCTGAAGTTCAGACCCGGTCTGTTCATAGCGACCATCTTTTTCAGAGGAATCGACGATGTCGCGCCCTTCCTCGCCGGCATCCTGATGAAAGGCTTCTTCGATGCCCTCACAGGACAGGCTGAGGCCGGTTTCACACCCTACGCGATCGTCGCCCTCTTCGTCGCTGTCGAAGTGGGTGATCGAATCGCTCTTATGGGATCGGCATACGCTTGGCCACGCTGGTGGTATGCGATCGAAACGCTCCTGCGTCACAACCTGATCACGGCCATCTTTGAAGTCCATGACCCAACCCATATCTCAAGCTCATCGGGTGAAGTCACCAACCGCTTTCGTGACGACGTTATTGGTATCGTGCAGTACCTGAACCGCTACATCCACTTGTGGGGCAACCTCGTCTTCGCAGGTCTCGCGATCAACTATATGGCCAGCATCGATCCGATCATCACGACCATCACGATCGTGCCAGCCATCTGCGTCGTCATCGTGGTCGACTTCGCGCGCAAGTATATCCACAAGTATCGGACTGCACAGCGTATCGCCACCGAGCGCGCCACCAACTTCATCAACGAGATGTTCCAGTCGATCTTGGCCATCAAGGTCGCGACAACGGAGCAACAAGTCACACAGCGGTTCCGCGACTTCAATGACGCCCGACGCCGATCGACGCTGATCGACAACCTGTTCAACGAGATCCTCAGCTCGATCAACTTCAACCTCGGCCACATCGCCACAGGCGTGATCCTGATCCTTGTGGCACAGAAAGTTAAGACCGGCTCGTTCACAGTCGGCGATCTCGCTCTCTTCACGACCTACGTCGGGCAGGTTGCCAGAAGCGGATCGCTTATCGGCACGATCCTTACGAACCACAAGCGAGCCGAAGTCAGCTACCTGCGGATGGCCCGTACCGTCGAAAACATCCCCAGCAGCCACCTTTCCGAAAGCACGCGCATCTATCTCCATGAGCCGACGCCCAAGATCGAGTGTCTCAAAATCCCCGACGTGGGCCGACTTCGGCAACTCGAACTTCGCAACCTGACCTACACCTATTCTAATTCGGATAATGGAATACGCGAGATCAGCCTAACGATCCCAAGGGGATCTTTCACGGTCGTAACCGGTCAGATCGGATCGGGCAAGACGACCCTCCTGAGAACACTCTTGGGCGTAATCCCTCTCAAAAGTGGAGTCATCCTTTGGAACGGCGAGACAGTCGAGGATCCGAAGTCCTTCCTCGTACCGCCTCGATCTGCATACACGCCCCAAATCCCGCGACTGTTCAGCGATTCCCTTCGCCATAACATCCTGATGGGACTACCTCTGAGTGATGGCCAGATTGGAGAGGCCATCCACAGCGGTGTCATGGAGGAGGACCTGCCGACGTTCGAAGACGGGCTCGACACGATCGTCGGCCCACGCGGCGTCAAACTTTCAGGGGGACAGATCCAGCGAACGGCAGCCGCCAGAATGTTCATTCGCGAAGCCGATCTCCTTGTCTTCGATGACCTCTCGTCGGCACTGGATGTGCAGACAGAGCAGGCGCTCTGGTCGCGAGTCTTCCAGCAGGATCACGCAACCTGCCTTGTCGTCTCGCACCGCAAGCCCGCACTGCGTCGAGCCCACCAGATCGTCGTTCTGAAAGACGGCCGCATAGACGCCATCGGCTCTCTTGACGACCTCCTCGAATCGAGTGAAGAGATGCGTCAGCTATGGGTTGAAGAAGAATGAGACAGTCACTCAGAGGAAGCCATACGGGAAGCCCAGTGCGGCTCCAGATCTGGGCAAGAAAGGGGGCGTTTCGAAGGGTGACTACCCATACAGCGAGCACACCGGCTTCTAGACAGGACCGTCCTGTAGATGTGTTCTCAAACGCCTGCTCCGTGTGACCGGTCAGACTCGCCGGCAAAGTACTCTTGACTGCCCCACACACCCAATTCCAATCCCCAACACCGTGACCCATACATCTCCTTCACCACAACCACTCCGCCACTCCCGCATCATCAACGCTTCCCCCGTCTACTACGGCTGGGTCGTCCTGATCGTCGGTTCCATCGGCGGCATTCTGACCAGTCCTGGCCAGACCTACGCTATTGCCGTCTTTATCGACTCCTTCATCGAAGACCTGGGAGTTAGCCGCAGCATGGTCAGCACGCTCTATGGCACCGGCACTCTGCTCGGCAGCTTTGCACTGCCTTTTGTGGGTCGTCAGATCGACAAGCGGGGGGTGCGTGCCATCGTCGGTGTCGTCAGCCTGCTTCTCGGCGTGACCTGCGTCTACATGGGGTTCATCCAGAACGCGCTGATGCTCGGAGTCGGGTTCTTCTTGCTGCGGATGCTCGGACAGGGCAGCCTGAGTCTAGTCAGCAAGAATGCCATCAACCAATGGTGGGTTCGACGTCGTGGATTCGCAATGGGCCTGGCGGGAGTCGCAACCGCATTGCTCGGAAGCGGCACCTTCCCCGGCCTTATCAACTGGATGATTCCGCAATTCGGATGGCGGACCTCGTATATCCTCCTCGGTGTCGGCTTGGCTGTGATCATGGTGCCGCTCGGCACGCTCTTCATCCGAAACCGGCCAGAAGACTATGGCCTGCAACCAGATGGACACGCAGCTCCTGATGAAGAAGAATCGGCTGAACCGATCGAGGAGAACTGGACGCTTGAGGAAGCCATCCGGACGCCCGTCTTCTGGGTCATCTCGGCTTCCATGGGATCAATGAGCGCGCTGAGTACAGGACTAACCTTCCACTTCTTCAGTATCTTCAGAGACAGCGGGCTCTCGTCCTCCATGGCAGCGTCCATCTTCCTGCCGATCGCCTCTGTCGGCGCGTGCGTTCAGTTTGCGGGAGGCATCCTGATCGATCGCCTGCCTGTAAGAGCAATGGTCGCCGTTGCCCTAGTGCTGCAGTCCACTGTCCTCGTCATGGCGCCCAACCTAGTCTCCTACGAGATGGCTCTGACCATGGGTATTTTTATGGGCATACGCGGCGGACTGCAGCTCATCGTCAGCAGCGTGATCTGGGCGAAATTCTTCGGCCGGCGCTACCTTGGTAGCATTACAGGTCTATCGTCGACCCTGATGGTCGGCAGCTCCGCACTCGGATCCGTGCCTTTCGGGATAGCAAGGGACTGGTTCGGAAGCTACCATATCGTACTCACCTCTTTCGCAGTCCTACCCCTTGTGCTTGCAGTGCTTTGCCTGATCTACGCCAAGCCACCCACACAAACCGAACCCTCACAAGGGTAGGCATCCTTGCGTGCTGAAGTCATTTCGAGAGAGACCTTCGTCCCTTCGCCCGGCACCGGGAAAGGTGTGATGGGAGGCTGTTTCTACACACAGAATGAGGGTCTGCGGCTGATGAGTACACACGTCGTCATGCAGAGAAGCGACACCGTCGAGGTTGCATACATCCGATACTCCCCCGACAATGGCAAGACTTGGGAAGAAAATTACGCGTGGCCCATGCGATTCGCAGCCGAAGGTGGAAGCGGGCGTCGACAT
Source organism: Gemmatimonadota bacterium (assembly GCA_002714465.1). The sequence continues at coordinate 18,517 of PAXL01000071.1, read as the reverse complement.
TTCTGGGGAGGATATCTGGACCCGAAGACGGATCGCTTCATATCTATGTGGAACGAGGGTGTGCTACCGACAGACGATCCGCTGGAAGGAATGAAACAGTGGGCACTCCACTACTCCGTATCCGCTGACGGCGGTCGAACCGAGTCCGTGCGTGAACAGATCGTACACGAAGGTAACGCCTACGACGAAGTTCACCATCTACCAGGCGTGACGAAGGGCAAGAACTGCGTGATGCTCGGGGATCGGGGTCAGGTACCGCTGACCCGGAGTGACGGAGTGATCCTCATTCCCGTTCAGAGCACACCCGTCGGACCGGACGGTGGATACCACAACCCGGGGCTGGGATTCACCTACACGGACTGCATGCTGCTCAAGGGTGTGTGGCAGGCTGATCTGCGATTGAGCTGGACCTGCTCCAATCGGATTGTGGCAGATCCAACACGCACAACCCGTGGCTTGATCGAGCCAACTATCGCGGAGCTGACGAATGGATCAATTTTGATGATCATGCGTGCGAGCAACGATGTAGCGCACGAGTGGCCGGGCCACAAATGGATGTCATTCTCAAAAGATGGTGGGGAAACGTGGACCAACCCTGAGCCTTGGGTCTACGAGGACGGAAGCGCTTTCAACTCGCCAAGTGCGTGTTCGCAGCTCCTACCCCACTCAAACGGGAAGCTCTACTGGATCGGGAACATCTGCAAGCAGAACCCTAAGGGCAATCGGCCGCGCTACCCGATCGTCATCGGTGAGGTCGACCGGGGCACGGGACTCTTATGGCGTGAATCCGTCACCATACTCGACGATCGTCAGCCTGGCGAACACGAGCGGATGACTCTCTCGAACTTCCATTCCCGAGAGGATCGTGCGACGGGACACATCCTTACACTCCTGCCCCGGTTCTTCGTCAACGGTGACGATATCGAGCATCGATTCACCGCCGATCTGACTCAAATTACCGCCTCGATCTCTTAGTCACTGTTCGAACGGCTGCGCATGAATTCGAGACCACGCGTGATCCGGTCATCCGGCTCATCGCCACCGGGGAACTCGAAGCAGTAGACGATTTTGTGCGGTAGGGCGTCGAGCGCGGCGAAGATCCGCTTCATATCGAGATCGCCCTCACCCGGCACGCTCGTCCCACCTTCCCTAGGATCCTTCACGTGCACGTAGGCAGCTCGGTGTCCGATCGCCTCGATCGCCTCCAGATGGTCCTGCTTCCACCCCGCGTAGTTCCCCGTGTCGATGTTCGTCTTCAGACCCGGCACATCGAAGTGGTTCAGCACCGTCTGGATCTCCCCTAGGGTCCCGCCCGGCGACCGGGCGTAGTTCTCGAGCGCAATCACGATGCCCTTCTCCTCCGCGCGATCTATCACCTGCTTCGCCCAAGCCCAAGCCGGATCGTCCTCGGCCTCTGGAACAGGCCCGCTGAACAACCGGCACAACGGCGACCCCAACGCCGCAGCCGTATCGACATCAGCCAAAACTTGATCGCGATCCACCCCTTCACAGAAGATCACGCTGTGCGTCCCGAACGTGATCAGCAACCCGAGTTCCGCGACCCTCGCCTTAACCGCCTCAAGCTCCTCGCTCATCAACGTTCCGCACTCCTCCCAAGCCTCACGCCTCAGCTCGACCCCATCCACCCCCAGCTCCGCCACCTTCTCCACGAGCTCCGTGACACTCATGGTCCCCGCCTCTATCGCAGTCTGATACTGCACGATCGAAGCCACAACCGGTCTATCCGCCATCTTTTCCCTCAGTTCAGTTCAATTACACCGTCCCGAGCCTGTCTCGATGCTCCGGACTCGCACCCATTTCGTCTTCTTTCGTATCTTTAATAACGGCCTTTAATTTTAGAATCGCTCCGGACTCAACACCTCCGGATCATAACCGACATCCTCCCCATCCACGATCTTCGCCAGAATCGCCCCCGACTCGGGGCCTAGCGAAATCCCAATCGTCGCGTGTCCCGCACCCACGATCAGATTCTCCACCTCACCCGTTCGACCGAGCAGCGGCAAACCATCAGGCGTGCACGGCCGAAGACCCCGCCAGATCTCGATCAACTCCATCCTGTCTTCAGACAGCTCCGGAAAGTATGACGGCATCGCACTTAGTATTGACCTGACACGCCTCTGGTTGATCGTCAGGTCAAGTCCCGCGAGCTCGAGCGTACCCGCAAATCGAAACGTATCCGCCATAGGGGTTACACCGACCTTGGCCTCGGTCATCATAATCGGGATCGACGGACAGTTCGGAGGCCGCTTGAACGTGATCGAGTATCCCTTCGCCGGCTGAATTGGAAGCGTGAAACCTAGGGCTGCCGCAACCATCGGCGACCAGGACCCCGCAGTCAGGATGAACAGGTCTGCAGAGGCGTCACCTCGCGTTGTCTGGACTCGCGAGATTCTTCTGCCTGTTCGTTTGAATCCTATAACCTGCGAATGACACCGTAGCTGTGCCCCTTCTTTCTGTGCCTCCTCGGCAATCGCACGAACGAACTGCGCCGGCTGCAGATGCGCATCCTCCGGATAGAAGACGCCGCCGACAGCCGAGACCGGGGTTTCAGGAACGAACTTCGCTATCTCTTCAGGCCCGACCACCTCGGTCCGGATACCCGCTCGACCAGCGATCCGTGCATCCTCCATCTTTGTTTCAAACCCGCTCTCGGTGTTGCACGCGTAGAGCGAACCACGATGTTCGTAGCTGAACGAAAGCTGTTCGGCAAACGTCTCGAACCGCGAGAGGCTGTTCAGGTGCATCTCTCGAAGCACCGGCACAGATCGCGCTACGTGCTTGTGCGTGCACGATCGATTGAACTTCCAGAGCCAAGAAATCAGGTCTCGGTCAAGTCGAGGCTTAATGTAGAAAGGGCTCTCGGGATCAAGCATCCATTTCAGGCCCTGCTTCACGATCCCTGGTTCCGACAGCGGCACGCAATGGCTCGGCACGACCAGACCGGCGTTGCCATACGAACTGCCGGCGCACACATCCCCCTGATCGATCAGAGTTACTTTATGCCCTCTCCTCGTCAGCTCATAGGCCGTGCACACACCGATCACACCGGCCCCGATCACGACGATGTCGTTCGATACCGCCAAAAGATCCTCTTGATGACGTGGTAGCCCTGAGGGATCTGCCGTTTGCTCAGCTACTCGCTAGAGCTCCACTAGTCGATCGATCACATAGCCGCCACGATTGCGACGATTGCTTACAGCTAGGGCGGTTCTCCCACTAGGTAATTTGTCAGACACCCTTCGATCGGCGCGTTCAATGCGAGCAGCAGACTATCCCTGCCTCACCTCAGCCACACGCCGCAATGCAGATCACGGGTATGATCAGGTATGTCAACTTCCGATACTGGAACTCGGGTCGATCCAGACAAGCGAAAACGTGAAAAATCGGTGAAAAACAAAGAACGTAAAGACAATGACGCGCACCTCCTCTGCAAATGTATCAAGGAAGACCAAGAACAAGAAGAACACTAACCATCCAACCGAGATATAAAGGAGGTCGAGGCCAAACGAAATGATCCAGCGTGAAGGTCATGATTCAGTCACGAACTGGTCTTGGAAAGCTACTCTTGGGTTGATGCCTGAAAGTATTCAGCCGCCGAACCCTCGCAAGAGGTTACGAAAAGCGAACCGTCTTCGCCAAGGCTTCGGCGAGCCAGAGAAGTATTTCAAAAGGACTAGAATCGTTCCGGGTTCCGAGTGGTGGAAGCTTTAAAGGGGGTTGGCTTGACGAAGCCAGACGTCCAACCTAAGTTGTCGGCCGATGTCAATTGGAACGCAACTCGAAGTTCTAACTTGGGACGCCACTAGGTTTCTATGCTTGGACTCCACTACCTCGACTTTGCAACGCTCATCATCTACCTCGTCGGCATCAGCGTCATCGGTCTCCTCGCGTCTCGAGGCGTGAAAAAATCTATCGACTACTTCATGGGTGGTCGACGGTTCGGGAAAGCGATGCTGATCATGCACGCTTTCGGGACGGGCACGCACACGGACCAGGCGGTCAATGTTGTCGGCGCATCCTACAAGCTCGGCCTCGCCGGGATCTGGTACGCATGGCTGCCGCTCTTTGTCACACCCTTCTACTGGATCATGATGCCGCTCTTCCGTCGGATGCGGTATATCACAACGGGCGACTTCTTCGACGAGCGGTTCGGGATGGGACTGGGCCGAGTCTACTCGCTCTTCGGGATCTTCTACTACATTCTCTCGATGGGCATAATGCTCGAGGGAACGGGCAAGATGGCTAGCGGTGTGACCGGTGGAGCGGTCACACCCGAGGTCTGTATCATCATTATGTCCGCCATGTTCCTGTTCTACGGTCTGATCGGCGGTCTTCAGGCCGCAGTGGCGACGGACTTCATACAGGGCGTCTTCATCATCATCCTCTCTTTCATCCTCTGGCCCTTCATGCTCGCGCAACTCGGCGGCTTCTCAGGCATGCACGATCTCCTGCCTCCGGAGACCTTCACGCTGACGATCATGGAGGACCCACCGCCCGGATACGACCGCATCACCTTCTGGTTCGTCGTCATCCTGACGATCAACACCATCTTCAGCATACCAGGCCAACCCCACGTCATGGAGATGGGTGGATCCGGCAAGACCGAGTGGGAGGCCCGGATTGGGTTCACCTACGGGAACATGGTCAAACGCTTTTGTACGATCGCCTGGGCCTTCATCGGTGTGGGCGCTATCGCCATCTACCCGAATCTGGCAGACCCCGAGCTCGCCTTCGGTCAGGCAACTCGCGATCTGCTCCCGGTCGGCCTCGTCGGCATCATGCTCGCATCGATGATCGCGGCGGTCATGTCGTCTTGCGACTCGTTCATGGTCGACGGTTCCGCCCTGTTTGTTGAAAACATCTACCGACCGATGTTCGCGCCAAAAAAAGAAGACCATCACTACCTGAACGTGGGACGTGTTGCTGGTGTCGTCATGGTAATCGGCGGGATCCTGATCACCGAGCTCTTCGACAGCGTCGTGGATCTGTGGCGTTTCCTGCAGCCTATGTCAGCATTCTGGGGAATAGCCGTCTGGGGTGGCATCATCTGGCGGAGGTGCAACGGCTACGGAGCCTGGGCAAGCATCCTAGGTTCGATCGTGATCTGGGCATACTGCAACTACGAGCTAGGAATGGAACTCCAAGACATGATCATCTGGTATCTGTCCGGGGGAATCCTGCTAATGATCATCACTTCCAAATCGACGCCCCCGATTGCCAAAGCTGCGCTCGACAAGTTCTACGACTTCATGCACACCCCGATCGGTCAGGAACAGGCGCTCGTCGACAAAGGCTACGAACTCCGCGACTAGTCAGGCGTCGAAACCGCAGGAAAGAGCGACACAACATTGATGTGTCTCCCTTTGGGCTGCCGTTGGGACCTGTGGCACGCTATGCGAGGGGAGTCACTAGCAGAAATCACCCGATTCGAGCCGCTCGAATTGGGCTATAGCTAGGCCTTCCAACGCTTCGCGAACTGTCTCGCGATCTCTACGTGCAACCTGATCCCGAACGGGATCGCTCCATCGTGAAAGTCGTAGTCCGACTGATGCAGATTCGGGTACGAATCCCGCCCCTTCGGCCGCACACCGAGCGTCATGAACATTGCCGGAATCTTCTCCGAGTAGAACGAGAAGTCCTCTCCGCCCATAACGGGCAGTAGATCATGCTTGTTCAAACCTTCAATACTGTCCACGACACCGTCGGCATAGGCACAGGCGTTTCCGTGATTGAGCGTGACAGGATACCCGAACCGCGTACTCACGGCCGCACGAGCCCCGAAAGCTTCTGCTGTCTTCTCGGCAATCGTACGGAGTCGCTCGTGTGTGGCCTGCCGAACCTCTTCGTCGAGAGCCCGAATCGTTCCTCTCAGATGCGCGGTCTGCGGGATGATGTTGTATGTCGTTCCGGCCTTGATCTCAGCCACCGTGACGACCGCACTGCTCAGCGGGTCCGTTGTCCGCGAAACGATCGACTGAACGGCCGTCACCACGTGTGATGCGACGACTATCGGGTCCACACCCAGATGAGGAAACGCGGCGTGCGATCCCGTCCCCTCGATCGTGATGTCGAAGGTATCCGAGCTGGCCAAGAATGCGCCCTCGTGAACACCAACGTCTCCTTGCGTCGACGACGGCCATCCGTGGAACCCGAAGATCGCATCGACTTTCGGGTCTTCAAGCGCTCCCTCTTCACACATTCGCTTCCCGCCGGCTCCCCCTTCTTCGGCCGGCTGAAAGATGAACTTCACGGGGCCATCCAGCTCGTCTCGAAGCCGGCTCAGTACCCTCACCGCTCCGACAAGACAGCTCGTGTGCCCATCGTGCCCGCACGCGTGCATCTTGCCGGGCACCTTCGATCTGTAGGGAACATCGTTCGTCTCATCCATCGGGAGCGCATCCATATCTGCTCTAAGCGCCACGCACGGTCCTTGCTTTTTTGCATCGAGCGTTGCCACGATCCCCGTCTCCGCAACACGCGTGCACGTGTCCAGACCATCGATCCCCCCGATGTGTTTCAGCACCCGCTCCGCCGTCCCGCTCTCTTCGTAGCACAGTTCAGGGTTCTCGTGGATCTCGTGCCTCAAGGCCACGATGTCTTCAACGACTTCGCTAATCAATCCGCTCACATCTCGCATATTCACCCTTCAATCTTCTATTTCCAATCCTCCACCACCTGTCCCTTGATCTCTCCTTCGTTGTGCACAATCATCCCGCCCCGATTGACCACATCTCGTCCCACCTGCCCATACAGTTCGAGCTTCGATCCCTCCCTCAGGACCACGTCCATCGCCGCCGACCCTCTCAGCTCGAAAATCACTCCCGGAGCGACGGTGATCGATCCCATCACGAGTCCCTGGAAAATCGTATTCTCGCTGATGGTGATGTCATGCCGATAGATGTTCCCGTCAGTCTTCATCTATACACAAACTCCATCTTTCGTTGTGCGATTTGATTTGAATACGCTTGTCGGCTTCTAGGTCTGGCACTCTCTACTCGAACAGAAACCCGGATCGCTCAATGGTTCCGCTCTCAGTCAGGAATACAGAAAGATTGCCGGCACCCAGTTTTTCCCTCACCGACCTGAACGGACAGGCACGGAACCTCGACAGCTTCAACCAGAAGATCAAGGTCGTCAACCTCTGTCGGCATGGTATCACGACTGTACTATGGAGATACCGAGTCTTTAGGCAATCCACCAGAACTACAAGGACTGGACCGTCATCGGGCAGAGTGTCGACCAGAACCCAAAAGATGTTGCACGCTTCATCGAGGCATCCCGGATCGAGTATCCCATATAGACCCGGACAATCAGCTTCTGACCGAACTAATAGACAGATGGGCCCGACTCGACACGCAGGTCTCAGCTCTCAGTTTTGGGCTCCTTCAGGGTTTGCGCAACGAGAAGTCCCACGATGGGGAAGGCCGCGAGCATCACGAACGTCTCCTGGTATGCGAGCACGGTGCCTACTCCAGCATCCAGATAGTGCTGCAGAAACACCCCGCTTAGTGAAGTACCGATTACGGCTCCGACAAACCTCAGCATGCTGTAGACGCCTGCCGCAGCACCCCGGTGTTCCTCATCGATCGTGCCCATCACATAACGGTGAAGAGAGGCCAGCATCAGCCCCGCACCCACACCGTGAAACGCCAGACTCGATCCCACGAGCCAAAGCGATGTGTCACTATTCAGAAACCAGAAGATCCCCATCACACCGGTCTGAATCAGCAGCCCCGCCGACGCGGGAACACGGGTCCCCCATCTATCCGATAGACCGCCTCCGAATCGTGTCACAAGTGCCATCGCACCCGAGTTGAGGACCAGCATCGCGCCGAGCTGTGCCGGTTCGAGATGGTGTATATCAACGAGGTAGAGCGGGACGAGAAAGGACAGCCCCCCCATAGCCATCATCCGTGTTGAGGCGGTGAAGGAGGATCGAAAAAAGCGAGAGTTCTTAAGGATGTAGGTAGACACATACGGATTTGATCGCCCGCGTTCCCAGATGGCGAAGGCAACGAACGCAACAATGGAGAAAGCGAGCAGACGCCAGTCCTGCATCGGTTCGACACCCGTGATCGCGCGACTCGAGAGGAAGAACACGAACGTGGCAAGTGACGAGGACAGAAGAAAGAACCCCGTCCAGTCGAAGGCACGAACGTAGGCGGCCGTGCTGCCCTTTGCAAGATCCTGTCGGGGAACGCGCGTGTAGATAACGACGAAAGCCACGATCGCGACAATCAGTGGAGGTGCATAGGTCGTGCGCCAGCCCCAGGCAGCTGCGAGGAGCCCCGCGATGAACGGCCCGACAAAACCGGTCGCAGGGCCGACCGAACTCCACGTACCAAGCGCTCGCCCTCTTTCTCGTTCATTGAACAGTGAAGAGATGAGCGCCATGCCGAGCGGCATCATCCCGGCAACACCAATCCCCAGAACCGCGTTCCCAAACATCACCGATCCGACTGACGTCGACGACATCATCAATGTCGTGCCCGTTGCGAACACCAGTGTCCCGCCCAGGATCAGCCGTCTCGGATCAACCCCATCGCTCATCCGACCGTAGACCGGCATAAGCAGCATAAAGGGAAGGATGAAGGCGGCAGACACCCACGCAGTCACATCTGCCTGAAGCCCGAATTCGTCTCGGATGATCGGAAGGGCTACACGTGACATTGTAGAGATCGTGGGCATCAGCATCGAAGGAAACATCAGACTAAACATGATCCGGCGTGCTTCGTGCAGCGGGACGGGGCGAGATTCGGATGTCTGTGGTGATGCATCTGTGGTGGTTTCGGAAGGAGACACAAGGATCTTTCGATTGCGTACGCGGCGGCTCGCCTTTTATCCTACACACTCGTCAGAATCAGGGCAACCGACAGCAAGCTTGGACAGACAGGGAGGAACAGGGGATGGAATACAGGAGCTTCGGAAAGGCAGGCGTAAAGGTCAGCCGAATCGCCCTCGGCCTTGGTCTGCGAGGCCAGGCCGACGAGAAAGAGGCTCAGCGACTCGTCGAACACGCGATCGACGGAGGGATCAACTTCGTCGACTGCGCCAACCTCTACGGTCCGCTGGATGATCGCGAGAACAAGGGTCAATCTGAGATCATCGTCGGCAAAGCGCTCGCTTCCCGCCGGGATCGCATCGTCCTGACATCGAAAGTCTTCGCTCCAGTAGGTGACGATCCCAACGATACCGGTCTTTCGGCCTTTCACATCCTGCGCGAGATCGATAACTCGCTTCGCCGTCTGAACACGGACCACCTCGACTTCTATCTCGTCCACAACTACGACGACACGACACCCCAGGAAGAAACACTGCGTGCCCTGGACGACATCGTCCGGAGCGGCAAAGCACGTTACATCGGATGCTGTAACCATCAGGCCTGGCAGGTATGCCGTGCGCTCTGGATATCGGACTCACTCGGATCTGTACCTTATGTCGGCATCCAGAACCAGTACAACTTGCTGACACGAGGGTTGGAAACGGAGATGTTCGGGCTTATTCGGAATCAGGCTCTGGGAGCCATGGCCTACAGCCCGCTTGCAGTCGGACTGCTCAGCGGCGCATATCGACCGGGGGAAAGACCACCCGCCGGGACATTCTGGGGCAATCGCTCAAAAGACTACGAACAGCAGACAGCAGGTGGGGTCTCCAGCACGATGAACACCCTGTTCGAGGTCGCAGAAGAGCTCAACAAGACGCCAGCACAGATCGCGATCGCGTGGATTCTCTCGCACAACGAGATCACGACTGCCATCAGCGGAGCGGACAACACAGACCAGATCGACGACGTCATAGGATCTGTAGGATGGACACTGCCGGAAGAGCTACGATCAAAGCTGGATGCCAACTCATGAGATGAAAAGCAAGCCCAGAGTGAGGAATTTTAAAGTTGGCTCTGAACTCACAACTTTCCCTCATCCTTCTGTACTCGGTGTTTCAAACACTATCGTTCCTTCATGTATGCATACGGCCGTTGCCCCCAAGGCATCGGTCGTCCTCTCCCGATCACCATCAACTCATACCAATCGTCTCGGTCGAGCGCCTTCCCCACAGCGTCGACAGCATCTGACAGATGATCCACGTTTGCCGTTCCTATCAGAGGAATGACGCCACCAGGGAGCTGCATCAGCCAAGCCAGTGCGACTTGGCTCATTGACCATCCATAGCAATCCGCCAACTCACGCACCTGTGCTGCCACCCCCGCTTCTCGCTGAGCCTGCCAGTCATCGTGGGCGGATGACTTTCCTGCCAGCACGCCCTTATGAATCGGACTCCAGCACAGCACGTTCATCCGCTTCTCCAGACACACAGCCAGAAGCCCCGTCTCGATCGGCTCCAAATGCAGCAACCCGAACTGCGTCTGCAAGGACTCGAGCCTGCAGTATTCGGACAGCATCCGAATCTCGTCAGCCGTATAGTTGCTCACCCCTACGTGTCGCACCTTACCTTCCGACTTGAGCTCGTCGAACGCCATCGCCGTCTCTTCTGGATGCGCCAGGTAGTCGATCCTGTGCGGCTGGAACAAATCAATATATTCCGTGCCCAGTCTTTGAAGCGAGTTCTCTACGCTCTGTTTGATGTAGGCCGCCGAAAGGTCGTAGGCCTTGTAATCATACTCGGGCACCATCCCCTTAAACACGATTCCGCATTTGGACGCGATCACCACGTCCTCCCGCGCGATCACCACCTCCTTCAGAGCCTTCCCGAGCACCTCTTCTGATTCCCCGGCCGTATACACGTCCGCCGTGTCATATAGCGTAACCCCCAACTCATACGCACGCCGTACCGTGGCAATGCTCTCCTGCTCATTCCCGTGTGTAAGACTCATACACCCAAGCGCAATCGCCGAAACCTCGGCCCCCGTCGTCCCCAGCTCCACCGTCTTCATCTAGACGTCTCTAATTCTAGAATTTCCTCTGTACGATTTTTATTTACCATTTCCCCGCTCCATCTCTCCCAGCCCTTTTTGCCCCGGCTGGATGAACTCTACCGCCGGGCTCTCGATCCGTCCATACGCGTGCCACACTTTGTAGCCCAGCAGCGCACGCAGATCTTCATCCGCTTCAGCAACGACGTCCTCGTGCGTACCCACCACCAGGTTCTCCTGAGTCCTAAACTGCGGCCCACAGAAGGTAGAAAGAAGGGCCAGGCGATCCTGCTTGCCCGTGTTCGCACCGGTTCCGTGCCACGTCCTCGCATCGAGTACGATCGCTGAACCTGCGGGGGCTTCGGGCTGGACGGCGCTCTGCTCCCCTTCCACATCCGGCTGCCGGCCGCTCAGATGGCTCCCGGGAACGAGTCGAGTCGCCCCGATCTCTGCGATGAAATCGACCAGCATCCAGATCACGTTCACTGCAGCAAGCGGAGCGATCATCGGAGGATCTATCAGTTCCGAGTCCTCATCGAAACGATCCCGTCGAATCGAACCGATCGGCAGCGGCTTCCGACCGGACCGCGTCTGCGAGGGCATCCACCACTGATCCGTGTGCAGCGGCATCTCCACGCCACCGGGCTTCGCGATGTTCGCGCCGTAGCTGCTCAGAAGATACTCCTCGCCCAGAAACCGATCGACGATTCCTCGAACGCTCTTCACTTTGAAGATGTCGAGAAACACCTTCCCCTTGTTGACAAGCATCCACACACGCTGGTTCCGTCCGCCTGCCTCCTCAGTAAACGCCTCGGGGCGAATGCGCCCATCGGCATTCCGGAAGGCTCCCCAATTTTGGTCAGACCCGCCGTCCCGGAAGTCGAGGCCTTGTTGTCGCTCCGCTTCGGCCTGCTCCACAAGGCGTGATCGCATACCCGCCACCTGCTCTTCGTTCAGCGCATTCGCAACAACACAGAATCCGGCCTCTCTAAAGTCTTCATACAGCTGATCTTCATCTGTTGTCGGGCAAGGGATCGTCACATCCATCTCTCAAGGGTTCAGGGTTCAGGGTTCAGGGTTCAGGCCGACCGAAACATTATACATTTAAAGTGAGACATTGTCTGCTCTGGTGTCAGCTTTGACACGGGCGGTGAAACACCCATAGCAGCGCAGGCAGTAAGGTGACAACGGCTTCTAGGGTGTTTGATAGAATGATATCCCAGGGACGGAGTCCTGACAGCGTAGTTTAACATCAAACGCGTCTTTCGAGTCAAATCGGTATTCGTAACTCTCGCGTGGGAGTGCTTGCATCGTATCGGAGAAATACAGATTGCCGCTTGATAGGTCTTGCAATATCCATACCTCTTGACTGATAGGAACGGATTCGGACAGCAAGTTATAGCTGAAACACTCAATACTTGATGTCCGAGGAAAAACCCGCTGTTTAGGCTGCCCACGAGCGGAAGGAGAGACTAATGAACGCAAGAGAACGCTACTACTGGGACCTTAACGACCATCTCGTAGCTCTTGGGCTATTGAACAAGGCGCGGGTGAAGGCGACAAGGGTGTTAGCCTTTGCGGCGAAGCCCACCCTATAGATGGCCAGCTGCACGGAACGTCTTATCGCGGCTGTGGTGGCGTCGGCCCTCCTGGCCCTGATCCCTCAACGAGTCTTGAGCCAGGACACTCCCTGGGAACCAGCTATCCAGCGCCTGATCCATCTCACCTTTAACGAGAACTTCGTAACAGCGCATGCTATCGCAGACTCGCTCCTCTCTGCCCACCCTCGACGCCCCGAGCCTCCCTTCTACAAAGCAACGGTCTACTGGCGGCAGGGCATGAACGTTCGGGACGGCGACAAACACGACCCTGAGATCCTGCGCTACTTGGGAAGTTCGATTGAGAAAACCGAACGATGGATCAAGCTTCAAGGCGAGTCCGCCGAGATGTTCCTGTGGCTCGGGAACGCCTACGGTCTGAGGACCGGGTTACGCATGGTTAGAAAAGAGGTCTTTAAAGGAGTGATCGACGGGATCGAAGGTCGCGAGTATCTGGACGAGACGATCGCGATCGAACCGGACGCGATGGATGCGAACTTCGGGATCGGCCTGTCCGACTACATCCTCTCTCACAACCCAAGTATCCTTCGGGCGGTCCAGCGTCTCTTCAACCTCCCCTCGGGTGACAGGGAGGGTGGTCTCCGGCGGCTCAAAGAGGCAGCCACCCGTGGACGATACAACAGACTCGATGCGGTATCGGCACTCGCCTACCTTGAACTCTACTACGAGATGGATGCCGTCTCGGCAGAAGAGCGGCTGAGAGGCTTGCTCGCACACTACCCAAACAGCCTGGATTACCGGATTCGCTATGCCGACACCATGCTACGTCTCCAAATGGAACACGGTCGCAGGCTTTCAAAGGCGATGCTCGACTCGACAGCCTCTATCCGTTCGATCGCCTTTTCCCGGAAATGGGCACTCTTCAGGTGGCGGGAAATGAAGCTTGACTTCATCCAAGGCATCAGTCATTTCCTCATCGGGAACAACGAGCGAGCCGGGGCTCTTCTCACCGCTGTGGCCTCACGCAGCAGGAACAAGAAGAACTGGCTCGTCGGTCCCGCGGAACTGACGCTCGGCAAGATCGCCGATCTGGAAGGTGATCGAGAAAGAGCGAAGGAGCACTACCGACGTGCCGTGCAGCGAGACAACGTCTGGGGCTCGCGAGACGAGGCACGTCGCTATCAGGGCCAGCCTTACAACGGGATTGAACCGGACAGCCGCCCTGTCGATCGTGAGCTAAGGTATCCGGGACGACCCTGACTGCATGAACGAAACTGTCCACAGCCCCCCAGCAATCAGAGCGACCGGAATCACCAAGAAATTCGACGGTGAAGACGAGATCGTTGTCGCCAACAACGACATTCATCTGGAAGTCCGTTCGGGTGCGCTACACGCGATCGTCGGTGAGAATGGAGCAGGCAAATCGACGTTGGCCCACGTCCTTGCAGGCCTGACGAGACCAGATTCAGGGGAAGTCTCTATCCACGGAGACCGGCTGACGCTGGCGAACTCGGGGGCTGCGAAGGCGGCGGGCATCGGCTTCGTCACTCAGCACTTCACCCTTGTCGAAACCCTTACCGTCTGGGAAAACGTTACGCTGGGTTTGGATCTGACTGGACCGTGGATCGATCGGGACGCCGTCCGCGAAATGGTCGCCTCGCTCGCATCATCGCTCCAAATCGACCTGTCCCCCGATGCGCTCGTTGAAACGCTTCCTCTGCCGACGCGTCAGGCCGTAGAAATCATCAAGGCGCTCACAAGGGACGCCAGCATTCTCATCCTCGACGAACCCACATCAGTCCTGGGACCTAGGGAATCGGAGCTTCTGTTCGAACGGATTAACGCGCTCCGTGTGCAGGGCACGACGGTTGTTCTGGTCACGCATCGGATACAGGAGGTCATGGACCACGCGACACACGTGACCGTCCTCCGCAATGGCGCCTCTGTGTCAACCTACAACCGCGAAGCCTTCGACGCTGACAGAATCATTGAGGCGATCATCGGTCGTCCGGCGACGGCCCTTGCCGATCACGAATACGATCTGGGTAGGACAAGTGTACTCGAAGTCGACCAGATCCGTCTCCACAAGGACGGTCAAACAGTACTGGAAGGACTTTCACTCAACATTCACGAAGGCGAGATCGTAGGTCTGGCAGGGGTCGCCGGGAACGGCCAGACTGAGTTCACGCAAATCCTTGCAGGTCAGCTTTCCCCTTCGTCAGGCACGCTCCGGCTTATGTCCGAGGACATCACGAATTGGGACGCGAGACAAAGAAGGCAGCACGGGCTCGCATACATCCCTGAGGACCGTCGTCGATCCGGGCTCATCGGATCGTTCAGCATACAGGACAACCTGTTCCTAGGAGGACAAGACCAGTTCGGCACTGCTATATGGTGGGACGGCGACCAGGCCAGGCAGGAAGCTGACAGACTGATCGAGACCTACGGCATCCGGACACCTTCCGCCGCCACCCCAGCGGACAGTCTGTCGGGTGGGAACCAGCAAAAAGTCGTCATCGCACGCGAACTCTCGAGATCACCGCGCGTGATCGTAGCGGCACATCCGACGCAGGGCCTAGATCTCGGCGCAACCGATTTCGTCCAAACACAGCTGCTCGACGCACGGGCCCGTGGATGTGGCATCCTTGTCATCTCAAACGACCTGGATGACCTGCGTGCACTCAGCGATCGAATCGCCGTAATCTACAAAGGTCGTATTGCCGGGATCTGCTCGGTCGACGACTACGACGATCAACAAATCGGGTTGTGGATGACTTCGGGAGGGCAAACACCTTGACTCTGGGCATTCTGACCAGAATGTCCCCGGGCTCGACTCGCGACATCGTCGAGTCTTTTGGAATCCTCCTAATAGCATTGCTTGCTGGCCTCGCGATTGTGGCGCTATCAGGAGGCAATCCAGTCCAGACGGTCGGCGCGCTCGCCTACGGCGCTTTCGGCACGCGGGTCAATCTGGCAAGCACGCTCGTCAAAACAGTTCCCCTGCTCCTGACTGGATTGTCCGTTGCGATCGCCTTCCGCGCGGGGCTCTTCAACATCGGGGGCGAGGGTCAGCTGTATGCGGGTGCCGTCGGTGCTGCCTGGATCGGTGCGACGGACCTGTCTCTATCCGCTCCACTTCATTTGACGTTGACGCTGATAGTGGGTGTATGTGCGGGCGCGGTGTGGGGCGGCGTGGCCGGATGGCTCAAGGCCCGCCGAGGCGTACACGAAGTCATCAACACGATCATGCTCAACTACATAGCGATCTACAGTGTCGACTATCTCGTCCGTGGACCGCTCAGTGCGGGGACGCATACGACGCGTTCCCGGGACCTTCAGGCAAGCGCAAAGCTTCCGGTCCTATGGGACACGCCCCCCATAGAAGTCAGTCTCGCGATCCTGCTGGCTTTGTTCGTCTGTTTCTGCGCCTACTGGTTGC
Organism: Gemmatimonadota bacterium; assembly: GCA_002714465.1. Next base: position 2,628 of record PAXL01000071.1, on the reverse strand, counting down.
TCTTCCGGACACCCTTTGGTTTCGATTTTCGTGCGGTCGGTCAAGGAGCCGAAGCGGCTGAATCGGTCGGCATATCAAGCGATCGTATCTCGATCATCGCCATGTGTCTCGCAGGTAGCGTCGCGGGGCTGGCCGGCTGCTTCGAGATCACCGGCCTACATCACAAGCTGTACGCACAGTTCTCACCCGGCTACGGCTTCGACGGCATCGCCGTCGCCCTCCTCGGACGCAGCCACCCGATCGCCGTCATTCCCGCCGCCCTCCTGTTCGGCGCCCTCCGGACTGCAGACAGATGGTTACAATTGTCTGCGGGCGTGCCAAAGGATATCGTCATCATCATCCAGGCAATCACCATCCTGGCCGTCGGACTCAAGACCGCCAGACGCTGACCGCATACCAGCTACCAAAGGAAAAAAATGATCCTGAAATCGATCGTCGTCGGTCCCCTCGAAGTCAACTGTTTCGTCCTCGCGTGCGAAGACACAAAGGAAGGCATCCTCATCGATCCCGGCGAGAACGTCCCAGGTATCGTCAAACTGATCGAAGAGGATGGAATCAAGATCAAGGAGATCGTCGCAACGCACGGTCACTTCGATCACATCGGGCGGGTCAGATCAATCAAGGAGCAGTTAGGCGTGCCTTTCGCCATTCACAAGGACGACCTTTTCATGGTGGAAGGACTCGTCGAGATCGCCTCTTGGCTGGACATCGACACAGACGATGCACCTGAAGTCGACCGGTTCATTGACATCGGCGAGACCATCACTTTCGGCCGCGAATCCCTCTCCGTCATCCACACCCCCGGTCACGCCCCCGGCAACATCACACTCCTGTGGCCCGGTCACGCCATAGTCGGCGACGTCCTGTTCGCGGGCTCTATCGGTCGCACCGACCTTGAAGGCGCGGATCCCACCGTCCTGATGGCATCGATTCGAGAGAAGCTCCTGCCTCTCCCCGACGAAACAAACGTCTACCCCGGCCACGGCCTATTCACCACCATCGGCCAGGAACGCGCCACGAATCCGTTCCTGAGGTAACGGGGGAACCACAAAGGCGCGGAAAGGGCTAGGGTCCTAGTTGTCATCCGGTCGAAGAGATCCAACCCCGAGGGGTTGCGCAAATCATCCGGAGGTTGCCGCAGGCTACCCCGGGTCGAGTGGAAACAAGAAAAAAGCGCCGCGGTAACGATTCCCGAACGTCACGGGATTCGCCCTAGGCGCATGAGTCGGCCCGCATAATCGACCAACATCCTCTGTATTCCCTCTTCTATCTTCTTTTTATTGGCTTTCTCTACCCGCCTCTATCGCATTCACCAAAATCAGAAAATCAGAAAACCCGATCGAACCGTTACCATCCAGATCGAACTGAGTATCGAAATTGGGTGAACTTGTCGTTTCACCGAACCGGGCGGCAAATAGCAAGAAATCTCGAAAATCGGCTATACGGTTTCCGTCGAAATCGACGGCCCCGTTGAGCGTCACTGACCGTGGGACGGCCGTCACGAACTCGCTCGATCGCAGCATCTCCGCCGTGATCAGGTTGATCGTCGTAGAGGACACAAAGCTGTCCTGTGTCGTAAAAAAAACCCGGCCAAGGAGTCCTTCCGTAACCGTGAGTGCTCCGCCAAAGGTGGCCGCAGTGACCTCGACCGATCGCGCAGTCACCTCCGGCTTGACAGTCTGGGCAGCCGAGAAAACGTTCCCGGGAATGAAGCTCTCGAAAGCCACCATCGTCGAGTCGAAGTCGAACCGCAGGATGTAACCAACCATCAGCTCCAGCGCATTTCCATGTACCTGGACCTCGACCGTCTCACCGATCGCGACACCGTTCCGTACCGTCCTCGCCTGGTCACCCAACGAAGTATCGAGATCGAGCGAGATGCCAAATGCCTGCCCCGTCACAAAGCGAATCGTCGTGTCCGACACATCCAGTTGATCGATCGCACCCGTCTCACTGTCAAAGATCGTCGTCGTCTCGGCCTTGAGCCGAATCTCGGTGGCACCAGTGACGTTCTGTCGTGCCTTGAGCGTAAGGATACCGAGAAAGCCGGGCGCTCTGAGAGAGGCAGGTTTCCCGCTGACCGAGATCGACGCTCCTCTCCCTCCAGTCGTATTGCTCAGGATACCCTCGAAGCTCTCAATCTCGAACAGCGTCGAGAACTGGAGATTGTCGTCCTCGAAGGCCAGCGTGAATCCGGACGTCAGACCCCGGGCCATCCCCTCGACATAGACCTCGAACAGAACACGATTGTCCTTGCTCAGGACGGGAAAGGTGCGGCGCTCGTCATTGACCGGTGGTTGACCGGAAATCTGCGCGTCCAGCGTGATACGTTTGCCTTCGAAGGCGCCCGCGTATGCGGTTCCCGTTAGGCTAATCGAGATCAGAAGAAGTCTGATAGCGTGGCGTGTGAAAGGCATGATCGAGTTTGAACGGCCCTCAAAGCGGGTTAATGCGGCACACATGGCCTGCTTCCTACTTATCGGCTCCGATCTGGATTTCTCCAGTACACGTAACGAGGCCCTGCAGCTTGACGCCGCAGGGCCTCGATATGAGCTATAAAGGGTCTTATTCGCGTCCGAGTGGGAAATGGAGCCCGAATTGAAGGCCGTACTCGTTGACCGACCCGCT
>PAXL01000063.1:2724-15255 GCA_002714465.1 Gemmatimonadota bacterium | reverse complement strand
GGAACAGGTCGCCGACATCTTAAACAAGTTGAAAGCCGAAGGCAGACTTGGCACCTTGGCGTATTCTGGAAATGCTGCTGGAGGGGGCCATGTCCCGTTCCACCTCCCGTCGAAAGCAGAAATAAAAAGAGATGATGTTGCCGCTCAACACGCGGAAGATTACTACCGCATGGTCAACGGCAAGTGGGATTGGTGGGAAAAGCCAGAGGTAATAGACGCGGTGTTCGACATGGGATACGACGCGATCCTTATTTCGGAATACGCAAGTGATAAGCGGGTTGACCCAGACGACACGTTTAACATCGCTGTGCGTGACCCGTCCAAAGTAAAGACCGCCCACACCAGAACCTACGACAAGGACGGGAACCTCATTCCGCCGTCGAAGCGGTTCGACGAGGGCAAGGACGCCCACATGTATTCGGGGATCACAACGGAGTTCGGTCACAAGGAAACCGACAGCCTCGCAGCCGAGCAGGCCAAGGAGCTGAAGGAAATTCAGGTGGAATACGACAACATCCTTAACGAGTATAAACATATTCTGGATAAGGGATCGCAGTCTTGGCGTGGGGACAAGGGACGCCACAGGCGCGATGTCTTGACGGGGCTGACCCGCACAAAAGAAGTTCAAGAGGCTTACCGATGGGAGTTCATTGGTGAAAACGATGCGGGGTTCGGGTTCACTCCAGACACTGAATCGTATGAGTTTGTCAAGGGTGGGGGCGAATTTGGGGCGGTGCCTAAGATGGGCATAGCAAATGTTACGATAGCTGAAATCGCCGCCCGACTTCAACCGCTCGTGAACAGGGCAGCACAGATAACGGGGTGGTCGGAAAGACACATGTATCATGCGACCGCAGCAGCGAAAAATTGGCGTCCCGTGTATGACACGTTCGACCCCACTAGGTCCGAGTTTGGGGGGCCGAAAGGGCTTCTCTTTTTGGCACCTAAAGTTATCAGGGCCGAGGAGTTCATTCAGATGCAGGAGTTCGTTGATCCTGACGACCTCGCAGAGGAGGAACAAGTCCGCGAAGAACGACACGCGGTAATCCCCATCGCGTTGAAAGACGACATACGTGTCTTTGACCCACGCGTCAACTGGCAGGAGTTCATTGACGACATGGCCCTCGTTTACGCACGTAAGCATTTCTTTGGTGCTACGGTAATGCAGTATAGAGGCGCGGTCCCACCACCAGTGTATGAGGCACTCTACGCAGAGCTGGGAGTCAGCACAGACGCAGAACTAGTCGAGCGTTATCGAGACACCGACTCCAACGTCAGCCCACGCGGAGAAATCTTTGGCGCACGCGAAATGGAGTTGATAAAGAATGGCAAGTGGGTGTATTGGGAGAAGCCCGAACTGGTGGACATAATCTTGTCCAAATACGACGCTATGCTCGTGTCCGAAGATGACATGGTTGGGGATGTAGAAAAGCTCAACGAGGACGGAAGACCCAAAGACGAGCACATGAACCTCGCCTTCCGAAACCCCACTATCGCCAAGAGCGCAGCACCTATCACTTTGGACTTGGACGGGAATATTGTCCCACTGAGTGATCGGTTCAACCCAGACAGCCCGAAATACATTCACTCCGGTATTACTTTCGGTGACGCGTCCGACCTCCCGTCCGAGTTCAACTCGGAGGGCGTGGACTACAGCCAGTTCATCGAGGTTCTGGAGATGCCCTTCATCGAGAAGGGGCCATTCCAGAAAATGAAGGGGACGTGGAGGAAGCTGTTCAAGGGCGAGACCGACCCAACTGTGCAGCGTTACGTCAGGCAGCGGGACTCGTTCCTAAGAACGTCCGACAAGATCGTCGATGAATACCACACCAAATACAAAGACGCGCTAGGGAAAGACTTCCCGAACCCCGACGACATCCCGTGGGACGACATCCAAGCGGCCACCGGAACCACAGACAACATCGACCCAGACCCAGACAACGTGTTGCTGGATGCACGGAACAAGGTAAAGGATGCAGCCCACGCCCAGTATCAAGCGGACCTCGCCTCAGAGTATGCGAAGCACAAACAGGCAGAGGATGCCGAGATAGTTAACATCGACGCAACCGAACCAGACCCAGACAAGCGCAAGCCGCTCTACAAAGCTGCCGCCGACGCACGAAGGGCGAAGCAAAAGGTGTCAAAAGACACGCTCGAAATTACAAAGGGCGCAGCGTATGAGCAGGCCCAGAAAGACTACGAGGCCGACAAGTCCAAGGCGTTCGACACGAAGAAGGCAGACATGATCAAGGACCGGAACGAGGCGTTCGACAGGCTACGGTCTACCGCCCCCAGCTTGTTCCCTGTCCTCCTCGACCTCCGTCGGCTGACCGACGAGCTTTCCAAGAAGGCCAAGAAGTTGTTCGGAGTGTTCTCCAAGAAAGACCTGAGCGTTAAGTTCGATAACAATATGGGGCTTTACGTCACGCGCAGGTATCACATGTTCTCCGACACCGACTACGTTGAGCGCATCCTCACTTCGGAAGAGGTGGGCGACAAGGCCGTCAGGGACGCCGCCATCGACTTCATGCGGGACCAGTTCATCACGTTTGAATACGACAGACACCGGAGATCCGGTCTCTCGGACGCAGATGCTCGGACTGCCGCTGAAGCGGAATACGACAGCAGGGAAGAGGGGACGCAGTCGCTGGGCTACCAGATGGCCCGTGACTTCCTCCAGTCATTCGACACCGAATCGGGTGCGGTGGACTTCGCGTCCGCGTTTGACTTGGCGGGCAAGCCCGCTTCGTTGCCGTCCAGAATGTCCGACTCACTCAAGGCGCTCACCAAGAACCTTGAAGGTAGGGCTGAGATTCCCAAGCCGCTCGCGGACTTGATGGGTGCGAACAACGTGCCGGAAGACAGCATCGACTCGCTCCTCTACACGTTAGGAACGGTCTCCAAGATATCCGCACACCAGTCATTCCTTAACGCAATGCGGGAGCAAGGCGAGCAAGGGGGATGGCTTATGACTACTCAGCAGATAAGGGACGCCCGAAAGAAAGCTAAGACGAAAGAGGAGTTCGACCTCCTAGCTTCGATGAAGCCCATCGTATCCTCCGGTGCTGACAGTGGGTTGAACCCGTTGGCCGGAATGTATGCGACACCGGAAGTTCAAGAGTCCATCCGCCCGATGTTCCAGCAGACCGTCAGGGAGTCTAACGACGCGTCCTCTCGGGTGATGCACAACGCGATGACCTACGCGCAAAAGGCAACCGGATCGGCTATGGCCTTCAAGACGTTGGGTTCGATAGGATTCTACCTCCGCAACATGCTCAGTAACGTGCTGTTCTTTGGTCCGGCGCAAGGATACTGGAGTGCTGGCAAGTCCCTCTACTCGGGGAACCCCACCGAGGGGACGGGCATGTCCGCGCTGATGGCCACCCGCCGAGCGTGGACAGGTAACAAGGCCCCCACTAGCGCATACCTGCGGGAGCTTGAAGCTCTCGGGGTGTTCGGTGATGAGGTCCGCTCCGAGATCATGCTCAAGTTGATGCGCGGTGAGGAGACGTTCTCGTCCCTTGAGGCACAACTTCAATCCCTCAACAAGAAAGCGTCCAACGCAAACCCTGCAAGCAAGGTGTGGCGGGAAGCGCACAACAAGGCTGCCCGTCTTGGGTCCGCAATGGATTCGTTCTACAAGATCGGATACTTTGAGCACGAGTTGGCGGTCATCGAGGAAGCCGCGAAGCACGAGGAGAAGACGGGGATGCCGAAGAAGGACCGGAAGTATTCCCTCATGTCCGACATGCAGAAGAAGCAGGCAGCCGCTGACATCATCTCGGCCACCGCTCAGTCATACGCCCGTGCTCTCCCAGTCATCAAGAAGATCAGCGGCTCGGGGTTCGGCCTCCTCTTCGCACCGTTCATCCGGTTCACGGCGGAGGTTCCACGAATCGCGGTGAACACGTTCACGTTGGCGCGTAAGGAGATGAAGGATTCCAACCCAGTCATCAAGGCACGAGGGCGGAGACGCATGACGGGCTTCAGTGCCGTGGCGATCTTTTCTACTGCGGTCCCCGCCATGCTCCAGAAACTCCTGTCCGACATGGGCGAAGACGAGGACGAGGCGTTCCGCATGTCCCTTCCTCCTTATCTCAGAAATCATACTTTCTATTACTTCAAGGGGGACAGCGCCATTGCCAAGGCAGCGCGTAAACTGGCAGGGGGCAAGGACGGAGACCTTACCACGTTCGACCTCACCTACCTGAACCCGTTCGCCGTGATCGCTGACCCGTTCCTCCGTGGGATGGAGCACCTCGTGAGAGGGGAGCCGATGGTCGCAGCCGAGAAGATCGTGACGACCGCGTTCCTTGAACCATACCTCGGGGACCAGATCCTCGCCGGATCAATCATCGACGTTAGGGAGAACCGAAACGCCAGATCAGGCAGACCGATCTACGAGGAGTCTGACCCGCTGTGGCGTAAGCTAGGCAAGATGATGGGCTACGTCGGCAAGGAGGCTTACGGCCCACGGACCCTGATGAAGGTATACGATGCGATAAGATCGGCTGGAGGAGAGGGGGACAAGTTCGCCGACTCGCCGTTCGGGATAATCATGAATGAGTTTTATCCGGTAAGGCCCCGCGCAAATGACCCCGCCGACCAGTTCTCTCGGGTCGTATACCAACTGAGGGACGAGCAACGGCGCGTCCAGCAACGGTTCAACCAACTCAAGCAGAGCAAGGGCATGGACGAACGCTCGGTCAAGGCCATCCACAGGGACATCAGAAAGTCCCGCATGAGGATCAACAGCAAGTTGGCTCAGGCCATGAGCGGGTTCAACGGACTCGGCGTCAACAACTACGACCTCTACCAACAACTACGTGGGGCAAAATACGGGGACCGCCGAACCAAGCTACTGTTTGCAGGGTTCATGGAGAACCCTGTCCCGTCCACCGCGCTAGTAGAGGCACTGTCAAAAACCACACAAGGACAGCAGAGACTCAAGTGGCTGATGGAGGAACACTCGGAGAACCCAAGGTTCCTGAAGCTGGACGACTAGTCTTCGCCCTCGACGCAGAGTTGGGCGGACTCCCACCCGTGCCGCATCCCCATCATGTAGAGGGAGTCGAGGTTCTTGGCGAGGGTGTCCTTCGACCACTTGCGGTCGGCTACGTTCTTGACGATCTCGTCGGCACGCTTCTGGTGCTCGGTGGCTTGGCGGCTTTGCAGTTTGTCTAATGTCATTTTAATTATTTGAGTTAAGGGGTTGTGGCAGGCCACGCATAGTTGAACCATTCAGGTTGCTCGCGCCGAGTCCACTTGGCGAAGTAAGCCTTCTCGGCGTTGTAGTAAGCGCGGTAAGCGGTCACCGCACAGGCATTTTTGAACTCGTCAGGCATGGCCTGAGCGAAAGGGGTTTGCCCCAGCCCACTAAGGTTGAGGTGAGGTGAGTTGTCGCCGCACCATTGGATCGCGTCGGAAGACTTGTGGGCCTTGCCGTAGCGGTGAGTGTATTCACGGCACATCTCGTTAGCGTGAGTGAGGAGCCACTCGTAGTTTGCGGCTGACTCCCTCGCCCACACGGTGCATGGGTGGTTGTAGAAGGCCCGCTTGTATGGGGCCTCTCCCTTGGGGTAGGCTGAGCAGAGCATCTGCGCCGACTCAAGGATCATCTTGACCACATGCTTGTCGCACAGTTGCTGTGCAGCGGTGGTTGGATCTTTGTCTACGATGAAGATGTTCATTTGTTAATGATGTCGGTTAGCCGGATGGCGATATTGTATTGGGCCTTGGTGTCTAGGATCGGGGAGGCGGGTAGGATCTTGTCACCCATGATCGGATACAGTTTGCAGGTTTCAGGGTCCACCGGATCATCATCGAAATGCTCACCCTGAATCATCATCGGCATTCCGTTCGGGAAGAACTCTCGGACTATCTGTTTATACACCGTGCAGCTCGTTGAGGTTGGACAGGCGGCGGTTGATCGACCGCATCACATGCTCCTCGATGGAGTCCGTTGCGACCAGCACCTGCTGGAGCGCGTCACTCTTCCCACCGTTGCGGTGGATGCGACCGAGAACCTGCTTGTAGGTCTTGCAGTTGAAGGTGGGCGAGATCAGCGCCACGCGTGGGCGGTTGCCAATCGTGTCGTGCAGAGAGATCCCCGTCCCGCCAGCCGCAGCGTTGACTGCGATGCAGTGAGTCTGGTCAGCTTGGAAATCGTCGATGACTTGCTGACGCTCTTCGTCGGACTGCCGACCGTCGATCCGGTCACACTTCAGCCGGAGCCGGAGGGCGTCGATGGTGTCACTGTAATTCACGAAAAGAACTACCGACTTACCCTGAGCCATGAGATCCTCTGCCATCTCGGCAAGGTCTACCACCTTGAATGCCTCGGCCAGTCGGCGAGCGCGGGTGATGTTGGCGAGGACATGCTCGCTGTCGGTCACGGTTCCCTTCTCGATGAAGTCCTCAACGATCTGGGGGGTGATGCCGAGGTCGTCGTAAGCCTTCTCTATCTTCTTGTTCTCGCGGAACTGGACAGGTGTAGTGAACACACGGTTGTCCTTGAAGGAGTTCGGGAAGTCGTCCACCGTGAGACGGTGGGTGGAGGAGCGATACATCTTCTCGCGGAGATGGGGGAGGAAGAACGGATCTTCCAGAATCCACGCACCCCACTCGTTCTTCGCGCACCCGAACATACGCATCCATGGCCACCACCTCTTGAGTCCATCCACCTTCTCGTCGCCGGAGTGGAGGCCGAGTGCCAGCCCGAGGGGGCGCATCTCAGTCGGGTCTTCGCAACTGGTGCCGGACATGCTGTGGACCGTGAACCCCTGCTTGACGAGGGCGATGAACAGCGAAGCGTTCTGGGTGAACGGACCCTTGCACTTGTGAACCTCGTCCACGAACACAACGGTGTCGGGGTCGATGAGCCACTTGAACGCTTTCTTGCCCACCTTGGAAACGTGGGGAGTCTTACCCGTGCGAAGGGATTCAAGGTTAAGGATGAAGGTTGCAGTGACGCCCTCCTCCTCTAGCTCTTGCTTCCACGCAGGGATGACAGCCTTGGGGCAGATGACTGCGATGGGCTTGCCGAGAGCGGCTGCCAACTTGACTGCGACTACAGTCTTGCCAGTCCCCATGTCGGACTGGTCGAGGGTGGCGAGGCCAGCGGAGAGCCGCTTGTAGAAGAAGTCGAACGCTCCTTGCTGCTTGGGGAAAAGGGTCTTGCTCATTTAATAGGTAGTCAGTTTTAGGATGCGAGTAGTATATCAGGTGAGTTGGCTATCGTCAAGAACTTTATGGTATATTTTTTAGAGAGCCGCTCAGGTGTTTCATTGGGCACTAGCTAAGCCCGTCGCAGGATCTCCCCGCGCACCATGCCTGAGCGGCTAAAGTTATTTAATTAAATACTCGATAAGGGCCAGCCCCATATGGAGCAGGAGGATGGTTCCTCCCATGGCCGCGAGGACGAGAGTGATCGTCTCGTAGGTAGCTAGTTCTTTTTTCATAGGCTTATAGGGAGCTGTCAAATTCGACTTTCTCTCGGACCTCAGAGAGTCGGCACCCGAACGAGAAGTCCAGCTCCCCGTTCTCTTCTGCTTCGGTGAGAAGTGAGAGGATGACTCGGGCTTGCGATTCATTGTCTGTGCTGATGGTCAAGGTTGCCATGTCCATTGGATTGGGGGTTACAGTTTCTTGAGCAAGTAGAGGATGGCATCCACCCTCGGCTTGAGTGCGGCTTCTTCTAAAGCGATGGCCTCCAGTTCCTTTTCAATGACGTATCGGGTAGACCCTTTTCGCATCGACGGTAACCATTTACGGACATCAATTATTTTAGCCACGCCGGAATTATACACGGATCTAACAGAATGTCCAATCGTTTTAATCATGTGTTTAGAAAGTAAAATGTGAGGAGGGATTACTTTTGTTACCCCCAACTTTCGCCATCCAGATAAAGATCATTTAGGCTACTCGCGCTCTGCTCTCTCTGCTCAGTCAGTTGACCCTTGCTCAAGATACAGACACCTTTAGGCTCTTGGATTACACCTATGTTCAGTCACTCACGATTGGGGAGCTACCCCAAATTGGGAAAGGATTCAGAATGTTTCTCCCATTCCTTGGCTTCTTTCTGGGCGGCCCACATCGCGCTCCATACGTCAGACATGTGGTATTTCATAATGGCCCGAAGGGGGGATGGGAGGTCAGCGTTACCTGCAAAACTATTTTTGAAGTTACCGTAGTCAATCTCGCTCACCTCTCTGGCGATCTCCGCGACCACCATTTCCTTGGGGAGGAAGACCCTGAACCTGTAGTCGGCGTCGGGGGTCTCAGTGATAAACGCCCCACAGTGTTCGATTGCGTCGTCGAACACCCGCTCCAAGTCTCCTTTAATCCGAGACCGGACGAGCAATTTGGTGGAGTCGTTACGGTCCTCCACGATGGAGAAGAATCCTTTGTTAGTGAATACCCACATGTTACTGGTCCCCCCCTTCGTTGGAAATGTCTTCCAGTTTCTGGAGCTTATTACGGACATCCCGCCTGTAATCCGATTGCTGTTTCAGAATCTTCTTCCGGTGCTTCCTGTAATAGGCCCGTGCGTATGCGGAGTTGCGCCGGAGAATTTCCTGAGCATCCGAGGTGGCCTCCTTCGCACGCTCCCCGTTGGGCCAGTCAAGGCCGAGGGCTTTGAGTCCCTCCACCACATCGTCCAGAGATGCCGTCCCGAATTGTGGCAGGCTGAGAAGATAGTCAGGGGTCTGACTGATTAACTGCCCGAGGTTACGAATGTCGGCATCCTCCAATGCGGCAGTAGCCGTCTTGCGGAGGTCGAGCCTACGGATGGAATCGTAGAGAGACGTTGCCCTCGCGGCGGGGTCAGGCTCCTCGTCATCGCATGGCTCGACGTTCTCGGCGAAGAGGTCTACGAGGAGGGGAGGTTGAACTTCCTCTTCCTCACGGTCGTCGATGGGGGCCGCGATAACCTCCGCGAGAGTTGGGACTCTCTCTTCTGGCTCGTCGAGAGGGGCAGCATCGACGTTGCCGTCGGCCTCGGACTCCGCCGCAGCCCGCATTGCGTCCATAAGGGGAGTGCGACTAAGGAGGGGAGTGTAGGTTTTCCCCTCTATCCTGATTTTCCCCTCTTCGGCCTCCGCCGCCCGTATTGCGGCCACAAGGGGAGTGTAGGTTTCCCCCTCTCCCGCCGGAGTGTAGGTGCTTGTCGGCTTGGCAAACAGATCCGAGGAACGCTCCATCTCGAAATTTTCGAGGGCCTCCTCAAGGTGACGCTTCTTCGCCTTGAAGCCGAAGCCTGTCACATGGTCCAAGTGCCACTCACGGATTTCCGTGACGAGCCTGTCGGCGGCCTCGCGCTCGGTGAGCAGCATGTTTTTCATGTCCCCGAATTTCTCACGGGACTCCAGTTGTTCGTCGGTCAAGCTCAAGAGCAGATCAAGCCCAGCTTGAGTGTCCTTGAGGAAGGACCGGATAGATGTAATGTTTGCCATGATGATACTATAACAGAGTGGTGGGATTTAGTCAACAACTTTCTGCAAATAAATTAAGCGGTTGTTAACTGGAAACTTTATTTTTAAGTTAAGCTCTCCCGCTTCCGCCGGAGAACGAGGAGCAGGACGAGGGGGACAAGGATCAGGAAGAGGGTTGCAGTCATGCGCTCAGTTAAGTAGAAGTTTCTTTTTATCGTTACCCGCTTCGCCCTCCTTGCGGATGTCGCAGTTCTTAAACTCGTCCCACCACCTCTCGTCCACCTTGACGGAGTTGCGCTCACGGTCTGCCTCCAACAGCTTGCTGGTAGCCGAGACCTCAAAGGAGGTGACCTCCTCCACCTCCCCGATCAGATGGGTAATACGCACAACGTCCGAGGCTGAGATGTATCGCTCGCCACGGGGGGAGCCACAGTCACAGCCCTCAACGTCACACCGATCAGGGCGGACGGTCAGGACGAAATTGACTGTGCCGCAATCATCGCACTCATGGAAATCTATGTCGTGCATTTGAAACTCTGCCTCGTTGACCGCCGCCTCAAGTGTGTCTGCTACGAGGCTAGACGGGTTCCTTGAGTTGGTTTCGTCAACCGGATAATCAGTGTCGATAGCACAACTGTTAAGCTCAAGGACGATGTTGATGGAAAGGAACTCAGGTTGAAATTGCATGATCAGGATTGGTTGTTGGTTGGTTTGCGACACGCGGTCTTCCGCGCATGTTTCTTCTGGTCTCGGTGACGGGTGGTCGGAGGGGGCATGGCGTGACGAGCCATGTTCCTCTTCTCAAGGGAGGTCGTTGGGAGTGGTTTGCGTTTGATCTTCACGGAGGTAAGTGGCGTTAAACTTTTCTTGTAGTTCCTCCCCCATTGCTTCCCATACTTCATGGGCATCTTCGGCAGACAGGCTATCAAGACCCCGCAAGTCTATCATCCCCTTGAATGGTGAGTCGTCATCTAGCGCCATGCGGATGGTCGCTACTTGCAGTTCTATTTCTTCAGCTCTCATGGTTCTCTCTTTCCAGTTCGTCGATCTCTTGAGCAATCTGATGTGCGTCGAAGTCGGCGTAGTCTCGGGGTCCGTCGTGCAGGGAGTCCTTGATGTCTTGCAGGACTCGGGCAACCACCTCGGGCCTCGGGAGACCCTTGGGACGGGCGTCCTCGAAAAGGTCGGTGATGCTTTGGTTGATGTGCGGCATGGTGATACTATAACAGAGTGGTGGGATTTAGTCAACGACTTTCTGCAAATAAATTAAGCGAGTGTTAACTGGATATTTTATTTTTGAGTTAAGCGTAACCCCCGTCGTTGATGCGGTCGTCAGCATGGAAATCTTCCCAGTCTTCTTTCGTCCACTCGTCCTTGTCCTGCTCGATGTAGCTCATGTGCATCGGCTCCCAGAACTTGCTGGTCTCGAAGCGGACCATGACCATCTCTTCTGGTGGGTGCTTGCAGTCAGGGTCGGTCCCGTCATGGCCGTCCCACTCGGCAGGAGGGTAAGCCCTGTCGTGGGCGTCGGGTATCCACAGCTCGGCACGGCCCTCGTCGCGGACCTTGATGGTGTCCCCGCACTCCAGCCCCATCTTTCTAAGATCAGAAACAGCGTTCATTATTCTACACGGGTAAGGATTACATAGTCTACATCTTCGACCGGAGTGGCGTGGTCTGCCTCGGCAAACGCCTCGCGCTTCCTCTCGGCCTGCTCGGCCTCGTGAGCGGCGACGTAGTCGCGGCAGGACGCAAGCAGGGCGGTCTCGGACTCGGCAACGTGGACGACCATGTCCTCGTCGTAAGGGATGATGTAGCGGAAGCCCATCTTGCTGGCGGCAAGGACGAACAGTCGCAGCCACATCGTTTGGATTAGATCTCTCATGGTAACTAGTTTTCTATTTTCAGGTTAAGCTATGTTGATGGCGACTCTCTCGCCGAACGGGTAGCAGGTGACACCGATGTCCTCGGGGGCGTGGTAGCCGAAGCACAGCCACAGGACGGGGCAGTGTGGCTCTCTCATCTCCTCCCAGTCGTATCTCCAAGTGTAGCCGTCGGTCAGGTAGATGATGCCGTCCGCGTTGGGTGCGTTCTCCTCGGCCCAGTCGAGGGCTGGCTTGAGCAGAGTGCCGCCGCCACCTTCAAGGGTCTCGGGGAGTTGGCCCCCAGCGTCCACCTCGTGGGTCGCGTGGACCCGTGTGTCGCAGGGGACAACGTGGGTGAGGCGGGGCTGGAACTGGTCAAGCACCTCCTGCACCTTGTCGAGCATCGGACCCATCCGGTTGACGTTGGAGCCGGAGGTGTCCACGAGGAACACAAGCTCGCCAGCTACCTTGGAACCACGGGCGCGGCGGACCACGCCAGTCCGGTCGAAGGTGCGTGTGCAGAACGGACGGTCCCAGCCTTCCTCGGNGCGAGCCTGAAACCAGTTGGCNAGATGCTCGNTCCAAGGGACACGGTTCGTGGTGCGCTTCAGGTCGCTCGATGNGAACGTCCCTGCCCCGCCGGAGGTGAGTCCCTTGGTCTCGTTCACNCGCTCCTCGTAAGANGCCTGCTGNGCAGCCTCACGGTTCGCGGNGTCGAACTCCTCAAGGGTCTCGCCGTCCTCAAGCTCAGGCTCGCAGAAGTCATCGTGACCACCACCGAACTCTCCGGTGGTTGCCCCACCCCCCGAGCCATCAGGGGATGGGGACTCACCATGCTCGTCCGACTCNGNACCACCCTTGCCGGACTCACCTTCATGCTCACCATTAGAATCGTTCTCGTCACCGGAGTCACCGCCGTCCTGATCACCAGCCTCGTCGCCGGAGTCAGGGTTCGGGGTGCCGGAGCCATTGCCAGCCTCGTCACCTTCCTCGTCGGACTNCTCGGAGCCACCGCTGTTCACGTTCACAGGAGGAACGGGGTGGGTCTTGAGGATCTTCTCGANNNNTTGCTCGGAGGACAGGTCTTCCTTGTCGGTATCGTATAAATCTTTTTCGTCGATAAGAATATCTCCGAGGGGAGTCATCACATCGAACGGCTCAAGTCCGGCGTCGATCATGGCNTGACGGGCCTCGNTGTTGAGATCGCGGAGCCACGCGTTGATGATCANNTC
>PAXL01000063.1:0-2718 GCA_002714465.1 Gemmatimonadota bacterium | reverse complement strand
CACGTTGGCNGCNCACCANNNCTNNCCCTTCCAGAAGATCTGAGCGCCGACCTCACGGTAGCGGCGGAACCTCTCGGNGTGNTTGAGNNNNANGTGNCNNTTCTCGTGACCGACNACNAACNCANNNTNGGNNGNNNTGAGGGNGTTCAGNNNNTCNNNGTTGTAGTANCCGNANCNACCGTCNNTCATGCCATACTTGGTNNCGGTNGTNNGCTTCATGCCTCGGAGGCANGNGCGGTAGAGGTANCCGACNNAGTTGCGNAGGTNGCGGACCCCGACCTCGANNGGGGTGGTCCCCCTTGGGTGAACGTCGATGAAGTTGGAAGTGGCAGGCATGGTGATACTATAACAGAGTGTTCGTGATTAGTCAATATGTTTCTGATCTTTTTTAGACAAGCCCACTCGCGGCGAGCTTGTCCTCAAGGGCGGCAGTCACCTTGGTGAACTCCTCGGCCTTGTCCTTCCTCTCGGNGGGGTCGAGACCGACAACGTCGAGTCCCTCGACGAGACNGGCAGCAGTGGCGGCAGCCGTCTCCAGNTCGGGGAGGTCGAGCAGGTTCTTGCCCCGCACCTCGGCGACCAGTTTCTCCACGGTCTTGAACTTGTCGGCGCGGAGCCGCTTGTTCTTCCCGNCNTCCTTGGAGCCAGCGGCGGCCANCCTCTTGACGCACTCACCGAGAGCGTCGAGCAGGTTCTCGACAGGCTTNGCGTGGGCCGAGAGAACCTTGGNCTTGGCAGACTNCTCGGCCTTGATCTTGATCCGCTGGACCGTCTCGGCCAGCACGGTATCGAAGATTTTAGAATCCGAGATAGTGGTNTCGATGTCGAACCCGAGTTCGCTCCGGCGGAGGAACCGATCCACGGTGGGATACTCCACGCCCTTCCCGAACACGAGCATCTCCTCCTTGCCCCGCTCCTTGAGAGCCTCCCAGTTCCGGCGGATCTCGGCGTTGCACTTGTCGATGCTGANCTTNGCAGCGTTGAAGATCTCCTCGAAACGGTCGAAGTCCTGCACTCGGCAGAGGTAGGTGTTCGGTCGGCCAGTCTTCGCCAGCCCACGGTAGCCCCGCTTAGGNTCACCNGCCACGATGTCCTTCTTGAACTGGTTGACGAACGACCGNGCCGTGCCGATNGCAGTGTCGGTGGCGGGGAGGAAGCGGCTGTTCGCCGACAGGAGTTTCTTGAGTCCGGCCCNNTCCTCGGGATCGACCTGATCGAGCAGGACTTTCTTNGCGTTGGGGTTGGTCCCCGTGATCACGTAGGACGGGGTGGCGAGGTGGATCTCNATGAGAGAGCGGAGGGAGGAAGATTTGATTTCGAGCATGGGAGTAGTATATCAGCTAGGTGTTAAGTTGTCAAATGTTTTCTTAATTTATTTTTGGGTCAGGCAACGAGACCTTTCAGGCGAGCAGCAGATGGGTGGGCGAAGATGGGGTTGTCCCCGTCACCCTCGGGCTGAGTGTGGGCGGCGAGGGTGGTGAACACCCACGCTCCCAGCTCGGGACTGCACCCCTCGAAGAGGTCGAAGGCCCAGTCCCACTGGCCGGAAGAGATCGCGGCAGGGTAGTCCTTGCCCCCCTCGTTCAGGGCGATACGAGCGGCGGCGAAAGCCACAGCAGGGTGACGGTGCTTGGGAACCTCGGCCATAGTCTTGCGACCCTCGCGGACCTCGGTCACCTCCGGCCCCACCTCGATCACGGTCTTGATGAGGTTGACCATGTCCTCGACTACGGGAGTCGGGATACGGGATGCAGCGTGCAGGGCGAAGAAGTCTACGTCCTCGATGGAGTCCCAGTCGGGGAACATCCTGAGAACACCTTCCCATGTCCGGCCAGAGCATACGGCTCCGCCAGTGTAGCGGGACGGCTTGTCCTCGCCCTTGACCTTGCCCGTCCACGGGTTGAGACCCTCGCCCTGAGTCTCCACGCCTTGGCGGAAGAAGTTCAGGTAGGCCCAGACAGGACTGGCCTTGAAGGTGGGGGCAGTGTAATCGAGGAAGTCCTCGACCGAAAGCTGGAAGCGATACTGGCTGCACCGTGCAGCGTCAGGCTGGGAGAGTTCCCGCCCGTTCTCGACATCGTCGAGCCGCCCGTTAAACGTGATCATAAACCTCACGTTAGGGCCTACCTTGTGGACCCCGATGTAGCGGTCCTGCCCGTCCGGTGCGTAGAGAGCGGATCGAAGCGCCTGCTTCAGTGGGCCGGGTGCCGCTTGATATTCATCGAAGACACAAAGGACATGGGCAGCCCCGACGGTCGCCTCGACAGGAGCCTCCTCTGGGATGAGGGAAACGGAGCGGTAGATTCCATCGCCCTCGTGGTGAGGAACTTGGATACCACGGGCAGTCTCCTCGTGGACTCCGGCGCAGTTGAACACAACGATCCCGCCAAGGTGGGCCTCGCTGATGGGGCGGAACACGGGTTCGATGCCGAGTTCCTTGGCGACCTCCTTGGCAGAGGTGGTCTTGCCTCCTCCAGACTCGCCGCCGACTGCGAGGACCGAGCCGGAGCGTTCGGCCATTTGAGCGGCGGGGCGGACGCCGGAGTAGGAGATGGTGGGGAGAGAAGTTTCAAGCATGGGAGTAGTATATCAGCTAGGTGTTAAGTTGTCAAATGTTTTCTTGAATTATTTTCTGAACTTGAAAGGCACGGCACGTTGGACTGCATCGAGCAGGCCCCTGCTGTAGAGGCAAGTGAGACGGGTGGTGGTCTCCTCAAG
>PAXL01000059.1 GCA_002714465.1 Gemmatimonadota bacterium | reverse complement strand
TCGATATTGCAGACGTGACGGTTTTCGAGAGAGATCAGGTTGGTCGAACGGATCTCCTCGTCCTGGAAGTAGAAGACGTCGTTTGTGATCTGGTTGAGCGCGCTCAGATGGTTGTAGATGCCGCGCAGATGCGGCTGACACCAGATGGCCCAGCCTGATTCGCGTGTCGTGCCGTCGGTCAACTGCGTGATCTCACCTGTTTGTGTGTCGAGTCGATAGAGCTGTACATATCCTGTCCGCTCGCTGTGGAAGACGACGTATCGATTGTCGAGTGTGTGGCTTGGGATGAAGTAGTAGAGCGGGTAGCTGTTTGCCTCTGCACTCGTATACTGTGTGATCGACCGGCCGGTCGCAGCGTCGGTGGTATGTGTGATTTCGCTCGGGTAGGTAGATCCGATAGACATATAAGTGACCTCTCGANGGCGCCCAGAGCGAACGCCTTNAGCTGAAGTGAACGGGAAGAGCTACGATATGATGATACCCCGAATTGGGACAGTACTTCTGGCTTTGTCGATGCTTGTGATNAACACGCGNGCAGCTGAACGCAAGACCGTNCTGTTCGTAGGNGACAGTATCACGGCCGGATTCGGGATCGATGANGATNAGGCCTTTCCGGCGCTGATTCAGACGAGACTGGACTCGCTGGAGTGGCCGGTCGACGCGATCAACGCGGGNCTGAGCGGAGAGACCTCTTCAGGNGGCCTCAGAAGGATCAACTGGCTNCTGAAGCGACACGTGGATGTACTGGTTCTCGAACTTGGTGCCAACGACGGCCTTCGAGGCATCGATCTGAGTTTGACGGATAGGAATCTTCGGGAGATCGTCCTGCGAACGAAGAAGGTCTACCCGGACTGTGAGGTNGTGATCGCGGGAATGCAGGTACCGACGAACCTCGGTAAGGAGTACACGGATACCTTTCGAGAGATGTTCGTTCAGATTGNCAGCGATACCGGATCGAAGCTGATTCCCTTNCTGCTTAAAGNGGTCGGCGGCATCAAGGAGCTCAACCTGTCTGATGGGAAGCACCCGACCGCAGAAGGTCACCGGATCTTGGCGGAAAACGTCTGGGCTGTGCTCAAGCCTGTCCTAGAGGCGTCTCTTGCAGCTCAGGACTAGCAGAAGACTCTGACGAGTAGCGGCGGGAACCATCCATCGGCCCGGTGGGTTTATCGAGGGACAGTCAAAGACCACTAGAATTGCAAACGTGTCTTGATGGGTGGGCCACCGCAGAAGGCTAATGCTCCGCTCGCAGGACTTCAAGCGGAGGCCGGTTCGATATGCCGCGACTGTTGAGCATGCCCACGACGACAGTTAGCAGTACAATCAAAGCGAAAACAACACCGATCGCGGCAGTGGGTACTGAGTAGTGCGCTTCGAACACAAAGAGNGATAGAAGCCACCCGCCTGCCAGAGCCAGAAGGAGACCCGAAAGAGCGGCAAGTGAGCCGAGGAAGAGATACTCGAGTACAAGGATCCGACGGACCTGTCGACGAGAAGCACCCATCGTTCGGAGCAAGACGCTTTCCTGAATCCGCTGGTAGCGGCTCGATATGACAGCCGCGGNCAGGACTACGAGCCCGGTGAGGACACTGAAGAGCGCCATGAACCGGATGACGAACGAGACTTTGTCGAGCACCTTGTCGACCGTTTGCAATACGAGATCGATGTCGATGACCGATATGTTCGGGAACTGTTGGACGATCCTGCGCTGCAGTTTGGCAGACTCTTCGGTCGAAGAGACCCGTGTCGTGAAGACGGCGAACTGGGGCGCGTCTTCCAAGATGCCCGTGGGAAACACGACCCAGAAATTCGGCTGAATTCGCTGGAAGTCCACGTCNCGCAGACTGGCGATCCGACACTTGATCGGGACGCCNTGGACGTTGAAGGTGACCGTGTCGTCCAGGCCGATGCCAAGTCGGCCCGCGAGGTCGGCGGCGAAGGAGATCGGGATCGGNNNTTCCCCGGNTTTCTGGCCAATCCACTGGCCTCCAACGAGCGTTTCCGAATCGAACAGGTGGTCCCTGTAAGTGGAACGATATTCTCGTGTGTAGANAAAGCTGCGCGTGTCCCGGCGCTCCATGATTTCCTGCACGCTCTCTCCGTTGATTGCTGCGAGACGCATCGTTACGACAGGGACGCTGTGGATGACCCGCAGACCTTCCGCTTCGAGCGACTCTCGAACTTGCTCGACTTGATCTACCTGGACGTCGAACAGCACGATGTTCGGACGATCGTTCCTGCCCGCAATCGAAACTTGATTCAGCAACACGTGCTGCACAACATAAAGCGTTCCGACCAGGAAGGCTCCGAGCCCTAGTGCAAGCACGAGGATCTGGGTCTGGTTGTTCGGCCGATAAAGGTTCGACACGCCTTGCTTCCACTCGAATGCGAGGCCCCGAGGGAAGTACTTCCGAACCGCATAGGTCAGGCCGAATGCGGNCAGCGCGAGAAGGCCGAATGCGGCCCCGATCCCCANTGCCACGCCTACACCAAGCTGAAGCTGTCGCATCTGCACGATCGATAGACCCAATACGAGAAGTCCAATTGCCAGACCAACGGCCATTTGCGCGGGATCAAAACGCTTGCCCGCCGACTCGTATGANGATCGGAGACTTAACAGCGGAGAGATCTTTCGAACGCGCACAAGAGGAAGAAGTACGAAAAGTAGAGAGAGTGTGCAGCCGACGAGCACCCCCTGTCCAACGGAGGTCCAGTCCGTTTNGACGCCTATCTGGACCGGGAGCAGGTCGGCAAGCACGATCGGCAAAGCGTGTTGAATCCCGATTCCGATCAGCGCTCCGACCGTCGAGCCGATGGCACCCATCATNGTCGTCTGTATGATGTAGATAGNCAGGGACTGGTTCGGTCGAGCACCGAGACANCGGAGTAAGGCGACAGTCGTGAGCTTCTGTCTGATGTAGACGTGAACAGCGCTTGCTACGCCAACACAACCNAGCAAAAGTGCCACGAAGCCTGCGAGGCTGAGGAAGCGATACAACTGGTCGATTGCNCGCCCCACATCCCGGACGCGACGACGAACCGTGTGATACCGGATACCGTGATCTCGCCGGAAGTCTCTGAGGGTTTCAGTCAGAGCTGGGATGGNCGACTCGTCATCGATTTNGAAGTGAGCTCGGTAAGAGACGAGGCTGCCTTTGCCGGTCAGGCCTGTCTGCTCGAGTGACNGTGTCGGGATGTAGACCCGCGGGGAGACGTCCATGACCGCAGCCGATTCACCCGCAACCGCCTTGACACGACCGCCGATTACGAAGGTCGATAGTCCGAGTCGAAGAGAGTCACCAATCTCTACGTCATACTGAAGCATCAGNGCGTCGTCGACCAAAACTCTCTTCGTCGTCGCAAGCAGATGTCGCGCGCCGGGTGGATCGGTAGTGAAGTCGCCATAAAACGGGTAACCGCCAGTCATCGCACGAACTTCGATCAGTCGTGTCCCATTCACACGAGGGAAGTAGACCATCGAACCAAAGCGGACCTCGCGTTCGACGTTACCCTCTATCGATGCGATCAGGTCCTCAGTTGCGCTATTGAACGGGGAGCGTGANGTGATCGTGAGGTCTGCACCTAGGAGGNATTTNGCCTGCTGGTGCGTGGCCTGTTCCAGGTTTTCGCCAACAGATCGAATGGCGACCAATGCGGCGACGCCCATGGCGATGCACGAGAAGAACAGGAGGAGCTGTCTGCGGTAGGAGCGCGTGTCGCGCCAGGCGAGACGGTAGACAAAAGGATCGAAGAGACTGCGGAACATATCGTGAAGACGCTAGTCGCCTAGCGCCGAGCGGACCTTTTCGGTCAGGATACGGTTTNNGACGAGCTTGCCGCCGCGCAAAGAGATGATGCGGTCAGTCTGNTTGGCCAGGTTGAGATCGTGAGTGGCCATNACCAGCGTTGTGCCGGCCTGTCTGTTCAAGTNGAACAGAAGGTCTGAGATCGAGTNACTCGTATNGTCGTCCAGGTTTCCCGTGGGCTCGTCCGTGAACAGAACACGCGGCTGGTTGATGAATGCACGTGCGATCGCGACTCGTTGCTGCTCGCCTCCCGACAGCTGGAGAGGATAATGATCCAGCCGGTCACCAAGTCCCNCGCGGTCTAGAAGCTCGGCCGCTTGACNCTCGACGGANCGCTCGCCCCGAAGCTCCAGCGGAACCATCACGTTCTCCTGAGCCGTAAGCGTNGGAATCAGCTGGAAACTCTGGAACACGAAACCCACAATCTGATTGCGCAGATCGGAGAGCTGGTCCTCGTTCAATTTCGATAGAGCGACATTCTCGAGCGTGACCTCGCCTCGTGAAGGCCGGTCCAATCCTGCACACAGCCCGAGTAGCGTCGTCTTACCGCTCCCGGAGGGCCCGACGAGCGAGCACGCCTCACCCGATTTCACCTCAAAGCTGACGTCATCCAAGACAGTCAGATTGTACGATCCCGACTTGTAGATCTTGGTCAAATGGTCTACTGCAAGCATATCGTCAGCCGCATTATTAAAAAAAGTAGAGGGACCGTGACTTACGATCCCTCTGTTTGACGACAGAAAAATACCAAAGATCCATTCACCGCCCAGCCCAAGACCTCCGACAGGGGAGCACCACCTTCGCCAAAGCTACGGTACGGTAGGCGGGAGATGGGGCGAGTGGGGGCCACCTGCTGCGGCCTTTGGCCGCGTCCTCCTCTGAAAAGGGAGGAGCTCCCTTCATTACTAGTAAGGGACGATCTGCGTAGCTGGGTAGGTCCCGAACAGCAGAGGCTGTCAAATGAAAAGGAACCCACAGGACAGGCTGCCTTGGTACTGCTTGGGCGGGTTTCCCGTCACCACGATCGCACGTTCGGGCCTATTCGTCCGTTACACATCCCTCTGACGCCGTCTTCACGTTCTTGATGTACTTGTAGAGAGTCCCCCGATCCTTCTTGTATGGCGGCTGGGTCCATTTAGTTCGACGAGCTTCCCATTCGGTGTCATCGATATGGACATTGATTTCGCCGTTGTTGGAATCGATCGTGACCGCATCTCCGGTCTTGACGAGCGCGATCGGACCGCCTTCGATCGCTTCAGGAACGACGTGACCGATGATGAATCCGTGGCTTCCACCGGAGAAGCGACCGTCTGTGATCAGCGCCACATCGTCGATCAGACCGGCGCCCGCAAGCGCAGACGTAGGTGTAAGCATCTCGGGCATTCCGGGTCCGCCCTTCGGGCCCTCGTAGCGGATGATGATGATGTTTCCGCTTTCGATCTTGCCTTGCTCCAACGCGACCAGCATATCCTCTTCTGAATCGAAGACGTTTGCTGTGCCTTTGAAGACGTTGCCCTGCTTGCCTGTGATTTTGCCGACCGATCCCTCAGGTGCAAGGTTGCCCCGCATGATCTGGATATGCCCGTCTTTCTTGATCGGGTCGTCATAGGGGCGGACGATGTTCTGCGTGCCGTTCTTTCCGTCTCCGAACGGAGCGATGGCCTCGATATCCTTCAAGTTCTCTGCGATCGTCTTCCCCGTGACGGTGAGTTGATCACCGTCGATCAGGTCAGCATCGAGCAGCATCTTCATCAGAGCCGGCGTTCCACCAATGTTGTGCAGCTCTTCCATTACATACTTGCCGGACGGCTTGAGATCGCAGAGGAAGGGTGTCTTGTCCGACATTTTCTGGAAGTCGTTGATAGTGAGATCAATCCCGAAGGAGCGTGCAATCGCGATGCCGTGGAGCACTGCGTTTGTGGATCCACCCGTGACGGCGACGAGTCGCATTCCGTTCAGGAAGGACTGCTTGGTGACGATGTCACGTGGCTTCAGGTCTTGCTGGAGGAGGTTGAGGATCGCGGCTCCCGAGTTGAAGCACTCGTTGATCTTGTCCTTGTCCTCTGCTGGCGTGCAGGAGGAGTAGGGAAGCGAGAGCCCCATGCACTCGATCAAACTAGCCATGGTGTTGGCCGTATACATCCCGCCGCACGCACCGGCGCCGGGACAGGCATTCTCGACGATGCTCAATCGTTCTTCTTCATTGATCGATTCAGCAAGATACTCGCCGTAGCTCTGGAAGGCGGAGACGATGTCCAGCTTCGTGTCCTCACCGTTGAGCTTGCAGAAGCCGGGCCTGATCGTGCCGCCGTATATCATTAGCGACGGTCGGTTCAGCCGGCCCATGGCCATCACACACCCGGGCATGTTCTTGTCGCACCCAGGGAGTGTGATCAGGGCGTCATACCACTGCGCGCCGCAGATGGTCTCGATCGAGTCGGCAATCAGGTCGCGGCTTTGGAGGCTGTAGGACATGCCGTCCGTCCCCATCGAGATCCCGTCCGAGACACCGATCGTGTTGAAACGCATGCTGACGAGCCCGGAGTCCCTGATCCCTTTGCTGACCTCGGCTGCGAGGTCATTGAGGTGCATGTTGCAAGAGTTGCCCTCGTACCACATCGACCCGATCCCGACCTGGGCTTTGGACATGTCTTCACGGGTCAGGCCTGTCGCGTAGAGCATGGCCTGAGAGGCGCCCTGCGACTTCTTCTGAGTGATCTGTGCACTATACTTGTTCAGTGACATAAAACCTCAAGTCAAAGGCGTAAAACACGAAGACTCGAGGGCACGAGAAGACCTTGAGTCGACGGCAAATAGGCTGCAGGAGGATGACATAGCAGCAGGGAACTAAGTTACACATGACAATCAACCCGAGCAAATCCAGAGCCTTTCGTCAAGTGGATCACGGTGCTTCCTGACTACCTGAAACACGGTCTCGAAGTAGTGTTCGTGGGGCTGAATCCGAGTCTGAAGTCGGCGGAAACAGGACACTACTACGCGGGTCCGGGGAACCAGTTCTGGCCGTTCCTGTCAGAGGCAGGATTCACGAATCGACAGCTCCGTCCTGATGAGGATCACGAGGTGCTGCGATTCGGGGTTGGGCTGACCGACTTCGTGAAACGCGCCACCCGAGGTGTCAACGATTTAAAGCGGTCCGAGTTCGAGATCGACTTGGTTCGCGCCAAGATTACAAAGGTGAGACCGCGCTTTGTTTGCTTCAACGGCAAATCTGGCTTTCAGGCCACCGTCGGTCCCTGCGACTATGGCCTCCAAGCTCAAGAGTGGTCTACCACGCGTCTCTACGTCGCTCCATCCACGAGCGGCGCACTTCCCATGACACGCACCGATAAACTCGCCCACTTTCATGCCCTGAAAGAGCTGGTAGATGCTTCTGCTTCAGACTCTTTCCGGAGGTGATTTGGGTTCATCCCGGCACAACTCACTACTGACCATTCACCGCCCCACTTCTATTGCCATTCCCGTGACCCACCCATATATTTGGCTCTCTCTCAACTGGTTCTGAAACAAGGAGTTCGGAAGGTTTTGGCTATCGAAAAGGCGGATCAATCCAGCGAACCCGCCCCCGGATTCCGGTTTGAACTGATTGCCGAGGATTCGGAAAGCGGCGCCAGGGCAGGGGTTCTTTACACGCCGCACGGCGCAGTGGAGACGCCGGTTTTCATGCCCGTCGGTACTCAGGCGACGGTCAAGACCCTTAGCCAAGAGGATCTCAAGTCGCTGGAAGCGCGGATCATTCTGGCAAACACATACCATCTGTATTTGCGGCCGGGTGCAGAGTTTGTCGCAGAGTCGGGAGGGCTCCACTCGTTTATGGGATGGGATCGTGCGATCCTCACGGATAGTGGCGGATTCCAGGTCCGCAGCCTTGCCGATCTGAATAAAATTTCTGAAGAGGGTGTCCTCTTCCAGTCACACATCGACGGGTCGAAGCATCTGTTTACGCCCGAAAACGCGATCCGGACGCAGCATCAGCTCGGACCTGATGTGATGATGATTTTCGACGAGTGTAACGAGTATCCGTGCACGGAAGCCTACGCACGGGAGTCGGGTGAGCGAACGCTTCGGTGGGCCGATCAGGCGATGGTTGCGCATGAGTCCTACGGACGCAAGAGTGCGGCCGGGACCGAGCAGGCGCTTTTCGGGATTGTTCAGGGAAGCATTTATCCTGAGCTTCGAAAGCGGTTCGCCGATGCGACGGTTGCGATGGACTTTGCCGGGTATGCCGTCGGCGGGACGTGCATGGGTGAGGACAAGACGGATACTTGGATCGCGATCGAATCCGTGGTGGAGCGACTGCCGACTGCCAAGCCTCGCTATATGATGGGTAGCGGTCCACCCCAAGACCTTGTAGATGGTGTGTCTCGCGGGATCGACATGTTTGATTGCGTGGTCCCGACGCGGAACGCTAGGAATGGGACAGTGTTCACACCGGAAGGGCGGATCACGATCCGGAACGCAAAGTACAAAGCGGATCTTGCGCGACTGTCATCGGATTGCGATTTGATCAGCCGATACAGCCGGGCCTACGTTCGCCACCTGTTCCAGGCGAGTGAAACGCTCGGGCTGAGAATCGCGTCCATCTGCAGCATCGATTATTTCCTGAACTTGATGCGCCAGATGCGTCAGGCCATTATCGCCGGTCAGTTTGCAGACTGGCGGGCCGAGTTCAACGCGGGTCCCTACGGCCGCGCTGCACTAGGCACTTAGCGCCGGCGATTCTAGTACGAACGATAACGCTGTGACTTGACGCAGCGCACACCGCGCTCCGACCGTCACTCTCAGAAAGGGGTAGGCCCGTGTTGTTCTTCTTCATCAGCAATGCACATGCTCTCGGCGCACCACAGCAGGGCGGCGAAGGTGGCAATGCGTACATGCAAATGCTGCCGTTCATCCTGATGTTCGTGATCATGTATTTCCTATTGATCCGGCCTCAGTACAAAAAACAGAAGGAACAGCAGTCGATGATCGATGCACTTAAGAAGGGTGATCGGGTCGTCACGAACGGCGGGATGCACGGTTCGATCGTGGGTGTAAAGGAGAAGGAAGGCATCATCGTTCTGCAGGTGGCGAAGGACGTGAAGATCGAAATCTCTCGTGGTGCTGTCTCGAAGGTGGTCGAGAAGAAAGACAGCTAGGGCCGAACGAAGCCACATGGCCATGCGAATCGTATACATGGGGACGCCTGACTTTGCCGTCCCGGCTCTTGAACGACTACACGCGTCAGACCACGAGATCGTCTCTGTTGTTACGCGACCGGATTCTAAGCGCGGACGAGGTAGGGGCCTGTCCGCCTCGGAGATCAAGGTTGCAGCCGAGTCGCTGGGGCTTCCCGTTCTGCAGCCTGAATCGCTCAAGGATCCGACTCTACACGAAGAGCTCAGAGACCTTGAGCCGGATCTGTTCGTGGTGGTCGCTTTTCTGATCCTGCCCAGATCTGTCTTGAAGATTCCGAAACATGGGTCCCTCAACCTTCATCCGTCTCTTCTGCCGCGATACAGGGGAGCAGCCCCGATCCAGTGGGCGGTGATCAATGGAGAGTCTGAAACGGGAATCTCCACATTCCTGCTCAACCCGAGAATCGACGCAGGGGATATCCTGATTCAGCGACCGGTGTCGATCAGGTCAGAGGAGACGGCGGGTGCGTTATACGAGCGGTTGAGGGTCAAGGGTGCTGATGTGGTCCTCGAGACCGTAGATGGTTTCGAGGCAGGGACATTGAACCCGACTCAACAGGACGACGCACGAGCGACACCCGCGCCGAAGCTGACGAAGGAGACCGGTCGGATCGACTGGACCAAGAAGGCTGAAACGATCCGAAATTTGGTTCGAGGAACCAACCCATTCCCGGGCGCGTTCACAGAATGGAAAAACGGGATCCTGAAGGTACACCGGGTGAGTCGAGTCGAGGGCGCCGGTCGCCCGGGGTCGGTTCTGTCTTCAGACACGAAGACGGGTCTGGTCATCGCGACAGGAGAGGGGGCTTTGCGCTTAAACCACGTTCAGGCACAAGGGAAGAAATCTCTGGATGACGATATCTTTCTGCTCGGGACACCCGTGGACGTCGGGGAGCAGTTTGGTTAGGATATTCGGGTAAGTCAACGCTTTGCGGGCCGGATGACCGGCTTGTTTGCAAGAGGTATATTCCAAGCTGGGGAAGGAGGCTACGAGCCATGTTTCCATTCTTCTTTTTTGATCCCACTATGGTGCTCCTTATTCCGGGCGTAATTCTCGCAGCCTGGGCACAGTTCAAGGTGAAGAGCACCTTCAGTAAGTTCGGCGAGTATGACGCTCGGGTTGGCCTGACCGCGGCCCAGGTTGCCCAAGATATTGTCAACAAGGGCGGCCTGTCGGACGGCGTTACGCGAAACCTGCAGAACCGAAAAGGTCTCCAGGTGCAGATCGGCCACGTGTCCGGAAACATGACCGACAACTATGATCCGCGGGATCAGACGCTGAACCTTTCAGACACAGTATACGGATCCAGGTCTCTAGCCGCGATCGGTGTGGCTGCACACGAAGCTGGGCACGCCTTCCAGCACGCGCAGGGCTACGGTCCTCTGTCGTTGCGGTCGAGTATGGTGCCCGTTGCGAATTTCGGTTCGACGCTGGGGTTTCCACTAGTGATCGCAGGCTTCTTTTTGGGAACACCGATGCTGGCCGAAATCGGCGTGTTGCTGTTCTCATTTGCCGTTCTGTTTGGTCTCGTTACTTTGCCCGTCGAGTTCAACGCTAGCACCAGAGCGATTGCCATCCTGCGCGACGGCGGATACTTGACCGAAGAAGAGATTCCTGCTGTCCGGAAGGTGTTGAATGCCGCAGCTTGGACGTATGTCGCGTCGGCGCTGGTCGCAGTGCTTTCTCTGATCCGCCTGTTGGTCATCTCAGGTTTGTTGGGTGGGCGGGATGAGTAGCGCTATACGCACCGCACGGAGCGCGTAGCAACTACTTGCGCTGATTACTGTGCTTTAAGGGAGGTGATATGGTAGATGTCGTAACGTTCGGTGAAGCGATGATTCGTTTGTCTTCGCCGGAATACCGGAGACTTGAGAACGCGACCAAGTTGGATGTCGAGATCGGCGGAGGCGAATACAACGTCGCCGTCGGGTGCGCACACCTCGGCCTGTCGGCCGCTTGGGTTTCGCGGCTCGTGGACAACTGGACCGGGTGGATCATCCGGAACAAGGGACGCGAACACGGTGTCGATTTGTCGAACATTGTCTGGGTCCCGTTCGATGGCGTGGGGCTTGAGCGGAACGGGTTCTATCACATGGAAGTCGGCGTTGGCCCGCGTGCGAGCGCGGTGACTTACGATCGTGGACACTCGGCAATCTCGAAGATCGAACCCGGTATGGTCGACTGGAAGTCAGTCTTCGAGGGCACGAAGTGGTTTCACGTCAGTGGGATCACGCCAGCTCTCTCGGAGTCGGCAGCAGCCACGACGGTGGAAGCTCTCGAAGCGGCGGATGCCGCCGGCGTACGAACGAGTTTCGACCTCAACTTCCGCTCGAAACTGTGGACGTCCGAGCAGGCTCAGGAGACGATTGCGAAGTGCGTTCCTCACGTCCGTGTGTTGATCGGCAACGAAGAAGACTTCGAGAAAACGATGGGTCTGAGGGCCGAGGGTACGAGCGACGATTACGACAAGCTCGACCCGGAAAGCTACAAGTCTGTCGCCACGGCTGCCGTGAAAGCTTACCCGAATGTGGAGTATGTCGGCACCACGCTGCGCGTCGCTAAGACCGGCCTGCTGAATGACTGGCGAACACTTTTGTATAACGGCAATGATTTCTACCTGTCCCGGATTTACGAGAATCTGGAACTGGTGGATCGCGTCGGTGGTGGCGACAACTTCTCCGCAGGTCTGATCAGCAGCCTCCTCGAGGGCAAGGCCCCGCAGGAAGCGATCGATTTCGCTGGCGCCTACTCTGCCCTTGCACACACGTTCCCAGGTGATGTGAACTGGGCGACGCGTGCGGAAGCCGAGTCTGCGATGAAAGGTGAGGCCGCGAGAATCAAAAGGTAGGGCTGGCCGGAATCGCAGAGGACACGGAGGAGATAGCGGATCCGAATGGGGCGTCCGAGAGCAGCTTTGGGCGACAGCCCTAATTTGTGGTAGACGGGGGGCGTGAGGGCGTCGGAGAATGTTTGGCCGTCTGCTCGCGGATTGCCCTCAGTGTCAATTGGGATACTCGAACACAAGCGCCTGGGGAGCCTACCCGGGCGTTCTTTTTGAAGGGAATGGATATGGCTGGGGTCGTAGACCAAATCAAAGATTGCGGTGTCGTCGCTGTGATCCGCGCGGATTCGCCCAATGAGCTGATGGATGTGTCGAAAGCGCTTCGTGAGGGCGGCGTGGTGGCCATCGAAATCACAATGACGGTTCCAGGTGCTCTCAAAGTGATCGAAGAAGCGTCTGCAAAGATGACCGATACGATCATCGGTGTCGGATCGGTGTTGGATCCTGAGACGGCGAGAGCCGCAATTCTCGCAGGAGCGGAATACATCGTATGTCCGGTCCTCAACACCGACGTGATTGAGATGGCCAAGCGCTATAGCAAGGCGGTTATGCCTGCAGGGTTCACTCCGACAGAAATCCTGACCGCCTGGCAGGCAGGTGCGGATGTGGTGAAGGTCTTCCCGGCTTCGGTTGGCGGGCCGTCCTACTTCAAGGATATCAAGGGACCCCTGCCTCAGGTAGAGCTCATGCCGACCGGCGGTGTCGATATCAACACGACCACCGAGTTCATCAAGAACGGTGCGTGCGCAGTCGGCGCTGGCAGTGCGATGGTGAACAAGCAGGCCGTGGCCGACAAGAACTGGGCCGAGCTTACCAAGACAGCCAAAGCCTTCGTCGACGCCGTCGCGTTAGCAAGAGGATAGGATGAGCGTGGAGGCGAATGCTTGAAGTCAGGCCTTTCTTCGCCTGCTTCCTTCCGCTCCTGATCGAGGTTCATTGCAATTGTCCAATCTAACGATAGGCGTCGATCTCGGGGGCACAAACACACGCGCTGGTCTCCTCAACGAGAATGGAGAGATCCTGGGACGCGGAAGGAGAACTACGCCCTTATCCGAAGGTTCAGATGCCGTAGTGAAGGGGATCGCGGACTGCGTGCGGGATGCTGCGAAGGATGCGTGTGTTTCGCTCGAGGATCTTGACGGTGTAGGAGTCGGCGCACCCGGCCCGCTTGATCCGTATGAAGGGGTGATCATTTCGCCCGAGAACCTTCAGTGTATGCACGGTGTGCAGTTGAAGGACAAACTCGAGGTGGAGCTGAATGTCCGAGTCCGTGTCGACAACGATGCCAACATGGCCGCATACGGTGAGCAGTGGCTCGGCGCGGGACGTGGCGTCGACCACTTCCTGTGTGTGACGCTTGGTACGGGTGTAGGAGGCGGCTGGGTAAGCGAAGGTCGGTTGATGCGTGGGTTCAACGGGAACGCCGCTGAAGTCGGTCACATTACCGTCGATCACAACGGATCGCGATGTCCCTGCGGGAACTATGGGTGCCTTGAGAGATACGCTTCGGCCACCGCGATGGTCACTTGGACGAGGACTCGTCTGGCAGAGGAGCAGATCGAAACGATACTGAGCGATCAGGATCTCACGACCAAAGCGATCTTCGATGCCGCCGAAGCTGGCGACGCTTTTGCACTCGAGATGTTCGAGGCCACTGGGACCTATCTCGGAATCGGTCTGGTGTCTCTCGTGAACGTGACAAATGTCGAGATGATCGCGCTCGCAGGAGGTCTCGCTGCTGCAGGGGACCTGATCTTTGAACCCGCCAGGCGCGTGTTTATGAATCGTGGAACCGTAGGTGTAAAAGAACACGTCCGTATCGTAGAGGCGAGTCTTGGCGACGACGCCGGCATCTTTGGGGCGGCAAGACTCGCCCGCGAGTGAACCGAAAGGAGCGCGATCTGAAGCGCCTGCTGCTGACTCTCTTTTTAATCCTTTTGGCGACCCCGGCTCTCTGTCAGGAGAGGGATTCGACTGTCGTCGCGTCACCTGATAAGGAAGCGAAGTCCCCGACGAAGGCGATGATCCGGTCGGCTCTGATCCCAGGTGGGGGACAGTTCTACAATGAGAAGCCAGTTAAGGGTATCTTGGTGGCTGCGGCCGAGATCGGATCTGTCGCAGCCTTCTTTGTACGCAGAAATCAGATCAACGACGAAATTATTCTCCCCGGTCAGGCTCCCAAGCGAAACTTCTTTCTGTTCTCGACGATCGGTGTCGTCTTCTTTAGCGTCGTCGACGCCTTTGTCGATGCCCATCTTGACAGCTTTGACTGGGGACAGCTCTCGGTGAACGGTAAAACAAGAACGCTGGCTCTGCGAATCCAACGCCGTTTCTAATACGACGTACGCGTCCACTATGAGGATCACAGACATCAAAGCGACACACTCGATAATGGGTCCTGCCAACCAATACTGCACGAACGAGTATCAATAGTGAGGCTGCAATCGGCGAGGAGGCGTCGACTCGACGGTGACCTTCTCGCTGGAGGTAGGATGTGTGAACTTGAGAAGCCGAGCATGAAGAAAGTATCCCGTGTCCCCGGGAAGTGGTGGACGCGTTCCGTCGACGAGTGGCTTCGGGCCCCCTCCAACTGCATACAGCGGATCACCAACAAGCGGATGCCCGGCCGCGGCCGTGTGTATACGAATCTGATGGGACCGCCCCGTTATGAGCCGTACATCGATTAATGTCTCGTCCTCGTCTAGATCGGCAGACAGAACTGTGCACTCGCTTGTGGACGGCTTGCCGTCTTCTGCCACCGCAAAAAGTTCACCAGTCGGCGGATATGGGACCGGTCCGATTGGATCGTCTACTGTGAATGTCTCCGGCAACCCAGTGCCCTGAACTAGTGCACGATAGATCTTGGTTATTGACCTCTGCTGAAACGCCTCGCTCAACGACCTCAGCGCCGGTTCATTTCTTGCGAACAGTACGATTCCCGATGTCCCTCGACCCAGTCTGTGTAAGGGTGAAGGTGGCACCCGTCCACCGAACCGCTCCCTGACTGCGGACAACAGTGTATTCTCCAAGTGATGCCCACCCGGCAAGACCGGCAATCCACTTGGCTTGTCGACAGCGATGATTTGCTCATCCTCATACAGGACGTCGAAAGTTCGTGGCGCATCTGGTTCCTTCCACGCCTCCCGCTCATACGTCAGTCGCTGTCCTCTCACAAGCTTCTCGTCTATCGTCACACGCTCTCCATCCACCAACACCCGACCCGCTTCGATTCGTCCTCGCCATTCCCCCTCCGACGAATGCGTATACCGACTCGTGTAGAACGCGAGCAACGTCTCTCCCTCCCCGTCCGTATCAACGGTGTCGATGTATCTGTAACCCTGGTTCAAGTGTCGCCTTTGCGTGGACAGTCAGTCTCGCGAGTGTCGCCACATCCGCGACAGTTCTGCGCAAGGCAATTCATCGATATTCATAATGACGCACTCCGTAACGACCTGTGCAAGAATAAGTTGAGGCGTCAACCGCGCCTGGTTTTCGGATTGAGCACAGGCTTGCCATTGGTTTGGCGTAAGCCCCGAAAGGGGCGTCTTTGAGAGTAGTTAGGTGCGGCAGCTCCTGGAAAACAACATTATTTGAAATTGTGAGCCCCACGGAGTGATCGACCATGCCACAAACCCATTACTGCTTCCATCACCACATCGTGTTTACCACTAAGCGTCGTTTCTCCATGATCTCAGATATCATTCGGCCGCACCTCCACGCCTACCTCGGCGGGCTCTTCTGCCAACGCGACTGCTCGCTCTCGCGATTGGTGGCAGAGCGGACCACGACCACACCTACGCTCTCCTCTCTTTGTCGCTTTGAATCGCCTTGTCCGACCTGCTGAGTGATCTAAAGGCCGCGTCGAATTCGAGTATGGCATTTTGTATCACACGGTCCTAGGGTTTACGCACAGGGTCTCGGTCAGCGTTTCAAGGTGACTGTCTTGACAGCCCATGAGCAGACATCTATTTTCGATCCCTAGGCTAGGGAACTCTTGTCAGGCAAAGGATTGTGGGAGAACGGCTTCGAACCATAGGCAGGGAAGCCCTGCTGTTTATCGCGTGCGCGGTCTTCACCGGCACGGTTGGGCTGCTTATTGCAGATACGGTCATTCTGCCGAACTACATCCGGAAGGGTGAGCAAATCGAGGTTCCGGAGATCGTCGATCTGACGCCCGATCAGGCCCGACGTGGGCTCGCAAAGCGTGGGCTTCGCCTGCGGCTCCAGAACCCGCGGTGGGATACCCGGATCGTGAAGGGCAACATCGTGGTGCAGAGCCCGGCCGCGGGTTCGAAGGTGAAATCAGGTCGAACGATCTATGCCTTTCCCAGCAAGGGGCGTCGGAGCTTCAAGGTGCCGGAGGTAGTCGGCAGAAAGCTCAGGCAGGCGCATCTCTATATCCAGCAAGCAGGACTTGCTGTTGGCGAAGTGATCGAAGAGCCCTCGGACCGGGTAGAAGAGGGTGCCGTCACGCGACAGGAGCCTGGAGCCGGCCACGATGTTGCCGCATTGACCTTGGTTACGCTCTTCGTCAGCGATGGTCCGCCGGGCGAAGTCATCACGATGATTGACCTTCTGGCAGAACCGGTCGCGAGTGCGAGGAAGCGGATCGCTGCATCAGGGCTACGGGTCGGCAAGATCAGGTATCAATTCACGACCGCCTACGAACCCGGTGTTGTGATCCATCACGTGCCGGAAGCCGGAGAAGAAGTCAGGCAGGGATCCCGCATCTCGCTGATCATCTCGAAACTCTAGGAGCTCTCGTGTCGATCAAGATCGCCCCCTCGTTTCTCGCCGCAGATTTTAGCAACCTAGAACGGGACATCCGTGCCGTCGAAGAAGCAGGTGTCGAGTATATCCACCTCGACGTGATGGACGGCCATTTCGTCCCGAACATTTCGTTTGGCGCGATCGTAGTGGAGGCGATCCGCAAGCACACCGATCTGTTCCTCGATGTCCATCTGATGATCACCGACCCTGGAGCCTACATCCAGCCCTTCGCCGACAGTGGCGCGGATCTTTTCAACTTTCACCAAGAAGTCGAGGGTGATCTGTGCGAACTGATCGGCAAGGTTCGAGATGCGGGAATGATGACAGGGTTGACGATGAAACCAGCGACACCCGCAGAAAGCCTGTTTCCATACCTCGATGACCTGGATCTGGCGCTTGTCATGAGTGTCGAACCCGGCTTCGGGGGACAGTCGTTCATGCCGGATATGCTCCCCAAGGCGACTGAACTGGAAGCGGAGATCTTGAGAATTGGAGCTTCTACCGAGATCGAGATCGATGGTGGAATCGGTCCTCAGAATGCCGCCGACGCTGTGCGCGCCGGAGTTCGGGTTCTCGTTGCCGGATCGTCGACTTTCAAGGGTGACGATGTTGCGGTCAACGTGAACGCTATTCGAGAAGCCGGGCTCTCAGGGCTGTCTTGATTTAGTTGCTGTAAAATCAGCAGATACGGTTCTCTTTGACGGCGATCCTCCGCTTAATAAATGTTGATCCCATACAGGCTTTCTTATATCTTCAACGGTCTGTACTGTGCCTGATCCGTGAGGGATTCCCGTGTTCGATCAGCTGACCGAAAAGCTCGAAGGCGTTTTCAAGAAGCTGCGAGGCCAGGGTAAGCTGACGGAGGCCAACATCGAGGAGGCGATGCGCGAGGTTCGTCGCGTACTTCTCGAGGCTGACGTCAATTACAAGGTCGCTAAATCGTTCGTTAGAAGGATAAAGGATCGTGCTGTAGGGCAGGAGGTGCTGAAGAGCATCGCGCCCGGACAGCAGGTGATCAAGGTCGTTCACGACGAGTTGATCCAGTTGCTCGGCGGTGACCACGTCCCGCTAGCAAGTGTTGACAAGTCGCCGCTCGTGGTGATGATGGTTGGTCTACAGGGCGCAGGAAAGACGACGACCGCCGGGAAGCTCGCCCTGCAGCTGAAGGGTATAGGCAAGTCACCTCTGCTGGTCGCTGCGGACGTCTACCGGCCGGCTGCTATCGATCAGCTCGAAGTTCTGGGTGAGAAGAT
Source organism: Gemmatimonadota bacterium (assembly GCA_002714465.1). Next base: position 4,373 of record PAXL01000059.1, on the reverse strand, counting down.
CGAAGTGCCCGTGTATCGGGCGCCAGACGGAACCGACGTGGCAGACATCGCGACCGGGGGACTCGGGCTCGCGCAGGATCTGAACCTCGATACTGTCATCATCGATACGGCAGGACGACTGCACGTCGATGACGAGCGGATGGACGAGGTCAAGCGAATCAAGTCGGTCTCGAATCCACAGGAGATTCTGTTCGTCGCGGACAGTGCGACCGGGCAGGATGCGGTCACAGCTGCCAGCGCGTTCTATGAACGACTCGGCTTCACGGGTGTGGTCCTGACACGGCTCGACAGCGATACCCGCGGTGGCGCCGCACTCTCGATCCGAGAGGTTACGGGCGTTCCGATCAAGTTTGTCGGCGTCAGCGAGAATCCCGATGGCCTCGAGCCGTTCCATCCTGATCGGATGGCTTCCCGAATCCTCGGGATGGGCGATATTGTTACGCTGGTGGAACGTGCGCAGGAGACGGTCGATGAAGACCAGGCGCGCGAGATGCAGAAGAAGATGCGAACGGCGTCGTTCACGTTCGATGATTTTCTTCAGCAGATGGAGCAGGTCCGCGCGATGGGTCCGCTCGACCAGTTGCTCGACATGATGCCAGGAGCGGGTAAAGCCCTCAAGGGTGTGCAGGTCGATGATGATGCGTTCGTGCACGTCGAAGCGATCATCCAGTCGATGACGCGGGATGAGAGAACCCGGCCACAGATCCTGAACGGTAGCCGCCGTCGAAGGATCGCTAAGGGAAGCGGGACATCCGTACAGGACGTAAACAAGCTGATCAAGCAGTTCACGATGATGCAGAAAATGATGAAGCGCATGACCCGGCCCGGGAAGATGGGGCGTGGCATGCCGACGATGCCCTTCGGGTAGAGTTAGAGGCTAGTTATCAAAAAAGGGCACCAAGAAACCAAAGATACTTGGCAGGCCTGAGACAAAGGATCAGGCTAAATCCCCACGAGGAGGCAGAGTTGGTTCGAATTCGGTTGATGCGGCTTGGTTCGCGACACAACCCGTTCTACAGGGTTGTGGTGATGGATGCGAAGAAGCCACAGAAGAGCAAATTCATCGAGAATCTCGGTTACTACAACCCGACGAAGAATCCACAGATCATCGAGCTGAAGGAAGATCGTGTGCGTCACTGGCTTTCCGTAGGCGCGCAGCCGACGGATACCGCACGCAGCCTGATGAAGAAGCAGGGGATCCTGCAGCGGATCCACGAGGAGAAGGTCGGGAAAGCGTCCACCTCCGCCGAGGCGGCGGATGACGCAGCCGAATCCTCCGAGTCCTGAATCTGACGCGACGCAGGACGTCGCGATCGGCAAACTTCAGAAGCCGCGGGGCCTCAAGGGCGAGATTTTCTGCCATCCGCTGACGGATTTCGTCGAGCGGTTCGGTGAACTCGAAACGGTCACGGCAGTTCTTTTGGACGGCCGACGTGAAGTGCTGAACCTCGAGGATTCCCGGATGTATGGGAATCGGCTTGCGATGAAGTTCGAAGGCTATGATACGCCTGAGGACGTTGGGACCTTCCGGAATGCCGAACTGGTTGTTCCGATAGACGAGACCTTCCAGTTGCCCGAGGACACCTTCTACGTCTACGACATCGTTGGGATGGTGGTGGAGACGGAAGAGGGAGAATCGGTCGGGACCGTAAAAGAGGTGATGAACCTTCCGGCAAACGACGTGTATGTCGTTGACAGGAAAGGTGAAGAGGTCCTGATACCGGCCGTCAAGGAACTAGTGACGATTAATGGAGCCGCAAAGAAGATCGTGGTTCGGCCGTTGGAAGGGTTGATCTAGGAAGCAGTCGTCACGCTGATCGGGGTCGAAGCGTGGCGAAATCCTTTACGGGCGACCTTTTCGACTCCGATCAGGATGACCCTTGCGGTTTGATATTATCACGATCTTCCCCGACCTGGTAATGGATGCGATTCATCAGAGCATCCCCGGGCGTGCGATTAAGACCGGGCTTGCCGAGGTTGTGGCGCACGATCTTCGGGACTACACCGAAGACAAGCACAAGACGGTTGACGATACGCCCTATGGTGGCGGGGCGGGGATGATCTTCAAGCCCGAGCCGCTGGCCAAGGCGATCGAAGATGTGAGAGAAGACAGCGAGACCCCGGTCATTTACATGACGGCTGAGGGGCGCCGGCTCGACCAAGAGAGGGCAAACGCGTTTTCTCTGAAGGATCGGGTGATCCTTCTTTGCGGTCACTACCGCGGGATCGATGAACGAATCCGTAAGAAATATGTGACCGACGAGTTGTCGATCGGGGACTATGTCCTGAGCGGCGGAGAGCTTGCTGCACTGGTACTGATGGACGCCGTGATTCGGTTGATCCCTGGTGCCATCGGAGACGCCGAATCAGCTCTCAACGACTCTTTTCAGAACGGTCTGCTGGATGCGCCTTGGTACACACGCCCAAGGGAGTTCGAGGGGATGGTAGTCCCCGAAACACTTCTGAATGGCGATCACGAGAAGATCGCACAGTGGCGAGCAGACCAGGCGCTTGAACGGACGAGAACACGCAGACCGGATCTGCTCGAAGACCAAGCAGAATAACAGCAACGACGACAGAAACAACTGAACGGTTGCCAAGTGGCGGCCAATCCCCACGGAGAGAGAAGATGGACTCACTTATTGAAAGTGTCACCGCCGAACATCGAAAAGAGTTGCCTGAATTTGGTGCCGGTGACACGGTGCGCGTGCATCAGCGCGTGATCGAGGGGCAAAAGGAGCGCATTCAGATCTTCGAAGGTGTCTGCATGCAGAAGAAGGGCAGGGGTATGAGCGCCACGTTCACGGTTCGGAAAATTTCGGCTGGTGGTGTGGGTGTCGAGCGCATCTACCCGTTGAATTCGCCCCGGATCGCAAAGATCGAGTGCACCCGTCACGGTAAGGTACGCCGGTCGAACATCACGTATCTGCGTGGCCTGGCCGGACGAGCAGCCAGAATTTCGGAGCAAAGGTAGCAGTCCCACGGCCCACGTAAGGGGCAGGGAGTCTTCTTGGCGAATCAGAGACGGAGAGACAGGCAGCGCAGATCGCGCGCGTCGGAGCAGTCGCAGATCCAGTTCAGTCTGCCGTATGACAGGCGAAACGGGATCGTGTTTGCAGCTGCCATCCTGACAATTGTGGTCGGATATTTCTGCATGTCTCAGCCACCCGTAGATGGATTCCTGTCATTGACCCTTGCACCCATCCTTCTGGTCATCGGCTACGTGTTCCTGATTCCGATGGCGCTCCTGATGAAGTCGCAAACAGAAATTGAGGCAAAAGGGAAGGGGTAGATAACAGAGGATAAGCTCGCATAGTGGTTCCAGCTTATCCAACACTCCACTTTCCCCCTTTAACTTTCGGGGCGATTAGCTCAGCTGGTTAGAGCGCCTGCCTTACAAGCAGGATGTCACTGGTTCGAATCCGGTATCGCCCACCATAACTATCTGAATGAGAACGGCTTACGTAGAAACTGCGTAGGCCGTTTTCGCTTTTGGACGCCTGCTTTCATAGCAGGCGCTTCGTGATGGCCGTGAGCCTTGACATCACTGGAGATTCAGCACGGTACGGGATCTTCCGGCAACTAAAGGTTTGCCTCCGCATCACCCGGTGGACTGAGTCTCGATCTCAGATGTGTTACTTTCCGTGTTACGGCACAGCGATCTGTTGGCCCGTGCGCGCATCAATACCCACAACTACCTGGTCGAGAACCGGACGATCTCTGTGTCGGGAAGGTTCTAATAACCTGTCTTGATGAACTGGTCGAGCTGTAGCCATTGGCTACACTCTCTGTGAATGTTCGAGATCCGCCAGACCGAGGTGTTTGCCAAGTGGCTCGATGGGCTGCGGGACATCCGGGCAAGAGCGCGTGTCCAGGCTCGAATCGAGCGACTTGCGATGTGGAATCCTGGAGGTGTGAAGCAGGTTGGAGAAGGTGTCTTCGAACTTCGTCGATGACGGGCCCGGCTACCGTGTGTACCATACAATGCGCGGGCGCGAGGTGATCTTCCTGCTTGCAGGCGGAACTAAGCGCACGCAGGACCGAGATATAGAGACGGCTCTCCGTCCCAATCGAAATCTGTAGGAGGAAGCAGATCGCGAAGGACGCCGGTTTGTCCAGGGAGAGCCTCTACAAGACCCTATTCGGGGGGCGGACACCAAGTTTTGATACGGTGCTGAAGGTGATGACTGCTTTGGGTCTGAAGTTGCGCGCAGGGGCTGTAGAGGGTTGAGTTAGGCAAGGGCCGGGCAACCTGATTCTCTCTTCCACCCGACCTACCCATCTGCGACGGGTAACGAGAACCCGAAGACTGCACCCCGGCCCAGTTCGCTGCGAACGTAAACCCGTTCCTTGTGCGCTTCCATAATGTGCTT
>PAXL01000058.1 GCA_002714465.1 Gemmatimonadota bacterium | reverse complement strand
AACGAGAAAGAAGGTGCCTAGACGGATGTTTGATTAGCTGAGGCACCGAGCGCAGCTATCCCAGAGCCAATCATCTCGAAACTCATTGTGACCATGGTATGGGTCAGCCGCACCGTTCGTCGTCATTACCTTGCACCCCTATAGTATGCAGTTCCATCCTAAGCGATGGCTAGCGCATTGCCTCTCCTATTCGTTGCATTGTAATCGTTTTCTGAAGTTAGATCGACAAACAGATAGGAAAAGGGTTACGACTCGTGTAGTCGTAACCCTTTTTCTTTATCAGCTGCGGTATTTGACTGTATTCGAGGGAGAAGCAGCATGTTGAGCGAACTATATCCACCTGATCGATTGAGAGACATCCTAGTTCTCCGAGACGTTTGGCACCCATACCCTACAAGGGATGAGCGCGACCCCTGGGAAGCGATTCCAGATGGCGTACGGAAGGCTCATGTCTTGAAGGGTGAGGCCTGTATCGGCTATCAGTGGGAGCCCTTTAGGGCGACGCTATTCCTTGAGATGGCACATACCGGTAAACGTGCGATCTACGACAAGCACCGTGCCCGCCATCGGACAGCGCTGTGCGATCTGGTGATGGCAGAATGTCTCGAGGCTGAAGGTCGGTTTCTCGACGACATCGTCGATGGAGTCTGGGCCCTGTGTGAGGAATCCTTCTGGGGCAAGCCGTTCACCCTATCCAATCAGAAGGCCGGCTTCGACCTGCCCGATACGTCCGAACCGATCGTCGCCTTGTTCGTGGCGGAGGCGGCGAGCCTACTGAGCTGGACGGTTTATCTTCTCGGCCCACAGATCGATTCCTACTCCACACTGATTCTACCCAGGATCGAACGCGAGATGGAGCGTCGCGTCTTGACCCCCTGTCTCGAGCGTGAGGACTTCACGTGGATGGGACTCAAGAACCCGGCACGCCGCGTTAATAACTGGAATCCCTGGATCATATCAAACTGGCTGACGGCAGCCCTCTTGCAGGAGCCCGATCCGGATCGGCGCACTGCCGCCGTTGCCAAGAGTATTCGTTGTCTCGACAACTTCATCGATCCCTACCCGAGAGACGGTGGATGCGACGAAGGACCTGGCTACTGGGAGCGGGCGGGGGCGTCGTTGTATGAGTGTCTCGAGACACTTCACAGTGCCACAAACGGTGAGATCGATGTGTGGGATGATCCACTTATTCGCAACATCGGGACCTACATCAAGGGCGTTCAGATCGACGACAGATACTTCGTGAACTTCGCGGATGCGCATGGTCTGTTAACACCATCACCATCGCTGGTCTACCATTTCGGAAAACGGATCGGGGATCCTGAGATGATGGCGATGGGAGCTCACTTCGCCGAAGGCACGTCTGTAGCGGTAAAGGGATTCAGCGAGACGATTGCCAGACTGTTACCTGCAATGCTGTCAGCAAGGGATTTGATTGAAGCCAATGCCTCACAGGCACTGCCAAGAGACACCTGGCTGCCCTATATCCAGGTTGTGACCGCCAGGGATAAGGCCGGAAGCCCAAGCGGGTTCTTTGTGGCAGCCAAGGGTGGTCACAACGATGAAAGCCACAATCATAACGATGTCGGTCACGTGAGTATCTACATCGATGGACAGCCACTGATCGTCGATGCGGGGGTCGAAACCTATACGGGAAAGACCTTTAGCCCCAACAGGTACGAAATCTGGACGATGCAGTCCGCCTATCACACCTTACCGACAATCGATGGTGTGATGCAGGCACCAGGACCTGAGTATGCAGCCGGCCCGTCCACTTGTGAGATCAGTGACCAAGAGATGGTTTTCGCAACAGACATTTCCGGCGCATATCCCGAAGACGCGAATCTCGACTCGTATGTCCGAAAGGTGACTCTCGTGCGCGGGAAGGAAGTGCTGATCGAAGACTTCTATGAGCTCACGAAGGTTACAAATGAGATCACGCTCAGCCTGCTGACGCCGTGTGGAGTCGCGATCGGAGATGGCGTAATCCAGCTTAGCGCGAGAGATATCGCCAAAGACAGGACCACTGCAAACGGACAAATCATTTTCGAAGCGGCGAAGCTAACACCCTCTATCGAGACGATAGAACTCGAGGATAGCAGGGTCCGCAGTGTCTGGGGCGAGCGGCTGTATCGGATCATACTGACGTTGACAAGCCCGGGTGAACGGGGGAATAACACCGTGCGGTTTACGCGTGGTGTCTAGGAAGACGTAGGAGAAGTCGGCCGGCATCCAGGGTATGCAAGAGGGCTGGAGTTGGATTCCCGTTTTCTCGGGACTCATGTCTATAACATCCAACGTGCAACTAATCACGATCGACGCAGCCTCAGTCCTCCGTAAAGTCCAGAACCTTCTTCCGCTTCCCCTTGCTGACCGTTACAACGCCGTTGTTCCACTCTGCATTCAGGAATGGGCTCTCGAAGACCATTTTTGGTGAATAATCGATTGGCTCTCCATTAATCGTCGGGGGTGCGCCGCCGCTCGTGTTGAACGTCATCTTATCTCCGTAGATGCTTTCATAGGTGAGAAGATCTCCGTCGAGATTTGCTTCGGAAGCCTTGACTTTATCCTTGAAGGCCTCGTAGCTCGCCACGTAGCTCTTCGACATCACCTCGAGAATCACAGGCGCGAACTCCTCGTTTGCGATTAACGTGAGCCCTTCGCGTATGTTGCGGTCCGATTCGAACCGGCCCCCCATCCAGGTGTAGCCTCCCGTGACCACACGAACGGCAGCATAGGCGCCTTCCGCCTCAACGAATACAACGCCGTCCTCCTCCGAGGGCACTGTCAGACCTTCCTTCGACAGCCAGACGATCATCTCAGCCGCGCCTTTGCTGTATTTGATCTTCTGCGTGATCAGGCATCCCTGGCTCTGCATAGACCGCTGAGCGTTCATTGTCACTCGATGGTCGACGGGACGAACGATCGGTACGATACGTGCATCGTCCTCACCCGAGAAGATCACGCCCTGCCATCTATTCTGGATGCTGATCGCCGCCCAGTCCTCGATAGGACGAGCTTCAGTCATCGGTGTGCCGAGGATGAAAGCGGGTTCGCAATACGAGTATCGAATGATGCCACCGCCATCTGTCCGCATCCGGGTCGGGACGGCTGTATGCGCGTTCTTGGTGGGAATTCCCGTTTTACCAAGCCCTTGAGGACGTTGCCGGACGATGTATCGGCCTCGCCCATCCACGTCCCTTGCGATGTCGGCGATGACGCCAGGAGGACGGTATTCACTCAGTGCTGCATTCACGTCGTGACCATACACCTCAGGCTGGTCGCCTATACCGAAGTAGAGCCACGCAAGCGGTGCATTCCCGTGGTTTGGATTGTGTCGAAATGCATTATGGAAATAGATGCGCGACCGCCCACCTCCCTGGACACCACCGATCTGCTCCTGAGCCCAATAGGCAAAGTAGAGATCCAGAAACAAACCGGCGGACCGGCGGACACGAGCGTCACCAAAGTCGAAAAAATTGTAAAAACCTTTGATGAGTGTGCTGTTATAGCCATCACTCATCATCTCAATGCATGGACTCTTGCGGGCACGCTCTCGGCAATAGGTTACGAAGTATTCGCTCCAAGCCCGGTAATGTTCCTCGGCTGTGGCCCCGTCCTCGTATCTGAGATCCTGATACTCGTAGCGGTCTTTTGCGAGCTTAGCGAAGTGCCAGCAAAGCGTGAACATCATCGCGTGGTGATTCTCGGACAGGTAGATGTGCCACGTCTCTGACTCCTCGTGCTCTGCCTTCTCGAGCGTCGAGACCTTCCGCACATATTCCCAAATCGGTTGGAGTGCGAGCGATTCTGTTTTAGAGGTGAGGCGACCCGGGTGTTTAGTCCCGTTGCTGCCGTACATCTCGATCAGGCGCAGCACAGTCTCCGCGTGCCAGTGAAAGCTGTCTCGATCCAGGATGTCTAGAGGATTGTCGATATAATGCTGGGCGTTTTCGGCAAGAGCGGCATTTGCCTCATCCAGCATCTCGCCCAGATAGAGGCAGCGCGCCGCGAACCCAACGAGTGAATAGGAATATGCTCGGACGTAATTCCCACGTCCGGGATCCAACGGCGGACGCTTCCTGGCTCGTAAAAGAGGACTGCCAGATTCGGCGCGAAAGTACGCCCCTACGCGTTTGTCGAATGCTGCGACAATTTCCTCGGGTTTCTTTTGCTCCATTGCACCTGCTGCTCTTGGTATCCACGATCCAACAAGGGCGGCGATGAGCGTGATATGCCAGGCGGCTACCATGCGCATCGACGCAATCCTTCGTGTATGTAAGGTTGCTTTTGTGACCACGTCATTGTTGCCAGCGCTCTCTCTGCCACCTCTGCCCTGTTCCATAATCGGCAGCTTGACCGGCTACACGCATACTGGACTACCTGTTTCGTGCTCGGGCTCGTCGCCAATCTCTGCCATCTTGGTATCCAGCGCCGCCGTCAGGCGTTTAACCACATCCTGATACGCTGGATCTGCGTGAATGTTGAATAATTCCAAGGGATCTTTCTGGCAATCAAACAGCTCCCACTCACGATCTTCGCCTCCGTGGTTTGTGCCGGGCAGATCATAGCCTTCATTGTACCAATAGATAAGCTTGTAACGCTTGTCGCGAATGCCATAGTGGGCGTAGGCATTGTGGTTGGCGTCACGGTGCATCCAGTAGCGATGGTAGGCATACTCCGTCCAGTCATCCGGCTTCTCCTTCTTCAGGAGCGGCCTGATACTGCTGCCCTGCATGTAGGACGGCGTTTTCAATCCTGCATAGTCGAGGAAGGTCGGGGCAAAGTCGACATTACAGACCATCTCATCGCAGGTTCCCACAGATTCGATTTCTTTCGGGAAACGAATCAGGAACGGCATCTGGAAGGACTCTTCATACATAAATCGTTTGTCGAACCAGCCGTGTTCCCCGAGGAAGAAGCCCTGGTCAGATGTATAGATCACGATCGTGTTCTCTGTGAGACCATTATCATCCAGATAGTCAAGCAAACGCCCGACGCTCTCATCGACAGAATGAACGGTCTGCAGGTAGCGCTGCAGATATCGCTGATACTTGAAGTGAGCTAACTCCTCCTGATCCTTGAAGGTAAATACTTCACCGGTATGCTTGTCGACCAGGCGAAAGTCCGACACGTCCTCGGGAAACGGGACCTTGCGCTGTGCTGATCCGGGGGTTACGCGCTCACCGACCTCGGATCCGCCCTCAGGCTGCACAAGACCGAGATCGGAGTATTTCATGTCGGTCTTGATACGCATTGTGGCTTCTGCTGCCGCCCTTGCACGGTTTCCATAATCGTCGTCAAAGCTCTCGGGCAGTTCGATATCATTCTGATAGAGCCCGCGGTTCTTTGGGTGGGGTTCCCACTCCCGATGTGGTGCCTTGTGGTGGCACATAAGAAAAAACGGCTTATTCTCGTCGCGTCGGTCGAGCCATTTGATGCTTTTGTCGGTGATGATGTCGGTGCAGTACCCAGGAACCTGAATTTTTTCGCCCATCTCGGTCATGAAAGGATCGAAATACTCACCCTGTCCCGGCAAAACCGACCAGAAGTCGAAACCGGTAGGCTCGTGAGCTTTGCCTTGACCCAGATGCCACTTCCCGACAATTGCCGTCTGGTAGCCGCCGGTACGCAGATGTTTCGCGACATTCGGCTGGCGATTGTTGATATGCGTATTAAGCGTCGTTACCGAATTGACGTGATTGTAGGTGCCAGTCAATATTGCGGCTCGACTGGGAGTGCAGATCGAGTTGGTGACGTAACAGTGATTGAGTCGCATTCCCTCGTTGGCGAGCCGGTCAAGATTCGGCGTGTGATTGATTCCCCCGCCGTAGCAGCTGATCGCTTTGGACGCGTGATCGTCCGACATGATGAAAAGAATGTTGGGCTGTCCCGTCATGATCTTCCTTTGATTGTCGACTGTAATACAGGAACTGCCGAAATGGTTCGGCTTTCTGCCCTATATATGCTGGGTTGATTCGTTGAGTTTCGGCCTAAAGCCCGTGTAGCATTTTGCAAGAAACAGAAAGGTGTACCGGATATGTTATTCAGGGCATCCTGATGTTTAGCCACATCCAATATTAGGCAATGAGCCAGTTCGCCCCCTACTGCGTGGTGATTGCCTAGATGCTTCTTCAAAATCGTTAACCGGTCTTCGATTTCCCTTCAATTCCCCACGGCAAATCTGAGTTGTATTTCACAACCCTTTCAGAGTTGTGGCAGTCTTTTGCCCGTTCTCGAACTTCGCACATCCCCCTTCCAGTAGTCCTTTGCCGTCTCTTAGTCCCCTGCGCTTAGTTCTGGGATCGGTAACTCAACCCGTGTCCGAACGGAAACAGCGTATCCCCCTCTGCATACCCGGGCGCATCGGATGCCTGTTTCGTGATAGCCTCGCTGCTGTTCGCAAGCGCAAAGGGCAGCTTCCCTGAGGGGTTGTGTTTGCCCGTAAGCACATCCATTATCGACGCATCGCTTACCCCAAAGGTGGCAAGGATCGCACTCGCATCCAGCAGGCCGCTCTCCTTGTCGAGAACGAAAGGCTGGCGGAAGTAGATCGCCAGAACCGTCTTCTTTGGACCGGCCTCCTCCATCACATCCTGGATGTCTTCCATGGAAGGCGTGATTTTCCATGATTTCGATTTGGCCATTCCTGAGAACGAGATCATGTCCAACTCGTCAGGATTCGAACCGCCGAAGCGCAGGTCGGGTCTGGCGCCCTCGTTCGATACGATCACACGAATAATCGCGTAGTCTGTGCCCTCAGGAACAGCCTTCCGGGACCCATCCGCTTCCGCGTCACCCGAGACCACGTTGTATCGATGCCAACGACTGTTCGCGACGACTTCTTTATTCATCCCCATCGTATAGAGATGAACCTTGTCCTCCTCATGACGTGGCTTGGGTGGTGTCCGATCAAAGAAAGTCTGGGGTGGATCAGCTGGTGGCATACGCAATGGCAGGACCGACCCATCATTCTGCAAAAGCACGATCGATTTACGCTGGGCTTTTTCCGCCTTGAGCTGAAATGAACGGTTACCAACGATGTACGCCGCGCGATCGGCATCCACGTATGGGTTCTCGAAGAGACCAAGTTCGAACTGCTCTTTCAGCAACCGCTTTATCGATACATCGAGTCGGGCTTCCATCAATAGACCGGCATTCAGCACTCCGATGATCTGAGCATTGCTGTCGAACCCAGACAAGACATCCGTTCCAGCCTCGATCGCGATCGCGATACGCTCATCCAACGTCTTGTCCTCCAGACCCCAAGACGTACGAAGGATAATCCCGGTATCCGAGTTGACATACCCTTTGAAGCCAAGCTCGCCTCGGAGCAAGTCTGTAACGATGCCTTTTGAAAAGGCCATACCTACGTCGTTTGGTAAATATTTTTGGCCTACCGGAATTCCATAATATGGCATGATTGAGGAAACGCCTGCGTCGATGGCTGCCACAAACGGCTTGTAGTGGTATTCAAAATTCCCTGCGGGATACACCTGACGCTTCCCGAAGTCGTAGTGCGGATCTCCGCCGCCTTCCTGTGGCCCGCCGCCCGGGAAGTGCTTCATTGTTAGAGCAACGCTACCCGACCCGAGCCTCGATCCTTGAAGGTTCGAGACAAGCACAGACACGATATCTGCTAGAAGATTAGCGTCTTCGGTGAACGTCTCGTGAATTCGATACCATCGGGGCTCGGTTGCGAGGTCAGCCATGTAGCCATACATCCCTCGCAGCCCGATAGACGTCCACTCTTTCCTCATCGTCTGGGCGAAGTCGGCAACTAGGTCCATGTCACGTGTCGCGGCGAGTCCCGCCTCTTTAGGCCAGGCCGAGAACGATCCCGCGGAGACGTTTATACCTGCGCGCGCATCGTGAGTGAAGTGATTACGAGCGTTGGACTTGAACAAAGGCGGAATGCCCAATCGCGTCCCTTCCGCGACTTCCTGAATCGCGTTCATGAACTGCGCTGCCTGATATGGGGTGACCTCTGCTCCGCGCCATCCGCCTCCAGTCGGGGGCTTGGGGGAAGATGTGACGGTGTTCCGGAACACAAACCGTGTCATCTTCTCCTCTTCTACATAGCGGATCGCGGTTTCCGAAAGCGTCCCTCCGGATTCAGCATTCAGCGTGTTGATCAGCAGCATCCCGGCCTTCTCTTCAAGCGTCATCTTAGAAACCAGGTCCTGCGCCCGTTCTTCCGCAGAATTCCGCCAATCCTCATAGGCGTCAAGTGCGCCATTCTTGTTCAGATCTTTGAACTGGAGCTGATCGCTTTCGATTAGGCCGACAGTCCTCGCATCGATCACGGGCTGCGATTGCAGCGCGCCGGTCGTGATCAGTATGGAAAACAGACACGCCATTACATTCCTTCTTCTCACGTCATTCCTCCACAAAAGTTCTATTTTAGAATCTTCCTAAGGCATTCCGGTCCAGCACGTTACGCAGATGCATTGTAACGTCCTCCAAAGCCTAGCGGCCGTAGACCCTAGAATTCCCGGATTACGTGAAAAGTGAAAGCAAAATGGAATCAATCCTGGAAGCCTAAGGAAAGAGCCTACACCGTTTAGACGTCAGTATTTTTCCCTGTATTCCGGAGGGGGGCGTTGAACACCCACGAGCCTATTCTCACTTTGCCTGAAGCATACAGCATCTACTGATCCCATTCAGATGTAATGGGATCAAACAGATCGTCGCATGGGAACCCAACCAGAACCGGTCATACCGCCTCTTACGCCTTAACCTCGTAGAGTACGAGATCACTTGGCGGCGGGATCTCATCACGCGGTTGATCGCGGTTTCTCTCGAGTGTTTCCCACCGCAGCCAATACTTTCGCTCCGTGTCACCTCGACCTGCAGCGGTCCGAACACCCATTCCCGGCAAGTCTGAAACGACATTCGACAGTTCCGGGGGCAGGTCCGGCTCCGGATCGGGATAGCTTCCGACAACCTTTAGCGTCGGCTCGTCGATCTTCCAGATACCTGACCCCTTCCTGGCGTGCCACCAAGGCATAGCGAGGAACGCTTCCTCTCGGGTTTCAACAACTCCAAGGGTGATTTCCGTATCGATTGAGCCATTACCACTGAAGTCCCAGTGGTAGTCCCAGTCGGACAGTTTGTGAATCTTCCAATCTCCGTTTTCGAGCCTCGCCACGTAGGCCTGTGTAAACCCTTTCTCATCGTTCTTGTGGTAACTCACTACAGGACGGTGCTTGGAGTCATACCCGAGGGACGCACACATGTTGCTCAGCCCGCCCCTTGGAGGAACGGGGTCTATTATCGAAGCCGATGCTTCAACAGTAATCGACAGTGGAAGTGGTGATCCATCAGCGGCGGACCAGTTCACAAGATCCTGACTCGTCGCATAAGAGATGTCGTGGTTTGTGGAGCAATCGGGGGTGTCGCGCCACATCCAGATCATATGATACTGGTTGTCCGGTCCCAGTTCAGGCTGCCGCGCATAGGCGTTCATCAGATCCATCCCGTGGAGAATCGGGATGTCGACGAGCCGTGTCCACGACTGGCTGCCCTCGTCGTATACGTTGTAGTAGTCGACACCGTTTCCGCTCATCCCGTCTCGATACCTGAACACTAGCTTTCCTCCGGGCCCAGACATAAACCGCGGATACGTGCATCGATCCTCGTTCTTGCCGACCATGCAGTCGATCCGTTCGAAACTCCTGACATCGAGTGGCCATGATGTCCTGAAGTAGATCAGCGGGTCCACGTGCATGTTGCCGCACAAATGGATGTGATCATTTCGATCGATCGTCATGGTGATGGAGTTGTGGGTGTCCCACTCTATATTGGTCGAAAGCCGCCCGCGATTCTCGAGCCACCGGCCTTCAAGACTCAGAAGCTCGAATCGGCTCTCTTTCAGGCTTCTCTGGCCAACAGTCATTTTTCGGTCATGATCGTAGAACGCCACGAACTGCCGTCCTTTGTGTGTCAGCAGATCGAACCCAACCGGGTGGCCCGCCCAGACCGGAGAAATCTCTATGTTGTTCAGCACATCCATCGCGCTGCCTCCCTCCTACAGGTGTAATACGTCTACTCTGCCAGATTTACTCTTTCCGGAGTTTGCACACGGAGCCTCCTGACAAATGAAACGGCCTAATTCAACCGCCTTGATTCTATCTGATGAGAACTCGGGTGATTAGGTGTATGCGGGTATAGGTACTTAGCCCACAGCCAGCAGGTACTGGCACAATGCCAGTATACTCGCCACTAGCTGGTAATAACGTGACCGTTTCTCAAGAGCCGGTTTTTCATTCTCATTCAATACTCTCGAGGATTTAGTCGCGTCTATTCTGTTTCCCAGACTTTGTGATGTTCACTACCGCGCCGTCACCGTTCGGGGTCGCAGCCAAGGTCACGAGCTTCTTCCCTTCGGGTGAGTAGGTCGCTACCTCGCCGTTACCGGCCACGTCCGCAGTCAAGATTACCAACTGCTTCCCTTCGGCGTCAACCACACTCAGCCTTGTGACCGTCAACTCTCCGGGGCCACTAAACTGCTCCCACACCCGGCTACCTGCCGAGGCCAAGACAAGGAGGGCAAGGACGTTGATCATGACCTTGTGATAACTTAGACGCCATTCTAGGTCAGATAGTCGGTCTTCGATTTCCATGCAATTCTCCCACTATGATTAGTTGGCGTTTTTTTTCTACCTTATGGTGACTTATCTGGGCCGCATCGCCCAACCAAAGTCCCACATCAGTTTTCCCGTGTGCACCCGGTTCTTCACCATAACGGAAGGTCTCTTCTCTTCCGCGTCGGAGCCATTCTATTTTTGATGATCACGCGCAACTCTGCGGTTATAACGCACGAGAGCGTGACACCACACTATTTCAGGACTATATCTGACTGTTCCCTGGTATTGGCTATATAACCATTGATTCTCGGTATATCTATCCTGCGGTTTGTGGTTTGGACAAGAACCATTTTAAAATTCTCTATGGCCCTCGTAGCCGCCCCACACGAAGGAAAGCAGAAGGAATCATAATGAACGGTAAAATAGCGCTTGTAACGGGAGGCAGCCGTGGAATCGGCAAAGCCATAGCACATCGATTGGCACGCAAAGGATGCGACACTCTTCTAGTCGCCGCATCCGAGACAAACCTAAAAGCTGCTGCTGAAGAGGTGCGTGCTGCGGGGCGGCGCGTGAAAACCTGCGCGACCGACCTCCGGGACAGAGCAGGGTGCGAAAAGGCAGCCCAAGCACTAGATCAAAGCTTTGGCTGTCTGGACATCTTAATAAACTGCGCTGGAGCGACGAAGGGCGGTTTGTTCCTAGAGCAGTCGGATGACGTCTGGCAGGATGGATTTGCGCTCAAGTTCTTTGGTGCCGTACGAATGTCACGACTGCTCTGGCCGAAGCTCAAAGAAAGACAGGGAACCGTCGTCAACATCATCGGTGGATTTTCCCGAACGCCTGATCCAGATTTCATGATAGGCGGAGCAGTAAATGCTGCCTTCGCCAACTTCAGCAAGGCGTTGGCCGGCCTTGGACTAAGGGACGACGTCAATGTGAACGCGATCCATCCGGGGCTTACTATGACAGAACGTTTGGAAGAGTTATTCGAGAATCGCGCCCGAATCGATGGCACATCTGTGGAAGAAAGCAAACAGAAAGGCATTATAGAGCAGGGCATTCGGCGCCTAGGTACGCCGGAGGACGTGGCCGAATTGGCCTGTTTTCTCTGTTCTCAAGAAGCACGGCACATCCAGGGGACAGCTATCGCCGTAGATGGAGGATCCACATCTTGCGTGTATTGAGTCGCGACCGGGAGGCCCTGAGACTTAATCGAAAAGGAGAATACAAACCATTCTTGCACGACCAAAGGTCCCTTAAACGAACTGAACTCGAAGGGTCTTCGCTGTGAATTTAATCGCTTAACCTTTTTCCTGTCCTCCTTGACTCAGCATCTATACAAAGCGTAGCAGAGACAACAGAATAAGAATTCACGGGGAAGGATCAATGTCTGATCGACGCTATCAATCGGGGCACCACAACATATCGGCAGAAGTCGGTCAGGATCGGATTAACAGTGTTGTTGAGGGGCGAATAGAGGAGAAAATCCAGTTCGTTATCGATAATCCACCTGACGATGACGAGATGCCAGGGCAACAAGATGCCAGAGCAGCCATAGGCTATGCCCTGGCGTGTCTGTATATGAACCAGCAGGTTGACCGTGCCAATGAACTGATTAACGCTTACTGTGAGCGCAACCCAATCGAACCGGTCGCACATTTCGCAATGTACCCGGATAACCTGTTTCGCCTCTACCTTCTTCCTAGATCTCATCGGCTTCTTACCGACACTGCCCGACGTAATATTGAAAAGATGGCCCGAAACTGGATTTATGTTCGAAGCCGAATAGATCCGTTGGCCAGCTCGTGGAACAATGCGAGCCGGGGTGTATGGCATATCACCGCCAGTGAAAATCATGATGCAAGTTGGAATGCCTGCAACATCCTAGCAGCACAAATCCTACGGCAAGCCGAAACTCCTTACGGTCCCGAAATGAAGCTGGCGGACGGTAGTCCAGTCGAAGAGCATTACCAGGCGTGGGTGGATTATTGGAAGGAGAATTTCCGTCAACGTGCACGTGAAGGATTTAACTGCGAAATAGCTCATCCGGCTGATTATGAGATGCAACTCATAGGCTGCTGGTATAGTGTCGACGATCTGGCGGAATCGGCGGACCTCAAAAAAGCCGGGCAAGATTGCTTGGATTTGTTTTGGGCAAAGATCGCGTGCGAGTTTGAGCCGCGTACTGGCATCCGGTCTGCTTGGGCATGTACGCGTGGCTATGTATACACTTGGCACGAGACTGGCAGCATTTCTTGGTCACGGAGCCTACTCTATGCTTATGGATGGCACGACCATGACGTAAATCCGACCCCTATGAAGTTCGCGATGTCTTCTTTCACTAGCAGCTACCGGGTGCCGAATATCGTCCGAGCCATAGCACGGGACACTGACCGCGGTGCCTATCTGGCCACAGCAAGACATTTCGGGATGGGTGGTAAATGGGAGCTTTCGGACGCTGAAAGATGGGGAGTTTACAAGATACTTTTTGACAAAAGCCACGGATCTTCCATTCTGCGCACGCTCTATTACACGCCCGACTACACGCTGTCCGCTTTGACCTTTAATTCAGCTAAGAGTTATATCGAACTGGTGCGCCAGAGCCGCATCATGGGAGTCACGTTTTCCAGCCACGTGGACGATCGGATTATGGTCTATGGCTTTGGCGGAATACACGCCAACGACTCCCTTGCGAAGGAGTACCAAGTCTGTTTTTGCACGACAAACGGAGTATGTGGCACGGGATGCATGATCGTTGCGCGTGATCCAGGTGCTGACCCTAAGGATGGTGTGCGTATTTTTGTGTCTAAAGGAGAAGTCTGGGACAACCGCGAAGAAAATAGAGACGGATGGTTATTCACCAAGGCCGGAAATGCTTACTGCGGAATTCGTATAGCTGCAGGACACTACACGGTTGAACCTTCGCCGTTTGGATTAGGTTACTACTTGGCGCTTGGTGATGTCTGGTCGCCCGTGGTGATCCAGATGGG
Source organism: Gemmatimonadota bacterium (assembly GCA_002714465.1). The sequence continues at coordinate 26,819 of PAXL01000058.1, read as the reverse complement.
CCGATCAGAAGATTATCAGGGTGGATTCGAGCAGTTTAAGGAAGCGGTAAAGGCACTGCCGCATTCCTGTGAAGACGGCAAGCTGAGCCACACTTCTCTGGACAACCACATATATGAGTACTGGATCAACAGTAGCCGGATGCCAACCATCAACGGAAAACCGATCGATCCAAATCCGGCCAAGACTTATGACTATCCATATCTCTCCATGGAGCACGGCTCAGACGTCGCAACTGTCAGCTATCCGGGGTATGATGACATGGTTTTGCGTTTTGCCTACTGACTTAGTTTATGTTGGTTTGAACTTTTTCGGACCTCCACCCGCTAACCGAGTGCTCCATAAACCAACTTTTGGTGGCACGTAGATTGGGAGGCTTGATCAGTATGACTGACGAACAGCGATACTTATTTGATCTCTATGGCTTTCTGCATCTCGAGAACGCCATAACACCGAAAGATCTTGAGGCCGCATCAGAAGCTGCCGACCGCTACATTGACAGCTCTCCTGAAGAGCTACCCCCTCATTTCGGTCAGTCCGAGAATCTTAAAGGATTCGCCCACGGTTTCGCATTCGATCGTGCGCTCGAGCGATTGACGTTTTTGCCACCCATTTGGCCAATCGTCCTCGAACTGACAAACGGAAAACCTCTGCTTGCTAGCGGGACGATGATGATGGATGCGCCTGATGGACATACAGGAGCGTCACCGCTGCACTGTGCTCGCGACGATTTTGGTTTCGAGAGCGTGCGGTATGAAGTCCGAAACGGACGTATCTATTGTGACGACGTCGTCGTGTTTCCGTATTTGGACGATGTGCGTCCAGGTGATGGCGGATTGCTTGTGCTTCCAGGTTCGCACAAGAGTCAGTTCGATCGTCCGCGTCACCTATTTAAGGACGGTCTGATCGAAGATAACTTGCCGTTGGGCGTTCTAAATATCACGCCCACAGCCGGGGATGTTGTGATCATATCCGAAGCCCTGACTCACGGGGTTCTGCCCTGGCGCCCAGCCAATCGTCGTCGTCGCGTTCTGACCCTTAGATATCGTCCGCAACATCGGGGGATTTCGCATATTCCGGATGAAGTTAAGGAGCGACTAGCACCCGAAACACGCGAGCTGACCGAATTCGCTCACTATACCCATACCAAAGAAATCGCGACCCGGAAGCAGATTTTCCTCACTGAGCAGGAAGTGTAAGAGTGTCGATGGCAGACCAGCGACCCAACATCATTCTTCTGATGGACGACCAACATCGCTGGGACACCATGGGTTGCGTCAACCCACTAGTAAAAACTCCGACGCTAGATCGACTGGCCGAGTCTGGAACTCGATTGGACCAAGCCGTGTGTCAGGCGCCAGCGTGCGTGCCCAGCCGCTACTCCATGATGCTGGGACTCTATCCGTCACAAATTGGCGTTCGCACCAACGGCGAATGTCTACCCGACGAGATCCTTCCCTACCGCACACCGAGATGGGGATCTGCCACCAAGGAGGGCGGATGGATCACGAACCAGGTGATCGATCTAAAAGTTTTCCGTGTACCGCACATAAGTGTATTGATTCCTAACAGCACGGCTTCACGACTCCCCCCGCCTCTGAGTTCTCCACTTCAAAAGCGCGACATACAGCGGACCCAATTAAGCCGTAAAAGAGCGTAATCATTGCCGTTGCTATACGAGGCCCCAGTGTGTTCTGGTCGCCGAGAGTCTGCAGCGTGCTAATCAGTCCGATCATTGTGCCGATTCCCCCAACGATCACGAGCAGGTGACGCAATCGACGCCAGCTCCAGCCACGGATCAAAGTCAAAGGCAATGCAATCCCAGCCACAAAAATCATCGATGGTAGATCGACAAATACCAGTACCACCCCACTTGCACGCACGCCCATGCAGACGAGGATTAATGCAATACCCAATCCCGTGACTGTTTTCCACCTAGCCATGGTAATCTTCCTCCGTGCCTGTTGGTTAAGTTCTAGTTGAAGCCCCGTGACCAAGTGCCAACGGTAATGCCGTCAGGCCTCCCCTTCCATCGCTGTCTTATGAAATCTGCTTGAGATCCCTCAGATTACGCGCCCGATGGATACTTGTAACCTATCGCGATGCTTGGACCCTCGCGCCGCGCCAAACTTTAGCTTGGAAGTCATTTTATTGATTGTTATGTAGGCAAGTGTGGTTGCCGGGAGGACACCTAACTCATCTGTGAATTTCGGGCCTGAAAGTGTTGTTTCCCGTCGTATTTTGTTGCACATCCCGGATGTTCAAGTGGGATACCCAGTGCAGACGAATAAAGAGAGGAAAAGGGTGAATACCTATTGTGTCACGCCATCCATCCTGAATCCTAAGGTGTTCCATTCACTACTTAAAATCAGCTTATCGAGGACAGATACATGAAAAGACTTGACGGAAAAGTAGCCATCATAACCGGCTCAACTCTGGGTCTCGGTAAAGCCGCGGCACTGATTTTTGCGCGCGAGGGGGCGAAAGTGGTCACGTGCGACAGGGGTCGAAGCCCTGAAAATGCGCAGAAGTTACTCAAAGCCGCCGAAGGACTCTCTGGGGAAATCGTCTACAAAAGATGTGATGTAATGAACCAAGACGATATAGTTGCGCTTTGTGACTTCACCAAGAAGAAGTACGGACGCGTTGATGTCATGGTCAACAATGCCATCATTGAAAATCCAGGGGGAAAAATTGAAGACGTGAACTTACGAGATTGGGAAGAAACAATTTTCTGTCACATGACTGCACCGTTGCTTTTCTGCAAAGAAGTGATACCGAGCATGGTAAAGCAGGGTGGCGGGAATATCATCAACGTAGCTTCTCATACAGGTCTTGTCGGTGGCGAGTCAATCTCGTCATATGGGCCGGCAAAAGCAGGGATGATCAATCTGACTAAAAACCTAGCGGTCACATACGGAATGCAGGGTATCAGAGCAAATATTTTGACTCCAGCACGGATGTTGACGGAAAAAAAATTCACCATGTTGAATAAGAATCCGGCCGAATACCGCAGACAAGCCGTTTTCTATCCATTAGGTTCGCCAAGCACCCCGGAGCAGGTGGCGGACACGATGCTCTTCTTAGCAAGCGATGAATCTGCCGCGATAACAGGACACAACCTGATCGCCGACCGGGGCGTGACGGCACAGGACCCCATGGTATGTGGAAAGCGTAGCGAAAATTCAGTGAGAGCCACTCTCCAGAACCAGGGAATAACTGCATGGATTAACGGAGAGGAGTAGTTATTGGTATTGAGAGAGGTCGATTACTACTGTGACATCAAGGAGAGCTTGCTTACGCGCAATTGGCTAGCTCCCCCCCTTTTTGAACAAGTGAGAGGTTGTTGGCATAAACTAAGCCATGATTTCTCAGTGCACCGAATCCTAGTACACCCAGAGCCAAGTCGAGGGAGTCGAGTGTTGTTCTTGTCATTACGATGTCTTTAAGCGCCAGCTTGTGAATCGTAGATTAAGAAATATTCTTCAAAATCTTGGAATGGGCTTTTGCGGCAGCCTGAAGCAGCATCTAGCGCGACCACGAGAAAACGAAATGCCCTCAAGTTCGTTCCAGCCTTTTTGACGCGTCTCAGGCTGCTTGTGTGATAGCCGCGAGAAGACGACCCTAGAACTCTTGTGCCCAATACGGATTCTGCAGCTCTCCGGGGTAGGTAGAATGAATCAACTCATAGACACCGACACCTCGACGATCACGAAACACGAACTCATACCGCCTTTCGGCTTCATAAACCCAAACCTCGTAGGGACGCCTCCCTGCTGCTGAAGTGTTGTAGACGATGTCGTCAGGAGGGCCGTAGTGGACGAGCACCCGACCTCGATCCGTGTCGATTCCTTTTCGGCGGCTACCCGCACCGAATCGACCGTTCGCCTCGCTCATCCGGAGGACGTGCTCCAGGAGGCGTTCGTTAGTGGCTGAGTCCGGGCTGGGGTCCAATGACTTCCAGAATGTTCTGAGAAAGTCGGCCTGGTCTTCTACTGTTCGCTGAGCACGGTAGTCGGTTAGTGTCGCTTCGTCCGCTACATACCGGATGTCAGCGTAGTAAGTCATCAGGTCCCGCTGACCCTGAGCCATCGAAATTTCTGGACCGCCTGACACAACAAACAGCGTACGCCGACTTCGTACATACTGCCGCGTCGATCCGTCAAAGGCCTCGACCTGAAACGTATAAGTCCCCTCTTGGAGATCTTCCGTCTGCAGGAATTCAGCCTTCACCACGCTCTCGCCGGGTTTCAGGAATCGCTTCGCGGGAAATGTTCGGACAACTACATCAAGCGAATCCCGAAGACTGTAACCGAGGATGAAACTATCCTCGGTCGCGGCGCCCCCCACTCCAAGGTTGTAGAGCTCGAAGTAGACCTTCAACGATTCACCTGCGAGGTGATGTCGGGTCGTATTAGGGGTCACCTTCCAGCCCTGCCGGATGAACGGTCCCATCTCCGGAGTTCGGACAAGGTCCGACGCGAACTGTAGGTCGCTGAAAACGAGACCCTCTCGTTCGTAGTTTCGGACGATGAACGTCCCGTCGAACACACCGGTCTTGGAGGTGTAGTGATTCTGGATCTCCAATCGGTAGCGATAGGTCCCTGGTTGAAGATCCAGTGAGATCGCTTCCTTGTAGGGGGCCGTATGCGTGCCCCGTCCCTCACGGTCGTCCCGGAAAACTCGGCGTGTCCATATTCTTTCGAGGACGACCGTGCCAGCCGTATCCCTCACCGCGGCTTTTAGATGCAGTTCGCCCACCGTCTCATCGCCAGGCCAGAGTTGCTGAACATCAATCAGCAGGTAAATCTCACGCCTGGCCCATCTATGCGCACCTCGGTACTCGGAAGTATCGATGTAGAACTGGAGGTCGCCCTTGCTCACACCAGGGAGGTCGGAAGCGTCTCTCTCATTGTTTTGAGCAAATGATGGTAACGCGGCGGCGGCGAGAACAGAGAGCCCGAGGGGGATAATGCGTAAGCCCAACCATGAAATTCGTCGTGCGGGCAGACACAGAAGAAGGATGTTTGCAGAAACGAAAATAATCGGTCTCACGTCGCCCCAACCCTTGGCTGATGGTCAGCGAGAGCCTGATTCGAGAGGCGCTCCAGAACCAATGTTCATTCTTTGCCATCCCTAAAAAAGAAGACGGTTTCCTCTGAAGCAGTCGTTGCGCTCACAAGATCGGTCACGGTTACTTCCAGGTCATTAATCCCCGACCTAGCGTTGCCCAGATCCAGTTCGACATATTCTCGGCTAAAGGACTCAGATCCCGTCTGCTCGAAGGTTACCTGAACCTCCGGCTTCCCTCGTCTCATGATTGCCCGAACACCCGATGTGAGCATCCCGGCCAACCCGACCGATCCTTTTGAGCTGAACCGAACACGATACTGAATCTTGTAGTGTGTTTGTCCGAACTCATCTTTCAGCAGGTTGTAAATTTCGAAGAATGCATTGGTCGTCTGGGTTTGACTGAACGTCCGTGTCGGCATCGGCGTCACCCAGACGTCGCCCTTCTTGAATCGTGGATTCACTCCTGATTCGCCCACGGAAGAAGCGAGGAGAATGCTGCTGAGCTTGAGCGATTCACCCGCATAGTCTGGAATCTCCACCGATTGCTTGAAGATCCCGACCTTTCCGGACAGAGCGTCTTTCAACTTAACCTGTAAAGTGTATTTTCCTGGTGGCGACTCGAGTTCGAGTTGGTCCGGAACGAACATTCCACGCTCGCGGTTGAACTCGGCCTGATTCACATATGAAAACAAATCGCCTCGGCGCAGGATGCTCGTGTGATCCGCGTTTGCGAGGGCGACTGCGCTCTCTACCTGAATCAGGTGTCCCGTGTCTGTCTTCAGAACCTGCACCTCGGATGGCGGCACGCCATAGTAGACCTCAAGCCGACTTCCCCCTCCCTCGCTCTGGAAGACACCGTAATCGTAAAAGAAATTGAGAGGCTCCGACATCGGGCCCGGACGATAATAATCGGGAGACTCCGCAGATGCTCGCTGATAAAGAACGCCAGGCGCATACTGCATCATACGGGCAGAGTTTGCGATCTTGTTGTCTCCGGATGGGACCGGAGGAATCGGAGCAAAGTCGAAATGGCCTGTCCCGATTTCATCGGTAAACGTAAACTCTACGCCTCGAAAAAGTTGTGTATAGGTCCACGTCTCCCAGGGGACCGTTTCCGACTCGTCGGTCAGTGTGACGGGGCCGTAGTCGGCGAAGTTCAGTTTCAGGTTGGGGTTTCCCGCGAAATCATATGGGCCCGTCGCTTCCAGGCCTAGATCCAGATCGGGATAGCTTTGGGATTCCCCTGGGCTGGATTCGCTTGCATCGAGATCAAGCGATACGTCCTGCTCCGAATCGTCGGGCAAGAGGGTGGCTCGGGGGACGGCCTGATCTCCTCCGGTGGGATCTCGGGCTTTTCGGATCGGAAAGACCGGGCCCGTAAACGTCAGATACGATGCCTCCGAACCGTACATGTCAACTGCCATCCGGGTTCGAACCGTTTCCACGGCTGGACTCACGATCAACTGCCGGTTGCTCGATCGTGACCGGAAATCAGGTTCTCCATATCGAATGTATACTTCTCCCCGTCGATCCCAGGGGTCTGCGCGACGCGAGAAATACGTGCGTGCATACCAGACCCTCCGGTAATGCTCGATGATTCGCTCATTGATGCTCGTGAGTATGTCGGAATCGCGGCGTAACCAGAAACTGTTGAGAAATATGTCACGTGCCGCAGGATCTTCGATGGATCGGAACTCGTGCATTTCTTTTTCCGAGGCCACCAATGATATGTCCGTATAGAGACCGCGCTCTTCGTCCGGGATTCGTTGCAGGTAGCGTTCGAACAGCTCCAGAGCCACCTCGTATCGTTCGAGATAAAAATAGCCCATCGCCACAAGAGGCATCAATCTCTCCTGATCCGGGTGCACCTCGACGAACGGGGCAATGTGCTGATCGATCTTATCGTATTCTCCAGCTTGAACAAGCGCGAGCCCGAAGTAATAAAGTCCCTCCGCGTTCTCGGGTTCAAGAGTCACATACTTCAGGTAGCTTTCGACTGCTTTGGCGTGGTCCTCCTGGAAACGTTCATATAGCTCGCCCAACAACAGATAGGCCGGCGCGTAGGTTGAGTCGATTTTTATCGCTCGCCGCGCCAAACCAAGGGCTCGCCTGAAACCGAAGTAGGCAGCGGATCCTCTGGACGGCCGTTCTGCGTGCACGCGTCCCAGGCCGACATAGGCCTCTGGACGAGACCGCTCCAGGTCTCTGGCTTTCTTGAACGTCTCTTCGGCTTCGGCATGAAGACCCGAAGTTAGTTGGACTCGACCCAATCGTAGGAGCGTGTCCACGTTTTCCGGATCATCCTCCACCATCAGTAAAAGCGCCGTGAGCGTTGCGCGGCTGTCGTCGTAAGTGTCGGCTGGTTCAATGTCCGCACCAGAGGACGATATGCCCGATTGGGACACGACCGTGCACGGTGTAAAGACCGCAAGACCCAGTAGCACGATCCGTCTGATCGTGTGTCGGTGAATCATCGAGCAGTTCCTTCGATAAAAACTACCAGTAGTGGACCAGGTGCCCCTGACCGGGCCACCAGAGCGAGTCGGCCACGAAGCACCAGACAACGCCGGTGACATAGCCCACAAGAAGCCCTAGAAAAACCGGTTTGGCCTGCGTGTATAGCCGGACACCTCCGATTGACATCAGGATTGATTTGGCTAGCCAGGTCACGAAAACGGGCAAGACGAGATGCGCGGTATTGTCCGCAGCGGACAAAGTTAATCCGATCGGATGTAGCGGCCACCAAGGGAGCCGGTATCGGAGAAAAGTGAGTAGGCCCATCAGTCCCGCCCCGATCGCGAAGAATACTATCCGCTCGCCATCGGGCACTTTCGGGGTGCGCATCTGGATGAGGGTCGAGCCGTAAATCCCCTTCGGATCACCGCTAAAGAACGGGAATCGTGGGAAATTGTAGGCACCGTGACTGTAGCCGAGATAAAGCGTATACCAGACTGACGCTGCCAATCCTACGATAACGCCGACACACGTCCATAACATGAGCGAACGACGTCCGGAACCGATGAGGTCCCCCAGCTTGACAGAGTTTGCAACACCCGGAGCAAATAAGCCACGCATATAGTCGACGAGCGAATAGGTCATAGCGATCGAGGTCAGTGTTGGACCTGTCATCGAGGCGCTGCCCCTCATGTCCATCGTGAATGCCTGTGGCGTGATCGTCGCTCCCGAATAGACCACCCCGGCTTCGCACACGATTCGAGCCACCCCGATGTAAATCACCGCGACTGCCGAAAGAAAAAAAACAACTGTAACCAAATCCATTCCTGTCTGGAACAGCCAGAAGATCGCATAGAGCAACGAAACACCGAGGGTTACGACCGCGGTTCGATAAGAGAGGATTTCCCCGCTGTCATCGGCGGGATGGTTCGAATCGAGCGCCTTTCCGAGCACGTTGCGAAGATGTTTCCGAGAAACCCAGAGCCGCCAGACTACAAGGCAAGCGAGAGCGCCGAAACACTGGTAGGCCTCCGTCGGAGGGTCGGCGCTGAATGAATCGGAGGATTTTTCAATCTGGTAGCCCAGCCGGTTGAAAATCGTCCCTTCAACGATGTGAAGCAGGAAGAAGAACCAGATGCTGAAGAGAACTTGCGTGTTCGCAAAATATGCAAACCCGATCGTCAAACAATTGAAGGGTTCTATGTAGAAGTGCGGAGAATATGGCGTAAAAAAGAACCGTCCGGCGTGGGGGAAAATATTGATTGATGGGAGGACCGGGTAGAACCAGGTAATCGAGTTCCAAACCAGCATCGCAAAGGGCACGGATGCCCCGGCTAGAAACAGCCAGTTCCTGAACACATCGGGAACGAATCGCCCCCCCCGTGCCGACTCAGCGAGCTCGACTGGAACCGCGACGAGTGGATAGACGAGCTTTTCGTGATCAGACCACTGCTTTCGAAGGATGATCATCACGGCAGCCGACGCACCGAACACTGCCGCCAGCAAACTCGCCCACCACGCCAAGGGGATGACCCAAACGCTCCAGGGAACAGCCGTTCCGGGCGGGAGACCCTCGAAGAACGTGCGAAGGGCCTCCGTATCCAGAGGGACAACCCACGACTTAAGATGCGGGTGATAAAACTCCGCCCACGCATTTTCTGGTGTGGCAAAATAAACTGGCGTCGATATGACGCCGATCAGGAAACCGGTCACACCGGAAGCCGGCACCACGCACCCGACCATTCCGATGGCTACTATCGACAGCAACTCGCCGGATTCGAGCGCCAATCCCGATCGGAGGGATCGAAGCAGCGGGTTGGCAACCAGGACCAGAAAGATGAACACAACAAAAAGTGTCAGTTGGAAAAAGCTTAGGTTCAGTCGGGATGCGTGGACGACAGTCTCCGCATACGTCACCCAGAGGTTAATGAACACGACGATGCTGAGACCGATCACGATCGCACGGGGTGAGGCGCCACCTTTCTGACCCGACTCGACACGCGAGTTGTTCGATTCTTTCAGTGCTACTGACACATCAGATTCCCCTGGGCTTAGTCGGGGCTCATCGATCCCAATCCACGATAAAGCCACCCAACTTCTGAGCGCCCATCACAAACTAGCCGGACCCTCGTCCGTTATACGGGCTAGGGCCAGAAAACAAGAAATCTTCATAATTATCGAGAATGCCACGACGCCTCTGTTAGCGTCAGTTTGGCGGGACTTCCGGTCGATGGTCCATTCGGTTCAATTTGGTCATTGATTCCGAAACTGCACCCGAACATTTCAACCGCACCCGCGCTTCCGGTCATTTGACTGCTTCCGTCTTCAAAGCATCACCACCAGTGAACGAGGTGCCCTCTGCCGCTGAACCAGATCGCGTCCACTGTAAAGGACCACACCACGCCGAGGGTGTAACCCGTTAGAAGTCCCATGAACAGAGGTTTTGCCTTGTTGAAGAAATTGACACCGCCCAGCCGTAACAAAATCGACTTGGCGACCCAAACCATGAAGACGGGCATAACAAGCGAAGCGTTGTTATCCGCTGCCGAGATGGTTAGACCCACGGGGTGGATCGGCCACCAAGAGAACCGGTATCTCAGGAAGGTTATCAAAGCGAACAGAAATGCCCCGATCGAGAAAAAGATGATCCGGTTCGGGTCAAGGACATTTGGCGTCTTGATCAGTACAAGGGTGGAACCGAACACGCCCTTTGGGTCTCCGCTAAAAAAAGGAAACCGCGGGAAGTTGTATGCGCCGTGATCGTGACCCAGATAGATAGTCAGCCAGACGGAGGACACAAACCCGGCAAGCACACCGACACCGGCAACCATCAGCAGAAGACGACGACTCCCCCGGATGAAGTCCCCAAGCTTGACAACGTGCGCGAGCCCCGGCATGAAAAGACCCCGCATGTAGTCGATCAGCGAGTAAGAGAGCACCAGGGATGTCATCGTCCGGGACGAAAGCGCGGCGGTGCCCCGAACATCCATGACGAAAGCCTGCGGCGAAACGGTCGCCTGGGCATACACGACACCGGCCTCCGAGACCACGCGGGCCATTCCTAGGTAAACAATGGTCAATCCCGTCAGGAACATCACCCCGCTAACGAGATCCATCCCCGCACGGTGAAACCAGAAGAGTGCGAAGGTCAAGCTAAGCACAAGAGAGATCACGGCAGTCCGGTAGGACAAAACCTCTCCTCTGTCCTCAGCCGGATGATCCTTGTTAAGCGCCTTGAGAAAGACGTCTCTTAGGTGGTGCCGGGCGACCCACAGCCGCCAGACCACCATAAATGCGAGTGCGCCGAAACATTGCCAGGCTTGGGTCGGGGGATCCGCGCTGAAGGAATCCGTCGATGCTTCGATCTGGTAGCCAAGACGGTTGAATATCCCCCCCTCTACCACGTGGAGGATGTAGAAAAACACGACGCTGAAAAGTACCTGTGTGTTCGCAAAGTAGGCAAACGCCATGGTGAAAAACTGCAGGGGTTGGACGTAGATGCCCGGCGAATATCGGGTGAACCGGAAGTAGCCGCCATGCGGATACAGTGAAACGCTTGGCAATACGGGATAGAGCCACGACAATGAATTCCACACCAGAAGAAGAAACGCGAACATTGCGGCTGCCCAGAAAAGCAGACTCCTAGTGAACGCAGGAAAACTCAGCGAGGAGTCTCGAGCTTCCTCGACCATCGCCAGAGGAACCGCTACCAGGGGATAGGCCAGTTTCTCGTGATCTACCCAAGGCTTCCGCAGAATCACCATCGCCGACGCCGAAGCGGTAAAGATCGCACCGACAAGGCACGCCCACCACGCCAACGACGGAATCCACGCCCTCCAGGGACCGTCAGCCCCAGGTGGAAGACCTTCATAGAACACTCGAAGAGCCTCCCGGTTGGTCGGGACGATCCATGAATCGAGTTGTGGATGGTAGAACTCCGCCCACCCGTTTTCGGGTGTCGCAAAATATATGGGAGTTGAGATGACGCCGATCATGAACCCGACAATTCCGGATGTCGGCACCACACAGCCAACCATCCCGATCGCGACAACGACAAGCAGTTCAGCAGTAGAAAGAACTGCTGACGGTCTAACCGATTTGAGAAGGGGGTTCAAGACCACAACCAGGACAAGAAAGACAAAGAGAAGCGTGATCTGGAAGAAACTCAGGTTAAGCCGGGAGGCGTGTACAACGGTTTCCGCATAGGTGACCCAGAGGTTGATGAAGACCACGACGAAAACGCCGAGCACCACCGATCGGAGTGTCAGGTCACCGGCTGCACCACTCCCTGTCGCAGGTCCGCCGTCAGACCGTGCTTGGTTTTTCGTTGGGATCGCCAATCCAGCTCCCGTTCAATCAGATGGGTCTATCGGAAACGGAAGACCCCGCTGAAGCTCTACCTAGCTTCGAGCGGGGTTTCCGATTGAGTTCTATCCGTGGTGTGTGCCTACCCGGTTGCACCGCGGCCACCGGTAACTGAGTCGCCGTGACCTCTAGAATGCACCGGAGAGACTAAGACGAAGCGGTGCATCGAACAGATCGCCGAAGTTCGTGTAGGATGCGTCCACCTGAATCTTCCGGCCATCGAAGTTCGCTCTCAGGCCACCGCCGATGCTCCACGTCTCTTCGTCGTACTTAAACTTGTAGCCTGCGCGGACGGCAAAGATATTCCGCAGCCAGAGTTCGCCACCGAGGTTCCACCTTTGGTTTCGATCCGTAAAATAGGCCCCTTCAAAAGCAGCAGTCAAAGAAACGGGCTCCCCGAGTTCACCGATGACCTCCATAGCCGAACCTAGGTTGAACACGAGTGGCATCTCCGACTTCTGACTAACGATCTCCTGTTCTCCACCGAGATTCTTCATGTTCATGCCAACGCGAAGACTCCGGAAACCGGTATACATCAGCGTGTTTACATTGATCGACACGCCGCTGAGTGTGTCTTCACCGAGCTTCGACTGTACGTAGCGTACGGTCGCACCCGCCGACAGCTTGTCCGTTAGCTGTTTGGCGTAGGCAACACCAATTGCCATGTCGCCCGTGCTGACACTCCTGCCTGTTCCGTCGGGTTTCATAGTCGTCGTCTCCGGACTGGCCGGCAGGCTGAATGACACGAGACTCACACCCAGCACTCCGTATCCAGTGTTGTAGGCCAGTGCTCCGGAGAAAAACTGCGAATCGACAAGCCAACTGGTGTAGTTCAGGGCGTAGCCAAACCCCTCGACCGATGCCAGGCCGGCCGAATTCCAGATTATCCCGTCCATTCCGTCCGCCACGGCCGTGAACGCTTCGCCCATCCCAGAGACACGTGCGTTCGTCGAAACTTTGAGAAAATTGAAAGTGGTGGGTTTCAATTTATCACGCCCCTCAGGATTCAGCACTTCGGGGGCGTTTGGAAACATTTCCTGACCAGTTGAAGGTGTAGCCATAAAGGCCACCAAAGCCAGGCACATCACGCTAAATAACAATCGTTTCATGATCCAATCCTCGCGAAGTGAAAGGCTTATCGGTTGATCACGAAGGAGCCGGAGACTTTCTTGCCCCGACTTTCGGGCGCCAGCGATTCCACCACGTAGAAGTAAACGGCGGAGGTCGCTTCACCCGTAAGGAACCGGTCCTTCAACATCCAGCGAGCCTCGCCGGCGGAAGGATCGTCGTGATTGATCACCGCCACCAGATCACCCGAAACCGTGAAAATAGAGATCTTGGACTTACTGGGAACGCCAACGAATCGAACCTTGTTTGTGCCTTGGTAGTTGAGATCCGTTTCATTGAGATTGAATGGATTCGGAACCACCAGAATTTCACGTGTTAGCGCGTTGGACTCCGCATTCGCCGCAAGTAGCGGGCTGCCTTTAACGATCATCCTCTGTTCAGCGGCGGCCCAGCCGCCCTCGAGCCCACTTTTCAAATGCGTCTGAACCGTTTCAGGCAGATCAGAGAAGGATTTGCTTCCCTGCGACCACGTTGTTTTGGGACTGGCCACAGATCGCACATTGTAGGCGAAACCGAATCCGGCTAATGAATTCGTGTCCTCCCACTCATACATACCACTGGAACTCGTCCCTGCAGCGACCTCCCCCACTAACTCCCAAGGTCCGACCTCTTGCCAGACGGAACGGTAAACTCTATAGCCCGTCACATCGGCTGTGCCGTAATCGGGATTGATCGCGGACTCGGCGTCATCAGGCCACTCCAGAAGGATTCGCGCGTTCGCGTTGCTCGTCTGGAAGAAATCCACATCCGGTGGTGAGTCGGGAATCATGAATTCGTTATCATACGCGAACTGAGCGTGTTCGAGATGCCTGAGAATGGCCACCTCGCCCTTTGCAAGCAGCGTCTTTCGTGCATCCACACTGAGTTCGCCGACACCAAATGACCAGTCCGTGATGTCTTTGGCATATCCGGTGGTCGGGTTGATTTCGAATTCCGCCGCCGAACCGAACCCATAGACAAGCACAACTTTCGCCTTCTGGCCGGGGGCTAGGTTGTAAGGTCCGTAAATCTGATCGTGCCACTGCTGTTGCTCTGACGTCGGGTTGTCCATCGTCGGGCCCACAAAAAAATCATACTGATCGGCTGGACTCAGTGCACCGCGTGTGGGATCGTCGATATTGTTACGCGCGTAGGCCTGATACCAATGGGAGAGCGGAACCGTGCTCCCCGGATCCACATACTTGCCTTGATCAGCAGCATTGAAGGGATGGGTTCCGGAGTTGCTGAGAGCCAGCGGTGCCATGAATTGGAAGGCCGGCGCGATTGGCGTCCCGGCGGGCCTGTTCTTGCTGCCCGGGAAGGCGCCCCGCGAATGTTCGAGATCCGGGGAATACGGTGAACCCGTGTCCTCCTCAAACCGAGCTGTGGAATTCCCGTCCCACTGGTAGTTGATATACTTGTCCGTGAAATCCGCAGCCGTTAGTCCGCTATAGGGATTGGGTGTAAAATTCGACGCCTCGCTGTAGCGATACCAGTCGTCCAGAGCGCCCGTCCGCTTGTAGGTGATCAACCCGCCTTCGTGACCGAAACGATACGCCGATTCAGCGTTGTTCACGTAGAACGTGTTCATTACCCCGAAGTAGGTGTCATCGAGCTGCAAACTTCCACGATTCTCGAATTCCAGTTCTATGATGAAGAAGTCGTCGAAGTCTTGGTTACTCCAGGCGTGTGCCTTTCGGGTAACGATCACATCGTGCTGAGTTCGCCACTGCGTGATGTGGACTTCCTCGCCAGCATTCTGCACTGGGGGATAGATCCCGTAGTCGAAGTTGTGGATCTCGTATGGGCGAGCCTTCGAAAGGTCGACATCCTGCGGGATGGCCCCCGCATACCAGTTCGAGGTTTCCCTGCCAGGAGATACGCCACGCGCCGGAACCACCGTCCTTACTCCCCACGACGCTTCGGGTTGATTTTCGATGTCGTATAACATCGGCTGGATGTCCTCCGTGGGCAGCCGGGGTCCCGTAACGGACACGAACTTTTCACCGCCGACATTTGTGAGTACCAGCACGCCTTCACCTGACGAATGCATGGCTGGCTCGGCTTTCTGCGGAGAGGACTTAAACGTCTTGTCACCCCAGTATTCCACGAACTCTTCCGTGCCGAGTAGCGCGTAGAGCGAGTACATCGCCCCGGGGTAGCACATCCGCATCATCACGCGTGAAGGCGTTTTGTTGTAGTGCATACTGGAAGTCCCGGAGTTGGTGAACGACAGCCACACCTGGGACCGAGTCATGTGCCGCGAGGCGGCGTAAACCACCTGAGCTTCGGACTGCTGAGCACTCGTGAAGAGCAGTGCGATCAGCAGAAAGCCGAATCCGCACCGATTACAGAGCGAACGGCTCGACATAGTGAATTCCTCCCCGATCTTGTGCTTTCTGATAAGCTGTAGGATGTCGGTCATTTTCAGAACTTCAGCCGGGCGCCGATCACGATGTTTCTCGGATCTCCCAGACCGCCGTTGTAGCGTGTCAATTCTTTGATGTCACCATACGTCGTGAACTTGCCGTCACCTGGCGGAGGCTGTTGAAGACCATACTGAACCCAGGCAAACCCAGTCCCGGTGTCATCCCGTTGACCGAACAGGTTCCGCACTTCCAGGAATCCCGTGCCAACAGCCGTGCTGCCCAAGTTGAAATCACGTTCTAGGCTGATGTCGGTCAGTGTCGACACAGGGCCCTTGCGACGTTGAGCAGGTCCCGTCGGCGGCGTGTAGTTCCAAGGTGTACCGCTCTGCATCTGCCATACCAGACTCGCGCGAAAACCGGCAAGCGGCTTAACGTGGAAGTCCGGAGGCGCAGAGAACAGGAACTGGACTGAGGCAAAGTTTCGACGGTCTACCCCACTCTCCAGGTCGGGAATGTTGTAGTTCGCGATGTTGAACGAATAGAGGCCTGTGTCCAACTTTACCGGCTGCTCCCAGAAGGCGACAGCCTTAGGCTCCCGTGAATCAGCCTTGGCTTGGTATGACACGGCTATCGCGTCCGCAGCGGCTCCAAGCGCATCACGTTCAGCCTGAGTCGGAACGCGTGGGGTCTCCTGACCGTCGGCTTGGATATCAACACCGGCGAAGAACTTGTTGCTCTGGACATATGCGTTCGTCGGAACGACGAACCATTCCCAGGAAGCAAGTCCACCACGATTCGACTTCGACCAGTTGAGGTTATATGACACGTTGAAAGCCGTCATGTGACTGAAGGCTTTCCGGAAGGACAGTTCCAACCCTCGCGATGTGGCAAACCGACGATTAAAGAAGCCGTGCGAGTAGGAGGAATTGAAACCCTTAACCGGATCGTGCAGGAAGAAGTCAGACCCACCGCTCGACAGAACGCCTTCCTGATCTTTGTAGAAAGCTGTCACACCCAGCACATACTCTCGGGTGAAGTTCCAGTCCACGCCGACTTCAAAGTTCGTCGTCCGCTCCGGTTTCATGTTGATGTTCCCGAACTCACCGGCCAGCGGGTAGATGAGCGAGTTGAAACGCTCCGCCTGGTCGATCTGCCCGTTGTTGTTCAGATCCTTATCCGGAGTAGTCGACCTGAACTCCCGGTTGTAAAGGTGCTGAAGCCCCGTAAACTGGAAGAACCGCCCCGTAAAGAACCGGATTGTCGATTTTTCCGTTACTGGGTGCGAGATGCCCAGCCGAGGACTGACTGCCGTTTGTCTTGGCGAATCGACGGTGGGAACGTTACGCCAGCGAGTCAGGGAGTTGTAGTGGTTCCACAACACCTCATCCATAGCACGCCCGTAACTCGTCCCGGGATCCAGCACATCCAAGCGGAGCCCTGCGTTCACAACCAGACCCTCAAACTCCATTTTGTCCTGCACGTAAGCCGCATATGTGGTCGGGTTGAAGGGCTTCATACCGAGGACGGGATCTCCTTCGCCCACCATGCGTACACTCCGGGACCTCGTGTCCACAAAAGTCTCCTCGTGTTGATAGAGACTGTTGCGGATGATCTCGAACCCCGCCTTGAAGAAATGGCCCTTTGTCGCCTGGCTGCTAAGATCCGCCTTAAGGATCAGACGACCACGGTCCGCATACGTAAACGCGTGTATGTCGCGCGCTTCGTAAAATCCGTTGGCATCACGTACGATATCCCCAGTCGCCGCAGGAACACCGTTCGTGTCGATCTTTGTGTTTTGCCAGGCCAGCCGAACCTCGTAGAACGTTTTAGGTGAAACGGTGTGCGTTATGACCCCGTAAAGGTTGGCGTCAGTCCTTGGAGATTTGCCCGCAGCGCTGAAGCCGTCCGATATGAACAGATTACTTCCTTTTTGTGAGATACCGCGCGTGCCACCCGGAGGGGTGCCAGTCACTTGCCCACCTGGCCCTCCCAAGACGTTTCCNCCGCCATCGGCATAGCCGTCCCCGTAGGCAAACGTCCCTCCTAGCTTGAACTTGAGGGTCGCACTTGGCCGAAGTGTCAGGTTCACCGAGTTCTGGATATTGAACGGTTGTCCGTTGGTGGCATTCGGATAGATGGGCGCCTGTCGCCTGCTCTTTGAACTGGCAAAGAAACCCAGTTCATTCGTGATCGGTCCCGAGAGATTGGCTTCCCAGAAATTCCCGATTTTGCCGTCGTAGTCTGTCTTGGTGTGGTTCAGCGTCGAGGAGCTGTAATCGGGCCTGCCTTCGAGAAACGGGCTGTCATAGACGTTGGTCCCCCAGTGCTTGAGACCTGGCAGCGTCGCTCGGTATTCGAGCCCTCCAGAAAACCGATCTTTGGCTTCCGCACTGACCATGCGAACAACGCCACCCTGCGCGTTTCCGTATTCGGCGTCCATCCCGCCCGCCAAAACNTGAACTTCCTGAAGCGCACCGCGCGAAATACTGTTCACCTGCGCGATCGCGTTGTTCTCCCCTAGCCCGTCGTCGTTTGCGAGTCGAACGCCATCGATTTCGACGAATATCTCGTTCGTCCCAGTCGTCATTCCGGCTGTGTGGCTGCCCCGAATCCGCAGATTCCCATCAAGCGAAACGCCCGGTTGGAGTTCGATCACTTCCGAAGGGCTCCGTGCGAGCGGGACATTCTGAATGTCTTCCGCTCCCACGATATACAGACTCATGGTCTTGTCAGGTTCAACAGCCGCCCGTTCCGCCACCACCACCATCTCCCCCAATTCGATAGCAGCTTCGTTCAGCGAAAAGTCCGCCTTAGTCGTAAAGTCTGCTCTGACCAGGACGCCCTGTTGCCTTTCCGTCGTGAATCCGACCAGCGACGCTTCCAACACGTGCGAACCGGGGTCGACGTTCAGAATAAAGTAGTAGCCGTCTGCATCGGTAGTGGCACCTTGGCGCGTTCCCGTAAGAACAACGTTCACGCCCGGTAGCACGCCACCTTCAGCGTCTCTGACCACCCCGTTAATCTTACCTGTTGATCCTCCCCATCCGTCCGAGGGCAAAAGGGCCATAAGGACACCGACCAGGACGAGACGAGTACAAATCCTTCGTAAAGTCATAAGCTTATCCCCCCTTCGGTCCTAGCCCGTGAAGTACAGTTTTAAACGGACACCTACGTTCAACTTCTGGAATGGAAATACTTCCTGCAGCCCCCACGCTTCCAAGGGGCGGACCGTCCCGAAAATCATGTTGTATTGTCCGCGAATATCGATGGCCATCGTCTCGCTCGCGAAATATTGGACGCCGAGACCCATATTGATCCCGAGTGCCGTCCGTACGTCAGACACTGGCCGCAACAGTTTCGATGTATCGAGTGGTGTCGCGTTCTGAGCGGGATAAACGAGTCCGCTGATATCGTTTTCGTAGTGGAAGAATCCGGCGCCGATCAATGCGTACGGGGCGCCTCCACCGTTCTGGAGTTTCTTTCCGCCCTGGTCGAAATGCCTTACCCAGTTGATGACACCGGTGGCCCAGGACATCGAAGAACTGGCTTGTGGGCTCTTGTATTTCTGGCCGTCCACTGACCACAGAAAGGCCCGATCCTCCAGATCTCCGCCTGAATACTTCGCCCAGTGCGCCTCGACTTCTGCCGTCCACGAGTCGTTAATTACGTGGACCAAAGTCCCACCGAGTTGAGGACCTCCTGACGGAAACCATTGATTCAGCTTGGAAACCGGAAGCTCGTAGTTCGCTGCGATACCAAGCCCCCACGTACCACCGACCTCGGCTACGCACTGGCCCGACAGGGCGACCAGCAGCGCCAGAGTTCCAAATGAAGCTCTCGCGTGCTGCATAGACCTCCTCCTTATGAGTGGATTGCCTCCAACGCGACCTTCTTTGAATTTCACAAACATCAAACGATGACCGATCCTCGACCTCCTTGAATAGGCCGTATCCTAACCCGACCCCAGTTCTTAGGTGACGACAGCGGCTTCTCCCAAATTGTTTCGAATCCATTCTTTGAGCGGAACGTCATCGTCTTTTGGCGACGTGTATGAGAAGGCGTTTGTGCTGCAGCCAAGCAGCTGTTTTCGGATGGGATCACATCGGTCCAGATAGTGATCGACCGAAACCTCATCGCGCGGACGCAGCCATCGATAGCTGTAGCCATAGAACAACACGCGTCTGGGTTCGACCCAGTAATTCCTTGTCGCGGAGTGCCACAGTCTTCGATCGAAAAACACAGCACTGCCTTTTGGCGCGAGCACCGGGATCGCTTCGACCGGTATTGATTTTCGATCTTCGCCCGGAAAAGTGTCTGTCAGGTGGCTGCCCGGAACCACGTAGAAGTTTCCGCGACCCGGTTGTGACGTATCACTCAGGAAAAAGGCGACTTTGATCGACACGCGAGGCCTTGGATGCGTCTCAAGATCAAGGTTCAGTCGACCGGTGTCTTGGTGAAAGCCGACACCCAACCCGTCTTTTTCCAGAGTCGATCCAGCCTCTGCCCGCGGCGTCACGACAAGGTGGGTGTGGTATAGCTGGATGTGCCANCCCAGGATGCCGAATACTTTTGGAAATGTTTTATACCAGTCGAGCAATTCGAGAAACGCCTCGTCTTTGCCGATGAAGTCCATTACGTTGGCACGATCATACGGTCCCAGCCCACGCGCTTCCCGATGCTCTTGATCGACACGATCGGAGACCCGTGCCAACTGCTCCACCCTGTCAGGGGGCAACACGTCATCGACAATGAAGAACCCGTCTGTCTCGAACTGGAGACGCTCTTCTTCAGTAAGGCAGTAGTAAACGCATCTTGGATCCATGGACTTCCTCTCTGCCGCACAAAAAAGGGCCCGTATACGCGCACGCCCCCGGGCCAGAATCGCCTCTCACATCCTTGGACGCCCCAGCTATCCAAGGTGAAATATCTAATGCCTTTCCTAGTCTCCTCACCACCCCACCCGTGAAGCGAGAGACACCAACAGCCCAATCCGGGCAAACAGCACACACTAATAAAAATTATTAGTTATACAGCGCCCTNCATNCCCNNAAAGATTCCTNNNNCTANTATCTCNCNATAGCAGTACTTATANANTGNNCAGGGGAATGGAATTAAAGGCATTTATCAATGCCGTAAGCAGGTTCAGGCANAAGGGGCAGATCGCTATTTAGTTGCCATTGGAGAGATAGCCTTTATTCCTATGCAACCTGCCTCTGCCGCTCTTCACCAGGATCGACTTCGACGACAGGGTTCTCCTGCAACCCAAGTCCTAACCGAAAAGCACTGTTCCGGACTCCCACTAGTTAGTTCTAAAATAGCACCCAATCGCCTGTTTGTCATTCGACAGANCGGGATAATNNNTTGCATAAAAGAAATCTAAAACCGTCCCGACATGACGATTTTAANGTTTTGANAGGTTTTTGACTACGGNGNGNAATTNGGAGNTTANTGTTATTACNTAGGTTAGNATACNCATCANNTTGGGACGTTCTTNAGCCNCTAATGAGACCNAGCTATGATTTATTTTNNAGCCACCGAAGAATCTCTTGCCTAACTCCAAATGTGGAAGGTAGTTTAGACAACTTTTTAGTTTCCGATTTTTTTAAAGCCCGTACTATGGAAAACGCAATACTCCCGATATGACGAACGAAAACAGCCTTAAAAGCGAAATCGATGGAGCAATCGCTATCGTCGCCAGCCACGCTGCACACGATGATAATCAGTACTGGCACTCTTTAGCCATAGCCCTACGGAGTGCGTTTAAGGCCAGATTAATCCTGATCTCGACACGCACTGACGACGGGCAGCACCAGCCCCGACAGATGGTGGGGATCGGTGAGCGTGTCGCACCAGATGGATCGCGTCCACAGACGGGTAGCTTCCTGGTGTCACGGCCTCTCCCAGGGCTTATTCCGATCAGTTCGACCGACACGCACCATCGGTCTATGCACTCTGTCGCAGCACATCAGTCCCTGCCTGTTCTCGTTGTAAGAGACAACGTCGATCCAATAATTCGCGAAATCGACAGGGACGTACGCAATGAAGATGAATGGAGCAGCAAGGCATCTTATTTCATCTCTTGGGGCGACCGCGCAGACGTGCCAAAGCTGATTGTGTCATTCGGAATACCACTCAGGCACGCCAACCTCATCGATGCCCTCATCGACACAGACGAGTGGAGAACCCTCTACGATCTGATCGACTACCGCGTAAACGAGATTTACCCCGATCCTCTTGAACAAATACCAACCAGAGAACTTCACAGCCTCCAGGCCGAGGCCGATTACGGCTACGACGAGAACAAAATTTTGGAGATCTTGAAACTCAAATCGATTCGCACACACCGACGACGCCTCGCACGTATCGGCATCGGCAAGCCGAGGGCCTATGCGATATGGCGCAACATCATCCGCACCGACTCCGACACATGAGATTCTCAGACCAACTGGCCGACATCGCCACCACCGACCCGTTTTACCAAACGCAAACCCTGTTCGATAAAATCGTGGCCGCGTGGCAGCAGATGCCCCACGTAAAGGCAGGCAGACTCTCCCTGCGTATGGGGGAACATCTCTACCGCATGCGAACGTGGCCTCATGATCACACTACACCCACCGCACGCATATTGCCACGCCGCCCCCCCGTGGATATCATCTCTCATATATGTGACGTCGACTCTCCGGCCTCACGCGTTATCCTCCTGCTTGACGAGGACATACCCATACCCGCGCTCCCAGGAGATTTTTATACTATCACTCACAGGCATCACGATTACCGCACGGGCCGATTGAAGGTGCGGCAACCCGATTCCCCGCCACGTATAATCATCGCGCTAGAATACCCCGAAGATCATCCCGTTTACCGCACGCACTCCAGTTCCGCAAACCCCTTCCCACAGGAACCGTGTCCCATTATCGACCTGTTTTTGACAAGTGGCTTTCCTGGCACAGGCACAAACGGCAAGCCACTTCTTCGAGATGTTATCGACCAATTGGAGGAAACTTGCTCGTGGATGATCGACTTCGGCATACACCTCCGATACGCGTGCGCCGAGCGTCTGCGTAAACTCCTAACACATCCCAACCGGGATTTCATCTACGATCCACTGTTCGACCCCTCCACACTTACCGAGCAGCACCGCGCCTATCTCCAAGCCCTAGCAGACACCGAATACAGCACAAACACGGAGCTGGGCAATCACATCGGCACGCACCGACAAACCCTATCTGTCTCACGACTGGAGTTCACCGACAAGTACGGCCCAGACCACCTCAGACGCGCACTTCAAGCCGGAATGCTTAAAAAACCCACATAAAACTCCAAGGGGGACCGGTTTGCGACCAGGCCCATCCGTAGAATGATGGTTGAGTCCGATTGGGAGATAAGATCCTCCAGCTTGTCACAGACCTCAGCGATCGCGTTCTCGCTTGCGAAGGTATTAACATCCGTTGCGGGATGCACCCAGGCCCGCCTCAAACAAGCGCCACGTCGTGCCCTGGTCCCGGGTAATGGGTATCCAGTTCTCCGGATGATATGTACCAAAATCGACGAGTTCGATGTTTTTAGCCTGATTGACCTTGGGTTCGGGTCTGGACCTATCTGGATTGTTATAGGTAGGAGCTACGGGTTGACCACGACGCCGAGCGCTTCATTCGGTCTCTGAATCAGGTCTTCACACGCGTCCGGCGCCAAATCGATTGGGCTGCGATGCGTGACCAGAGGCTCGACGTCCAGGCTGCCGTTTTCGATCAGGAGCAAGCATTCCTCAAGATTCCGTCGTGTCGTCCACTGGACAAACACCGGAGGATAGTCTCCCCCGTGTTCCCAGGTGTCGTCGTGATAGCCGGCGCCCGTCCGAGCAGCGCTACGGACATCGATATTTCCGAGTGCAGCAGCGAACGTGTGATCGATCCGGGCACCCCCCACAATCACGATCCGGCCCATCTTGTGCGTGTCCGGCGCCTGTTTCAACATACCGTGGAGTGTCTTGAACGCAGGATTGCCGTCACCGCCGTGTGCGATGATTCCGGCATCCAGACCGTAGCCGCGTGTGAACGTCTCCGAAACTTCGACCGGGTCCTCCTCGTCGATGTTCACAGGTCGCTCTAGCCCCGCAGACTCGGCCACTGAAAGCCGCATCGGCAGACGATCTAAACCGATTACGTGACATCCCGATAGGCGACCCAGCTGGCAGGCCATCTGTCCGACGACGCCAAGGCCGGCAACCGCCAGGAACTCGGCGAACTCAAGTCGGGCACGCCGAATAGCGTTCAGAGCCGTTGCTGCGAGCGTCAGGAAAGCGGCCTGGTCAAACGAGAGACCGTCTGGCATCGGAACCGCCATGTTGCGAGGGATATTTGCGTGAGACGCGTGCTCGGCGTAACCGCCACCCATACAAGCGACGCGGGTGCCGATCACCACATCCTCACATCCCTTGCCCTGTCCAATCACAACCCCAGTATTGGCATACCCGAACGGCCTCGCCGGTCGATCTGACGGATTCTCCCGGCTTCGCTTAACACCACCGAGCTCGGTGCCCGGGCTGATCAAGCTGGCTTTCACTTCGATTTGAACCTGTCCCTTGGACGGTTCTGGCAGATCTTGTTCGATCACAGCGATCTGACCTTTGCCGTCACGAGTCAGCACCTTGCGAACGGTCGTGGGCATGCTACTCCTTTCTCTTTAGGTTCCCCGATCTTCCCTCAATCCTGGGAGATGATCAGATCTGTAAAAGTCTTCGCATTCGAATAAGACTCTCGAACAAGACCTTCTCCAGAGGTTGGCCGTTTGACCACTGTATAGCGTCTCCTCGACATATTATGCTCTCAGGGCGAAATCCAAGAATCGAAAGGTATTACGTTGCTTGCACTTCTGTATTAGAAAGATAGTTTGTGGAATCAGGAAGGTTAATACAAGAAGTATTGATGGCTGACCGGTGGAGGTAGCCCATATGAACATCATCTTCATCTTTTCAGACGAGCACAGCGCTTCGGCCATGGGGAACAGCGGACATGCAACGGTCAAAACCCCCAACCTCGACCGCTTAGCCGAGCAAAGCTACGTCTTCGACAACGCCTACTGTACCAGTCCGATCTGTACGCCCTCACGCTTGTCGATGCTCACCGGTAAATATCCACACCAAATCGATGCGTGGGATCTCGGGGCAGTTGCAGATTCTAATCGCCACCAGACGTGGGGCCACCACCTGTCAGACTACGACACGATCCTCTGTGGACGCACACACTTCAATGGCCCCGATCGGCACGTCGGGTTCAGGCAACGGCTTCTCGACGATCTCCCTATGTCAACGAGGAGCGGAGCACCACCCAAACGCGGGCCCGAGGCACGCCGCGGGTCCAACTCACACGTATCCGAATGTGGGCCCGGTCGGCACCCTTACACGACCTACGACACGCTAGCCACAGACCTGGTGGTCGAGTATCTAACGAAAGCACGGGACGCAAAAAGCAGGGATCCCTTTCTGCTCTACTGTGGCTACTTCCTCCCTCACTTTCCTCTCATCGCCTTACCCGAGTACTTCGACCTCTACGATCCGGACACGCTGGAACTCCCCGAGACTTGGAACGAACCGCTTGAACAACAGCATCCGATCATCCAGCACTTGCGTTGGGCCTGGCGGAACGAAACCCCGCCTCCGGAGGATGTCGTGCGACGCGCAACCGCATCCTACTATGCTTTGACCACCTATATGGACGATCAGATCGGAAGAATCCTGAAAACCATCGATGATTCACCGTTTCGAGACGACACCGTTGTTATCTATACCAGCGATCACGGCGAGATGGCCGGTCACCACGGGATATGGCAAAAGCAGTGTTTCTATGATGAAGCTGTTCGAGTACCCTTGATGGTTCGCTTACCGTCTGGAGAATCGGCGCGAATCTCACAGAATGTCAGCCTTGTAGACATCATGCCGACCCTGCTAGACATCGCCGGCAAAACGATCCCGGAAGGCCTTCCAGGGCAAAGCTTACTTCGTGTTACCCAGGAGGAGGCGAACGTGACCACACGAACCGTTTTCGCGGAATACCATCACATGGGCATGATCGAGAGCGGTTTCATGCTCAAGAAGGGGCACCACAAGCTATGTTACTACGTGGGGAGCAGTCCGCAACTCTTCGACACCAACGCAGATCCCCACGAGAATCACGACTTGGCTTCTGACCCGGATTACAGTGGAACATTGGTTGATCTTGAAACCGAGCTTAGGACAATCATCGACCCCGAACAGGCGAACGAGTTATGCAAACAGAATCAGGCGGAACGAGCAGCCGAGCGATGATCAGATTCCAGAAGTAGGTCCACCAAGTGTTCTGGAACCAGACCCGCAAGGGCCAATCGTTGAAGTCGGCCAGGATGGCAACGATTCCGTAAATCAGCCCTGCGAGAGCAGTCTTCGAAGGGTGTCAGACCCGGTCTCGAGCAACTCGGAACACGGGATGTATATGTCAGCGCCATCGCTTTGTGGCGTTCGAATCTGGACTTTGTCCACGGCGTGCCGTGCGTAGCAGTTCTGTATCAGGTCCCGTGGCGTTTGGGTTCGATTGTCTGTCCCGCGATGCCAGACGCGATGATCGTAGAGTACCACGCTTCCTTTGGGAAAGTGGTTCCGGAAGGAGATCAGCGATGGGGCTTCCTCGTTTGTGTATTGTTTGCCCGTGTTGTGCGAACCGACGATGAACTCGGTGGGCCCCATTTCGAGGGGAATATTGAGGATGACCCACTGCGCAGTGAACCCGTACATCCGGATCTGCATGTCCAGCTGGTGGTCGAGATCATCGGGAAAAAAGCAATGATCCTGGTGGATGTTCTTTACGACCTCTAGGTAGTGGTTTTCCCGCTCGTTTCTCGTGATCTCTGCGCAGATCAAGTGGTACCTAGGCCCCAGACAGGCCTCGGCGACGTCTATTACCAACGGATGTTCGACCAACTCAACAAAAATCGGGTGATCTCGAAAGTACTCGTATGTCCGTTGACGCTGGAGGGGCAGTGGACCGGCCTGGGTCTCCATCGCCCACGCGATCCCCTCTAGGGCATCCTGACATTCACGGTCCGAGAGTACACCCTCGACCAGTGTCACACCATCCGTTTCAAGGGATTCAACGATTTGACGTAGTTCCATCCATACTCCCGGGAGGACGTCCTGAGTGACGACCTGACCTTGACCTTTGAAGACTCGGCATCACAAAACATGATCATGCTCAATGCAGAATCGGTGCAATTTTCTGCATTACAGTCAGTTTCGGAGCTAAAAAATGGTACAGTCTAGCCCCTTTTCTGCCCGTTTTAGCTGAGGGACGTGACCCATACGTGACCCAAAACAAAAAGGCAGGGTCACAAGACGCATAATTTCCGGCGTAAGTGACTCTGCCCCTGTGTGTTATGGTCGGGGCGACTGGATTTGAACCAGCGACCCCTATCACCCCAAGATA
>PAXL01000070.1 GCA_002714465.1 Gemmatimonadota bacterium | reverse complement strand
TGATCTCCGGATCGACCCGGACCAACGTCGGTCGCTTCTGCACGGGGAGATACGAAGTGAACTCGCGGTCGGTCATGAGTCGCTCGAGGACGACAGGTTTTTCGTCGCCCGGCATCGTCAGCTCGATTCGTAGCGGAATGTGAAACGGGTCGGCCTTCTGAGTCTGCTTGACCTCCAGCTTCATCTGCTTCTCTTTCGCCGAGTAGCTCGACTTGACCAGGAGCGTCGGGTGCCCCGGCCGCTGGGTCCAGTCGTAGAAAAATCGTTCCAGCGAAACGCCGTAGAGCTTTTCGAAGACCTGCCGAAGGTCATTCGTCTCGACGGTCTGGTAGGCATACACCGTTCCGTATCGCTGGATGCCGCGGAAGAAATCGTCGTCGCCCAACTGGCTGCGGAGCATGTGCAGAATCCAGCCGCCCTTCGGATACGCCCGCGAATCAAACATCGTCGACGGATCGGGGTATCGCCTATCAACGACGGGTCTCGTGAGGGCCGACCCGGATCGCGCCTGTTTACTCTCGTTGTAAAGGAGGTAGTCCCGCTCGTCCTTGCCCTTGTAGTGCTCGGCCCAAAGTGTCTCGCAGTACGTCGCGAAGCCCTCGTTCAGCCACAAGTGCGACCAGTCCTTGCACGTGACCAGGTCGCCCCACCACTGATGGCCCAGTTCGTGAGCGATCAGCCAGTCCGGGTTGCCGTCGATGAGCGCCCGCTCGTCGTGCATTGTCGCCGGGTAGAGCGTTGTTGCGCTGGTGTTCTCCATGCCACCCCACATGAATTGCTCGACGACGACCTGAGCGTACTTTTCCCACGGGTATTCGATGCCGAACCGCTCGCTGAAGAAGTCGAGCATCTTCGACGTGTTGCGGAACGTCCGCTCGATATCGGCCGCCCGGTTTTTGTGGACGTAGTAGGTGACTGGTCGACCTCGCCATTCGGTGCGTCCGATTTCGAATTCGCCAACGACGAGTGTGACGAGGTACGCGACGTGAGGCTTCGCCTGCTTCCAGTGAAACTTCACGCGGCCGTTTTCGAGTTTCTTCTTCGATTCGAGCGACCCATTTGAGAGCACCTCAAAACCGTCATCGACGGTCGCGAGCAGCTCGGTCGTCTGCCGCTCGTTGGGATTGTCCAGGCAGGGGAACCAGTGGCGGTTGGCAGTCGGCTCACCCTGGCTCCAGACGGTCAGCGGCACATCGGGCTCAGCTTTGCTTGGCTGAAAAAAATAAAGACCCGCTTTGGGATCTCTGACTCTGTAGTCGATCTGCACTCGCCCCTTCTCGCCTCGTGACAGCGTTCGCCCCAGATCGATGTCGATCGTCTCGCCCGAGTTCTCAAACGAGACCTTGCCGGTCTTTTTGCCGACAACTTTGACAAGGCTGACTTCGTGCCCGACCGCGTTCAGCGAGAGCGTCCGCGTTGGCTGGATGGCCACAAAATCGATCGTCGCCGAGCCTGCCACCGTCTTCGCTTTCAGCTGCACATCCAAGTCGAGGCGAATGTGAAGAATGTCAACCGGCCGGGACGCGGCGGTGCGGAGAGCGTCCTCGGTGAATGCGGACGTTTTTGCTCCAAGCAGGACCGCAAACGTAAGAATGAGAGAAAACGCAGAACGAGAGCGTGGCATGGGAAGTCTCCGGGTGAATGTTCTCCCGAAAAGCTATCGCGTTCGGATCGCAGTTCGCAAACGAGGCACGGTTCACTTCAGGCTCTATTCCGGCATGCCACATCGTCCGCTCAGTAACGATTGAGGACATTTGCCTTCATTCCACTCGACCCGGATGCTGGTCTGCCTGACCGCGCAACATCAAGTACTCGCTCGAACGGACCTTCCCTCCTGGTGCACCATGCTCATGAAACCCGCTCTTTCGATCGTCCTGACCTTCAGTCTGACCCCCTTCTGCGCGGCTCAGGAGAAACCGAAGGCAAAACCGGTTGAGCTGGAATTGCTGAAGGAATCCATTGGAGTGTGGGATGCGGAGATTGAGGTCTGGCCACAGGGCCCCGATTCGGACTCGATCAAATCCAAAGGCGTTGAGACCAACCGGGCCTACGGGGAGTACTGGATCGCTTCTGACTTTGATTCGCAGTTCGGGGGACAGACCGTCAGGGTGCATTCGATTGTCGGGTACGACCTGGATCAGAAGAAGCTGGTCGGCAAGGTCATTGACCATGGCCCGTACGCGGCGAGCATGACTGGCGAGTACGACAGGAAATCGAAAACCTTGACGTGGGTAACCAAAGCCAAATACCCCAATGGTAAGGTGATGGTGCAGAAGACATCACTAACTCAGAAAAACGCGGATGAAAGAGTGCTTGTTCTGATGGTCCCCGGCAATGAGAAAGATGAACTCACGAAATTCATGCAGATCCGCTTTGTGAAGCGGAGGGAAGAGCAACCGGCCGCAAATTAAAGCGGGATCTCACCGTCCGATGGACTGGCAACTCCGATGGCGGTTGCGGTCGCATAAGTGCGACAGTGAGAGATCGTGATCAGCACTTCATCGATGCCGATTCGTCTGGCATGCTCGCCCGCGCCGCCCTGCATCTTCACGTAGGGCTTGCCGTTCTTCTCGGCGAGGACCTCGATGTCCTGCCAGCCGATGCCTCGCACGAAGCCCGTGCCCAGCACTTTCATGATGGCTTCCTTCGCGGCCCAGCGGCCAGCGAACGCCTCGTTGCAGTGCTTGCGTTTCTGGCAGTAGCGGATTTCCTCTTCGGTGTAGATGCGGTTGAGAAAGGACTCACCGTGCCGATCGATCATCTCGCCGATCCGCACGATTTCTACGATGTCTGTTCCGAGCCCGATGATCAACGATTCTCTCCGCCAGTGATTGGTTCTGTCAGTTGCCAGTCTGACGCAGCCCCTGAGCCGCGTCTATTCGCGCGGCAAGTTGTGAGATCGCTTCTTCGCTCAGTAAAAGTGGCGAGTCGTCCCTGGTCGAGCTGCAACGCAGCACGGTCTTGTCGCCGGCCAGTTCCAGGAGAATGACGGCCTGAGGTGGCTGCCCTTCGCACTGGCACCGGCTGAGCGTGGCTTCGGCCCGTGAGTACGCTTCCGAGCCAGCTCCCGCGAGCTCCGCGATTTCTGCTGCGTGCTCGCCTGAGAATTCGTGAGAGCGAATCGGCAGAACCCAGTTGCCGCAGGACGTGCAGAACGGTTTGTCGGCCGACAACCGGGCGAAACCGGCACACAGGATCGCGGCGAACAGCAGTTCTCCGGCAAAGAGAATCTGTCCGCCGGTTCGCCCTTGGTCGATCGAGGAGGCTCGGAATTCCAGGTAGGCGGGAAAGCTCGTGTCCGGTGGCAATGCTCCGGCTTCCTTCAGCGCCTCGCGGTATTCCTGAATTTCCTTCTGAACTTTCGGTTCGGTCGGCTCCCCGGCCTGATTGAGGATCGCCGCCGCCATCGCGGCTCCCTTCGGCGGTTCGTAATTCGACTCAAGCTGTCTGGCATGAGCCTGCCACCACAGTCCCGTCGTCAGAGCTGCACTCGCCGCGCCAAGGACGGCTCCCCCAGCGACCGCCGTTTTCGGAAATCGCATTCGCAGAGGCTTGCCGGCCAGTGACATGAGCCAGCCGCAAAAAGCTCCCTGAACGCCCGCAAGAATTCCGATCAGCCGAAGCCTCGGCGGCGCATGAGACAGCAGAATCCCGAGAACTCCGGCAATGGCAACTCCGGCGAGCAGCCAGAGGGCGATTGCCGCAGGCATCGATCGTCCGCGCAGAGTTGTTTCCGGGTCTGTCTGATCCGCAGTCACGTTGAGCGTCCAAGAGAAGTCGCCTGCCTGATGAACTGAAAACGCAGAGTCGGCGGGCCTGGCAACTCATGTTAATCGGCAACGCGGGAAATCTTCAGCCCGCGCGGCTACGATCGCTGCCCGTATCGGCGGCAGAATGCCGCCGAAGATTCTGAGTTTGTGTACATTGGCAGGTTGCCCCGATACCTCAGGGCCACTCATGGACCTTTACCGGACAAACTTCACCAGCTTCGACTGGGGCATCGTGATGGCCTATCTGGTCATCTCGATCTTCGTCGGAATCTGGGCGAACAAATACGTAGGCAACATTGCTGGTTACCTCGTCGCCGGGCGGACGCTGCGGATTCGGCTGGCTCTCGCCACGATGACCGGCACCGAAATCGGTCTGGTCACGGTGATGTACTCGTCCGAACTCGGATTCTCTCAGCAGTACGCCTCGCTTTATCTCGCGCTTTACGAGTTCGTCATTCTGCTGTTTGTCGGTCTGAGCGGGTTCATCGTGTACCGCCTGCGCCAGACAAACGTCATGACGATTCCCGAGTACTACGAGCAACGGTACTCGCGCGGAGTCCGCATTCTGGGCGGGGTCATGATGGTGCTTTCGGGAGTGCTCAACATGGGCCTGTTCCTGAAAGCCGGAGCTCTATTTCTTGTTTCGGTCACCGGGTTCACCGAGCCGCAGTGGCTGAGTGATTTTATGGCCGCCAGCTTCGACTATCACGAGCCCGTTGGCCTGAAGCTGATCATGACCGGGTTGCTGCTGCTGGTTCTGTTTTACACCGTGCTGGGTGGGATGGTTTCGGTCGTGATCACCGATCTGATTCAGTTCATGGTGCTCGGCCTGGGCATGGTCGTTGTGACGGGCTTTGTCGTGGATGAGGTCGGTCTCGACGGATTTGCGAACGTCGTCACGCAGAACAACGGCTACTTCGATCCGACTCAGCCGGACAATCCCTCAACGCTGAAGGAAGCAGACGGCGTCGGTCCGACCGGCATGACAGCTCAGGCGGTTGTGCTCTTTGTGGCGCTGATGCTGTGGCCGGCCGGAGCTTCTCGGATGCTCGCGGTGAAGGATTCCGACGTTGCTCAGAAACTTTACCTGTGGAGCACGATTCCGTTTCTCGCCCGGCGAGCTCTGCCGGTTCTGTGGGGAATCGGGGCATTTGCGTTCTTTGCGCTCCATCCGGAAATCCTCGCGCAGTTCCATCCGCCCGTGGACGCAGCCGGGTCGCTGGCCCTCAACGAGCAGGGAAGCCCACTGCCGCCGGAAGTCAGCCCGCAGGCGGCGATGCCTCTGTTCCTGGCAAAGGTCATTCCGACGGGCCTGCTGGGTCTGGTTACGGCCGGGATGGTCGCGGCCTTCATGTCGACTCACGACAGCTACCTGCTTTGCTGGAGCGGCGTAATCACGCAGGACATTGTGGCTCCACTAAGGTCCTCGCCCTTGACTGACCGTCAGCGGATTCTCGTGACGCGAATTTCGATCGTGCTGATCGGCCTGGCTCTGCTGTTCTGGGGTCTGTGGTACGAGGTCTCAAGCGACCTGTGGCAGTACATGGCCGTGACGGGGACAGTGTACCTGGCGGGAGTCTTCCCCGTCGTCGCCGGCGGTCTTTACTGGAAGCGGTCGAGCTCCATCGGCGCCTACCTCGCCCTGATCGGAGGCCTGAGCGGAATCCTCGCCCTGGGCCCGTGTGTGAGGTTCGTTAACGAGACGCTCAATGCG
This sequence comes from Gemmatimonadota bacterium, assembly GCA_002714465.1. Next base: position 10,054 of record PAXL01000070.1, on the reverse strand, counting down.
ATCGGCCTGATCCTGAAGCTGAACAATTCGCAGCTGATGATGAGTGCCTTTGCGATTTCGCTGGTGGGCTTCGTGGTGGGATCGCTCGCCTTCCCGGACAGGCTGTCACCGCAGACCGAGGAGGGCCAGGCATGACCGGTTGGATGACCCTGTGGACGATCCTGATTGTCGGAGGTGGCGTGGGACTGATCGGACTTCTGCTCGGAGTTTCTGCGGGAGCGGTGAGAGAGTTGAAAGAAACTCTCAACGAGCTGAGCGAAGACAAACCGGACCCCAAGTAACGGAGCGTCGCAAACTACGTTGCTATTTCAGTCGGCCGGCAAGGGCGATCACTTCCGCAGAAACCACGGCATCAGATCACAGCCATTTTCAAAGACAAGCGACGATCCTGCAGCGGTCATGTCGTCGTAAGTTTCCGCCGAGTCCGTGTCGATGCCGGTTCCGCAGACGGTGACCGGGACGTAGCCGTGACTGTGTGTCTTTGTGCGAAGAAACGTTGGGTGGTCTGGCGAGAGCAGCAAGCGGTACTTGCCCTGCGACTTCAAGTGCTCGTGAAGCGGGCCGACGATGTGCTCGTCGATCCGCTCCAGCGCTTTGACTTTCTCTTCCGCTTCGCCTTCGTGAGAGGCCTCGTCCGGGGCTTCGATGTGAACCACAACGAAGTCGTGATCGGCAAGCGTCTCGATCCCGGCCCGTCCTTTCGCCGCGTAGTCGGTGTCGAGGTAGCCGGTCGCCCCTTCGACTTCGACAACGTCCCAGCCAAGCAGGCGGCCGATGCCTCGCAGCAGATCGACGGCCGTGATGACGGCACTTCTGATTCCGAAGCGATCCTCGAAACGGGTGAGATCCGGCCGGCAGCCTTCGCCCCACAGCCAGCACTGCGTCGCGGCCTGATCACCTCGCGCGGCGTTGGCCTCGTCTGCCGCAAAGAGATTGATGCTGCGAGTCATCAGCTCCCGAAGTTCGTTCGAGCCTGGGCCGGAGGGAAGATGCGGGGCGATGTCCTGGTCCGTGACGTCATGAGGCGGCGTCGATTGAGTTTCCTTCGAGAACGGAGATTCGCCATCTCGCGAGCGGTAGATCAGCAGGTTCCGGTAGCTGACGCCGGCAAAGAACTTCCAGTTCTCGCTGCCGCACTGGTCTTTCTGAAGTCGCTGAACCAGCCCCGCGCCGACCTCATTGGAAATCTGCCCGGCCGTGAAGCTNTTCATTTTCCCGTCGGCAATGGTGACCAGGTTGCAGCGNATGGCCCAGTCAGTTGGCCCGAGTTCGATTCCCTGGGCCGCGGNTTCAAGCGGAGCGCGTCCGGTGTGAAACTCGAGCGGGTCGTAACCGAACAGGCTCATCGTGCCGACATCACTTCCGGACGGCATCGAGTCCGGGACGTGGTTCGCTCGCCCGACGACCCCGGCGTTCGCGACGGCGTCCATGTTCGGAGTCCGGGCGGCCTGAAATGGCGTCAGCCCGCCCAGTGACGCCTGGGGCTCGTCGGCGGCTCCGTCGGGAATGATTAAGGCATATTTCATTGAGGATTTCCCGCAGAGTTCATTTTCCTGAAAGTCTCGCGCGTTCCCAACCCGATGCGTGAGCGAGGGATGGCTGGTGATTCGTCGAACCGACGTATCCTTCGCTCGCACTTCGGGTTACCTGAAACGCCGAGCTCAAATATGTCTCAGATTCTCCAACCGGGCAAGATGAGACACGGTCGCCTCGAAATCTGACAAGGATCAGCAGGCCAGGAATGCGGATTTCCCTCGATTTGAGATCCGCTCGGGCACAAATCCAGTTACGATGCGGCTTCTCGAAACAACTCCCCTTAATGGGTGCAGCCATGCTCCGAGTCACTCTGCTTGCTGTCCTGGCACTCAGCCCCGCCGCTTATCGGTGGGCGACAATGCCGACTCCGAACATGATCGAAACTCAGCCCGCGATGGTCGAGGCAGGCCGGACGCTGTTCGATCACGAGTGGCAGCCTGACGATCCGATGACCGGAGGCGACGGGCTAGGCCCCGTCTTCAACGCGAAGTCCTGCGTGGCCTGTCACCGTCAGGGAGCTCCCGGCGGTGGCGGACCGAATGAGCACAACGTCATCGCGTTTACCGTCCAGCACGAACGGACGGGAGCGATCAAGCGATCGGGCGTCGTCCACCTGGCCTCGGTCAGCCCCGAATTCCGCGAGCAGCTGACTCACGTCCATCCCGATCTGCCCAGCGAACTGCCAGTCATCGAGAACAGCGTACAGCTCAACGTCAGCGACATGCCGGACTGTTTTCAGCCGCGAGCGTTCCTGCCGAGAGGGGTCACGGTTTCTCAGCGGAACACTCCCGCCATTTTCGGGGCGAAGCTGATCGAGGAAGTTCCGGACAAGGTCATCGAGGCGGAAGCCCGGCGGCAGCGACTGAAGTGGGCCTTCGTTTCCGATGAGTCGGAAGACGCTCCCGTCGGTCGCGTTTCTTACCTCGAAGGTGGCAAGGTTGGCCACTTCGGCTGGAAAGGGCAGACCGCGACACTCGGCGATTTTGTACAGGGAGCGTGTGCGAACGAACTGGGCCTCAGCAACCCGGCCGCCGATCAGCCCGCGTCACTCGCGAAGGGCGACTACAAAGGAACTGGCACAGACCTCACGCAGGCTCAGTGTGATCAGATCACGGCGTTCTGCGCGAGCCTCGCGCGGCCCATTGAAATCGTACCGGAATCGAAGCTGCAGGCAGACTGCGCCGTCGAAGGGCGTGAGCTGTTTGAGTCCGTCGGCTGCTCGAACTGCCACCCGGCGAACCTTGGCAATGTCGAGGGGATTTACTCGGACCTGCTTCTGCACCGAATGGGCCAGGAGCTGGTTGGCGGAGGCTCTTACAACGACCCACCGACGCCCGTGCCGGACGCTCCCGATGCACCTCATCCCTCGGAGTGGCGAACTCCGCCGCTGTGGGGAGTTGCCGATTCGGCTCCGTATCTTCACGATGGCCGAGCTGCGACGTTGCGAGAAGCGATCCTGCTTCACGGTGGCCANGGCCAAAAATCGGCCCGGGCATTCNATAGGCTCGATGATTCCGAAAAATCTCAGCTGATCATCTTCCTGAAAACGTTGCGAGCACCCGGTGCCGAAAGCAAGGTCGAGCCCGACCAACCGAGACCAACCGAAGCAGTCGCTGAGCTGGGTCAGTAATCTTGGCTCCTGGCGGTGAACCATCTGCTGACGAATCGGCAATCGAAAAGTCCCACAGCTGTGCNTGGGNCATCGAGATCGCCGACGGCAACCGGCAAGGCTCATTCCCGTCGTCGTTCTGCCTCGACCGGCAGAGCAGCAACGGCGGCGGGCTCGGCGGTTTCCGGTCCGGGAAACATACCAGTGCCGGCGACGACTCCGTCCTTCATGAAGATCTGCCGCTTGGCGAGTCGGGCGACGTCGTTTTCGTGCGTCACCATGATGATCGTCCGACCGTCCGCGTTGAGCTTTTCCAGCATCTCCATGATCTCGGCCTCGGTCGTTGAATCCAGGTTTCCGGTCGGCTCATCGGCTAGGATGATTTCCGGATCATTTGCGAGGGCCCGAGCGATCGCGACTCGCTGCTGCTGGCCACCGGACAGCTGGAACGGCCGATGGCCCAGCCGATCACCCAGGCCCACCATCTCGGCGAGATCCCGGCATCGTTTTCGGTCCACCGAATTCATCGCACGGTTTCCGTAGTGCAGCGGCACCTCGATATTCTCGAGTACGGTGTACTGAGCGATCAGGTTGTACGACTGAAAAATGAACCCAATCATCTGATTGCGAATGGCACTCAGTTGATCATCGTCCAGCTGCGACACATCCTGGCCGCCCAGAATGTATTGCCCTTTCGTCGGCCGATCGAGTGCGCCGAGCAGGTTTAGCAGCGTACTTTTGCCGCTGCCGGACGAGCCCATGATGGCAACAAAATCTCCCTTCGGGATCTCCAGCGAGACACCGTTCAGCGCCTTTACGGTGACATCACCGAGAAAGTAGTACTTATGGAGATCGATAATTTCTGCTGCCAGGTCCATGGAGTGAACTCGGTTGAAGGAGAGTGTGGCTGGACAGGAAGGAGCCGGATGGGTGTCGCGGGACCATCCACGATGGATCGTTGACGATGAAACCGCAAGCCCGAAGAACCGATCGTGTCGATCTTCAAGGTTCCGTTTCTCAGGTTGTACACATTTGAGAGGTNGTCACGGGGCCTTCGTCGTAAACGTCGAAACGANCGGCCGNTGATCTGANNGAAGCGACCAGCNATTCTCNGTCTGNTGAAAGCGGACGTANTCGTTGCCCCAGACCTGATCCANGCTGAGCACCGGCAGGACAACCGGCCANGTATCGCGGAAACCGGAACCGCTGACCTCGAAGGAATTCTGCATCCGNCGCCGCATTCGCGAAATGTAGATCGACTCCAGCGGTGTATTGAAGTCGCCGACGATCATCAGTGGTCGATCAGAGTATTTTCTAATNAGTTCCGCAAGCCGATCAAAGGACGGCTTCTTTGAAAACCGCGGGTCTGATTTCACGTCGATGACAATCAGAGTGAAACGCTGCTCTTTTATTTTGAGATCAAGGACCTGGTATCGACAGTCTCCAGCCACGGCCCCGAATTCCCAGCCGAGTTTCTTGCCACGGTGAAGCAGCATCATCCCCGATCCCAGCCGAGTGACCTCGTAACCGGGGCAGACTTTTCGCCACAGGTTCTCGTTCTGGCCCGCTTCCGTCGCCTCGACGAGGGCAACCACATCGGCATTGATTGCGGAGATTTCCGCTCCAACAGACTCGTAGTCGCCATAACCACGGCAGACATTCCAGAAGAGCAAAGTCGCCGATTCAGCTGGAGACTGCTCTCCGCGAAACACAACCGTGCTGTTCAACCAGCAGCCGACCTGGATCAGGACGANGACAAGCCAGGCGATGCGCATCTTTCGCCGCTCCGTGGGAAGAAACGCGGTCGCCCAACCACCGAAGAAAACGAGCAGTGGCAACGGCAGTCCGTAAAAAAGCCAGGCGACTTCGGGCAACTGGTCTCGGACAGTCAGCCACAAAAGGGTGCCGGTCAGCCAGAGCCCGCCGGCCAGTTGAATACTCAGGCGACGGAATGAGCTGACGGCACGACGGAACAATCCAGTCTCTTTTGGGGCTGAGTCGTCGGTGACAAGCGGCTTTTCCAACGCCCAACCTTTCCTCAAATACTGCCTTAAACGNGAGCATCGACAGTTTGGTTNGCACTGGTGATTCGACCTAACCAGCNATAATGAAATGGGTTACAATCTTNAGACATGCTTTCGGCACAATCCTTGCTCATTGATAAGCGTGTCGACTGGAAGTGTAGCCGAAGCCGGTCCGTGTTGGACCGCCTTTGGACGAGCGCCTACCTTCCAGTCGACGTCTTTCATGTGCGATGTCGGCCCCGATGGATTNATTCCAATGGCCTTATTCCGCAAACGGATTGCCATGTCTCGACAAGACTGCTGGCGGCCCGATCAATGGTAAATTGTGCTCGGACGTTCTCCATGGCAGCCGCTTTCAGCCTCAAACGCATCTCGACGTCACTCTTCATTTGCACGATGGCGTCACGCAACCTGCCTGGTTGATCTGGCGGAACCAGCAACGCCGACTCAGTATCGGTGAGGATCTCTGCTGTACCGCCGACATCTGTCGCGATGATTGGCAGCCCGATTGCGGCTGCCTCGAGAAGGACTCGCCCGAGTGGTTCCTGCCGCGCCGCATGCACGAGCGAATCAGCAGCAATCATCAGGCGCGGCACGTCGTTGCGGTATCCTGTTGCGTGAAGAACGACATCCGGTTCGGCTTCGCGAAACCGACTGAGGACAGCCTGCTCGAATTCAACGCTTTCCGCTTTGGCAGAGAATCTCGCCCCGACCAGCAGCACATGAACGGAATCTGCGGTGCGAGATTTCGACACGAGAGCGGCGGCCTCGGCAAGAGTGTCGAGGCCTTTTCGCAGTCCGATTTGTCCGGCAGCAAGCAGCACGAAGGCATCGCTGGGAATCCCAAGCTCGCTTCGAACGGCCTCTCTCACTTTGTTGCGCGGTGCCAGTGAATCGAACTCGCACTTCGCAAGAGCAAGTTGCGAAAACCAGTCTGCATCGATGCCGTTGCGAATCGTCACAACTCGTTCCGGGGTGAGCCCACGCTCAACATGAAATTGCCGTGTGGCTTCCGAGACGGCGATCAGCTTCGCGTTTCGGTCCAGGTCCCGCATCGCTGCACCACTCAGCTTCAGGATGTCTCGCAGATGCCCCGTCGCCGGACACGGCAACTGATCGCTCGCCGCACCGAGAACCCGAGCCATCGACAGACTGTTGGCATGAAGGAGATCGAACCCGTTCTGTGCTGCGAGAGTTGACAGCGCGGCAACCACGTCTTCCCGGTCCCGCCGAGTGCCAGTTCGAAAGACATCGAACGGGATGTGTGGGACGTGTTCGCAAGCCAGCCGCTTCTCCAGTTCACCGCCTCCTGGAGCCAGCGCGTGAAGTTCGACTTCGTTAGTTTCCGATTCTCGAAGATGCCGCGCGACGGCGAGTATCGAATTCTCACCTCCGTTGACTGTCGGGTATTCAAACAGCAGGCCGACTTTCATCACGAATTCGCCGGCCATTGATTGACGATCGGACCGTAGATGTAGACATCCTTGTCAAGCATCACGACCTGATGCGGTTCGGTCTGAGCAAGCTGAGGAATCGAGTCGACGCCAATTCCGCCAATCGGGCTGGTGGCTTCGCTGCCCCCGGCAAACTTCGGAGCCACGAACACGTGCGCTTCGTCGGCAAGCGGTGTCTCGGAATTGCTCTGATCAAACAAGGATCCGAGCAAGGCGCTTCCGCCTTCGATCAGGACGTTCGTCATTTGTCGTTCGCCGAGAAGCTGCAGCAGCGCTCGAAGATCCGGGCGCGATGGCTGTCCGTCATCAGCTTCTCTGGCCGGCAGAGTGACGACTTCCACTCCCTTTGTCTGAAGGGAAGTGATTTTCGAGGCCGAAGCCGTCTCGAGAGCCGCGACCAGGACCGGGAACTCCGTGGCGGTTTCGACGAGCTTTGAGTCCGGTGGCAGATTCGCGCCCGAATCCACAACGATTCGAGTGGCCGTGCGCGGTCCGGGCGGTCGGGCGGTGAGGCTTGGGTCATCGGCTCTGGCCGTTCCGGCTCCGACGATGATCGCGTCCATGCGACCTCGCAGTTTGTGCACGATGGCTCGAGATTTGTCGTTGGAGATCCACTGAGACGCTCCCGTTCGAGTCGCGATCTTTCCGTCGAGCGTCATGGCCCACTTGACGTGGACGTACGGCAGGCCGGTTTGAATCAGCTTCAGAAACGGAGCGTTCAGTCTGCGAACGCTCTCTTCAAGCAGCCCCACCGAGACCTCGATGCCGGCCTCTTCTAGAATCACAATTCCGCCGCCATCGACTTTTGGAAACGGATCCCGCAGTCCGACGACCACTCGCCGTACGCCACTTTCGAGAACCGCGTCTGTGCACGGTGGCGTCTTGCCGGTGTGGCAGCACGGTTCCAGCGTGACGAACAGCGTCGCTGTTTTGGCCAGCCGCTTTCGTTCCTCGGCATCCGGATGGCGTTTTGTAAAATCCGCGAACACGTTTCGCTCGGCGTGAGGTTCTCCGAATCGCTGATGCATGCCCTCGCCCAACACCCTGCGATCACCATCGACTAGAACGGCTCCGACAGCCGGATTCGGCTCGACGTAGCCGATACCCTGCTGAGCCAGTTCGATGGCTCGAAGCATGACGTCTTCGTCAGAGGTGAGGGGCGAGGAGTCGGACATGGCGGACAGAAGAATGTCAGGACAGGAACGCCGCTGATCTTATCAACGGAGTGCCCGTCTGGCGCGGTTTGTCACGAGTCGGGCAACGTAATGTCATGCCGCTCAGACATCCTCGTCGCGCCGGAGCAGTCCGGCCGAGGATTCGAAGTAGCGGCGACGGCGCTGTTGAGTAGTTGATTCGGCTTCGGATCTTGCCGACTCCAGCTCTTCGAGGCTCGCGTTGCAGAAACGGCAACCGATCGTTTGGAGGTGAAACTCGATGTACGACATCAGCGGTTCATCGAGTGTTTCGAGCAGCCAGCTGCCGAGCGTTTCGCGATCCGGACAGCTGAGGCGATTACGTCGCCAGATTTCTCCAACAGAGTGCTCGCCCTGATCTCGCCGGCGAATGAGACTCGCCATACGGTGCCGAAGTGGCTCCGAATCTCGCAGGGCCTGCTCGATTTCGGCGAGACGGTCCGCTGGCAGTTGCTCGTCGAGCCAGCCAAGCAGTTCGTCATCGGTGAAGCCGTCAGGCATCGAGGTGGCTCCGAGGCCAGTTCGTTAACGGAGGCAACTACGCCGGCGAACGAGGTCCGACTCAGCTGGGCCAGAAGAATACTCAGGTTCGCCTGAGCTTCCTGATTAAACCGAAGCGGCCGCCGGCGTCAGATATTTGTCGACATCGTTAGAGACGATCACTCCGTAGTTCACCGCTCCCAGCCATCCCGACATGATGATCCCGACCGAGCCCGCATGGAACAGCCCGCTGATCTGTTCTGGCAAGCCCTTACTGGCAGCCAGGCCTTCGAACTTAGTGCCGAAGGACGCTCCTCGAATGTGCTTAGTGTAGTACTTGAAGGTTCGCGGCGTCGCAGCTTCGATGTGGTCGACCTTCTCCCGAATGTTCGGCACGTACTGCTCAAGGCAGTCCAGCGTCGTTTCGCAGAGGTCCTTCTTCGAGGCTTCGTACTCGTCCTCGGGAAGCTGAGCCCAGTCTTCGAATCGGGCATTGGTTGAGGACACGATGACGTAGCGATCGTGCCCTGGACGAGTTTCGGGATAGTAAAAGGAAAATGTCCGGCTGCTGATGTCGCGGCTCATGATCGCGTCGATGTCAAAGCCGCGATGCTCAGAATGGAACAGCAGGTCGCCGCAGTGGTCGAAAGACTCGCCCGGTTTCAGAGCGATGTAGACTTGGCAACTGCTTGTGTTGAGCCGAACGGCTTGCGCCTCTTCCACGAAGGCCGGGTCGAAGTTCTCTTCGCCGACCAGATTGAAGATCGTCTGTTTGATGTTCGCATTGGATAGGACGGCTCCGCAGGTGATGCGGCGTCCGTTGACGACGACCGCAGAGACCCGCCGGTCCGGACCGACTTCGATCTTTTCGACTTCGCTGCGGATGCGAATGTCGACGCCGTTATTTTCCATTTCGGCTTTCATCTGATTGATGAGTTTGTCTGTGCCGCCCTGGAACGTGTAGACGCCTTTGCTCATGAAGTTGGAAAAGACGATGCCGTAAGTGATCGCCGGATCTTCCAGCGTTGATCCGTTCGCGTAGGTGATTGGCTCCATGAGAAGCCGTACGACGTCATCGCGATCTGGAAAGAAACGCTCAAACAGCTCGCGAGTGGTCGTGCCCTGATCGTCGAAGAAGTTCATCTTACGAGCCGTCGTGAAGAACTCGTCGACGGTCTCGTGCGGGACGCCAAAGTCCTCGGTGATCAGCCGCGTGAAGTCTTTTCGGTCAAATGTTGTCTCGATTGAGAACTGCGGGTTCTCGAAGCGGACGCCCTTCAGCTGGACGATCGAGTCAGCGATTTCCTGAGTCCAGTACTTCCGGCATGACTTGATCATGCCGATGGGAAATCCGTGCAGCGAGATATCAAAAATGTGGCCGTTTTGCCGCTTGAACCACGTCGCCATTCCCCCCAGCTGATAGTGATGCTCGAGCAGCAGCACCGAGTGTCCGGCCCGCGCAAGCGTGTTGGCCGACGTCAGTCCGGCCAGTCCACTGCCGATGACGATGACGTCGTAATGGTCTTTGGCACCCTTCAAAAAGTCTTTGGGCATGACGACCTCGTGGAGACTTTCGCTCGGCTCGGTAGCGACCGGGGAGCGGCGAATCACACAGTTTATGGTCCGGCCTCGCGAATTCCAATCAGGCCGCTTTGATGCGAAGTTGGAGGCGTTCATCGAGCACCGATGTTACTACACCTAGTCAAAGTGAAAACGACCGATAAGCTGCGAACCCCTGAAGGTGGGCGGCCAGGAGCG
>PAXL01000057.1 GCA_002714465.1 Gemmatimonadota bacterium | reverse complement strand
AACAGGCCTAGAAAACAATCCGTTTATGGTTCGCGAAGGAATTCCGCCGTTCGACAAGATGGAGGCGGAGCACGTGGTTCCTGCGATGAATGCGGTAATCGTNGACACGATGAAACGGATCGAAGAGATNGAGCAGAATCTGGAGCCTACGTGGGCAGGCGTGATGCAGCCGATGGAGGAACTGGGACTCGCCTTCAGCTACGCGTGGAGTCCCGTTAGCCACCTGCTGAGCGTCAAGAACTCGGATGATCTGCGGAAGGCGCACGAAGAGATTCAGCCGGAGATGGTCGCGCTGAGCCTNCGAATTAATCAGAGCAAGCCCGTTTACGANTGTCTGAAAGAGATTCAGAACGGGTCGGAGTGGGATCGGCTGGATGAAGCACAGCAAAGGGCGATCGAAAGCAACGTATTGTCGGCAGAGCATGCCGGCGTGGGGCTGGAAGGAGAGGAGAAGGCCCGTTTCCTGAAAATTTCACGCCAGATGTCCAAAATCGGGACGGATTTCTCGAACAACGTGCTCGACGCCAGAAAGGCCTTTGAGCTGGTCGTTGAGGGTGAAGAGTCAGCTCAGGGGTGGCCGAAGGCGCTGAGGCAGATTGCTGCCCAGTCGTATAACGAGGCACGATTGAGCGAAGATTCCAGAATCCTCAAAGATGCGGCTGAAGCGACTCCTGATGCTGGTCCGTGGCGGATCACGCTCGACTACCCCAGCTATCTCCCGTTCATGCAGCACCATCGGAATCGCGAAGATAGAGAGCAGCTGTATCGTGCGCAGATAACACTCGCGTCCTCGGGTGAACATGACAACCAGGGTCTGATCGACCGGATGCTCAAGTTGAGGCAGGAGAAGTCGGAGCTTCTTGGTTACGAGACCTACGCGGACTATAGTCTTGCTTCGAAGATGGCTTCGGGCGTGTCAGCTGTCGTTGACATGTTCGACTCTCTGAGTGAGCCCTCACAATCTCACGCGAGGACCGANCTCGCAGAGCTGNAGGAGCTCGCGAAATCGTCGGGCCAAGAGGAGTCGCTTGCCCATTGGGATACGGGGTTTTGGGCGGAACGATTGCGAGAGCAGAGGTTCGACTACACGGACGAGCAGCTTAGGCCCTATTTCCCGCTTCCACGTGTTCTCGACGGGATGTTCGGTCTGGCGGAGCGACTATTCGATGTGAAGATCGTCNGCGCTGTCGGAGAAGCTCCGGTCTGGCACGAAGACGTTCAATATTTCAAGGTTTACGATGCCACCACGAGCGAGGCGATGGCTTCGTTNTACTTGGATCCGTATTCCCGGCCGAGCGAGAAGCGCGGCGGCGCCTGGATGGGTGGCTGTTTGGACCGACGCATTGTGAACGGCAAGGTTCAGCTCCCTGTTGTTCACCTCATCTGCAATGGNACCCCGCCCGTCGGCGNTACACCCTCGCTGATGAATTTNCGCGAGGTGGAGACGTTGTTCCACGAGTTTGGCCACGGTCTGCAAGGTATGCTGACGACCATGGACTATGCAGAGGTCTCGGGTCTTGGCGGTGTGGAGTGGGACGCGGTCGAGCTGGCCTCACAGTTCATGGAGAACTGGTGCTACCACAAAGAAACANTAATNGGGATGACGAAGCATATNGAGACAGGAGACCCTCTCCCCGAGGATCTGTATGACAAGATTTCCGCAGCGAGAAACTTCCGAGCGGGATCTCTGATGCTCCGGCAGCTGGAGTTCGGGAAGACGGATATTACGCTGCACGGCAGCTATGACGCGTCGGAAGCACGATCACCTTTCGATATACATCGCGAAGTAAGTGCTAAGATGTCGATTCTTCCACCGATCGATGANGACCGTTTCCTGTGCAGCTTCACACACATCTTTGCAGGTGGNTACGCGGCCGGATACTACAGTTACAAGTGGTCGGAGGTGCTGAGCGCAGACGCGTTCGGCGCGTTCATCGACGCAGGGCTGGAGAACGAGGACGCGGTTCGCGCACTGGGCAGACGGTTCAGAGATACCGTGCTCGCNCTAGGGGGCGGGCGTCATCCGATGGATGTGTTCAAGGATTTCAGAGGGCGGGAGCCGGATACGCAGGCGTTGTTGAAGCAGACTGGGATTATCAGTGACAAATGACACGTGTCGAAGGTCAAAAAAGAACNGNGTTCGGGATGAGATGGGCACAAGCNGTGCTGTAAACTGGCCGAAACCGATAATGTTTTGCCGCTGAATTACGNAGACAATTCNGTCAAACATGTAACTGGGAAGAGCCAAAGAAGACAGTACTGGAACTGNCGAAGGAAGTGATCAGTCAACAAAAGTAGGTCGGGAGGGCTTGGCGTCTCCGACGCGATAAACATAGATGCACGTGTTGAACAGGTCGTCGACGCGATGTGTTTCGGTNGGTTTCCAGCCGGGTACGGCGAAGGTGTTGCTGATGACGTAGGCGTTGTTTTTTAGCTCNTCTTCGAACTTCGGTCGNAGACGGNTCATGTTGCCGGGTGACTGGTAGCAGACGACGACGTCCGCCGTCCCGAGGNCGCTCTTCATGAAGTTTCGCCAGTGTAGGTTGAGATTGGGTGGGCCGAGGAGCCGGCGGACCCGAGAAACGGTATAGGGAACGATCGAGTTCTCGTATCCGTGTACGTGGCATTCACCGAACTGCTTGGCAATCGGGATCGCGAGTGTCCCCCAGCCCGAGCCGAGCTCGTAGATGTGTCCGGAACAGGGCAGGTCGGCGATCGATTTCAGAAGCCGACGTTTGACTTTTCCGGTAGTCGGAGATGGTGAGATGCCGTTCCCGAGCGTATAGATCACGATGGATGCCCCGGATAGGGCGACAACTGCGAGAAGGATCAGAGAGAGCGTGTGCACTAGCTTTGGGCCGCGGTTTGTTTAAGGGCGCCTGCCTCATAATTCAGATGCGTGAGATAGGCGCCAACTGATGGTAGCGAGATACAGAATGAAATACCTACTTGCTTTGTGCGCTCTGGTTGCTGTGCCGGCTTTCTCGATGACGTATTCGACCGCCCAAGAGAAGCCCGTGACGCCATACAAAGCGCCCGCGGAGTCGACGGAGGCCGTATCTGATGCGACAGCCACCACCACCGCTGACTCAACGGAAGAAGAGAAAGAGAAGAAGACCATCGAATCGGAGACCAAATCGAGCAAGCGTTTCGATGGGCTCTTCACTGTCTTCCAAGACACGACGGACGGCTCCCTGAAAGTAATGATCAAGAAGAGCCAGCTGAACAAGGAGTATATCTACTTCACTCAGACCGTTGACGGGCCAACGATTGCTGGTCACTTCAGAGGAAACTACCGCCAGACGCGTGTTTTCTCGGTCCGGAAACACTTCAACCGGATTGAGCTGGTTGCCGAGAACACATCCTTCTACTTCGACAAGGACCATCCGCTGAGGCGGGCAAGGGATGCGAATATTAGCGATGCGATCCTCGTGTCGGAGAAGATCGAGGTTGATGACGGGGATGCGGGTATTTTCCTGATTGAGGGAGGCTTCTTCCTGACCGAAGCCCTGCACCAAATCAAGCGATCGAAGGACCCGAACGCGAAAGGTCCGCGGTTTTCCTTGGGTTCGCTCAGCAAGACCAAGACGAAGATTCGGGACATTCGAAACTATCCCGCTAACACGGATCTAATCATTGATTACGTGTATGACTCCGCTTCACCGGTTGTCCGTGGGGGAAGGGATGTGACCGATGCGCGGAGCGTGACGATCGCGCTGAGGCACAGCTTGATCGAGATGCCGAAAAACGACTACAAGCCACGTGCCGATGATCCGCGTATTGGGTATTTCGCTACGCAGGTGACCGATCTGACGTCCACTGAAGTGGCACCCTATCGGGATATGATCAGGCGTTGGCACCTAGTGAAGAAAGATCCGAAAGCTAGGCTGTCTAGGCCGGTCAAGCCGATCACTTTCTGGATCGAAAACACGACGCCGAACGAGATTCGGAAGGTCGTGAAGAAGGGCGCCCTTGCCTGGAATAAGGCATTCGAAGCGGCCGGCTTCAAAGATGCTATTGAGGTCAAGATTCAGCCGGACGATGCTGATTGGGATGCCGGCGACATTCGCTACAATGTTCTCCGCTGGACGTCGTCACCTAATCCGCCCTTCGGCGGGTATGGCCCATCGTTTGTGAACCCGCGGACCGGTGAGATCCTCGGTGCGGACATTATGCTCGAGTTCATCTATGTCTCCATTCGGCTCTGGTATGACCGTGTGTTCGAGACAGCTGCTTCCCCGATAATGGAAGATCCCCTCGGTCTCCCTGATGACCCACATATTTGTACTGTGGCACGTGGTCTGCACGAGGAGACGCTGTTTGGTTTGCAGGCCCTGAAGGTGATGGGTGCGACAAAGTTGGAGATGAACAAGCTGCTGGAAGAGGGTCTGCAGCGTCTGATTCTTCACGAAATTGGCCATACGCTCGCATTGTCACACAATTTCCGTGCAACCTACCTGCACGATCCGGTTACTATCCATGACAAGGGTTTGACGTCGAAGCAGGGGCTTACCGGATCGGTGATGGAGTACCCGGCGATCAACTTTGCTCCTCTTGGCAAGAAGCAGGGTCACTACTACGATTTTGTGCCCGGGCCATACGACACTTGGGCGATCGAGTACGGGTACTCGGCTGCGCTGAAGGACCCAAAGAAGGAGTCTAAGCGGCTGGAGACGATCCTTGCTCGCTCGACGGAACCGCAACTCGCCTACGCGAATGATGCGGATGATATGCGGAGCTCCACAAGAGGGATCGACCCTCGGGCAATGATCTACGATATGTCGAGCGACCCGATCACCTACGGGATTGAACGTATCGAGCTTCTCAAGAACCTGACCGGCAAGTTGCTGGCGAAGTACGACGATGAAGGCAGTACCTATCAGGAGTTGCGTCAGGCGTATCTCATTCTCACGGGTCGTCAGTGGACGTGGGGGCAGGTCTTCTCCCGTCACATCGGTGGGGTCTACGTAGACCGCGCGGTCGTAGGGCAGCCGGGTGCAACGAAGCCGTTCACACCCGTCGCCTACGAAGATCAGAAACGGGCGATGAAAGCGATCGCCGACTACATCCTGGCGCCAGATGCGTTCGATGCGTCGCCCGATCTCTACAGCCATCTGCAGAGACAGCGGCGCGGCTTCACGGGCCCTGGGGAACCGCAGATCCACGCGCGGATTCTGAACGCGCACAAGAGCGTGCTCGGGCATCTTCTTCACAAACGCACTCTGATACGGATAACCGACAGCGGTCTATACGGGAACACGTATGGCGTTCACGAGATGGTGGGTGATCTGAGCGGAGCCGTCTTCGCTGCCGACATCGATGGACCTGTGAACACGGTGCGTCAAAATCTGCAGCAGGAATACCTCGATCGCCTCGTCGGTGTGTTCGAAGGGTCGGGTTTCGACCATGTGGCGAAGTCGGCGGTACTCAGTAATTTGCGGGCGATTCAGACCTGGATAAAGAGAGCCGCTGCGGCGGATTACACGACGACAGCCCACAGGGAGCTGTTGCTGTTCAAAATCGATCGCGCAATGGATCCTAGGAGCTAGATCAGATGGGGCACTACTCTGGACAAATAATTGACGAGGTACGGTTGGAGCGGATGCGGCCGGAGCAAATCGGTGCTGCCCTGGCGAAACGTGCGGCGATATACATGCCATTCGGGGCGATGGAGTGGCATGGGTATCACAACCCGGTTGGGCTCGATTGCCTCAAAGCGCACGAGCAGCTCGTCGGTCTTGCGATTGAGGCGGGGGGGGTCGTGTATCCGCCGGTCTACTTCGGATCCGGAGGCGGACACGGTGACTGGCCACATTCCTATATGGTCTCGAATGCGGCGATGACCACGATCGTCTCCGAGCTGCTGGCTGGATTTGAGCAGGACGGCTATGAGGCCGCGATCCTGATTTCCGGCCACTATCCGAATCGCGGCGAGTATCTGGATGCGGGGGTCGAAAGATTCCGTAAGAAGGGCGGGACGATGCGAACGTTGGTGTTGGTCGAAAACCAGTTGGATGGGATTGACGGCGACCACGCAGCCAAATACGAGACGTCGTCTCTGATGTATCTGGATCCGGTAACTCAGGATTTGTCTACCTTGGCCGATGAGACAGACTTGGGTGGCCCTGACGAGAAGCATAACTGGATGGAAGCGGGGATGGAAGGGCACCCGTGCTACGGACTCGTCGGAATCGACCCGAGGCGACACGCGTCAGCAGAGGTCGGGCAGGCCTCGACCGAACGTCTGATTGAGCGTCTGACGGCTTGGCTGGATGGCGAAAGTGCTGAATCAATTGCCAGAGCTCGATGGGAACGAGTTTAAGTATGTATGGAACATCATCGAAGATCTGGACGACAACTAGGCTTCTGAGTTTGCCGCCCAAAATCGGAAGAAGAGAAGAGGCCCCAACTCGATCTTTCTGCTGATCCTGCTCGGCCTCATAGGAATCGCGGGGATACACAGATTCAGGCTCGGAAAGTTCGGCATAGGGGTGATGTATCTGATGACACTAGGTTTCGTTTTTGCCGGTAAGCTCAACGGTCTCCTGACAGACGAGAAGGTCGTATTCAAACACAACAAGTTCGTCGCTTCGAGCGCGGATACGAATGTTTGAGGCGAATAGAGGCAACCACAAAGGCACGAAGAATGACGCCGGAGAGGGTCTCCGGTCAGTGCCACATCTACAGAGAGAGACAGGTTAATCTTGGCTAATGCAAGTGCAAGGCACATCTTGGTGTCGACAGAAGAAGAGTGTAATGATCTCAAGCAGCAGATCGCAGAAGGTGTGGACTTTGGCGACCTAGCGAAGGCGCATTCCAAGTGTCCCTCGGGTCAGGAGGGTGGGAATCTAGGCGAGTTTGGCCCGGGCCAGATGGTTAAGGAGTTTGACGAGGTTGTCTTCAGTGCAGATGTCAATACCGTGCAGGGACCTGTGAAGACCCAGTTTGGCTATCACCTCCTCGAGGTTACGAGCCGGACGGAATAGGCAACGGAGGGCCGGGTGCTGAGCGCATAGCGGAACAAAGACCGCGGGCAGTTTGCCGCGGTTTTTGTCGTGTATAAGGACCGGTTTGTCAGAGCGAATTTTGCAATATGCTTTAAATGGCTTTGGTTGGCGATAGAAGTTTTGGAGAGGGCGAGCTTTGCCGTGTTCACGTTCCGAAAAGAGAGTATCGCCGTGAAGACCACCTATAATGAAGAGCAGATTAGTGAACGTAACAGTTGTTGACATTCAGAATGTGCTGACACGAACGACGGGATTCCTGAAGACGGTGACCTCACATTCACTGCAGCCCTACCGTGGATGTTCTTTCGGTCGATCTCTCTGCGGTGTCGGGTGTTACGTTCAGCACAACTACTGGGTAACGAAGGGACGAGATTGGGGCGGGTTTCTCGAGATCCGACAGAACGCTGCCGAGGCTTATCAGTCCAGTGTAGATGCGGAGCGTCGCTGGGCCAAGAAGTCACACGGTCGTTTCAGCATCTTCATGTCAAGCTCTACGGATCCGTTTCTGCCTCAGGAAGCAAGGTATGGCGTTTCGGAATCTCTTCTCGATGCGATGATCGCTTCGCCACCGGATCTCCTGATTCTTCAGACGCACACACATCGGGTCTGCGACCACGCGGAACAGATACAGCGCCTTGCCGACCAATGTGAGGTCCGAGTCCATCTCTCGATCGAGACCGACTGCGAGGAGATTCCTGGGCTTCCGCCACACGCGAGCCCGGTCGAGGCACGGTTCGAGGCGGCCGAGACAATGAAGACAAGAGGGGTTCGAGTCGTCGTTACCGTGTCGCCGCTGCTTCCGATTCAGGATCCGGACGGTTTCTTCGAGCGTATCGGCCGGTCAGCAGATGCCGTGGTGATCGATCACTTTATCGAAGGGGATGGGTCGCGGGAGGGGCAGCGTACTCTGGGGACACCGCTTCCCTCTGCCATCGGAAAGCTCAATCCGGATGCGCTCACGCTGGAGTATCGTGATGCGATGGCAGAGTGTGCTTCTCGTTACATGCCAGGTTGCGTGGGAGTGAGCAAAGAGGGGTTTGCGGGACGGTATGCAATCGGGGATAACAATCAAAAATGGAAGATCAAAGGTGGTGCGACTGCCTAGGCTTTCTCGATAACGGCGGCGAACGATCCAGCTTCGCCGTCGATGAAGTGGCTGATTTGCCAACCTGTACCCTCGACGATTCCGGAGACTTCCTTCTTCGATGCAAAGACGAAGTCGAGCCACTCTCCGATCGTGTTCCGGTGTCGGATCCGGACACGCATCTGGCCCGGCAATCGGCCCTCTTTGACGTTTCGGCGTCTGTAGGCCACATCGGCCGGCAGGTCACTGATGGCCGCGTCTCTCGAGGTGGCTAGGATAATGCCGTCGTCGCCGCAGAGATGCTTGAACCTCCTGAGCAGCCATCTGGCTCTGCGCTCATTTCCGAAAAGTCCAAAGTTGTGACCGAACAGGACGAACGTGTCAATCGGCGCGAGCCTTCGATCGATCTGCGTGATCGATCGGCAGAACGCTCGCTTCACGCCGCGCTTCTTTGCCAGTCTGATTGCCCCGGGTGAATTGTCTATACCGGTGACGCGGTATCCTTCCTCTTGCAGGCAGAGGCAGACACGTCCAGCCGCGCATCCGATGTCGAGCACGTGGCCGTTTGCGTACCCGATTGCCTCCTTCTCCTCTTCGAACCATTTATCGTAGTTCGTGAAGTAGTGCCAGACGCCTTCGTGCGCGTCGATGAACCCGTCATCACGCTCTACGACCTCGATCTCTTCGCCCTCCTCGATGTGGGCGCATAGAAGGGCGCCGTATGCATCTCGAGAGGGAGTCAAAACTTGAACTATCTCGTAACTCTGTTTGGGAGACGCTCAGACATAAAGACGCTAAGAAAAAAAGAGGGCACCTAAGAGATCTCTTGGTATCGGGAGAGGATCTGGGCTTGGGTTGCGGTGCCGGTGGTGCCGATCTGCTGGATGGTGATTGAGGAGACGATGACGCCCAGAAGGGCTGCGTCTGGGAGAGAGGCACCCACGGCAAGTGCGGAAGTGACTGATGCGGATACGCTGTCGCCGGCGCCGACGCTGTCGATCGGATCGGGGACTGGGATACCCGGAATCGTGATCGTTTCGCTGCCATCGAAGGCGGTGATACCTTCAGGCCCGCGGGTTAAAATGACGGGTCTGTCAGTCCGAGCACAGAGCTCGGATGCGGCGTCATTCGGGTCTGATGTGTCCGAAACCAGAGATAGAATCTCGTCCTCGTTCGATTTCAGGATGACGTTTCGGAACCTCGAGATGTGCGCCCTCGAATCTGCAAGCACGGGACGGTCGTTTGATTCGCACAGCGCAGATAGCTTGTTGCGAACGACAGACGTGACTACGCCACAGTCCGCCTCTTGGACCTGATCCAGGACGATGACTCCGTCCGTTTCTTGGTACAGCGCAGAGAGCTTCTCAATGACCTTGGCCTCAAGATCACGAGGCAGTGACGTCCTGTTCTTGACGTCAAAACGCTCCATCTCCTTTCCTGTCGAGTTATCGATCGGCTTTGTGTAGGTCGGCGTGTAACGATCGGAAGAAGTGATAAGGTGAGATGTGTCAACACCTGATGCTTCGAGACCGTATTGCAGATCGTAGCCGTGTCCATCCTCTCCGATCACACCGAGCGCGACGACGTTCCCTACACCCAGAGCGCGAAGGTTGTTGGTAACAGTCCCGGCAGCACCTGGACTGTTCTGAATCTCGACGACCTGACGCGTCTCCAATCCTGTCTCTATAGAGATCTCTCGGATCGCGGGATCGATCATCAGGTAGCGGTCAAGGAAGAAGTCACCGAGTACGAGGATCGATAGATTCTTGAAATTTTCTAGGAGTGATTTTAGGGAAGGAGTATCCATTGCGACTCATCCAGAGGGGCTGGGCGCAGGGGCGCAGGGGAGGATCAAGATTCTCTCTCCTTTGCTCCTAGCCCCTCTGCCCCCTTGCCGACTACCCGTTTATAGAGAGCCGGCATGGTTTCCGTGTGGTCCCCACGGATATAGTAACTCTCACCCCCATCTCTTATGGTGCGGACGAGGATGGTCTTGAATGGGCGGTAGTAATAGCGGGGATCTGATTTCGGGGCTTCGGATTCGAGGTCGTCGCCGAGGGGAATCAGGTCAAATACGGCGGTGGTGAAGTGGGCGATGCGTTCATTTCTGCGGTGGGCGACGTTACGGACCATCGATAGAGCTTTCAAATAGACTTCGGGCCCCATGATCGCCGATCCGTAGTTGAGGAGTACGCCGCCCTCGAGCTTCGATACGGACTCAGTAAAGACAAGAAAATCTGTGTATGAGGATTCTCCGATGGCACCGCCGTCACAGTTCGGATGCTCATGGACGATGTCGTAACCGAGGCTCGCGTGCACGGTGACGGGAATTCTGAGACGATAGCCGGCCGAGTAGATGCTGACATCTTTGTGCGGGAAGTCGCTTTCGTGGATGGCGTGGCCGACTGCTTCACCAAAACCAATACCTTGCTTCGCAGCGTCGATCGCGATCTCGTTGAGCTGTCCCGTCTCTCTCCACAGGCCGAACTGTCCTTGGCGGATGTAGTTAGCCACGTTCTCTGTTGTGGCGCCGATTGTGGCCATCTCGTAGTCGTGGATCGCGCACGCCCCGTTCCCTGCGATGTGGGTGATATAGCCGCGTTCCATCAGGTCGATCACGAATCGCTGAATACCGACCTTGATAACGTGTGCCCCCATCATCAGAATGACCGCTCGACCGCTCTTGTGTGCCTCCACGATGCGATCGGCTAGGGTGTCGAGGCCTTCGTTTTGGAAGTCACTCTCCGAGTCGAGAGAGAGTACCTCGTCAAGAGCAAAGTCGTGTGTGCGCTCTGAGAGTGGCCGCATGTCAAGTTGGGAGCGGTCGAATTTCGGGAAAGGCATGAGAGATCGAGAATTGGTGATAGAGGGTTGAATAGTGGCTACGGGTACAGGTAGTGTAGGAGTGGGTCCAGTTCGAGGTAGTGAGGGATGATCAGGGCGGCTCCGGCTTTGATCAGGCGTTTTCGTTTACAGGCGTTGATGCCGGTCTTCGTGACTTCGTTCGAGGCGACACCTACGGCTGTGCCGTTGACTTGCGCGACGTTCTCTATTTCGACATACCCGTCTCCGAAGCCAAGCAGGCGATCTCCGCCGAGTTCGTTTGTCTCGAGGATCTCCGAGATGAGCTTGGCCTTCGAGAAGTCCTCGTAGTTGTCGAGCGCACCGTAGATGCCAGTAAAGTACTGGTCGATACCTAAGAGCGCGGCTTCCTGTCTTACGTAAGCCTGATCCGTCCCACTGGCTAGGAACAGGTCGAGGTCGCGCGCCTTCAGAGCTTTGAGAATCGCGTGGCTGCCGGGAACGACCGCATCAGCAGGATCGGTTTTTCCTGACTTGAGACGCTTTACCCGTGCCTCGATGTGCGAGAGAAGCCGGTCGTTGAAGAGGTTCTTGTATACCTTCGGGTCCTCGGGCTGAACGCCCCGAGCGGCCACTTCCTCACTGAGTCGAATCATCTGAAAGATTGTCTGCTGACCGGTCAGCTCGTCAACGAATTCGCTTACGTGCGCTTCAATTGTCTGATCGGTCTCGCCAGGATTGAGGCCCGACAGGATCTCGACCATAAAGGGGATCATGATCTCGCGCCAGCCCTCTCGAATCAACGACAGGGTGCCGTCGAAGTCGAAGACTGCAAATCGGTATTTCCCACGAAGTGTGTCGAGCCGAACGAGCTCGATTTCCTGTGATCCGCTCAGTATGAACACGTCTATTTCCCTTGTCAGTCGTGACTTAAGTCTGTTGGCGGCAATCTTACGAGCGGTATTTCGCCTGTCAAGGGATTAGTGGTTGTAGATATTGGTCTTTTGGCTTCTTGCTGGCGTACGATCTGCTTTGTTATCCACATTTCGTCGGTTATATTACACCTGTTATTGAAGAACCGTCTCGCCTTTTCAGCATAGCCCGTTCACTGCACCTTGATTCACGGATCACATGAGACAAGACCGGCGGGTAATTGACCGTAAAGCGATCCGGGATGAGGAGTTGGTCCTTCAGCAGCTAAGCGGGGCTGATGGGCACTATGAGTTGCTTTACAACGAGACGGTTTTCCGGTCTACGTATGGTAAGGTGCTGTCGCACTCTTTCGCGGACACGATTCTCGGTCTGATCAAATCCTCGCGAGCCGTTGACATTCTCCTGGCAGGGTATGGTCTTGGAGACACTCTGGATGCGGTGCTCGATCATCCGGGTCTCCGAAGCGTGACCGTTGTTGAGCCCGACGAGGTCCTACCGCAGTGGTCTCGTGACTACCTAGGTAAGGGTGCCTCAATCGATGACGAGCGGAGTCATCTCGTCATAGGAAGCGTCACTCAGTTTGTCGAGGCGTCTCCGACGAGTTATCACGGTATCGGGTTGGAGCTCGACCTGGGGCCGTCTAGAGTACTGCGTGAGGAGAATCGGCGAGCCTACTCGATGTCCTCTTTGCGGGTGCTGGCGACCCGGCTTCGTTCGGATGGCGTTCTCGTTGTTCGAGTGACCGAAGAGGACAAGGCATACAGGCGTGCACTGGATGAGATCTTTTCAGAGGTAGGCGTGCACACGATTGACAAAAAAGATTTATTAGGGAATTCTGTAAAGGGCGTGTTCTACATCGCCCGGATGTAATGGTTTTCACGACAGCCTGCGAGGCGCAGGCTCCCCCGCGTCGTTTCTCTCCCGGGGTGGTTGAGGCGGACATAGTCCGACGGGGCAGGCGAAAGGAGTCTTAGATGAGCAAGGATTCATTGTCGATTACGGACAATCGGACTGGGAAGACCTACGAGGTACCGATTACCTACGGTACTTATGAGAGCGACGGTGCGTCGATCCGGTCTGCAGACCTCAGACAGATCAAGGTTCACGATGACGACTTCGGTCTGATGGGGTACGACCCAGCATACTTGAACACGGCATCGTGTCAGAGCTCGATCACCTATATCGATGGAGAAAAGGGGATCCTGCGCTACCGGGGTTACCCGATCGAGCAACTGGCTGAAAAGAGCACCTATCTGGAAACGGCCTACCTGCTGCTGAACGGTGAACTGCCTTCGCAGTCCGAGCTCGCAGGGTGGGAGGAAACGATCGCCGGTCATTCCATGATCCACGAGAGCATTCGGAACTTCCTCGATGGGTTCCGCTGGGGTTCGCACACGATGGGGATGCTCGTAAGTGTGCTGGGCGCGAAATCGACCTTCTATCCGGATGCTCGAAATATGTCGAGCCAAGAGCTGATGGAACTGCACATCTCCCGGCTTGTCAGCAAAGTGGCAACCGTTGCGGGATTCTGCTATCGACACAGCCGCGGTCTCCCCTACATCTACCCGGACCCCTCACTCGGTTTCACCGAGAACTTCCTGAACATGCTGTTCAACACGCCTAACACGAAGTACGAGCCGAACCCCGCACTCGTGAAGGCTCTGGAAGTCCTATTCATCCTCCATGCAGACCACGAGCAGAATTGTAGCGCGAGCACGATGCGCGGTATCGGTAGCAGTTTGGCCGATCCCTATTCAGCAACGGCAGGCGCTGCAGCCGCACTGTATGGCCCACTTCACGGTGGTGCGAACGAGGCCGTGCTCGTGATGCTGGATGAGATCGGCGACGTCAACAACGTGCCGGGTTATATCGAACGTGTAAAGAAGCGCGAAGTTCTGCTCCAGGGCTTTGGCCACCGCGTCTACAAGAACTACGATCCGCGTGCATCGATCATCAAGCAGACGGCAGACGAAGTGTTCGAGGTGACCGGCCGGAACCCGAAAATCGACATCGCAAAAGAGCTTGAACGGATCGCACTCGAGGATGATTTCTTTGTCTCCCGGAAGCTGTATCCCAACGTCGATTTTTACTCGGGCATCATCTACCAAGCTATGGGTCTGCCCGTGGATATGTATCCCGTACTCTTCGCCATCCCCAGAACGGCCGGCTGGCTTGCCCAGTGGAAAGAGATGATGAACGACGACGAGCAGAAGATCGCTCGACCGCGACAGGTCTACACGGGGCATGACTCGAGAGAGTACGTGCCGATGGTGAATCGGTAGAGCCGAAGGCAGCCGCGGAGGACGCAGACGGGTCTTTCGAGAGGTCGTCAACGAATTCGGTACTGAGCAGGAAGCGAGGCGTGGGCACTGTTCCACGCCTCAACTATGTACGGAAAAGATTGGCCAGGTGAGGCCTAAGGGTCTAGACGATAGAGAACCGAACAGGAGCCAAACCATGATCTATGATATGAGGATCTATGACCTGCAACCCGGAGCGGTCGAGACATACAAGGCTGCGGTTCGAGAGGTAGCTTTGCCGATCCGAGAGGACCACGGGGTCAAGTTGACCGGGTGGTATGCGACGGATATCGGGAAGCTGAACCGGGTTGTGCATATCTGGGCGTATCGTGACTACACGCATTTCGGAGAGGCGAGACAGGCCGTGCGGAATGATCCGAGGTGGGCGGGGGAGTATCTACCAAGGGTCAAGGGGCTGGTCCTTCGACAGCAGGATATGATCATGACGGCTGCGGACTTCTGGGAAAGCAGGATTGAGGTCGAGGAATGAGGATCAAGCATTGAAGAGCAGCCGGGTTGACACAAAAGCAAGGTAAGTGCATATTCACGCATATGGCAAAGAAGAGAGACTCAAAGGAGTTATTTAATTGTACCTGTCTGAACCTGCGGATGGCGGCAAGACGAATGACGCAGGCTTACGACCGGGCCTTTCGGCCGATCGGGCTTCGCGCCACGCAATTTACTCTAATCTCGGCGATCGGAGAAGAGGGGCCGGTTTCGATTACGGTCCTCGCGGGTAAGCTTGCGATGGATCGGACGACGCTGACGCGGGACCTTAAGCCGCTCGAACGCGAAGGTCTGGTCAAGATCAGGCAGGGGAAGGATCGACGTATCCGGCTGCTCGAGCTGTCGGATACGGGAAGGCTAAAGCGAGACCAGGGCATTCCGATCTGGGAATCGCTGCAACTCGGTGTTCTGGACCAGATGGGAAAGAAGAAGTGGAGGAACCTGATGCGGAGCCTGGATCGGGTATCCAAGACGACGGCCTGACACAATCTGGACGGTAGGTGCAGCTACACAAGACCTGCGAGCCTAATTCTACGAAATGCCTCAGAATTAACGAGAATTAGTCGATAGCAGTCGCTTTGTTGACACCAGAAATGAAATACTGTCTATTCTAACAAGAATGAAGAAAACCTATACCATACTGCTCCTTCTGCTCGTCATCGTCCCGACTGTATTGTGTCTCTGTCCGACAGTGTTCGTGGGAGCGACGTGTGCGATGGATGAGCCATCCTCCTGCTGCTGTGAGACCGAGGTCCGGGACGCCGCCTCGCCTCAGTTCCTCGAATATGTCGCTCCGACGGACCTCCAAGTGCCGGAATTGGTCGTCGCCGATGCAGCTGTATCGCACGTCGATCGGTGCTCTACCGACGACGCCCGCTTTGCTCGGACGAACACCAGCGTCTCCCTTGATGGCGCTCCGATATACCTGACCCATCAGTCCTTCCTGATCTGAATCTCAGTATCCTTCAGGCCTGATCTAGCTCGGCGCAGTATCTCCTGATTGCCCGAGCTGCAGGCCGTTTGTCTCTGCCCTCGCCGACTCAAATTTAGTTGGTGATTCCGCCAGGTACTCAAGCGAAGGAGCTAAGAACGTGTTTAGCACAACTCTAATGGCTCTGCTGGGCGCCTCGATCTGCGTCGCTCAGGTGAGCACACAACCGGCCAACCTCGAATCGCTCGTGGATGAAGCCTTGGCTGCGAACCCCTCGCTGTCCGCACTTCAGAAACGGATCGCGACGTTCGAGAAGCGTCTGCCCTATGCGGGGGCGCCACCGGATCCGATGATGCGGTTCAGTTTGGTGAACGTGCCAGGTGTTTCATTGGACTTTGGTCGCACTCCGATGTCTGGGAAACAGATCTCCCTGATGCAGACGCTGCCGTTCCCGGGCACTCTGCGCGAGAAGACAACAGCGGCAAAAGAGGTTGTGTCGGCTGCCGAGAGTCGGCTGCTCGATCATCGCCTCCAAATCACTCGGCTGGTGAAGGTGGCCTACTACGACCTAGCTTTCTACGACCAGGCGATCGATATCACGCGAGAGAATGAAACGGTTGTTCGCTCGATCGCCGAGCGAGCGCTTGCTCGGTATGAGGCAGGGTCAGGACGTCAGCACGACGTTCTGCAGGCCGGTGTGTCGCTCTCGCTGCTCAGCAACCGAGTGACCGGATTCGAGACATCCAGGAGACTCGCGGTAGTTCGGCTCAACGGATTGTTGGGTCGCGCCCCGGATGGCAATCTCGAGATCCAAGTGAATGTCCACGTTCAGGATGTGACGTTGTCGATCGACGACTTGCTTGCGGTTGCCGAGCACAACAGTAAAACGCTCAGGGAACTGACACACCAGATTCGCGAATGGGAGGCGCGTGAGCGTGTCGCTCAGAAAACGGGACTACCGACCCTGACACTGAGCGTCGCTTATCGACAGCGCAATGCCGTACCAGGTGACCCGGCTGTGGGAGACGACTTTCTGAGTGCCGGAATCGGGCTGAACCTGCCAGTCTTTCGTGGCCGCAAACAGGGTGCCCGAGCAGCCGAAGCCAGAGCGACTGTCCAATGGCTCCAGGCCAGATTCGAAGAGGAGCGGCAACGGCTCGGTACGGAGCTTCAGCGGATCGTGGTTGAGCTGCAGCTTCATCAGAGCGAGCAAGAGCTGTTCATCGAGCAGGTTCTGCCGCAGACGGAACAGGCGCTTCGGTCGGCTCGTTCCGCATACGAGGCGGATCTGGTTGACTTTTCAACGCTACAAAACGCACAGTCCACGTGGCTCGACGCTGAGTTGATGAGGTTTCACCACGCGGTCGCACACGCGAAGCTGTTGGCTGAACTAGAAGCGACCGTGGGAATCTCACTCCAGGATCAGTTTGTCCAACGCCCGGTCGACGGAGGCAGACCATGACAAACAGCACACTGTATGTTGCCACGGGGCTCTCTCTAATCGTTGCCGCTGTGGTCGGAACCCAATATATCGTTGCGCCCGATGACCCGCGTGCTGGTCACGGCCACGACAGCACTGCGGCGTACTACACCTGTCCGATGCACCCCTCGGTGAAGCTTTACGACGCTGATGCGCCGTGTCCGATATGCGGCATGGATCTGACACCGGTACCGCAGGGAGGGAGAGACGGATCCAAGGATGCCGAGAAAGCGAGCTTTGTGACGCTGACAGATGACCAGAAACAGCTGATCGGTGTCAAGACTTCAGAGGTCGTCGAACGCGAGACCTCGTCGCAGATTCGGACCTCGGGACGAATCTGCTACGACGAGACCGCGTGGGTAGACGTGAATCTTAAGGTATCTGGATGGATCCAAGATTTGTATGTGGACCACGTCGGACGTCCCGTTCGGAAGGGCGAAGCTCTGTTCACCCTCTATAGTCCAGATCTCGTGTCGGGTCAGGAGGAGTATCTGCTTGCTTTTCGTGGCAAAGCGAAGGCATCGGAAGGACCCGAATGGAATGCGCGACTTCTAGCTTCGGCTCGCGAGAGACTGCAACTGTGGGACCTGACGGACAGACAGATAGCCGATCTCGAACGAACAGGTCAGCGACAAACGGCCGTGACGGTTTTCTCGTCTGCCGACGGCATCGTGGTCGAGCGATCGGCCGTTGCTGGTATGCACGTGACACCCGCCAAGAGACTCTATCGGATCGGCAAGCTGGATACGATGTGGGTGAAAGCGGACGTGTATGAGCACGAGGTGGCCTCAGTTGAGGCCAATCAGGCTGTGACGGTCACCATCCCGTATCTCTCAGACCGCCGGATCAGAGGATCCGTAGACTACATCTACCCTTATCTGAACCCGAAGACTAGGACAGGCACGATACGGATTAAGGTGGCGAATGAGTCCGGCGTTCTGAAGCCGGGCATGTTCGTGGATGTGGCCTTTGCCAGTCCGCCGAAGCGACGGCTCCTTGTACCGGAACTTGCTGTGATGTTCGCTGGTGAGATGCGAACGGTCTTTGTCGAAGCTGAAAAAGGCCGGTTTCAGCCGAGGGAGGTCTCGCTCGGGAGACGGTATGGCGACAGGTATGAGGTGCTGTCGGGTCTGGAGGCAGGAGAGTGGGTTGTCACGAGTGCGAACTTTCTGCTCGATTCTGAGAGCAAGCTGAAGAACGTGATGAGACATTGATGATGTGAAGAAAGCGGATGTGGAGATTGAAAAGATCAAGTTATGATTGAACGACTTATTGAATACAGCGCGCGGAATAGGTTGTTGGTAATCATGGTTGTGGCATTTGCTACGGCCTGGGGGGCGTGGGGGTTGACAAACGTGTCGCTCGACGCGATCCCGGACCTGTCGGATGTGCAAGTGATCGTGTTTACCGAATGGCCGGGGCGATCTCCCGACCTGATTGAAGACCAGATTACGTATCCCGTGATCACAACGATGCTCTCGGCGCCGAGTGTGAAGTTCGTACGGGGCCAGTCCTTCTTCGGACTTTCGTTCGTGTATGTGATCTTCGAAGACGGCACCGATATGTATTGGGCGCGAAGCCGTGTACTTGAGTATCTGAACGAGGTCACGGGCAAGCTCCCGGAGGGTGTCTCACCTTCGCTCGGCCCTGATGCGACGGGAGTCGGTTGGGTATATCAGTATGCTCTCGTCGACACGACGGGCAGGAACAGTCTCGCAGATCTACGCAGCTTCCAGGACTGGTCGCTAAAGTATTGGCTTGAGAGTGTCCCGGGAGTTGCGGAAGTCGCATCTATAGGAGGATACGTCAAGCAGTATCAGGTGAACGTCGATCCGAACCGACTGCTTGCTTACAGAATTCCGATCGGGAGGCTCGTTCAGGCGATACGGTCCAGCAACAACGATGTCGGCGGGCGTGTGATCGAAGTCGCAGGGACAGAGCACATGATCCGCGGCCGAGGATACATCACATCGGTCGAGGATATTGAGATGATTCCTCTCGGCTCGAATGATGACGGCACACCGGTCTACCTGAAAGACGTCGCACGTGTCGAAATCGGACCGGACATGCGTCGCGGTCTCTCGGAGCTCGACGGGAAGGGTGAGGTGGTAGGCGGAATCGTGGTGATGCGGTATGGCGAGAATGCACTTCGCGTGATCGAACGCGTCAAAGCGCGAATATACGAGATCGAGCCGTCTCTTCCTGAAGGCGTAGAAATCGTTCCCACATATGATCGGTCAGACCTGATCAAGCGTGCGATCAATGCGCTAAGCAAGGAGCTGACGCAGGAGATGTTGATCGTGGCACTTGTGATCGTCGTGTTCCTGCTTCACGTGAAAAGTGCGCTGATCCCGGTCGTCACACTGCCGATCGCTGTCCTGTTGTCGTTCATCCCGATGTACTACTTGGGACTGACGTCGAACATCATGTCGCTTGGAGGAATTGCGATCGCAATCGGGGCGATGGTGGATGCCGCCATCGTTCTCGTGGAGAACGCACACAAACGCTTGGAATCACTCGGTTCGTCAGGCTCCAACGGACCCAGTCGAGGTGAACAGATCGAAGCGATCATTCAATCCGCAAAAGAGGTGGGGCGGCCGATCTTCTACTCGCTGCTGATCGTTGCCGTTTCGTTTGCACCGGTGTTCACGCTTGAGGCTCAGGAGGGCAGGCTGTTCAAGCCACTCGCATTCACTAAGAACTTTGCAATGTTCTTCGCGGCCATCCTGGCCGTCACCCTGGTCCCCGCCCTAATGACACTCCTGATTCGCCGGAAGATGCATACAGAGTCGAGACATCCGATCAGCCGTGCGCTCTTCTGGATGTATGGGCCCGTCATTAGGGTCGCCTTGATATGGCGAAAGACCATTTTGGTTGGCACTGTCCTTGTGCTGACGCTTACGATTCCGTCCTATTTCGGTCTGGGATCAGAATTCATGCCGCCACTTCATGAGGGTAGCATTCTTTACATGCCAACCTCGTTACCTGGTATGTCTGTCACGGAGGCGAAACGTGTTCTTCGTGCACAGGGTAAGCTGATCAAGCAGTTTCCGGAGGTGGATCACGTCTTTGGCAAAGTGGGACGAGCACGAACGGCGACTGATCCCGCGCCGCTTTCGATGGTCGAGACGACGATTACGCTCAAGCCGGAAAACGAATGGCGGTCCGGCATGACATGGGAAAAGCTGATTCAGGAACTCGACCACACGGTCCAGATTCCAGGGATGCCGAACATCTGGTGGATGCCGATTCAGACTCGGACCGAGATGCTGGCGACAGGGATTCGCAGTCCGATTGGGATCAAGATCTTTGGTCCGGATCTGGAGACGATTGAGCAAATCGCCATCGAGATCGAGCAAGTCGTGAAGGACATACCCGGAACTAAGAGTGCCTTT
This sequence comes from Gemmatimonadota bacterium, assembly GCA_002714465.1. Next base: position 96,583 of record PAXL01000057.1, on the reverse strand, counting down.
GCGGAACGCGTGACGGGAGGCTACTACGTTGACTTCGAGGTGGACCGCTGGCAGGCCGCACGATATGGGCTTACTATTGACGAGGTCGGTATGGTCATCCAAACGGCGATCGGAGGGATGAACGTCGACCATACCGTAGAGGGTCGCGAACGCTATCCGATTAACGTTCGGTATGCGCGTGGGTTTCGAGACAATCTCGAAGATCTCTCACGTGTTCTTGTCGCAACGTCTTCAGGTGCCCAGATCCCGATCGGACAGCTTGCAGATATCCGCACGGTGACCGGTCCGCCAATGATACGTGACGAGAGCGCGCAACTGGTGGGCTTTGTGTTTGTCGATATCGTCGATCGCTCCTTGGGTGCTTATGTAGCGGAGGCGAGACAGGTCGTGCGAGATCAAGTCGAACTGCCAGCGGGATATCGTGTCGCCTGGGGAGGACAGTTTGAGTATATGGAGCGGGCGGAAAAGAGGTTGAAGATCGTCATTCCAGTGACACTCTTTATCATATTCTTCCTGCTCTACCTGAACTTCAAAACTATCGGCGACACTCTGGTGGTAATGCTGTCAGTTCCTTTCTCGCTCGTAGGAAGTGTCTGGCTGCTCTCGTGGCTCGACTATAACCTCTCTGTCGCTGTGTGGGTGGGTCTGATCGCGCTCGTCGGTGTGGCGACAGAGACCGGCGTGGTAATGTTGGTTTACTTGAACGAAGCCTGGTCGCGACGACTTCAGGAAGGCAAGAAGACTGCAAGTGATCTGTATGAAGCGGTTGTAGAAGGGTCGGTGCGACGAGTTAGGCCCAAGATCATGACTGTCGGGACTACCATACTGAGTCTTGTCCCGATCATGCTCGGGTCTGGCGTAGGTTCGGATGTGATGAAGCGGATTGCCGCGCCCATGGTTGGTGGGCTGATTTCGTCGGCGGTTTTGACGTTGGTGATTATTCCTGTGATCTATTACGTGTGGAAGCATAGAGAGGTGGAGTGAAGCGAGATGTGGGGCGTCGAAAGCAGGTTGCAGAAAGTGAGGGTTGGATGTTCTGGCCGAAGAAGGTTCTGCTTGGGGTGAAAGGCATGTCGTGCGGGCATTGTGAGAAGACAGTCGAGGACGGGCTAAGTGAAATCGAAGGTGTTTCGGGCGTCAAAGCGAATCACGAAAGAGACCAGGTGACCGTTCGTTACAGGGGAGAATGTCCCAGCGTCGACGACATTCGGGAGAAGGTGACGGATCTCGGGTATGTGGCGGAAGGGGGCTGGGACGAGTAGACCCATGAAACTTCGATTAGTAGAGAATGATGGCTAAGGTGTCGGGGAGTCTGCCCTGATTAGATCCTGATCCTTCAGATCCTTCCAAAGACCAGCCGGTATGTCCTGGACCGCCTGCTCCGCATTTGATCTGATGTGCTCGGGGGTCAGGGCGCCCGGTATGATCGCGTTAACGATAGGATGGAGAAGTGGAAACTGAAGTGCCGCGGCGATCAGAGTGGCTCCATAGTCATTGCAAATCTTTTCGATCTTGGTTGTCCTGTCCAAGACCTCGGGTGTTGCAGGAGCATATTTGTAGTAGGCTCCCTCTTTCGCACCCGTCGCCAGTATTCCCGATGCGAACGGCGCGCCCACGATGATGCCGATGTCGTTCTGCTCACATAGTGGGAACTCCGAATCAAGGGTCTCCTGGTCCAAGAGGGTGTATGGCATGGCGACAATACAGCAATCTAGGTCCACGTAGTCGGCAAATCGCGTGATCATACCGATCTCGTTAATCCCGGCGCCGATCCCGCGAATGTCCCCCGCCGACTTCAACTCTTCCAGAGCCCGCCATCCATCCGTGAAAAGCTGATTCAGCCACGCAACCACTCGAGATTCCTTCTCATTGAACCAGATATCTAAGTCGTGAATCATCAGCAAGTCGATACGGTTCACCCCGAGCCGATGGAGGCTCTGCTCGAACGATCGCATGACGCCGTCGTAGCTGTAGTCATAGTAAAAATCGAATGGCAGAGGATGCTCCCAGTACTGGGAGGTGAAATCCTCACCCTTCGCGGGTGTCAGCACACGACCTATCTTGGTCGAAAGGGCGAACTCGGACCGTGGCATGTCCTGTAGGAAATGTCCCGTGCGATGTTCGCTTTTTCCGTGCCCATAGAAGGGGGCGGTGTCGTAGTAGCGAATACCGGCTTCCCAGGCGGCCTCGAGCGTATCCGTCGCCTGCCTCCCGCTTACGCGGTTAAAGAGTTCTCCGAGCGGAGCGCCGCCGAACCCCAACTGGGTGACGTGGACGCCCGTCTTGCCGATCTCAGATGTCGGGAGCTGTGACATAGATAGTCTCCGTGAGTGAGTGAGGGGAGAAATTTAATGAAGGAAGTGGGGAAGAGGAAAGGGGGAATCGGGAGGCGCAGTCTGGAATCGGCAATCGGTGAGTAAGGAAAAAGACGGGATCTGGTGACTACAGCCCTTGCGTTACGACTTGGACTGTGAGTCGATCTTGCTATTTTGTCCGAGCAGCCTTTGCGGTAAAGGCTCTCGACCCCCAACGGGTCGGAGGTAAAGACCACCCAGGAGTTTAAGATGAAACCCAACATTATGCGCGAGAAGTTGAACGCTGGAGAGCCTACGATTGGGACACGGATTCACTCTCACTGGCCGGCTATTATCGAGGCCATCGGTCACACAGGGGTATATGACTACGTTGAGTATGTGGGCGAATACGGCACTTTCGATATGCACGATCTGGACAACATGTGTCGCGCAGCAGAGTTGTACGGCATGGGTATGATGTTCAAGATCGACAAGAGTCATCAGCACTACTTGGCTCAGAGAGCTCTGGGTTCCGGGTTCGGAAGCATCCTGTTCACGGACTGTCGAACTGGCGAAGATGCAGACACATGTGTTCGAATCACGAACCCGGACACGCCTGAAGATGGCGGACTCTACAGCGTCTATACCCGAAGGAATACGTATATGGGATACGGTGGCGGTCCGGATTATGTCGAGACGATGCGGAATACCGTGGTCGCGCTGATGATTGAGAAGAAGGAGGCTGTCGAAAACCTAGAAGATATTCTGTCCGTTAAGGGCGTGGACATGATCCAGTGGGGACCGTCGGATTACTCTATGAGCATGGGGCTCGCGGGTAAACGCAACGATCCGAAGGTGTTCGACGCGAAGCAAGAGGTATTCAAGACCGCGCTCAGCATGGGCGTCCAGCCCCGGGCGGAGATCGGCTCACCCGACGAGGCGAAGGAGTATCTGGATATGGGCGTCCGGCACTTCAACATGGGTGTGGATATCTCGGTGCTGTACGGATGGTGGAAGGGGAATGGAGAGGAGCTACGGAAAGCGGTGGAAGGATAGGCAAGTGCCAGTTGTAAATGAAAAAGGCAAGGGGGCCGTGCCCCACGTCCCACGCTTATAAACAGTTAAACGGACAGGGATAGCTCAACCTATGTATATCGGTACCCAAGGACGGTTTGATGACGACACGCAGCTCGAGGTGCTTTCGCAGCTCGGCGTAAACAATGTAGACCATACACCGTCGGAGCCGTGGACGGATTGGTCGACCGACACGATTGTGCAGCAGCGGGAGCGGTTTGCCAGGTTCGGGATCAGCCTCGAGATGATGCATCTTCCGTTACGAGGAAGACCGGCGGTAAACGATCAGACTGCTCGGGAAGGGCAGCCGAATTCGGCGGGTGTGATCTTTCTGGGGGAGAGCGAGGAGCGGGATCGGCAGATCGATCAGGCCTGTGAGGTGATCCGAATGGCTGGCGAAGCCGGACTGCGCGGGCTGAATTACAACATCACGATTCTCGGGCACTTGAGAACACCGTCGGTGGCCGGCCGTGGCGGAGCGACGCTGTCGACATTCAAGTTCGACGAGCTCGACCAGAGCACAGGAGAGTTCGAGGGTGGGGCGGCGGACGAAGACACGATGTGGCAGCGGATTGAGTACTGGCTCAAGCGTGTGATTCCCGTGGCGGAGGAATACAAGGTCCAGATGGCGTGCCATCCCTCAGACCCTGGCATCGGGTATGGAAGCGTGTATCGGGGCGTCGCGAGGCCTCTCGGGATGCCCGACGGATTCAAGAAGTTCATCGAGCTAGTGGACAGCCCTTACAACGGGTTGAACTTTTGCCAGGGGTGCATGTCCGAGGCTCTGGAGAATCCCGCTGAGGAAATTTTCGACGTGATCCGCTACTTTGGCGAGCGAAAAAAGATCTTCAATGTCCACTTCCGGAATATCAAGGGGAGGCTGAATAACTTTGTGGAAGTGTTGCCGGATGAGGGCGATATCGACATGCTCAGGGCCTTGAGAGTATATAAAGAGGTAGGATACGAATACATGATCATGCCGGATCACGTGCCAAAACTGTCCGGTCCGGCCGCACGTGAGGTTGGGTTCGCCTACACCTATGGCTACATCCACGCGGCGATGCAGTCGGTGGACGCCACGTAATCCATGCACGAGGTTTGGGTCCGAGTCAGGCAATAGGCCATTGCTGGGCTCTTTCTTTTAAACCCTGTTCTCGGGGAGTTTACCTCCCCGGTCGAATCGTGCGTGATTCCGCCTATCTCACCGGCTTGACTGGTTGGCTTCCCCTGTGGTCCAAGCTCGAAACCACGAACAAACGGGCTCCGCCGAGAATGAAGTCATCAGGCACCTTCCATATCAGCTATTTGCAAGAATCCTGACATCCGGACTTCGCGTCGAAACACGCGATGCCTTAACGGATGCCGTAAAGGGAATCGGGTCGTAGATGGGAGGACTACTATCCTCTTCCGTTGAGACGGGATAAACAAACCTTCGAGGATGCATATGGTAGTTGCAGATGAAGAATTGGAGATGATGCAGTATCTGTTCGATCTTCAAGGGTATTTGGTGATTGAGAATGCGTTGAGCGACACGGAAGTATCGGAGCTGAACGCACTCCTAGATGAGCGAGGGCTTCCTAAGGATGGGAAGAGGTTCGGAAGTGCTCCAGATGGAGCGGGCTTTCTGGACTGGGGGAAGCCGTTCTGCGATCTGCTCGACCATTCGAAGATCATGCCGGCTCTGCGGCTTCGGCTCGGGGACTGCTTTAGGTTGGATCGCATCTATGGTATGAGTATGAGCGCCGGCATGGAGAGAGGGCGTCTGCATTCGGACTATGGCGCCTCCTCGCCATATGCCGGCGTACCGCAGGGCGAACGATACTATTCACCCGACTGGGAGATGATTCAGGGCTTTGTGGTCGTATCTTGGAGTCTGACCGATGCTGGACCGGGAAAGGGTGGGTTCTGTTGCATTCCCGGGAGCCACAAGACGAACTACCGTGTGCCACAGTCGATTCAGGACGCGGGCGAGGACGCGCCGCAGGTCGTGATACCCGAGGCACCCGCTGGGTCAGCCGTTCTGTTCTCGGAAGCGCTGACCCACGGGACGGCGGACTGGCTCGCGCCACACCGGCGAAGGACGCTACTCTACAAGTATTGTCTCGCGCAGATGGCGTGGCGTCCGAATCGTGTGAGCCATCCGGAATCTGTCGAGCTGAACGAACGACAGAGGATCCTGTTGCTTGATCCATCGGATCCTCATCGGTTCTTCCCATCGCTGTTCGAGAAACGTGAATCCATGGGGCGGTAAGCCCAAGAAAATGAGGACTCAGATCGACATGGCCGACAAGATCGCAATTGTAACAGGAGCCGGTTCGGGTATCGGTAAGCTGTCAGCTCTCGCCTTGGCGAAAGACGGGTGGAAGGTCGCTGTGGCCGGCCGTAGACCGGACCCGTTGACTGAAACCGTGTTGGAGATTGAATCCGTCGGCGGAAAGGGGCTTGCCGTCCAGACGGATGTGAGCGATCCGGCCTCTGTTGATGCCCTGATTGGGGAGACGGTCGACACGTTCGGCCGGCTGGACTTGTTATTCAACAATGCAGGTGTTGGGTCGCCTCGGAAGGAGCTTGAAGACTTAACGGACGAGGATTGGAACACGGTGGTGAGCATCAACCTGACCGGTTCGTTCCTTTGTCTGAGGGCGGCTTTCCGCGTGATGAAGGACCAGGCCCCTCAGGGTGGTCGGATCATCAATAACGGGTCCGTGTCTGCGCAGGTGCCGCGCGTCAATTCTGCGCCGTATACGGCGACCAAGCACGCAGTCACGGGACTGACACGAGCGGCGTCGCTCGACGGGCGAAAATACAACATCGCGGTCGGACAGATCGACATTGGAAACGCAAAGGTTGAGCGGACTGAACGGACTTCGGTAGGAATGCCTCAAGCCTGGGGGGTAACAGAGCCTGAAGCGCAGATGGATACGCAGGATGTGGCGAATACTATCGTTCACATGTCGAGCCTGCCACTCGATACAAACATTCAGTTCATGACGATCATGGCGACGACGATGCCGTATATCGGGAGAGGCTGAGCAGGGTTAAATGTTTCCATGCGCGCTATTGCGCCTCGAGGAGGTAAGCAGGTGTCAAAGCTAAGAAGACGCCTGGAACAGCAAAGGTAGAAGGTAGAAAGGAAAGAGAGTGTTTCGGAGATGGGGTTGACGGCGCAGCAGATCGAGGGATACAAGAAAGACGGATATGCGAGTCTGCGTGGGGTGCTGTCGAAGTCTGAAACGGACGAGCTTAGGAAGAAAATCCAAGCCAACCTCGGTCAATTGAGCTACCCGGCCGCGCTGAAGTATCCGACGCCCGGGAAGTACACGATCAGTGGGAACAGTCTTGCGGAGCCAGGGTTCGCGCCGATCGCAGAGCATCCGACAGTGGTTGAGGCAGTTGAAATTTTGTTGGGCGAACCAGCGCATCTGACGGCCTATGTGGCGTATCTCCGGTCGCCGGGGGACAAGGGATCAGGAGCGCATAGTGACTACAAGCGTTGGCGCCCGGTCGGGTCGTCGATGAACTGGCTGTTCACGATCATCCCGCTGACGGACTTCAACGACGACTATGGTCCGCTGCTCGTGTCTCCTGGGTCGCACCTGCTTTCAGATGTGATCGATCGTGATGCCCGGATCTGGGACGTGCCGCGGCCTGACGCCAAGCAGCTGGCCGAGTTCGTGGATCCCGAGCTTCAGGCGGGGGATGTGCTGCTGATGCACGGGCATACGTGGCACAAGGCGCCGGCAGGGACGGGGTCGGAAGACCGGGTCGGGATCTTCAACAAATACTGCGGAGTCAGTGCGCCCCCCGCTGCAGGCTACTATCCCTATACGAGTCGGGCGGTCGAGGCTATGAGCGATGGCGGGCAGCGGTTGATTCCGCGCCCGATCGACCAGCCGATCCAATCTACACGTCTGCTAATCGAAGATGGATCGTCAGGAGAGTCTCGATACATGGTTGTCAACGGTCAGGACGGAACTGCTTTGCCCGGTGGCGAAGGATGGGAAGAGGAAGATGTCGGGTGGGATGTGGGTGCGCGGATTGGCTCACTTCAAGGTCTGGTGAAGGAACAGATCGGAATCGAGATTCCGTGGATGACTTACATCGGTGACGTAGAGGAAGACTCCGGGGCATGCCGACTCTATGGATTCGTGGACGACCAATTCGATGGCGGTGCGATCGAGACCAAGAATATCGATTGGCTCACTGGAGATGCGATGGTTGACGCCCTCGGGACTGCTTCAGGTGTTCAGGAATGGGAAAGATCCGATCTGATTCGAGGGATGGGGAAAGCGATCGGGCAGAGGAAGAGTCAGTTCGAGTAGAAGGAGGTCAAATAGGAGGACACAGGAGTGTCCAAGTGGTGGTGCTGATCCGAAACGTCGTTCGTGACTATTCGGGTGGTCGACATTTCACCCTCTCCCGCTCAGCGGGAGAGGGGTTCTTGTGTACGGATCGGTGTGTGGTTAGGTGCAGACCTGGAGTTGTTTCTCGAAATGGGCGTGACAATTTTGCGGAACAGTTGAGTGTTTGGCTGGGCTCGTGACACGCAGTGTCAAATGGCAAACTGGAGACACCCAATAGGCCAATTCGTTCGTTATCGGCTATAGCAAGATAATAGTCCACCCTCTACAGGTAGAGCGACACCCGTTATATAACCGGCAGCTGGCGAACACAGAAATGCGACGGCTCGCCCGATGTCTTCAGGTGTACCTCGACGACGAAGAGGGACAGAGTCGTGGAGGTCTTTCTGGATGCTGCTGATCTGGGGGGGAGGTGCGTTGAACTCGTGGTCGGTATCCATGTGACCAGGAAGTACGGCGTTGCAGCGGATGCCGTGTTCGCCCAGATCGACGGCCATGCTCTGGGTTAGACGGATGACGCCGGCCTTGGCGCACCCGTAAGCAGTGTCGGTCTTCCACGCGCGGTGCCCATGGACTGAGGATGTGCTGCAGATCGTGCCACCACCCCCCTGCTTGACCATTTCCCTAGCCGTTCTCTGGCTGCACAGGTAGAATCCCTTCAGGCCGATGTCGAGGTTGGCGTCCCAGTTCTCCTCGGTCAACTGGAGGAAATGCTGGCCGGTCCCACCATAGGGGTTGTTGACGAGGATATCGATGCGCCCGAATCGCGCCAGGAAGTCGTCGAACATGTTGTTCACAACCTTACTGCTGGAGATGTCGCCGGCAAAGAGCTCGGCCTCTCGTCCCATGTCGCGGATGAGTGAGAGCGTGGTGTCGCCATCCTGGTCGTGGGTCAGATCGTTGATGCCAACATCGCATCCGGCTTCAGCAAGAGCGAGCGCGATGCCTCGGCCGATCCGGCGCTTGCCTCCGGTTACGAAAGCTTTCTTTCCCTTGAGGGTTTTGGAGCAAGTCAATGGGACCTCCTAGATACGTTGGAACCACAGATTATCACGGGTAGAGAACCATGATAAGGTGAGGAAGGGAGTGGTGCGAGAGGATGAAGGGAGGCGGCATTGGTCTAGGGGGACCCGGTGGGTCTGCTGTCGGGGACTAGGTTCATCTGTCACGTGTTCGGACACGACCGGTCGAAGACAAACCTCTGGATTCCGTGATGAAAGGTTGGAATAGACTTGTCGTTTGGACGGCATCGCTCCATCCTTCTGACGTCCAAATCATCCGCGGGAACCAACTAACTCGTGAGTCAACATGATACGATCAAATAGACGTGTTCTGGTCTTCAGCGCACACGCAGCCGACTTTTGCTCTCGCTCGGGTGGCGCGATCATCCGGTTTGTGGATGAAGGATGTGACGTAAAGATCTATGACCTCACGTATGGGGAGAAGTGTGAGTCACCTCTCTTATGGAACGAGAATCGCGAGATTACTGTCGCAGAGGTTAAAGAGATTAGACGGGAAGAGATCGAAGCCGCGGCTGCCGTTCTTGGCGCTCCGATAGAGTGCCTGGACTTCGATGACAGTCCGCTTCTGGTTGGTCCAGAACGTCGCGCACAAATCCTGGAAGTGATCCGTGCCTTTCAGCCAGATGTTGTGTTGTGTCACTGGATCAACGACTATTTGCATCCTGACCATGTCGAGGCGATGAACGGTGTGATCTGGGCGAGTCGTTACTGCTTCCGGCCTGGCATCAAGACCGACTATCCGCCCTGTCCGGCTCCAGAGATCGTCTGCTACGAGCCGATCGCTGGGATCGGACCCGTTGTGGGTTACAAGCCGAATCTGTATGTGGATATCACGGCGGTATGGGAACGGAAAGCCGAGGCGCTCCGGGCTCTGGCATCGCAGCCCGAGCTGCCTGAACGGTATGAGACTATTGGGCGGTACCGCGCAGTAGAGGCACAGATCTGTGCGAACATGAAGAAGAGTCAAGTAGCGGAGGCGTTTGTGCGGTTGGGGGTGGAAGCGGCACCTTAGAGGCTAAAGCAGCCACTCGCCTGCGTTGTATTTGGCCTGACGAATAGGAAAAACACAGATGGAATCTAGGGCCACTGAGTGGTGTCACTCTCAGGATTGTGAGTAGCGGATCTGTGTGGCTGGTTGAAACGAAGAACGTGAACTATTACCGAAAGACGATAGTGGTTCGAGATATCGACACGAACGAGGAAATGGATCGGATTGACGTTCCGGAATTGTATCCTGCGCTGCACGGTTTGCCAGCCTACCTCGGTGGTATCATCTATTGTGATTCCTCGATTGGCTGAATTGTTGCCATGGAGGCGAAGATTTGAATCGTAAGGGGAGACTAGGAGCCGTATGAGACTCGATCGGCGAAACTATCCACCGGAACACGCAATCCGCGTTCCCTATGACGCATTGCGTGGCCTCGTTGAAGAGCTGTTTCTTGCCGCCAACATGGCCGAGGCGGATGCGGAACTTCTGGCGACAATCCTCACTCGCAACAATCAGCGGTGCATCTATTCACACGGTACCGGGCAGATCCCACACTACCTCGATGTGATCGCGAAAGGCCAGGTGAATCCTCGGCCAGCTGTGCGTGTCGTGAATGAAGCCGACAGCGCGGTCGTGCTGGACGGCGATGGCGGGCTTGGATACTTCCCGTGCTGGCAGGGAACGCTGCTTGCAATCGAGAAGGCGAAGCGTACGGGTGTAGCCGCGCTGACGACGCGGAATCATCACCACTATGGCTCTGCCGGGAATTACACGCGTCTAGCTATCGAGAACGACTGTATCGGCATCTCGGTATCCGGCCATCGCACATACCTGAACCCGGAGAATCCAATCGGACACGTGATCGACTCATCGCCGATCAGTATCGGGATCCCGGCTGGCAGAGAGCCTTCGCTTATTATGGATATGGGCGGTGACATCGTGCGCTACAGCGACCAAACGATGGAAAGTTTCCCCAACAGCGTCTTTAAAGCGATGGCTCTAAGTGCCGCGATCCGCAGTCTTGGCGGTGTTTTCTCTGGCATTTACACTGAAGAGGTCCGCTCATCGAACTGGGACACCAACCAGGGCGCATTCATCGTGATCGTAAACACGGACGCCTTTATGCCGATCGATCAGCTGAAGTCGGAGATGGATGACTTTGTCGGTATGGCACGGAAGATGCATCCGGTGGAAGGTATGGAACGAGCAGAGCTTGCCGGTGGAAACGAGATTGCATGGGAGCGGGAGAACGTCGAGCGAGGGATACCTATGAGCGATTGGCATTGTGCGACGCTTGTGGAGGAAGGGGAGAAGTTGGGTGTAAGAGTTTCGTTTGAGGAGTATGAGCCTACGAGATTCTAGAGGCCTTGGGCCTTGTTAGTTGATTCGTATTCATTGAGCCGCACTGCACCGTCACTGTAAACGGAGTGAGTGGAACCTATCTGATACCCGAGAAGAGATATGACAATTGACTGGCTGACAGGCATATACCTCACCACTAACGCTGTACTCGACCATCCAGACTACGTGACGCAGCTTCGAGACGAGATTGGAATTAATACGGTCGTTCTCGATTTCACGGGTGAGATGCCGGACGAGGTGATGGAGCTGAGCCCGTTTGGTGGGAAAGATCTGAATGATGACGATCTTGCTGAGCTTGTGCTTCGACACTTCGACGGTCGGCCGATCGATCCCATAGAGTATGAACGAGTTCGAGAGCTATGCGGTCCGGGGGTTTCTGCGAAGGGAGAGGATGCCCGATATCGTGCAGCTGTGGAGCAGCTGAAGGTCGCCGGTCTGGATGTTTGGACCTACGGGGGGGGCTGGACGATCCGACGGTTGATGTTCTGTCCGTCCAGACCCGACACAAGAGCGTGGATGGAAGCCGCTTGCGTGCACTGGGCTACACAGTACGGGCTTGACGCGCTTGATATCACCCACTTTCGGTATCCCATGGGGAGCTTTCCGCTCGGACTGTTCGGGTGTACCTGCAAGCACTGTCGCACTGAGGCTGCGGATCTCGGATACGATATGGACCGAATGGTGGCCGATCTGGAGGCCGCTCGTAAACAGCTTCAGCGCCTGGATGGGAAACTCCTATTCGATATCGGACGGCTTGGCCTAGGGTTTTTCGATGTGATTCATGCGCTCGGACTGCGGTCGGGGTTCTTCGACTGGTGGAGGTTCAGACAGGATTTGATCGTCCGAAATCTGACTCAGTTCCGGCAAGCCGTTCGAGCTGTCTCGGATGCACGATTTGGGACTGACACCTACCCTGCATCGATGGCGATGACGGCAGGACACGATTTACTTAGGTGGGACCAGATGGCGGACTTCGCCAGTCCCCTGGTTTCCCACATCGACGCATTTCTGTGTAACACCCTCATCGAATGGTCGCGGTTCCTGTCGCAGGAAGTCCGCAATCTTAGCGAATCAGATGCCCTGCAGGTCGTGTACCGTTTCCTGGGCTACGATGGCATAGGCTTACCAGAGACGGTGGAAGCCTTCGGCGCGAATGAGCCTGCGACACTCGCAGACCGCATACCTACCGCTGATCTTGTCGTAAGAGATTTGGTCAAGACAAAGCTCTTTCTGCCCGCCGGTGTTCCCTCCTATCCGATCATCCACGGGGAGGGTTGGGGAATAGAAACGATCGACCGCATCGTAAGCGAGGCGAAAACCCTGGGACATAATGGGATCGTGTGGCAGGGCACATCAGACTTGATGAAATACGATGGAAATCCCAGATAGCCCTATCTGTCGTGCGGGGCAGGCACAGATAAACTATCTCCCATTACCAGGAGATAGAACGTTCAGCGTCAAGGTGAGGTGGAGAAAGGGAGACCCGTGGTAAATTGGAAAACACGAATTGCGAACAATTGCTTATTCATCGATGATCTCGAAACAGGAAGAGTCGTTTTGCAGCACAACTCACGACCGGGGATGCGTCCATACATTCATCCGTTGAGAGGGGTGGATGAGCAGACGTGTCTTACCGAGGACAGCCCTTGGCATCATCCTTGGCAGCACGGTATTCAGACCGGGTATCACGGGGTGAATGGCTGCGATTTCTGGTTTGATCCGGGTCAGAACGCCAAGGTCGAGATCGGGACGATTGAGCCCAGCAGCCCTGAGGTTTTCGATGCAGGAGAGCCGAGTTGGTTAATCCAGTCGGCCTGGCGACACAGCAACGGGAGCGAGCTTCTGCGGGAGAAACAGACCTGGTCGCTACGTCATGCTGAGGATGTGCTGCTTCTCGATCTCGTCTGGACGATCACTGCCATTCCGTATGTGACGATTGAACAGGGCTCGTACGGCGGACTGTTCATCCGTATGCCCTTTCGTTCGGATCGCGATACGAAGGTGGTGAACTCTTCGGGGTTGGAGGACGATGCGACCGAGCAGCAACCCGCAGCGTGGGTTGATCTACGGATGCCAGTCAATAAGGGAGATGTGCTTGCGGGAATCACCCTGCTTGATCATGTCGCCAACCCTCGGCATCCCGCTCACTGGCGTGTCGATGGACAACGAGGGATTAACCCGTCGCCGTGTATCCCAAGAGAGATCACCTTGTCAGCCGATGAGGAGATGACGCATCGATACCGGATGGTGCTTCACGACGGTACGCTGGTGATCGATCGAATTGAGGAACTCTGGGAGAGCTTTGGCAATGAGTAGCAGACCGAACATCCTGTTCGTGTTTTCGGATCAGCAGCGCTACAACGCGCTGGGAGCTAACGGCAATGACATCGTGCAGACGCCGAACCTGGACGCGATCGCATCCCAGGGCATGGTGTGCGACAACGTCTACTCGAATCATCCGTTGTGTTCGCCGTATCGGGCGATTCTTCTGACCGGCCAGTTTGGATGGAGGAACGGCGTGATTGACAACGAATACCGGCCTCGACGTGACATACCGACGCTCCCGAGTCTTCTGCGTGATGAAGGCTATGAGACGGGTCATATTGGTACGTTCCATCTCGGTAGGGGGCCATATCCCAAAAAGGACCGTTATGGGTTCGACTATCTTGGCGCCCTGCATCTGGATGGGACAAAGGGATTCTTCGATCAAAGCTACTTTGAGAACGAGGCGGGACCCACGTCACACGAGGGATGGGCTCCCACCGTCGAGACAGATCTATCGATTCGATTCTTAGAGCAGCATCTCGATAAGCGTCCTGATGACCCATTCGCTCTGTTTATTTCGTGGCGACCGCCGCATTGGCCATACAAATCCTACCCGGAGGAGTTCGATATCTACGACGGGGACACAGTCGATTTGCCCGAAAACGTTCCGGTTCAGATGGCTGAATTTGCGAGACGAGAGATGGCAGATTATTACGGCAACTGCTCGGCTCTAGATACAGAGATGGGCCGTCTAGAAGCAGCTCTGGATCGCCTGGGTATCACCGAGAACACAATCGTCATCTACACGTCGGATCACGGCGATCATCTGTCGAGTCACGGATACGGTAAACCGGGAGACAGTTGGCTTCACCACTCGATGCGAGCCTCGAAGGCGACACCGTACGAAGAGTCGGTCCACGTCCCCTTCGTGATCCGATGGCCGGGACACACTCCATCCGGTACACGCAGCAACAGCTTCTTCGGAACGATTGACCTTGTTCCCAGTCTCCTCGGGGCTTGTGGCGTGTCGATACCCGATTGCATGCAGGGGCGTGACGTCTCCACGCTTTGGGACGGAGGGTCGCCACCAGTGGATCCCCAGCAAGCACCCGGCGGATCCGATTCGGCCTACCTGATGAACATGGCAAATGGGTGGCCGAACAGATATGGGTGGGTGGGTCGCTGGCGCGGTGTTCGAACGGCTCGTTATACCTATGCACGCTGGTATCAAAACGAGCGCGGACCCTGGTTATTCGATCGCGCGGGCGATCCACTGGAGATGACGAATTTGGCGAAGTCTCGAGAAGGCCGTGTGGCGGTCGAGGAAATGGAAGAGCGACTGCACCGCTGGATAGATGCGACAAGCGATCCGTTCGAGTACGGGAAGCGAGGACCGAGAGGGTTTATCGAAGTTGGGCAGGAATGGGCGGATCCAGAGAAATGGAAGGAATGGGAGACGGCGTAGATACGTCAACGATGTTCCATGTGCCTGTCACACAGATTGACGTTCTATCGAAGGATGGCTGTCAGCAAAATACTGATTGAAGGGGCCCTCAAGACCGCGTTGCCAGGAGGGACGGAGAACCGTTCGGCTTTTGCCTACTCAGAGTAAACAATTAGCGGAGGAAAGAACTAGGTAGATGAAGAAACCAAATGTTCTATTCGTGATGACAGATCAGCAGCGATGGGATACGATCGCTGCGCTGGGGAACGGACATATTTATACGCCGAACATGGATCGACTTGTGCGTCGTGGTGTGTCGTTCAACTGGGGATACTCGTCTTGTCCCGTTTGCGTAGCCGCGCGGTATACGGTTAGGACCGGATGTGAGCCCTTGAAGACGAGACGGTTTTCAAATGGGCGAGTACCACCAATTGCGGGTCAATCTGAGGAGATGACAGACCGATGCGGGCCATATATCGCACAGACGATGCGCAGTCACGGGTATCGGACATTCGGGATCGGGAAGTTCCATACGGGTCCCTGGAATGAAGACATCGGTTACGATGTGCACCTCCACAGCGAAGAGATGTATCGCACTCCGGAGCAGCGGGCTGCTGATGGATACGCGGGGTGGATCGCGCGCGAGCATCCTGAGTTCGACTACATAGAGGCTCTCCAAGGCGAGCGAACAGAAATGTATTACATGCCGCAAGTGAGTCCATTGCCTGCACATCTTACCGTAGAGGCGTGGGCGGCTGATCGCGCGGTCGAGCAGATTAGAGTTGATGACGAGCGACCGTATTTCGGGTTTGTGTCGTTCATTGGACCTCATCCCCCGTTCGCGCCTCCCGTGCCGTTCAACCGGATGTATGATCCGGATCGGATGCCAAATCCCATCTATGGAGAGATCGAAACGGACCACGCTGACGAGCAAATTCCGTATATGAACCGGATCATCTGGGCGGACGATATCACGGATTCGCACGCGCGTGTGCTCAAGGCGAGATACTACGGGGAAATCTCGTATATCGACGACTGTCTTGGCAGGATTCTGGACACAGTTGAGTCGCGAAAAGATGCGGATAATACGGTGATCTGCTTCTTCTCTGATCACGGAGAGCATCTTGGTGACCATCGCGCGTGGCAGAAGGAGAGCTTCTTCGACGCATCCAATCACATACCATTTCTCGTGAGCTGGCCAACAACGCTTCCGAAGGATCAACGGCGCGACGAGTTGGTCTGTCTGACTGACCTGTTCGCGATTGCGACGGGCGCAGCGGGACAAACAGAGACGCGCGATGGCTCAGATGTTCTAGGCGTACTGATTGGTGACGTCGATCCGAGAGAACACGTGATCGGATGGTATGGGGTTCCCGGTAAGGCGGACTTCAAAGTGATGGTTAGGCATGGGGAATCGAAATACATCTACCTTGCGAACGGTGGGCGGGAGCAGCTGTTTAACCTGGTAGAGGACCCGCAAGAGCTCCGAGATCGCTCGAAGACAGATTCGGATGTGCTCGAGTCGTTGCGTGAGATAGCCATATCCCAATGCGAGCAACCAGAAGCGGAGGGTGCACTGGAGAACGGAACCCTGAAAGCGTTTCCTTTCACGCCACGTGAGCGCAATCGAATCTATCAGTTTGACCTATCTAGGGGTGTGGCGAAATTCCCCGAGCGACCCGAAGATGCATTAAAGTCGCAGGTAGTCTGAGAAGAAGAGAACATGTGCTCGACTTGTACATCACTTCGAAGCTGTTTAGGTTCATGACAAGCCTGAAGAAGAACGACCGGAAGTAGTTCTAGAAGAACAAAAACCGCCTGGAGAGAGATTTGAGGGAACCGCCGATCAGATTCATCAACGACTCTAGGAAGATCGGACGAGCGCAATTTCAGATTTATAGAGATACACGATTGCCCGCAAGTTTCGACACGGACTACATAATTGTCGAAGATAAAATGTGTAAGGACTTTCTGCCTTTTTGGAGTTGATCCGACAGCAACCTTCTCGGGAGGGACTTTGGGAAGTCATTTTCCAAGGCTCGCATGATAGCTAGGCCGGCTATGAAAGTTCTGACGGAGGCGTTGGGTTCGAGTCATTTTTATAAATGATGATAAGTGTCAAAAGAAATAGGTATACCTGAAGTGGTGTTGCTCGTTCGAGGACTACCCCAGCGGAAGAAGTTTTTCGAGAACGTGAGGATTGATTCTTCACGGTGGGACCACTACGTGCCGCGCGAGGGAGATGTCGTCGTTGCGACGTATGCGAAGAACGGGACGACGTGGATGGAGCAGATTGTTCTGCATCTTATCCATGGAGGTTCTACAGAAGTCACGATTCACGAAGTGGGCTTCTGGATCGACCGAAAGAGCAGGCGGGATTCAAAGGATCGCGTGGATTTGACGGTCGAAGAGATGGTTGCGGAGATGCAACAACAGACCCACCGACGTCAGTTTAAGACCCATCTTCCGCTTGATCATCTTCCATTCCAAAAAGAGGCACGTTACATCGTCGTAGGACGTCCTAACCGGGACGTTTGGCTTTCGTGGCACAACCACTATCGGAACTGGCTCCAGCAAGACCACCTGCCTGAGGACCCTCACGCATTCTGGGCGGACTGGATAGAGGGTCGAGTCGCACCTCATAGCGACTGGGGTGAAAAGGATGGCGTGCATCCGCACTTTGACTTCTACCAGCAGTGGTGGGACTATCGCCACCTCGACAATGTTCTGTTGGTCCACTTTGACGATCTGCTGACTGATCTAGACGGAGAGGTTGCGCGAATTGCCCGATACCTATCGATTGACGTTTCAGAGTCCGAAATCGGAGCGATTGTGAAGGCTACTTCCTTCGACCATATGAAGGCGAATGCGGATCAGCTTCTGCCCGGCGCGAATCGAGCAGGTGTGTTCCTCAATGAAGGACGGAACGGGCGATGGCGAGACGTACTTACGGAGTCGGATTTGGAGCTTTATCGCATAGCTAGGAAACGGGCAATGGCAAATAGTATCGATGAGGCGTGTCTGGAATGGCTGGAACGGGTAGGCACATAGTTTGAGCTTTCTGGGTGGAGGATAAAGCAATGCTGAAGATCGCGATTTCGACGCCGCCACAGGCCGGAGACCGATGGACATTGATGAAGCAGGTCGGGGTGGACTGTGCAGTGGGCGGAATCAGTCTGAGTCCGATTCCCAGGGCGGAACCGGAGGATCAACCGTGGAGCTATACCTCGTTGAAGAAGGCTAAGGAGGCATACGAGGCTGGTGGAATTCCGCTTCAGGTGATCGAATCCCGACCGCCTATGGAAAAGATCAAACTGGGGTTAGATGGCCGCGACGAAGAAATCGAGGTCGTTTGTGAGTTTCTCCAGAATATGGGAAAGTTGGATATCCCAACGTGGTGCTATGCCTGGATGCCGATCCTTGGTGTGATTCGAACGTCCAGGTCGATTGCCTCTCGAGGCGGTGCACACGTGAGTGGGTTTGATCTGAGTGCAATGTCCGAGCTTGATAACCCGAGCGAGGGACCGATCCGAAACATAGACGGCGTTCCGATCGACGATCAAACAAACAGCGGTGTCGAGGTAACCGATGAGCAGCAGTGGGGCTGCCTGAGGTATTTTTTGGAACGAGTGGTGCCCGTTGCAGAAGAATCAGGCGTTAATCTGGCTATGCATCCAGACGATCCGCCACTCTCGCCCATAAAAGGTATTTCGCGGATCATGAGCAATGTCGATAACTACCAGAAGCTGATTGATCTGGTTCCAAGTTCGGTCAACGGGATCTGTATTTGCCAGGGCAATTTCACACTGATGACCGACGACCTGCCGTCCGTGATCCGACATTTCGGAGAGCAGAAGAAGATCCATTTTCTGCACATCCGAGACGTTCAGGGTGCGCCTGAGAAGTTCAAGGAGGCGTTCCATGATGACGGTAAGACGGACCTTGTTGAATGTTTCCGCGCCTACCGAGATGTCGAATACCAAGGTGTTCTTCGACCGGATCACTACCCAAAAATGGGCGATGCAGGTTTTAATGACGAGGTGGGATTCGCTCGATTGTTCGCGGTGGGATACCTGAAGGGGATTCGAGAGACCGTCTACGCGGAATAGTCAGGACCAGACTAAAATGGTGTCTTCTTTGGGTGGCGTGGCAATAAATGCAGCGAGCACCGCGCGCGTCTCGGTACGATCGATCCTAGGCACTTAGTCGACATTCTCGGAGTGGAAGAGGTAAGGGTCGCCCGCACTCGGCTTTATCCGAGTAGTCGGAATGTCGTGTTCTGCTGCATACTCTGGGAATGTCTCCTCAGCGAGCGCTTTAAGAGGGTCATTGTATGTCGTCGTGATCATCGACGGTGCGTTCGATTCTATCGGCTTCCACTCGCACTATGGTGCGTCCACCGCGCTATTCCTCGATGTCTCTTACCGCGTCTCCCCAGTCCTCCCACATATCCTCACCGGGCGGGAGCTCGGCCAGCTGATTGATATTCTTGAAGGAGAAGTCCGTCAAAATAGCCTTGCGGATGTTGGTCGAATAATTGTGCGACCCCATGTGTGCCATTCTGTGATGCCAGATCACGATGTCACCAGGCTCGCCGTGGGTCTGGAAGGACGTCGTTTCCCAACTGTTGTCGTATTCTTTACGAATCCGATCGTATTTGTCGGTCGATTCCTTCCGATATCGAGAATGTGAGGTGTAGAAGAGGCGTCGATGGCTTCCCGGCCAGACAGCGAACCCGCCCCCGTCAGGTTCGACCGTGTCGACATAGCACACGAATCCCAGAGTGAACTGACCATCGTCGATGTGCATGTAACGAGGCTGGGAATCCGTCTTGAGCCGAGGAAGGGTGCAGTAAATTCCTCGCACTCGATCACGCTGGGTGAAGCGATCCTTGCCCAGGAGCTGGTTCGCCGTGCTCTGAACGAACGGATGCCACGGCAGTCCTTGGACGATCCAATCCTCGGACCCAACTTTCCGATACATCCAGCGATAGTCCTTCTTGAAATTGTCGGGATCCTCGGACACTTCATTTGGCTTGATCGGCCCAATCCAGGAGTTCGGGTCGTCCTTCCTCAGGGATGGCGGTGGATCGTCCCACAGTCGTTCGCGTGCCGTAGCGCAATAGTTCTGTTCAATGATCCCGCGCTTAACGAGAAAGCCGTCACGCTTGAACTGTGAAACCTCGGCATCGCTCAGCATTCAGGACTCCAATTCCGTTCATCGCCAACGTCTCGCACCGCGTCAGCCCAGTCTTCCCACATATCTTCGCCCGGGGGGAGTTCGGCCAACTCATCGACGTTTTTCCACGAGAAGTCAGTCAGGACGGCTTTACGAATGTTCGAGGTATAGTTTGGGGATGCCATGTGAGCCATCCGTCGGTGCCAGAATACAATGTCCCCCGGATCTCCATAAGTTTGCACTGAACTTGTTTCCGAGGTGTTGTCGTATTCCTGACGGATGGGATCGAATTCATCGGTCAATTCCCGCCGATAGCGGGAGCGAGAGACATACCAGAATTTTCGGTGGCTACCGGGCCAGAGAGCAAAGCCTCCCCCATCAGGTTCTACACGGTCGACGTAGCATACAACCCCAATCGTGGCCTGCCCGGCGTCGATATGCATGGTTCGAGGTGTTCGCGCAACATCGCCATAGGGTAACGTTCCGTAGATGCCTCGAACGCTTTCTGGCTGAGTGAAGCGACCCTTACCAAGGAGCTGGTTGACTACGGATTGGACGAAAGGGTGAAAGGAGAGCCCTTCTCGCATCCAGGGCTCGGTGCTGACTTTCCGATACTGCCAGCGGTATCCTTTCTTGAAGTTGTCCGGATCTTCCGATTCCTCTTCCGGCTTGATCGGACCGATCCAGGTTTCTGGGTCGTCTTTAGACAACGAAGGCGGAGGGTCGTCCCACAGACGATCACAGGCGGTCGCGCAGTACGATTTGTCAATAATGCCGCGTTTAACGAGATACCCGTCTCGTTTGAACTGAAGGATTTCGTCGTCTGTGAGCATAGCAACACCTTACTCTGATACTCTCAAAGAAATTTTGCCACTAGAGGGAAGGCCAGACACACAATATAGCGAACTCTCATAACAACTTCCGGTTCGAGTTGGGCGGACTCACCTGCTAAAAAACGTGGGTCCATCTGCAGATGGCGCGTGCAGTCAGACCGGTTTTGCCTACTCAATCTCGCACTACTTTCGCATCTTGCACAAGACATTGTCGACTTGAACCCGAGTATCACAGTCGAGGATTTCGCCACGTAATTCGCTGTGTCCTCCGTGGTTCCATTCCTTTTGAGGTTTTACATGCGGTCAGTCATTTGTGTTCACGAGAGGTTCGACGGGACCTGGCCATTCACGGCCGATCATTGGCATCAACGATGGGAAGACGAAGGTGGATGTGAACTGTATCGCACGGAGAATGTAAATCCGAGTGCCCCAGATTTCGTCGAAAATCCCGATACGGTTACCCGCCTCGTTCTGCTCGGTTTCCAAACGGGCAGGGTGGACCTGGATCCATTCACAGGTCTTGAAGAGTGCTATATCTCGGGCAATTACGGTGAAGACTCAGGTGATGGTGTGGCGTTGTTGGAGTCGAGGGGCGTATCCCTCATTCACCCGCGGGGTGATGTTCAGTGGGGTCAGACTGTGGCAGAATATGCACTTGGCCTGACGATTGCCGCGTTGCGACGGATCCCCATGACATACAATGCGATGATCAAGGGACACGAGACGTGGAACTACTCAACGAAACCCGGAAAGCCCGGGCAGCGTGGTGCTCAGTTCGGTGATGACACTGACTATGTGAGCGGGACTATCCAAGGGAAACGGGTGCGTGTGATCGGTGTTGGGAATATTGGTGGACGATATGCCAAGTGGTGTCAGATGATGGGAGCCGACGTTGCGGTCTGGGATCCTTTCGCACCCGATGCGGCGTTTGACTTGGCCGGAGTTCGACGGTGTTGGCACCAAGATGAAATTGTCAAAGATGCGGATATCTTCGTGCCTATGGTTCCGCTTACCGAGAGCACGCGAGGTCTGGTGACGGCGGAACACATCAACGCGATTCCATGCAAGAGTCTGGTTTTGACGGTGACGCGCGCAAGGATCTGCGATACGGAAGCGCTCTACAAACGTGTGTTGAACGATGAGCTGTTCTTGGCGGCGGATGTGTTTGACGAGGAACCCGTACCACTCGATTCAGAACTCCTGGGTCGCCACAACGTTGTGCACACGCCGCACAACGCTGGTCGTACGATCGACGCGAATAAGGCGAGAGCTGATGATGGGATTGCGAGGTTTCGGATAAGGGAGGTCTAGGTCCGCGACGACATCGCTAAGCCTTCCTGCTCACGCCAATCTTGGAGAATTTTGCATGAGAGTGACTGAGGTGTTCCTGGTAGTGTCGTTCGGTAACGCGTTCCCCGCCGAGTAGAGCGCTGAATCGACCACGGGCCTGGTTAATCCGGTGCGCTTTGTTCAAGACGGCAAAGCTATTTGCGATGACGAGACGCTACGATGCCCAGTGTATCGATGAAGGTATTGTCTCTCTGCACGCCAAGGGTGAGACTCGAGGTTGAACTGACGCTTTAGCTCTACTAAGGAATGTGGTCGTATCTCCGTTCCGGATCGTAAATGTGCAGGTCACGATCGGGCATGCGATACCCGAGCAGCCGGAGCCGCTGGTCGCTTGCCCCCTCCAGGCACTCCGGTGGCAGCGTCTGGTCCGATTCGTACCGTTTCAGCCACCAGTGTCCGTAGTACATATAAATCCCACGCCTCAACCGATGCGACTCGTTCCGGCCTCCAGTATGCCAGACCGCGCTGTTGACGAATACAGCATCTCCTGGCTGCGCGTGAACGGCAACTTCCCCCTCCAAAGGTTCGTTCTTCTTCTCTTGTGGCGGGAGATCTGGGCCTCGATGGGATCCGGGGACAACCCGGGTGAGTCCGCTGCTCTCGTCCATCATGTCGAGATAAACAATGGTGTTGATGGACAGCGGGCGATCACCGGGGAAGCTGAAGTCGCGGTGCCAGGACCGATTCGGAAATGTGGACCCTGGGCTCTGGCGCAAGAAGTCGTATTGGAGCAATTGGGTCTGGCGTCCGAAGACGGCTGCGTGGCGTTCAAGGATTGGCGGATACTCGATCAGGTCGATGAACGTCTTGTGTCGGAGAAGGACGTGCTGGTTGCACTTACCCGGTGTCTCTGCTGCCCAGATCTCCTCGAATTCGTTCTGGATCTTTCGGAGTAGGTTCACTCCCAGCACGTTGGGGACGTGCAGGTAGCCGTTCTCCAGAAAGAAGTGTAGCTCTTCAGCCGATTTCATCGATTCTCGAAAGCCTTCAATCGGTCGTATGGTCTAGCGCGAGAAATGCATGCTTGCGACGCGGACGTGTGCGTTGGCGTCCTTGAGTGATGCACGATTTTGCTCGAACTGTTGCCAGCCGAAGTTGTTCCTTTCCTGCGCGGCTTGAGCGCGATCCAGGACCGGCTCCTGCAACGTGTCCCGCTCGTCCGGACAGACGTGACGGAACAGGGGTCGGGCGTCCGGTGGAAGCGCTTTGTATTCCTCGTGGCTGATCGGCCGGCACACCGTGTTCGTGTTTACACCGTCGCCCGGTGCGAAGTCGTCTACGGACAACCACCAGGGACACCATCGATTGACGACAGCGACACGATCGCGTCCACTCGGGTTATGCATGGCGGAAGCGTGCCAGCACCGAGAGTCTTGCATGTAAACCGAACCGGCTGGAGCGGATACTTGCATGTCGCCTGGGATGGGCGCGCTGACGACCATGTCGTCGTTCGGGCCGCGGGGATTCCGTTCGTCCTTGTGTGAGCCTGGAACGATCCAGGTGCCCCCGGAGTTTTCGTCGACGTCGGTCAGATACCAGATCATGACAATGCACATGGTCAGGTCCGGGAATGGCTGACGGATACACCCCGCATTGGCGTATTGATCGTTTCCTCCGTAGGCGGACAAGTCGTGCGGCCAATCCGTATGCCATTCTCGCGTTTCGGGGTCGCCGCGATGTTTGCTAACAGGGCCACCATGTTTGCCGTCGACGGGCAAGTGGCGCGAATGGAGTTGCGCGATCCGAACATGATCGTCCAATACGTGGCGTGCGACTGCGGTGACTGCTGGATGCGCAAGATGCTGGGCGTATTTGGGCATCCAGACGATGTCATTGGGTGGCTTTGGCGGACATCCTCGCTTCCGCACCTGCCTGAGTTCGACGGCATCTGGACCGGTTTCGTTCAAAAGGTCCTCTGGACTGCTTCCCTTTTCAAGGCGCTGACGGATGCGGTCGATGTTCCGACTGTCCCGCTTGCCGACTTCCACCGCTTCTTCACGGATTGAATCGACTTCCTCTGGTGGAATGACATTGTCGATAACGCAGAAACCGTTCCTGTCTACCGAGTCCGCACATCCAGCTACAACCTCGTCGATCGGAGACGACGCACTGAACGCGTATGCCCGCGATCGCGCCAACTCAGTGCCGTATGCCTCCGGATCAACGACTTTGGCCAGTTGATCCCGCGTTTCCTGTAACTCATGACTCAGTCGAGCTTCCCGAGTTTTGAGTTCAGAAACATGCATTCTGTGCTCCTTTCCTTACAATTCGACCCTGATGTCATGGTGTAGCAACGGTTTCCTCTGGGAAGATTCTGGGATACCGCTGGCCTGTCGATAGAGGGTCGCTAGGCGGGGACGGGGACAGTTTCACCCAGCAAGGATTCATGTTTCAGCTCAGACCAGAAATCTGCTGGAATGTGGTGCTCGAAGTAGGAGACGTTCGTCTGGATTTCTTCGACAGATCGGGCGCCGGGGATGATGGTTGCGATGGCCGGGTGTCCAAAAGGAAACTGAAGGGCTGCCGCCTGAAGCGGAACGTTGTGACGGTCACAGATCGATTCGATTCCGCGAACACGTTCCAAAACATCTTCGGGTGCATCGCCGTAGTTGTACTTGGCGCCTTCGATCGCGCCTGTGGCTAGGATCCCCGAATTGTAAGGTCCGCCTACAATGATGCGGACGTCCCGTTCGAGGCACAGGGGCAGAAAACTTTCGAGCGGCTCTTGTTCGAGAAGCGTGTAGCGACCTGCCAGAAGGAAGCAGTCGAAATCGCCCGCCTTGGCGAACTCAGCGAGCATCTGCCATTGGTTCATCCCGAGTCCTACGGCTTTGATCACGCCTTGGTTGCGGAGGTCGTCCAGAACCGGGTAGACGTTATTCATGACTTCGTCGAAGTGGCTAACCGCGAAAGGATCTGATCCGGGGTCCCACAACGTTGCGCCCTCGTCGGGATCGTGGATGAGGATGATCTCGACATGATCTGTCTGGAGACGTTCCAGGCTTTCGTCGATCGAACGCTTGGCTGCGTCGGCCGTGAAGTCGAAAATGGCGTCGAGGTTCGGGATGTCGACGAACGGCGCGTTGTGCGGCTCAGCCGATGTTTTTTCAACAAGCGTGTAGCCGACTTTGGTTGAAATGACGAAATCATTTCGGTCGTAGTTCGAGAGAGCGATCCCCAGTCGGGTTTCGCTGACGCCGAACCCGTACAAAGGTGCAGTGTCCAGGTATTCGATTCCGGCGGACTGAGTCGCGCCTAGTGTGTCGATGGCGTTCTGGTCGGACATGGACTGATACAAGTTCCCAAAGCCTGTACCGCCCAGTCCCATCTGCGTGACTTCGAGTTCGTGATTCCCAACGCGCTGCTTCTGACCCGATTTCATCTCGGTATCCTTTATTGTGTCGGTGGCCGGCTATCTCGAGTAGTCAATCGTTTGCGACAGGCCACGGATCCTTTGGAACGGTCTTGAGCGAGTAATTCTCCCAGTAGTAATGATACGCATCGGATTCCCACCCCTCGTAGACGTCTTCCCACGAAAGGCGTCCCTGGTGAGGGCCCAACACCTTATCCATGATTGGGTCGGACGCGCGCTGATACCGAAAATCTACGGATAGGCGGATGCGATTCCCGGATCGGTTAGGTATCCCTTGGTGAATAGTGTGGCTGTGGAAGAATAGTACGTCTCCTATCCGGAAGGGGCTTGTTACCCATTGACCGTCGGCGCCTGAAACATCCGTTTTAAGACTGCCCGCACCTAGTGAGCGCGTGACGGGCAGGATCCCTTGCCTATGAGAGCCTGCCAGGACCGTTAGCCCCCCCATCTCTGACGGGCAGTCGCCCAGCGGTATCCAGGCAGTCCACACGTCAGGGGTGCCTTGGATATGAATGTAATCTTGGTGCGGTGGCGTGGTGTGCTCGAAAGCGTTCGGGAAGATGACCCGCGCGATGTTGCTCGGTTGGAGAAATGTGTCTTGCCCCAAGATGCTTTCGCTGACCTGGATCAGGCCCGGTTCGTGGGCAAGGGTGTGGAAGGATTCCAGGCACTGGATGCGGTCGTAGATAGGGGTGAACTCCGGCGAGCCGGCGATCCTCGCAGGATGAGACGAAATCGCTTCGATCGGGTCCGTTCCCGCATCGATCCAGCCGGCTTGCTCAAGAATTCTGACGATATCTCGTCTCGCCCGTAGAATTAATTCTTGATCAACAAGCGAGCGAAAGAACAAGTATCCATCCTGTTCAGCCTTCTCACGGAGTGACGGAACTGCGTCAGGAGGGGGCGCCGACTCGTGGAACGATGTCATGGCATTGTCCCTGTTGTTGAGTAGATCAGCGGGAGGTGTGTATCGTCCTTGAGTAGATCGCCTTCATCGAGTCGTTCGAAGACTTCATCAGGAAGCGCGCTTTTCTTGCCGTTGAACACAGCGTCTTCGGGCATATAGAGCATAGCGAAGGCTCTGCGCGGCTTTGTGGTCATGTTTGGCCCCGCTGCGTGTGCGGCAAGACCACTGATGAAAATCCCGTCGCCTGCTTGCATCTCGGTCGCAGTCGGCTCGATGTCTTCCCATTCCGGGTATTCCCGGAACAGATCACCGATGCTGGCCTGCCTTAGGTTTCCGCCCAATTCAAAGTGGCTCTGCTTGTGTGTGCCAGCCAAGAGGTAGAGACATCCGTTCTGTAGTGTCGCATTGTCTAGTGCGACCCACAGCATGATTGCCTTGTTCGAGTAGAAGGGATCGTAGGGGTTGTCGACGTGGAGGTTGGTCGGGTTGGCCCAAGGCTGCTTGATGAGGGCGTGATCGTGGTAGAGCCGCACGCCGATCGAGCCAGAGAGGCTGGCAGCGAGCTTGCCGAGCCGGGCATCACGGACGAGGGATTCGACCTCCGAGTCGGTCTTCCAGAGGTTGACGCACTGAGTGAAGACGTTCCTGTAGTAGGTCTGTTCGGCCGTGGGTGATTCTGAAGGCGACCGGCGGGTCTGGAAACGCGCTACTGCTTGGTCAATCACTCCACGCCAATGCTCGAGCTCGGAGGGCTGCAGCAGCCCTTCTACGACGAGGAATCCGTCCTCTTGATAGGAGGCGATCTGCGAATCTGTAACGTGGTCGATCATTTGGATCCGTCCATAAGGTCATCCTCGAACGCAAAGTTCGACAGATGTTTACTTTCTCAGTCCTCCGACGACCACCAAATCCTCAAGTTTCTCGTATTTGGTGCCATCCGCCTGCCCGATGCAGCTTTCGATCGCCATAACCGTGTTCTCTTTGAACACGATGTGGGACACTACTTTAAACCTTCCGGGGCCAGTTCCCCGATTGATCCTTCGAGCTCCGGATCCGGTGTGTCCGACCTGATCTCCGTCGCCGTCTCAGGCACCGGCACGTCATACTGATACGTCGGGTTGTCCTGCTGTTTCCTCCAGATCATCCGCATCTCTTTCCACGCATCGATGGTGTTCTTTGGTTCTGGCATGTCGTCCGCGATCTCTTGAGCGAGTTTCCTGAGGTTGTAACAAGGGACGCCCGCATACATGTGGTGCTCGGTGTGCCAGTTCATCCGCCAGTAGAGGAACGAAGCGATCGGGTTCAGTCGGATCGACCGGGTGTTCTTTCTGAAGTCTGCAATGTCTCCTCGAAGACCACAGTGCTGTGTTGTCCCCACGAAGTAGGCCAACCAGCTAGCCGTGAACGGGAAAAACGAGATGATGAAAGCTAATACCCATAAACCCGACCAGGCCGAGTATGCGATCACGGATCCGTGGAAAAGAAGCTGCAGGCGGGACCACCACAAGGAACGTCGAAGCTCGTTTGGCTGATCGTCGTGAAGTGTCTGGATCCATTCACGGCTGACGTTTTCCGTAGATCCGACGATTCCCAGCGCAGATTTGATCGTGATGAATACGGTTGAGAAGAATCCGCCTTTACCGAAGTTGCGTCCGGGACCAGAGAAGAGGTTGATCGTGAAGAGCTGGATCAACAGGATCGGGCTGAGTGAAGGTACCAGCGGATGCACGTTCTCTCGATCCCCCTCCACATACTGCGTGTATCGGTGATGGTAGGTGTGGCTGCTCGCGTAATCGTAGGGATCCCACCAGCTAAGGAGGCTGAACACATACGTGAAGGCCTTGTTCAGCCAACGAGTCCGGAAGACGGTGCCGTGACCACACTCGTGGGGTGCAACACCCGAGAGGAAGGACCCGAGCGTCCCGTGAGCGAACAGTGTCGCGGCGAAGGCTGCCCAGTTGTTCACGGACCAGAAGTGGTAAACCAGCCATCCCGTGCACAGGAACAGAACGAGATGCCCTCCCGCCTGGAGCATGCCCTGCACATCGCTTCGTCTTGACAGCTCCTTCAGTCTGCCCGGCGGTAACGGGCTGCGATACCACTCAACGCGAAGATCCTCCCTGACCTCCTCGAGCGGCCGGTAATCTGCCGACATCGAAAACCTCCTGCTCTGTTCAGTTGTGCCTGCAACCAACGCTACGATGATAGGATCAGGGAACCGAGTGCGAAAGGACTTCCGGTCTCCTTTTCCGCCGATCTTGCCATCTTTTGCGAACAAAGCCTATCTTGCAGTTCCTGTTTGCAGAGACCGCAGCTGTAAACGAGTAGCGAGGTTCCTTCTTGACCTTCTCGACGCCGCTGCCGGTTCGGACCAAGGGCCACCTTCAAGGGAGAATGCTGTGGAACAGTCAGTCAAAGCCGGCTGGGATGGGAGATACTACGAAAACTTCGAAGTCGGTGATGTCTACAGGAGCTCCTGCGGCCGAACAGTGACGGAAACAGACAATGCGATGTTCACGCACCTGACGATGAACACAAATCCGCTTCATTTCGACGCCGAACGTGCGAAGGAGACTAGGTGGGAGCGGATTCTCGTTAATAGCACGTTCACGCTCGCGCTGGTCGTTGGGATGAGCGTGTCCGATGTGAGCCAGAACGCGATGGCGAACCTAGGGTGGGAGGAGGTAAAGCTTCCGAACCCGGTGTTTATTGGCGATACCCTCTACTGCGAGACTGAGGTCTTGTCGAAGCGTGAGTCCCGAACGTATCCTGAAGCGGGCATCGTGCAGGTCCTGTCCAGAGGGATCAACCAAGACGGAGACGTGGTTATCGAGTTTACACGCAATGTGATGGTCTATAAGACAGATTCAGCTCCAGGGAAGGGAAGTTTCCCCGAGGTCAAGCGGTGATACCTCCTGACATTATTCGTTCATGGCTTTTTGTGCCTGGGCACAGACAGTCGATGGTCGAGAAATCGCTGCTGCTAAGCGCCGACGCCGTAATCTTCGATCTGGAGGACGCGGTCCCGCCAGACGAGAAGCAAACCGCCCGCGACATCCTGACGGCTATCCTGTCAGAATCACCTCGTAATAAAGATCCGTTCATCTTTGTGCGCGTCCACCCATCGAGTCACTCGGAACACGCTCGCGATCTGGCTGCGGTTGTTCGACGGAGGCTGACCGGTCTCGTATTGCCAAAGGTCGGGACGGCCGACGCCATTACTAGGCTTGAGGACGATGTTTCTCTCCGGGAATCCATTGCAGGTAGACCGAACCAGCTCATACGGATCGTGCCGATGATCGAGTCCGCGTCTGGACTCGTTAACGCGCAAGAGATCGTCGAATCGAGCGATCGTGTGTTTGGTCTGATGTTCGGCGCGGAGGACTATGCCCTGGACGTGGGGATTCCTGTGTCAGCAGGTTCCGATGCCTTCGGACTAGCACATGCCAGGGCAACGATGGCCGTGGTTGCAGCGAGTCGGGGCGTACATTCGATCGACCGCGTGTTTGTTGACTACCGGGACGACGAGGGTTTAGAACGTGATGCACTCGCATCTAGGTCGATGGGTTTTACAGGGAAATCCGTGATCCATCCGAAGCAAATCGACATCGTGAATTCTACATTTAGACCGACCAAGGCCGAGGCGGAAGAGGCGCAGCGGGTGGTGGACGCATTCGAGAATTCAGATGGTGGTGTGGTTAGCGTAGACGGACGGATGGTGGATTGGCCCGTGCTGGAACGGGCGAAACGCGTTGTGGAAGAGGCCAGACACTGAGCGTGATATGTCTGAAATGATTGGTGAAAAAGCTCCGCTGGGAGATGTTCGTATCCTTGCGGTCGAGCAGTTTGGAGCGGGCCCTTGGGGCACGATGATGCTGGCCGATCTGGGCGCCGAAGTCATCAAGATTGAGAATCCAGCCACAGATGGAGATGTGGCCCGACACATCCCTCCCTACACATGCGACAAGGACAGTGTCTACTTTCAGAGCTTCAATCGGAACAAGAAGAGCATCACGCTCAACCTTCAGGACGAGCGGGGGCAGGCACTTCTGAAGGGTTTGACAGGCCACGTCGATGGCGTCTACAACAATCTGCGTGGCGATCTGCCATCGAAGCTCGGACTTGACTATGCCGCCCTCCGAGAGACAAAGTCCTCAATAGTGTGTTGTTCATTGTCGGCATTCGGACGTCATGGCAAACGCGCGGCCGAGCCGGGATACGACTACCTAATGCAAGGGTATGCCGGTTGGATGAGTATCACGGGTGAGCCCGATTCGCCGCCGCAGAAGTCGGGTCTTTCTCTGGTCGACCTGAATGCCGGTGTACTGGCTGCGCTCGGTCTGGTCAGCGCGATCCACCGCGCGCGCGAGACCGGCGTCGGATGTGATGTCGATGTGAGTCTATTCGACACGGCGATATCGCTCCTAGGGTACGTGGGAGCCTGGCACCTCACAAAGGGTTACGAGCCGTTGCGCATGCCCGATTCCTCCCATCCTTCTCAGATTCCGTCTCAAGTCCTCCCGACAGCTGATGGCTGGTTAGTTGTGATGTGCGCGAAGGAGAAGTTCTACCAAAATCTCGTGAGGATCCTAGGCGCACCTGATCTGGCGGAAGATAGGCGATTCAGGACCTCTGCTGATCGGATGGAGAACCGGGAGATACTGGTTCCCCTTCTCAAAGATCTGACTCGTCGTGAGACGACTGCCACGTGGCTGAATCGTCTGAAAGGTGAGGTGCCGTGTGCACCAGTTAATTCGGTCGAGGAAGCATTCCGAGACCCGCAGATACAGGAAGATGATATGATTCTCGAGACCTCCCATCCTGAGTTCGGGACTGTTCGGCAGGCCGCTGGCGCAATCAAGGTAAGTGACTACAGGCATGAACATTCTCGTGGGCCCAAACTCGGTGAACACACGGAGGCGGTACTTGGCGACTGGTTGGCGATGGGGAGCGCTGAGATCCAGGGGTTGCGGAAAGCGGGGGTGATATGACCCCCTGTTGCTTGCTTAGGCCGCTCGTGTGTGGTTGAATTTGCGGTCTGCGACAACTGAAGATACTACCGGGTGATTTGTTGGCCAGTGTTGTGCCTCATTACTAGTGTAGTGGTCTTACGTTACTCCCCCTCAGACAATTCCTAAAAAGATCACCTGTATTACGAACTGCAAGCTCGTTGCGGATTCCGTCGTGGTCTGAAAGACTAAATAGATCCGAAATCTTAGGTCCTTTCTGTAGTACTGACTGCTGAGGTATTATACCCTCCGTCGGCAGGAAGGGCTCTTTTTGTTGGAGAAGATCTTGATTCCGATTTCGATCCTGGATTTAGCACCGATCCGGAAGGGAAGCGATGCTTCTCGTGCATTTGACCTGATGCGTGAGATGGCTAAGGTCGGCGAGAGGCTTGGATACAATCGATACTGGCTCGCAGAGCATCACAACATGAGCGGTGTCGGCAGCGCCGCGACGAGCGTGCTGATCAGTCACATAGCTGAAGCTACTGAGACGATTCGGGTCGGATCAGGTGGGGTGATGTTGCCCAACCACGCGCCGCTGGTTATTGCTGAACAGTTCGGCACGCTCGAATCTCTTTATCCCGGCAGGATAGATCTGGGTCTTGGGCGTGCGCCCGGGACGGATCAGACTACGGCCCGGGCTCTTCGCCGCACGCTCTCGGGCTCGGATCACGATTTTCCTAGTGATGTGGTCGAACTTCAGTCCTACTTCCGAAGAGCTGACCCAAAACAGCCCGTTAGGGCCGTCCCCGGTGCCGGTCTCAGCATACCGATCTGGTTGCTCGGTTCGAGTCTCTTCAGCGCCCAGCTCGCCGGCCACCTAGGGCTGCCCTACGCTTTCGCCTCGCATTTTGCACCTGACTACCTGATGCGCGCGCTGGATGCGTATCGGAGCGGTTTCCAGCCTTCGGAGTTTCTCGACCGGCCCTACGTAATGGTTGGTATGAACGTGGTCGCGGCAGATACGGACGAGGAAGCGGTATATCTATTCTCATCCCAACAGGTCGCTTCTGTGAATATGATGCGTGGGCAGCGAGAGCCGTTCGGTCCGCCGATAGACGATATCGAGGCCTACTGGATGCCTCATGAGAAGCCGGCGATCGAGCGCAAACTCACTTGCTCATTTGTTGGATCGGCTGAGACCGTGGGAGAGAAGGTCGCTAAGTTCGTTGATATGACGGGGGCTGATGAGCTGATCACGACGGTTAGGATCTTCGAGCCTGAAGCGTGCCATCGTTCCCTGGAGATCCTGAGTAAATGCAAGAATGCAAAATCTGAGTGCCAGGAAGCAGACTAGACAGACGACTACCAAAGAGGGTTATATGGCGTGCGCCGGATGGTCATCGATCGATTCGACCCCACCGTTGGGTCTTCCAATGGGTGGCCGCGGACCCCGTTTCTACCCGGGTGGCGAGGTGCTAGACCCTCTGGCCGCTCAAGTGGTTGTTCTCGAAGATGCGAAAGGAGCAAGGACGATCTGGATGTCGATCGACATGATCGGCATGTCGTGGGCGGAAACGAGCGGTTTCCGGCACGAGCTTTCTGCGATGACTGGTGTTCCCTTTGAGTCGATCCTGGTCAATTTCTCGCATACACACAGTGGTCCGATGTCGGGATATGAGGGCTACGCGACTCTCAAACCCAAGCCCAAAGCGCTTGCGGACTACGAGTTAAATCTGATGACGCGGTGTGTCCGGATGACGCTGGATGCGGTCGAGAACATGCGCGATGTGACCGTGATTGCGCATCGAGGTCAGTCTGACATTGGGATCAACCGACGGCTACGGGAACCAGACGGCACGATGGTTATGGGACCGAATCCGGACGGCCATTACAACTCAGATCTCTGGGTGCTTGATCTCCAAGCAAAGACAGATCGATGCATCCTATTCAGCTACGGGTGCCATCCCGTTATGGTCTACGGATACGCGTGGGATGGAATCTCAGCGGACTGGCCAGGTAAATGTCGGGATCGAATGTCGGAGACACTTGGTTGCCACGCACAGTTCATCCAAGGATTTGCTGGGAACGTGAGACCGAGAAGGCTCGCGGATCTTGAGTCTCACGCATTCAGGAAGGCTACACCTGAAGACGTCGTTGCAACAGGACACGAGATTGCTGATGACGTGGCTCGCGCGATCGAGTCTGGAGGCGAAGAGATTGCGCTCGATCTAGCCAACGTGTCCGGATTTGCGATGACACCTCGAGATCACACGAACATTGCGGATCTGGGGCACTGGGAAGTTCTCGCCAACAGCGATGAGGAGATCAACCAAAACCTTGGGGAATATTGGTATGAACGCCTCAAAGCAGGGATTCCGCCGGTCAAGTACTTGCCGTGGTCAGTCGGCCTGATCAGGCTCGCACCGGGTCACCAGATCGCGTGGATGGCCAACGAGGTGCTCGGAGAATGGCTGCATCTGCTAAGGGAGTGGCTGAGTGATCCGAACCTTATCGGGTGGGGGTATTGTCAAGACGGCCGCAACTACATGCCGACTGATGAACTGATTCACGAAGGCGGATATGAGGTCGATCGGGCCAACACCTTTAGTAGGAACGGCCCCGGACCTGTTGCACAGGGTATCAACGAAGCCGTGAAGCAGACGTTCCTCGAAATGAAGGACCGTTTGACGGGTAACGAGCAGGCTTAGTCCAAGAATTCAGTTTATGGGGGAAGGTATGGACGAAGTGATTCCGATGACGGAAGAACAGAAATTTTTCTTCGACCTGAGGGGATGGATTTTGTTACCGTCAGTGCTCGATGAGGGCGAAATCGAAGAGATGAAGGAAGTCGTCTACGGAGGCGCGAAGCAAAGCTACGAGCCTCCGTTAGATCGACTTCTCGATCACCCGGCGATCGTTGGAATCCTGTCGGAGATTCTGGCAGAGGATCCGTTCGTGAAGGATGATGCGTATGGGTTTCGCTGCGAAGGATCGTTTACGACGATTCGGCCACCGGGATGGGACGTAAGTGCACGGTCCGACAACGGACTGCCGCACGCCGTTCGGCCTCCACAACAGGCGAACGCGATGCGATACCAGGTTGCAGGCGGGAAGATTTTTTCGAGTTTGACACGAGTGGTATGGGAACTCGAACCGGCGAAGTCGGGACAAGGCGCGACGTCGTTCCTCAGTGGATCTCACAAGGCGCACTTTAACTACGGCGGGCCTAATAAATGGTCACCGAATATCAACGGATCGCCGTGGGAAGAGTCGATGCGGGAGGTGATGGACGATTACACCTGCCCGGCCGGTTCGGTCGTGATTTTTACGGAGAGTCTGATTCACGCTGCGAACGACTGGACAAATCCAGACAACGGAAGGTGCGCCGTGTTCAACTGCTATAACTCTATCTGGGCGCAGTGGCACCGGACACGTCTGCCGCATGAAACGATCCAGAAGATGCCGAAGAAGAGGCAAAGCCTGTTCAGGGGGACCTGGCAGTTGGGTGGGAAAAACGAGTATTCAGAGGAAAACAGAGCGCTCTGAGGCTAGAGACGCATACAGGGTTATGATCGGATCCACATCAGAACGCGTGGTTCTGAACTCAATTCACGTTCGTGACGCCAGTCGATTGTATGCTACATAACGTCAACTGATTGATATAGGAGGCAACCAATGATTCGCAAAGCCTTTGTGATGCGGGTGAACCCTGATCAACACGAAGAGTACGAACGTCGGCACAACCCTATATGGCCTGAGCTGGAAGAGACAATTAGGGCGCACGGCGTGACGAGCTATTCGATCTACCTCGATGCGGAGACGAACCAGCTGTTCGCTTACGCCGAGATCGAGGACGAGGAGCAGTGGGTAAGCATCTCGCAGGAAGAGGTGTGCCAGAAGTGGTGGGCGCATATGCGGGAGATCATGCCTTCGAACCCGGACAACAGTCCCGTTTCGAAGGAACTCCGTGAAGTCTTCCATATTGAGACTTCGTCGTAGGAACCGCTTCCAGACGGGGAAAGGCGGACACCTGCCACGTCTGCGGCGCGGATGGATGAATACAGATGGGGCTGGAGGCTGAGGTAGTAAGTGTTACGCGCAGTGGTTAACTGGAGATGGATGAAAGACTTTCGCAGAAGGTCTGGGAAGGTGTGTGTGCCTACTGGCGGATATCAGGTATCTGCATCTCTGTGATCATCACGCGGTCCCAATGTTAGTAGACCTGCATTACTTCGTGTTCATCGGTGTTACCGCGCTTAAGGCTGAATGCACCTTGGGAGCCCGGACGACCAGTCAACACTTACTCTGGAAAGATGCCAGGTTTTTCCGTTGTCGTTGTTTCCTTGGTAGAAGAGATGGGTAGCCCCATCGTCGTCTACAAAGACATAGGGGTGTCCCGACTCAGAGCTGTTCCACGATCCCGGAGCACCGTTTGGTAGGAGAGGCTGGTCGCTGATCCTTTTCCAGACGATTCCGTCGTCACTGACGGCGCAGCCAATTTGTTGCGGACAGTTATTGTAAGCACCCGCATAGAACTGCCAGAGCCGACCGTCGTGCTCGCACACAGCGGATGCTTCGATGCACTCCTGCTCCCAGTCGAGTTCGGGCGCGAGTATCGGCCGGTCGCATCGCTGTGTCCAGGTATCGCGCGAATAGTCTGAATCGAGAGGTGCGGAGGATACGCCGACCAGCTGCAGGCGAAACTCGGGGTCGCGGGTTGCCCAGTAGAGAAGCAGCTCGCCTTTCCAGTCGATCACGTCGGCGTCTATGGCGCGACCACAAGTCCAGTCTCCTGTCGGGCAGAAGATCGGGTTGGTCGGGTCTCGTTCGAAGCTCTCACCGTTAGTTGAGACGGCGTGACAGATCGCGTCGCATTCCTTGTTACCGTAAGTTTGGTAAAACAGATGCACTTGACCGTCGAGGACGATCGCCCCGGGTGCGCAGATGCCGTTCTTTTCGCAAGGCTGCTCCGGCGCGATTTCTCCGACCTTCGTCCAGTTGCTGAGGTTCTCGCTTTCGGCGATCCCGATGCCAAACCCGTTGGATGCACGATCGTCGGTAAATGGGCACATCGTGTAGTACATGAGATACCGGTTTTCGTGTCGGATGACGGCGGGATCCTTCGCGAAAGGTCTGCCTCTGGTTGTGTCGGAGAATCTCATATCGTCAAACCGTTGGGATCACCTGCCCCGGCCTTTGCTAGCCCTAGGGCGCGGCTGGATGAACCCGGATGGGCATAGATGACAAACGAGTAGCGGTCGATGATTTCGCGTTGCTTAAATATTATGTTCATGCGCAGTCCATCTTGGGTTCAGCTGCCTTTATAGGCGTTCCGTCCAATCAATGAGTGCTCGGATATAGCCCAAGGCATACGCACGCCCTCGATGTCCCCAAGGTGTGTCGCCATCCGTTTCCGGGACGTGATCGGTGATCAGGAAGCCCGTGAAACCTGCGTCATGAAGTGCCTTGACGGCTTCGAAGGGGTCGACGCTGCCTTCGTCTATGAAGCACTCGTTGAAGCAGGGGACTTCTCCTTGGACGAATCGGAGATGGACGTAGGCGATTCGGTCTCTCTGTGCGAAGTGGCTGATCGCGGGAACGGCGCCATCCGCGTTCATCTCCGACCAACAGCCCATACAGAAGTCCAGTTTGTGATGCGGGCTGTCGAACTTGTCGATCCCACGTCTGAATTCGTCGAAACTCCCAAAGATTCGTCCTACACCGCCAAGTGAGTCGACTGGTGGGTCGTCCGGATGCAGGGCCAACACCACATCAGCTTCCTCAGCAACAGGCAGAATTCTCTCCAGATAGTAGTCGAAGTTCTCCGTCATCTCTTCTTTGGTGTAGATCCGGCCGTGGGTAAGTTCTTCAGGTTCGTGCTCCGACGCGTCGAATCGTGTAGCCCTGGCGCCGCCTCGCAGCGTGGCCAGGGGTTCGGTTCGCCAGACTTTGTTTGGCAGCCAGTGGTAGCCGAGGATAGGAATCCCGGCTTTCCCCATATTCCGGACGGTGTTGACCATGTGCTTGATCTGTTCGTCGCGCTTCGGGCCGGCCAGCATGATGTCCGTATAGAAGTCGATGGGGACGTTTTCGAGAGCCATAAGTCTGAGACCTGCACCGTCAGCGCGATCCTTCAGAGATTTCAGGTCCTCGTATGCCCACTCGCCGCTTTCGCCAGGGATACGAGGGGTGTTCATCAGGAAGTCGTCAGCGCCGATCTGCTTGATGAAGGCGAGCATCTCGTCGGTCAATTCCTGGAATTGGCCGAGGCCTACGCGCATTTTGAGTGACATAGACTTGCTCCGAGAAGGCCCACAATGCGCGCTCCTTCTTCAAGGTTGCTTCGGATTAGGAAGAAAGCAGGGCACACGGGTTTAATTCAGATGATGAATTCTAGGANAACGATCGAGATTCAGAATACGAAAAGACTTAACCGATCGTAAGCGAAACCGAAGGCGATTCGTCCCGTTTGAGTCGCGAGGCCGATGAACTATATCCAGCTCTCTTGGCTGTCTTGGTCCGCCGCTGAGGTATTGAATCTGCACAGTTCAGGGTGGGTTCGCCATATCACTCCATCTGCAGAATTCTGAAGTCTTCGAAACGAACCCAGTGATCTGATTCGTTCGGTCCATTGTAGCACTGGATGCTAACCTGATCTGTCGATGGTTCCGGGAGTTCGCCGGTCGCGGCGGTCTTGAATCCGTCGCCGCCTTCGGGACAAAACTGTGCTTCCCACGAGGTTGCTGTCACGATCAGACGCAGACGAACTGAGCTCGTAGACATCGGCTTCTTGCCAGGGATGATGTAGAGGTCTCCGTCGATCAGCTCCTTTACTTCCTTGAACACGGGTTCTCCATCAACATACAATGTGATACCGGCCTGCTCATACTGATTAGTCGGAACCGCCTGGTTGTGGATGGTGACTTCTATGGCAAAGGTGCCGCTGCTTCGATCTGGGCCAGGTCGAAGCAGCGCGTTCTTGACCGTGTCCTTCACGCCGGGTTCGACAAGGACCTCGAGGCCTTTGTCGGTGATACGCCAGTGATCAGAGTCTTCGCGTAGCCAGGACCAGGATGCGTCGAGCTTAGGGGTTAAGGGGTCGTGGAAGAGTTGTGTTTCGGGCATGAATGACTCCATAGGTTCAGGTGTTTTAGAAGCTGCGGAGATAAGATCGGCGGGGGTGGGACGGCAAACGGTTCAGACCGGTGATTGCTTCGGACTTGGGGCAAAAGCTTGATCCTTGATCGGAAGGTGAACTAGGGATGCAGCGATACCCAGGATGATGGCGCCGATCCAGACGGGGTTGTAAGAACCTGTTGCGTCGTAGATGCGGCCCCCGAGCCAGACACCTAGAAAGCTGCCAATCTGGTGGCTGAAAAAAACGATCCCATACAGAGATGACAGGTGTCTGGGGCCGAAAATCTGGGCGACCGTGCCGCTCGTTAGCGGGACCGTGGCCAGCCAGAGAAATCCGATCAGGCAGGCAAACACGAGTGCCGTGACGCTTGTGACCGGCACGATCAGAAAACAGCTGATGACGATCGCGCGTGTGAAGTAGAGAAAGCTGAGCAGATATTTTTTCCGATATCTGTCACCAAGACGGCCGAACAGATAGGACCCCCCCATGTTGAAGAGCCCGATGAGTGACAAGGCGGTTGCGGCAACCATTTTCGGCAAACCGTGGTCTGCGAGATACGATGGTAGGTGGGTCGCGATGAAAGCGACGTGGAATCCGCATACAAAGAAACCTGCGTTGAGTAGCAGGAATCCTGAGTGGCGACGAGCATTGCCAATCACTCGACTGAGGTTTTCCTCGATCTCTTCTCCGACTGAAGAGGTATTGGCTTCAGATCGACTACTCGGATAGCCGAGGGCGAAAACTGCGATGAAGCCAACGACGATCGCTGTGTAGAGGAGTGTGATCTCCCAGCCGAACTGAACGATCAGCCACTGAATCCCGGGGACTACGGCAAATGTCCCGAACGATCCTGCCGCAGTGATGATGCCGAAGGCGGAACCGCGCCTCTCAGCGGGTACAACCTGGGCCACTGCTCCTAGCACGACGACGTAGGATGTCGCGCTCAGCGCGAGGCCGACCATTCCCCCGAATCCGACATACAGGCTCGTTGTTGTCGGGAAGAACGAAATGAAAGCGAAACCTGACGCGTAGAGCGCTGCGCCAGCCGCTACGACCCACCTTGGCCCGATCCTGTCAGCGAGTATGCCGGCAATAGGCAGACCGAAGAAAATGTTCTGTATCGCCATTGCCAGACTGAAGGTCTCCCGGCCCGTAGAGAGGGAGAGGCTCATCGGTTGGAGGAAGAGGCCGAGGGACTGGCGGGCGCCCATCGCGATGGCGACGGTGAANGCGCTGATTAGGATGATGATGAAAGGTCGACGCATATGGATTGAAAATAGGTGACCTAGAATCGAGAATATGAAAGGTTTTGTTCGATGAACGCGATCGTGCACCCTGGGAACATTGGTTTCAACGACGGCACGGATCGGTCATCAGTTGAACAATTGGTTGAGTTAGGGTGATATGGTCCCTCGATAGGTCACAGCAGGCTGCGAATGCTCGGGATGACTACTCGTCCTCTCGACGGGGCGTGACGAGGGTCTTGCCGTCTTCTTCGATCAGTGGACGATTGTAGACATATGGAGGCTGCAAAACCGCTTGTTGTGCCTCGGTCAATTCCGACACCCAATTCGGCATCGATGCTTCGTAGACGCCTCCGGTGTAGTGAAGATATTTGGGTGTGTAGCGGTAGAAGAGTGAACGACGTTCGTGATCGGCAGTCCAAGGCAGGGTNCCGTGCGTCGTGCATTCGTTGAAGATCACGAGATCGCCGGCTTTCATTGGGACGTGGTAGACAATCTGCTGGTCGGTCTCCCACACAGCGATGTCTCTCGGGATCGGATAGTTTGCCTTGTGGCTTCCGGGGACGACACAGANACCTCCATCACCGGGGTTCACATCTGCGAGTTGATACTGGCAGTTGATCAGGCCGCAACGCATGCGGCCGTTCTGGTATGCGTAGAAACGTGAGCCGTTGAAATCGACTGCGCCGTGACCGTGAAGGTTCAGCCCTTCGGTGCCCTTCTTGGCTGTGTAGATGAACAGATTGTGATCCAGCTTCCAGCCGCGTCCAAGGAGTGTGTTCAGGTAGGGGATGATCTTTCTATGTGCGAGGAGATCACGGAAAGGCTCGCACCAAGGTTGCTCCCACTCCAGCATTCCCTCGTAGAGGCCGCGCGGATGGTCACCGACCATCGCACCAGATGCCCCCCGGTTGTTGTCGTCCTTACGCTTGTCTGAGTTGGCATCAAGGGCTTCGTTGAGGGCTTTAACTTCCTCGCTGGAGAGCATACCTTTGACGACGATGAAGCCTTGGAGATCAAAGAGATATTTCTCTCGATCGGACATTGTGGAGAAGTTGACACGTTCGTTCATGGGAACCCAAAACCTACAAGTGACCACGGAGGATAAAGAAGACACTCCTCGTCTTCGCTCGGATCAGGCTCTGGATATTTATGCGAGAGGGAGTTGCCGAGAAAGCGAGCACATAGTCTTCTGGGAGTGAGGCATTAATCTAGGGATGAAAGACCACGTTTGAAAGTGGTGATGAGGGATCAAGATGGCTAAGATGCTGAAGATGGCGTTGGTGGGGTGTGGGGCGATTTCGCGGTTTCATCTGGATGGGATCAAGGAGCAAGTGCCCAGCGTTCAGGTTACAGTGACGGTGGATCGGGATATGGCGCGGGCGTCTAAGCTGGCGGATGAGGTCGGGGCAATGGCATATTCGTCGCTGGAGGAGGCCTTAGAGAAAGGGGATTTCGATGCGGTTGATATCATGCTGCCGCACGATTTTCACGAAGAGGCGGCGACGGCCAGCTTTAACGCAGGAAAGCACGTGCTGCTCGAGAAGCCGATGGCTTCGACCCTCGAGGCGTGCGACCGGATTCTGAAGGCGGCGAGCGAGACGGATTTGGTGTTCATGGTGGCGGAAAACTCGCAGTATTGGCCGGAGATCGTAAGAACGAAGGAGGCAATCGACGAAGGGCTGATCGGTGAGGTGATTACGGCGAGGGCCGCATATGTGGCGGGTTTCGACGATTACTGGTTCCAAGAAGGTCACGATTGGAGATTTGATCAGGACAGGACGGGCGGCGGCGTTACGGTAGACGGTGGGGCACACTGGATCAGGCCCCTTCGGATTTGGATGGGGGAGATCGAGGAGGTCGTGGGCATACTCGGATACCCGCTGAAGCAAATGGAAGGTGAATCGCTGATGCGGTCGATCGTGCGCTTCCAGTCAGGGAAGTCGGCGATTCTGGATGCGATGATGATAGACACTGTATTTGCACCGGACAACTGGTGGCGTATCACGGGGAGCAAGGGAGAGATCACGATCGGAGGTGGGTTCAAGGGCGGTGCCATCCTGTGGGACAGAGAGCATCCGGAGGGAACACCTCTGATGGAGCCGAAAGGATACGCGCAGTCGTTTGGGCCTGAGATTGCTGACTTTGCGGCTGCTGTGCTGGACGGGAAGACGCTGGAAGCTGGGCCGGAGGTGGCTCTGGGAGAGTTGCGGACGGCGTTCGCGATCTATAGGTCGGCGGAACATGGTCGGTGGGAGAAGGTTTGGGACTGAGCAGTGTCACGTGACAATTGACAAGTGTCGGATGTCAAAAGGGCGAGCGGAAGAAGCCAGAGCTAGGATGGAGGTAATATGGTAGAGCTTGGGTCAGGAGACTACGTCTACGAGACGACGGGGGAGGATTGGGGGAATCTGCAGCCGGATGCCACTTACAAGGAGGCGACGGCTGTCGCGGTCGATTCGGATGACAATGTGTTTGTGTTCAACCGTGGCACTCATCCGATGATNGTGTTTAGCCCGGAGGGCGATATTCTTGATACGTGGGGGCACGGGGAGTTCTCAAACCCTCACGGTGTGACGATCGGGCCAGATGGGTCGATCTGGACCGTTGACAACGGTGACCATACGGTAAAGAAGTTTACCGCCAAGGGTGAGAAGCTCGCGGAGATCCAGGCAGAGCATCCAGCGAAGGAAATGAGCGGGGATCCTTTCTGCCGTCCTGCACATCTGGCCGTGTGTCCGAAAACGGGCAATCTGTTTGTCGCCGACGGATACTCGAATGCGCGGGTGCATAAGTATGATCCAAATGGTCGGCTGATTATGTCCTGGGGCGAATCCGGCACAGGCCCGGGTCAGTTCAACATCGTACATAACCTGATCATCCACGACGGGCTAGTGTATGTGGCCGACCGGGAGAATCAGCGGGTGCAGGTGTTCGACACGGAGGGCAAGTTCATCTCGCAGTGGAACGACATGTCCCGTGTGGCTGCGATCTGTATGGATCCTGCGGAAGACGATCCTCTGATCTACCTGGGCGAATACTTCTGCGGGATTGGGAGCAACGCGATGGGGACCAACCTAGGTCCACGCGTGTCGGTGATGAGTCGGACAGGTGATGTGCTCGCTCGTNTTGGAACCGAGTCTTACGGGGACGAGCCAGGACGGTTCTACTCACCTCACGGGATTGCAGTCGATTCGAAGGGTGACATCTATGTGGCTGAGGTGGCGTGGAGCGACTATGGAAGCCAGATGGATCCGCCGAGAGAGCTTCGGTCGATGCAGAAGCTCGTGAAGCAGTAAACAGGTGCTTGGTAAGNAATTGTTAGTGAGGGGTGAAGGGCAGGGTTCGGAAGGAGNTCAACAGTACCAGATATCCAACAGCTGCCAGACACAAAGGCTGGCGAATCCTTCAAACCCTACTGGCGAACGTANGGGTCGCTGATATAA
The DNA here is from genome assembly GCA_002714465.1 of Gemmatimonadota bacterium. The sequence continues at coordinate 53,352 of PAXL01000057.1, read as the reverse complement.
CGAAAATTAACTGAAGGAGTTGACATGGCTGTACTGCCTTCTGTTGACAAGCCCCGGGAGATGGATCTCCTCGTGGGATTTATTGATTTGCAACGGTTTCATTCGTTCGCGACCGGACAACCGGATCGTGAAATCGCAGAGATGCTTTCTGACTATTACGAGCTGATCGGGGATGCGATTGAGGGGTCGCGTGGTGAGGTGGTGAAATTCATGGGAGACGCGGCTCTGACCGTCCACGAAGAAGCGGATGTCGATCTTGGTGTGATCGCACTGCACGACCTCAAACGAGGTGGGGATCAGTGGTTGTCAGATCGCGGTGTGAACTGCACTCAGACGGTGAAGGTCCACTTCGGGCGTGTGATCGCTACACGTGTCGGAACGAGAACCGACAAAAGAGGCGATATCTTTGGGGATGTGGTGGCCACGGCCGTGGTGATGCGCTCGAAAGGGTTCGCGATGACGGCTCAGACCTTTCGGAAATTGAATGCGGAGACACGGAAGCTGTTCAAGAAGCACACGCCGCCGGTGTCGTATATCCCGGTGGATCAGCGGCATACAGACTGAAAGGCAGGAACCATGGAGGGCGTACAGAACACGGGGGGCTTTCGGGAGGCCAGCACTTGGTGGCCCTACTCAGGAGTCCGATGTGGGTGGTATTGTGTTCCGTGCACCTTGGGTGAGGGATAAAAGATCTCCTTGCTCGTTCTCTACGGGCTCAGGACTCTTGGATTTCGGCGATTCCCAGACCTTTTTCGCCGGCGGTTGAGTAGACGAGATATTTGCGGTTGTCTTCGTTGTAGAGGTAGGGGTCGCGGACTTGGTGAACGGGCTCGTGGTCGGCGCCACCGGTTGAGGGTTCATTTGGTTCGTCAACGCCCTCGTAGTCGGTTTGGGTGCGAAGGATTTCGACGGGCGGCGTACCGAGCCATTCTTGGGCACTCAGATCGATTGTCGTGCGTTTGATTCGTTCGGGATGATCTCCGACGTTGCTGTAATAGAGGTGCAGGCTGCTGCCGTCCAGATCGATGGCCGAATGCCGCATGCGGTAGGTGAGGTCGTCGGGATTCTTCTTAGATGCCTGAATCTGATCTGGCGACGTGTATTTCTCACCATCGATCGGTAAGGTCTCGCCCTTAACGAAGGGCTTCCTGAGATTTTGCGACTTCCAGATTTGTCTGCCTCCACCACCACCGAATCCGTACCACACACCTTCCCACTCCCACACGCGCATGTAGGACGGGCCTAGACAGATACGGTCGCACGTGAACGCGAGCCCGTCGGCCGATTCTGCGTAGCAGGTGTTCTGACCAAGGTTTTCGTGCTTCGGTCCCGTGAATCCTGCGCCGTGGTAGAACATCCGGATCACTTTCGCCTCATCATCCACGTGGACGTCCGGAGATGCGATGTGTCTTTCGAAGTCTGTGTCTTCGATCGGGAGAACGCCGGGTGCGTAGACTTTGTAAGGCCCCATCAGCTCGTCAGCATAGGCCATCCGGATGAACTTGCCCTGATGGTGGGCGAAGTAGAGGTAGTATTGTCCGATCGGATTCACGATCCAGTCCGGCACGCGAATAAGNGACGGGCCGTTNATGTTCCCGAGGATCGCTTCGTCGGATCCTGGGTGGATGATTGGGTTATGAAGACTGCGGGTTACTGTGACTGGCATAAAACCTCAAAGGCATGGAGAGCCGCGGAGGACGCAGAGTAAAACGGTGGGTCCTGCNGGTTGGTTATAGGTGAGTATTGGCATCGTGGTGTCGATCCATCATTGCCGTAACTCGGATCGATCTTCTTCGACCATTTTTTTCCAGGAAGCCTCTTCGCGGGTCACGAACAGGTCGTCCTCGGCGAAGAAGCGGAGTAGGCGGCGGTCGTTGCGAGCGCGGGCCTCCTTCAAGATTTCGTGGATTGCTGGAAGATCGAAGGTGTCCCTGTGGGGGAGACCGATGCGACAGATATAGTTGCTGAGGAAGTAGCGAATCTCGTTCGAGATGTTCCACGTTCCCGAGTGCAGAATTTNGTGGTGGGTGAAGACCATGTCACCAGCTTCCAGATCGAGGTAAGTTTCATCCGGATGTGGCTCGTGTTCGCCTTCCTTAGGGATGAAAACGTACTCGAGGTGTGAGCCTCGGATCACGCGGAGGGGACCGGTCTCTTCGTTCATGTCTTGGAGATAAGTCAGGCTGTTGCAGGCTAGCGGAGGAGTGTAAGGGCGCGGAGATTGTTCTGCCATAGTTCGAAAGCCCTGCCAGGTCTCTGTGTTGTGAAAAGCGTCACGGTGCCAGCGATCGACAGCGCCTTTTAGGTCTCCCTCGCGAATTGGAAAGCCTGAGACCTCGAAGCTGTCGAGCTGGACATACGGACCCATGACCCTCTCAGCGAAGTCTAGCATCAGGGGGATCTGGACGTGCTCCCTNGCGAGGGGTGCCAGATCTGGATCCGAAAGGAGGGGAACGATCCTGGCCCGTGGGGCGTTGGGTTTCTGAGGGAATAGCTTCTCGAATTTCGGGTTCAGAATGCTTCGCCATTCTCGGACTTTGTCCGGCGAGATAAACCTTCTGAATACAGTGTAGCCGTCTCGTTTATACTCGTAGAGATGTTCGTCGAGAGTCATTACGGGATAATCAGTGTTTTGAGTGAGCTCTGATGGCCGTCCGCGTTCTCCTGNTCGAACACCGAAGCTATGTCCGAAAGGCGATGCGTGATGGAGTTCGCAAAGATGATGTCGAGATTGAAGACGCCGCGCTGGACGGCACGGTAAGCCTCGCGCATATGTTCGATCGANCGAAGATGTGTGTAGTGGACGGCGTTCAGGTTGCGGATCTCAAGACCGTCTTCGTGGAAGCGATGGAAGCAGAAGCTGTCAACGGGAGAGTAGTTGTCACCATAGAGCGCCATGATCCCGTTGTGTTTGACCATGTCGAGACATTGCTTGAGTCCTGCGCCCTTGCCACCNACTGCCTCAACAGAGACATCGACACCCAATCCGTTGGTGATTTCCTCGACTTCCGCTCGCACATCCGTTTCGGTTGTGTTTAGGACGTATTCGGCGCCGAGTTGACGGGCGACATCCAGCTTTCCCGGATCCGCATCGACCGCGATTACTTTCGAGGCACCCGCCTTGATAGCTCCCTGAAGCATGATGTTACCGGCGAAGCCTACACCGTTGACGGCAACCCAGTCTCCCGGTGTCACACCCATATGAAGGGCTGCCCAGGCAGCACACCCGAGCGGCTCGTAGAGACATCCAACATCGAAGGATACCCCNTCGGATATGGGCTGAACGTGTGAGGGATCCGTGACCCAATAATCGGTGTAAGTCGGGTAGATCAGGCTGCCGACACGGTCACCCACGCTGACTTTGCCGCCCCCGAGATAGAGGTTCACGGCGCTACCGATTTCCTCGACAATTCCACCTCCCTCGTGACCTAGAGGCCCCATAGGATAGGCATAGGCTTCCTTGAGGCTAGCATCGGGTTCTCCTCGCGCATCATCCTCGGGTCGCACGGTGATGCCGCGGTAGAAGTAGCGTTCGGAGCCGCAGACAGAAGCCTGGTGAGTCTTGACGAGAAGTTGGTTGGGCTGGAGTTCCGGGAGTGTCTCGGTGCGGACTTCGATTTTGCCGGGTTCCAGGTATACGGTTCTGGTTTCCATAGAAGGTCAAAGGCAAAGGAACCACAGAAAACACGGAAGGGATGTTCTCCACGATCGTGCGGGTCTCGGTTGACTGAGGTTCGTCAGGTTTATCGAGTAAGGTGAAAGTCTTGTTGGGCTCTGCCACCTTGGGCTGTGTGACGTCTCGAGCTACGAAATGACTTGGGCCTCTTCTACGAAGCTGGAGAAATCGGTGATGCCGGTTCCAGGACCCTGGGGGATGGTCATTTCGCCGTTTTCGATTTTGAGGGCCGGGTCGAAGAGGTCGGCTACCTTTTCGATCCCGCGTTTGTATTCTTGGTAGCGGCCGATGTCAGGTGTGAAGGCTGCGAAGATGAGCATGTAGACGAAGCCCATGCCTCCGGAGATATGGACGGTTGTCGGCATGTCCGCAAGAGCTGCCATACGGGATACACGTGCCGAGCGGATCAGACCGCCGTAGTAGTGCAGGTCGGGTTGAACGATGTTGACCGCGCCGTGCTGGATCATCCAGCGGAACCGACGATCACTCGCCTCCTGTTCGCCCCCGGATACTGGCAGGTCGAGCGTGTCGGTGACGGTTTTTGTGTCTTCGAGATGATCGAAGGGGCAGGGCTCCTCAAAGTAAACGGCATTGATGTCTTCAAGCATCCTGCCGACTTCGATGGCCTGAGGTGGATCATAGGAGCTGTTGCTGTCGGCGTGGATGTCCATCTCATCGCCGAAGTGCTTACGGGAAAGTTCGATTAGCTTGGGCGTTCTGTCTGGCATTGCGTCTTCGTTCCGGCTCATCCGCCCACCAACGCGGAACTTGATCGCTGGCGCGTAGGTCTCGTCGACCAGCATCTGAAGATGGTCGATTTCCTCTTCTGGTGTGCTGTCACGTCTGCTACTTGCGACATAGAAGGGACAGCGGTCCCGAACAGCGCCGCCCAGCAGATCTGTGATAGACTTCTGAGTGACACGACCTAAAAGGTCGAGAATCGCCATCTCGACCCAGGCGACTGGATTCCAGAGCGCCTGACCCAGCAGCTTGTAGTTGCTGCTGTGCCGGTAAACCTCCCAGAGATGGNCTTCNAGGTCTCGGGCGTCCTTGCCGACGAAATATGGTATGATCAACTGATTCAGGATCGGATAGAGATGCCTAGCTTTCGCATTGCAGAAGGAAAGGCCTTCGGCCCCGTCAGTTGACCGGGCGAGGACATAGTAATTGCCGTTCTTGTGAAGCATCTGGAGTGACTCGATCAGGACGGGTTCGTCGAGCGTGGGGACCTCCAGAACAGGGCGGTCGTGTGCAGCCTGCAGCCTTTCAGCAGTAACCTGATGCGTCGTTTTCACGTGATCACCGTGTGGCACGAATGATAGGAAGTAGCTTCAAGATATAACGCGTGTCGTGGTTCGCCAACGTAGGTGATTGACCGATGGGATAGTCCGCCGCATTTTTCGCCGTTGGAACGTATGGACAAGACTAAGGAGTTGAAGGTGATCGATTTTTCGCGTCTAGAATCGCCGGTCTTTCTCACAGGGAGTAAGGCCACTGCCTACCGTGATCCTTGCGGACACTACCACGACGGGGTTTTCCGTGTGTGGCACACCGAAATTCACGGTGAAGCCGGTGGTGACTGGTATGCGGTGACAGCGGTTACCGAGAGCCACGATCTCGTTAGTTGGACCGAACCACGCGNGATTACGCCTGTAGACAAGCGGCTGAATTTCTCGAGNCCGGGGAACGTGATCAGATATGGCGGACACTGGGTTATGTGCCTGCAAACCTACCCGACACCCAATGGGGGCAAGTTCGGGGACGAGACGTCTCGTGTCTTTGCGATGTCCAGCGACGATCTGGAGAAATGGGACGAGCCTGAGCTGATCCGAGTGAAAGGTCCGGATGTGGCGCGCGAAGATATGGGTCGGATGATTGACCCGTATCTCGTAGAGGACAAAGACGAGCCGGGGAAATGGTGGTGCTTCTACAAGCAGAACGGGGCAAGCATGTCCTGGTCGCGCGACCTCGAGACGTGGACGTACTTCGGCCACGTCGACGCGGGTGAGAACGTGTGCCTGCTCGCCGAGGATGGAGAGTATATCCTGTTCCACTCGCCGTCGAATGGCGTGGGGATCAAGCGTTCAAGGGATCTGGAAAACTGGACGGATTACGGGCTTCTGACTCTGGGTCAAGATGACTGGCCGTGGGCGCAAGGCAGACTGACAGCGGGACACGTTCTTGACCTTCGTGACGAGCCAGGGATCGGGAAGTATCTCATGTTCTTCCACGGAAGCTCACCAGAAGGCTGCGAACAGCAGGAGACGCACGGGCACGCGAGTTTGGCGATGGCGTGGAGTGACGATCTTGTGGAATGGGACTGGGGAGGGAACGCGAACCATGGAGACTAACGGTGCAGGCCGGTGCGTGAAACTGTTTGAGTGGGCAGCAGAAGTGCCCCGAACACCATAGACACTGGAACATTTCTCTCAGCAGGGAGGTGGACCATGAAGACACTTGCGCGAACGGAACCGTTTGTTATCAACAAGAATCTCGGCAGTTCATTGCTCGTTCGTCCGGAGGACTTGACCTCCGTGAATGATGATGGAGAGCCGACTGTCATTCCGACGGACAAGCAGAAGTATGATTTCGACAGGAATGGTTGGATTTTGTTCCCGGGCCTGCTGTCCGAGGATGATGTGGCCGAGATGCGAGACTTCGCTACCTGCCTGCATAAGGACCCGGAGAGCCTTCCCGAGTGCGACAGATGCGGTATGGGTGGTCCATTGGCAAGGTTGATCGATCACCCAGTGGTCGTTGGATTCCTGAATGAATTTCTGGCCTACTCGGCCTGCGCGAGCGAAGAGAGCTACGGGTTCAGGCTTGAGACGAGTCACCTCACGTATCGATCGGCTGTCGACAACATTCAGCGCCGGTTTGGCCCACATAATGGTAACGGTTTGTTCAGGCCGCCGTGGGAGTCGCATTACTACCGTCAGGTTCCCGGACGGGCGTGGAGCGGACTGACCCGTGNCGTGTGGGAGTTGAATCCAGTGAAGATGCGTAAAGGTGGGACGCTCTTAATCAGTGGGAGCCACAAGGCAGCCTATCCCGCGCCAGCTTCCGCCTTTGATGAGGACTCGCCGATCTGGGATTCCTACGAATGTCCGGCGGGATCTCTCCTGATTTTCAGCGAGTCGACTTCCCACAGCGCTTCTAGGTGGACCGACGAGGAGCACGATCGAGTAGCAATCTTCAACCTGTACAACACGATCTCGACGCGTTGGACTGACTGGATGCCGCATCCAGATTTACTGGCGAAGCTTGGGCTCATGCGACGGTCGTTGTTTAGGGAAGTGAAGACGAGTGGCAATGTCGATGGTGGGCAGTTCAACGAGGTGACTTCGGGGTTCGAGGGGGAACTGAACGGATGAAGTCTTTCAAAGAGGCGAGAGGCGTTCCAGGTCTCAGGGAGTGAAGGTTATGAGTTGGCGTGATGTGAAGCCATATGTGATCAACAAGGATATGGGACGTCCGCACGTGGATTACTCGGACGAGCTGCCAGGTAAGAATGCTGATGGGCTCGGGGTGGTCGAGCCGACGGAGGAGCAGAAGTATCTTTTCGACACGCAGGGTTGGCTGCTGATCGAGTCGGTGCTCGGCGAGGATGANCTTGAGGAAATGCGAGAGTGGTGCCTGCGGTATCACTTCGAGCGGGATACACTAGTGGAGCACGATAGAACGCCGCTTGCGGGGCCGACGCAGCGACTTGCCGATCATCCAGTGGCGGTCGGGATGTTGAACGAGTTCACGGCCAATCCAGCCGTATCAAGCCAAGAGTGCTATGGTTTCAGTCTAGGCGGGTTCGAGCTGTGGTATCGAACGGCGCGGAGCCGCAGGACCGAGGGGCTCCGAGAGGAGCGCAGTTTTGGGCCACACAACGGGAACGGATTGATGCGGCTCCCGGGCGATGTGCACTTCTACAGTGCGTTTCCTGGGAAGGCGTTCTGTCCACACGTGCGAATCGTGTGGGAGCTGAATCCCGTCCAGAAGAAGAAGGGGGGCACGCTGCTGGTGACGGGAAGTCACAAGTCAGTCTACACGGCTCCTGACGAAATCATGGATCCAGATTCGTCTGTGTGGACAACATACGACTGTCCGGCCGGTTCGATGTTGATCTTCGCCGAGGCGACCACGCACAGTGCACATCCTTGGACGAACACGGAGAATGACCGCATGGCCATCGCTGGGCTCTATAACCAAGTAGATGGCGGATGGAACCCGGCAATGAAGCCCGATTCGGAGGTGCTGGAAGGACTTCCGCCACTCCGAAGAACGTTGTTTAGGGACCGACACATCACGAATAATGTGGGCGGTCTGGCGCACAATCGATTGTTCGGGGCGAGCGCGTGAGGACGAGCCCGGCGTGACGGNGGATACTTGAGCATCGCGGATATACCTACTGAATTGCGGATGAAGGAAGAGCGACAGGTGGTTCCCAGGATCACGCTGCGCTCGGTGATTCTCGGTGCTTTCACGGCAGCAGCGCTGTGTGTTTGGACGAACTACACCGAGTTTGTGATGCACTCGGCGGCGTTGGTGATGTCGAACCTGCCAATGTCTGCGCTGATTCCGTTCGTGTTCTGGCTGTTCCTGAATGTTGGTTTGCGAAAGCTTGCGCCGAAACAGGCTCTGACAGGCACTGAGCTGATCGTGATCCTCGGGATGGGCTGGATGGTCGGGACCGTACCGGCCATCGGGTGGACGGGCTACTGGACCGGGATTATGACAGCGCCGGAATATTACGCAAGTCCCGAGAACGGGTGGCGTGATGCGTTTTTTGATGTGCTTCCGAAGTATCTGTTCCCTGATCCAANTGTCGTGTCTTGGTTTTACAACGGGCTGCCACGTGGGCTCGATTTGCCTTGGGCNGGTTGGTTGTCGCCTCTGTTCTGGTGGGGGTCGGTTGCGGTAGCCGTCGTCGGGATGGGGATTTGCACGACGGTGCTGTTCCAGAAGCAGTGGACGGATCACGAGCGACTGACGTTCCCGCTGGCGACNATCCCTCTCTCACTGACCAGAGGGTTTGATCTGCCTGGCAACCGTGTCCCCGATTGGTTCCGAAGCCCGCTCTTCTGGGCGGGCTTCGCGGTTCCNGGGCTGGTGATCGGNTGGAACATCGTTGGATATTTCTACGAGACNATGCCCCGGATAATGCTATTTGCCGGTTATTGGTCGAAGCAGGTGATCTTCTTCCGTCAGTTTCCGCCGTATGCCTTTCGAATCCTGCCGTCGCTGATCGCCTTCACCTACTTCTGCAACCTCGATATCCTTCTGAGCTTCTGGTTTTTCGGTCTTCTGGCAATCATCAAAATCGGCATTCTTAATCGGCTGGGTATCACAGTGGGTGTCGCCGGACAGCCAGCGAAGGCTCCGGCCATCCTCGGCTACGAGAGTCACGGTGCACTGATCGCACTTGCGATCTGGTCCATATGGGTTTCTCGGGGTCATCTCCGACNCGTCTGGGAATCTGCAGTTTCAGGNAATGATGGATCCGACAATCCTCTGATTCCATATCGCGCGGCGCTTACCGGTTTTGTTNTGAGTATGGGGTTTATCATCGGCTGGCTGACCGAGGCAGGGCAGGGCCTGCCTCTCGCGATCGTGTCTACGATGATGATGTTNTTGGCATATTTCTGTGCGACGAAGTTCCTGGCGGCGAGCGGCTTTGCGTATCTGTATCCGCCGGACATTAATGGGGGCAGCTTCGTTAAGACGATGTTCGGTACACAGGGTATGACACGATCTCAGCTCACGGGTATCCAGCTGCACAACAGTGGAGCCTTTGTCGGCGGTGGTCGCATCATGGGCATGATGATGATGCCTCACTATTTTCGCATGCTGGCTGATCGACTGGGCAGACGCTGGGTCGTCCCGTCACTCTGGCTGGCGTTCCTCGCAGGTGTCGGCGCTTCCTTCGCGTATGTGTTGTCGTTGTGTTATACCGAAGCAGGGCTGAATCTTCGCACCTACACGCTGACTTCTGGTAACACCGCAACGTTCAATGCGCTGACGACGACGATTACGGCAGCGAACCGGACNGTTTTCGATCNTCAGAAGCTGGCGTTATGGTTATTCGGTGCGGGTGAGGTGATTCTTCTGAGCGCCATGCGAAGCTGGCTGTCTTGGTGGCCTCTCCATCCGGTAGGGTTGGCGTTCCAGCACACGGTCGGTATCCGCGTCTTCGGGTTCAGCGCCCTCATCGCGTGGCTGATCAAGCTAACCGTTCTTAGACTGGGCGGGATCGGTCTATACCGTCGAACACAGCCGCTGTTCCTAGGACTGCTGCTCGGGTATGCTGTGATGATCGGGATCTCTTCGCTCGTCGACGCGATGTGGTTCCCNGGAGAGGGTCATTGGGTGCACGGATGGTGACCTCACCTGTCCCGGTCTCTCGAGCGGGCGATAGGGTCGAATGGGTGTAAAGGTCTTCTGCGGCGTCACTCTGTTNACTCCGCCCCGCCTTGCCGGAGCGAAATCCTGCACCGAGCGTTAGTCGATTGNGGTAACGGTGCCTATAACGCAAGTAGGGTGGTCTATCCCAAGCGGCCCTAGTCTNGCCACATCGATTTACTNCACAATTTGGATGAGGTGCAGCTGGCGGGATCCGTCCTCCACTAGAGACGGAAAAAGGACCTGCGTGTTGTGGCGATTCCATAACGGGCCCGGGTCTGATCGNAAGTCACCCTTGACATACGGACGTTGGTCATAACGTGGAGTGCGTGCCCAGGTGCCATCCGTGCGTCGATAGACAACCCACTCGTTGTAATGGCTATCGATCCCGTATCCTGTGACGGTCCAGTTTCCGTCAGGCGAAAGCGCCGTGTCGCCGCCTGGACCTTTGATGATATCCGGAGTTCCGATCTGTCNGACAATCTGCTGAAGGTCCGTGTCATATANNACGAGCTTACCGTCTTTGCCACCGATCAGGCGGTTCGTGTCACCCGCCTCCCATTCTGGATGGCCGCCAACGAAGATGGTCTGCAGGGCAAGGTTGCTACCGTCGGGCGAGACGGTGAAGGGTTGATTGACCTTCACTCCCGGGTTTCCGTCCCAGCCTCCGCGTGCATAGAAGTAGATGCGATCATCCGACCTGTTACACAGGGTGTGGTTGATAAAAAGCNCCGTGACAGGTTCATCCATCGTCGGTGCGATTGCCTCTGCAATCTGGGCGAAAGAGATAAGAACCTCGACTCTGCCCGATTCGATGTCGACCTTAAAGATGCCGTCGTCTTCAGGGTGGTCGACTCCTTCGGTCCAGTCCCACGCACCGACATACCCCGTTACTCTCCGCAGTCTGGCCATTCTCGCGTAGTTCAACCCGCAGAACCAGCCACCACTCTGCGCGACACCACTGTTCGCGAACGGTGTGTCCTCGCAGCGATACTCCCGAGATCGTGTCCTTTTGCTCACGTCATATAGGACGGTGAAGATCTTTCCGGTCTTCGAATCTCGATCGTTGAAGAAGAACCGACACGTTTCCGGATCTGGATCCCAGTAGAGCATTGTGCCTTGCTGTGGATTCCAACCCGTCGTCTCGTCCACCTTCTCAACAGCGTAGTCGTTCGCCGTGTCGAGCAGCACGATATCAGCAATCTCGCCGGGACCGGGCATGTGGTCCTGAAAGTGCGTGCGCATCGCGACGATGTATCGACCGTCGTGACTCCACGGGATCGTCTGCGCGTGACCGATGTAGCCGAAAAAATGATTCCGGTCAGGGCCGTGGGTGATCTGTTGGATATCGAGGGTGAAGTGGTTTGATAAGTCTGTCATAAGTCAGGGTATACTCCAGAAGCGGAAGTACGGATAATATCGGTGGAGGGACAGATGCGCGCGGGGCACAAATCGGGCCCTCTTTGAACTTACCGTTTGTGCCCGGGAGCCTGTCCAGAGCAAAGTCGAGGGATNATTTTCTCGGAAAGGATCTTCTCAGTACAAAGCTAGCGAATGCCCATCCCCGGGGAACCAGATCATGTCGATGCNGAAAGAGATACCTACGCCGACGAAGTAACCGAGCATCATGCCGAAGAAGAACGGCCCGGCTTTGCGGTAAAGGCCAATGCCGCCGATGCGGAGAATGGTGGCCTTGGCGCACCAAGCGAAGAAAATCGAGAAGATGGTGCGGTTGGCCGGGTATGATGTGGCGGAGATAAGACCGATCGGGTGGAGTGGGAAACCGGGATAGACGTATCGAAGGATCATGTTGGTTGCCGTTGTTGCTGCGCCGATCAAGCCCCAGAGAGCCAGGTAGCGTTTCATGCCAAACGGGTCTCGGATGTAGCCGACGCCCCTGTCGAAGACGGCCTGAACCGAGCCGGCGTAGATCCCACCATAGTTGTAGGCGCCCTTCTGGTAGCCCGAGGCAATCGCGTAGTAGGCACTGCCCCCGACGACAACAGCCACAGCGACGGCAACCGCAAGTGTCATCCTTCCACGATCCTCGCGGACATCGTCGAAGAGCTTTGTCGCGTTGGCCATCGGAGCTATCAATGCCGTTTTCAAATCGCGGTGCCAGGTGAATGTGAGCGCCATGGCGACGATGCTCTGGGCCGGCATGCTCGCTAAGCCGACGATGTGGTAGGTCGCGAACTGCGCGTGGATGATGCGTGAGCTGATCAGACCCGTCTCGATGCTGATTCGGGCGATGCCGAACCAGACGACGAGTACCATGGCGAGGAAGACAAAGGCAACATAGGGTGTCATCCCCGATGCGATACACCAGGCTGCAATGAAGAGCGTGCTGACGACCAGCCCATAGACGGCCGACCGGTATGAGAGNAGTTCACGGCTGTCGTTGATGGTGGGGTCTTTTGTAAAGGCCTTTTTGAAGACGTTACCCAAGTGCTCACGTGCGATCCATACGCCCCAGGGCAACAGGACTAAGAGGGCGCCGAGACCCTGCCAGTTCTCGAACTCGGAAGTGTCTCCGCGCGGCGGGCCGGTCTCGAAACCGAGACGGTTCAAGATGCCGATCTGAAAGGTGAGCAGCAGGAAATAGACGATGATGCTTCCCGAGACCTCGAGCTCGACAAAGTAGGACGCGCCGATGATCAGTGGGTAGAACCGTGTCGATATCGGGGGGAATCCCCGGCCAATGTCGATCAGGCCGAATTGTCGCGGGATCGTCGGGAAGACAGGTTGGAAGTAGCTGATGATGTTCCACNCGACCGGGAAGATCGCAAAGATGAANCCGACCCAGAAGACGGGGCGGTTCATGAACCCGACCGTGAAGAAACCTTTTGGTTCGCGCTCGGCCATGTTCATCGGNAGCATCATCAGCGGGAAGGCCAGGCGCTCGTTCTCCACCCACTGTTTCCGGAAGATGGCGACCACGCAGTAGCACAGACACCCTATCGCCGCCACCAGAGACAGACGCCAGAACAGTGGTGTCGCCCAGGCACCCCAAGGGATCGATTCGCCTCTCGGTAATCCCTCGTAGAACCATTTTGCAGCGGTCGCATCTGTGATGACAGCCCAATCGACGAGATAGGGGTGGAGTTCTGCCTGCCAGGCATTTTCGGATGTCGGGAAGTAATAGGGCGCACCGATGTTGGCAATCATGTGCGCCATGAAGTAGCTCGGCAGCGCCGAACCAATTGATGCCATCGCGAAGATGACGAGCATCTCCAGACGTGTCAGCATCGCCTGTGGTCGCCACGACTCGATCACCTTGTTCAAGACAACGACGATGATGAAGAAGGGGACCATCACACCCCAGGGGAGGTGGTCCTGTGCCATCTTTGTCGTATGACCGATGTTCCGTGTATAGTGGCCGCCCCAAGCCATGAAGATCACACAGAGTGTACCGAGTGCGATCGCGCGTGCCGTGATCGCGTGGCGAAGCGGGCTGGTGGAAGGTTGGGGTGTCTGGTCGGTCGCGAGGGCCAAGGGAATCGGCAATCGAGGGTTGAGAATTGAGTGCTGAGCGCCGTGATTGGCTATGGCAAGAACGGAAGAGAATGAGACCTTATCAAGGTTGTCAGAGGTGCGCGAGGAGGATCGAGACGACCTGGTTGGCCAGTGCGATGGATCCGTCATCGGTGAAATGGACGTTCTCGTGGCGTTGTATGCTCGGGAGTCGGGCCAGTGCGAAAGTATACAAATCGTTCACGTCAAGGTTGTGCGCCGACACCACACGGGATGCAGCACCGTTGTATCGATCGGCGTCACCCTTGAGTCGGCCCGATGAATTTTCGGGCACAGGCGTTGTCGAACACCATATGAGCTTTGCACGCGTCTGTTCGAGGCGGNTAATGATTCGCTTAAGGTTCTGCTCGTATTGATCGATCGGGATGTTCTGTGTCCCGGATTCGGGCGGGTTCGCCATCTGGCTTTTCACATCGACATACTTGAGATCGTGTAGACCGAAGTTGAAGTGGATGATTGACCAGTCCCGATTCCCTAGCCAATCGTCGAGTTGCTCAAGTCCCCGAGATGTAGGGCCGCAGTTGATCGGTGGGCGGAATACGTTCGCCCTCCCTTCCAGCAAACCACGGACAGGTAGCGTGTAACCGATCGAAATGGAGTCCCCAATCAGGAGGATATTCGGAAACGACGGGTTGATAATGGGGACGGCGATGTCAGCAACGTTAGGCATGAGATCGATAATCGAGGATGGAAGATTGAACGGTTAGGCTTCTCGGTATACGTCTTCCCNGGAGGTATTGATCAATGGATCGGAACCTCGGTTCTGTGGGTGGGTGGGCGCCACAGATGGACAACCAAAAGCAGAGCCCCTAGAAGCCACATCGTGCCTTCGAAACGGGAACGGAGGGGTTGCTCTGCGCCAAGCGCCTGTGCTCACCTAGTCCCTGACAAAATNTGATGAGCAAGTTTCATCGTCTTCACAGCCTCACAAAGATCTGCAGCCGGTGGCCCCACCGGGGTGTCGTTTTTGACGCAGTCGATGAAGTAACGATCCTGTTCTTCTGTCCCCCCCGTAGGGCCTTTGACGATTTCCGATTCCTCGCCCTCGAAGAAGAGCTTCCCACCATATATACCCTCCATGTAGGCCGAAATGTCGTGCCCGTGAATTTCATATCGCTCCAGACGCGCGCCCGTGGTGTAGTTGTGGGTGAGCTGGGCGACTACGCCGTTTTCAAACTCGACGAGCGCCGCGTGGACGTCTCGATAGCTCGATGTAGTCCTGCGGACGATTGCGTGTACTTGTTTGACATCCGAGTCGGCGAGGAATCGTATCGTGTCGATCGCGTGGATTGGTGTTTCGAGCAAGAGTTGATCAAGGAGCAGGTCAGGGAAAGCACCCGATTCGACCTGTTGTGTGATGTTCTTGTGAAACTCACCTACAAGCTGATTGACCGGGCCGTGATCGAGGACCGCTTTGCGTGCTTGACTGATCACCGGGTGGAAACGGCGATTCCATCCGACCAAAACCTTTGATCCGGATCTATCCGCGGCATCCTTGAGTGAAAGCGTTTCTTCGATCGTTAACCCCGGTGGCTTCTCGATCATCGCGTGCAGGCCACGTTCGATCACGGGCAGTGCCAGCTTCCCGTTCAGATGAGCCGTGGGTGTGACAAAAACCGCGTCGAGCGATGCCTCGTCGAGCATGGCGCTCAGGTCGTCGTAGCGACCGGGGATACCATATTCTTCAGCCACGGCTTCCCGATTATTGGCAATGAGGTCACAGACCGCGGTCAATTCGACATCATCGAATTCGCTCAGGATTCGGATGTGGCCCGCCCCCCGGCTACCGATTCCGACTATACCGACACGTACGCTGTTCATCGAATCCTCTTTGTCTTTTCCAGGTGTCAGGAAGCCTCAAGCTGCTTGGAAGACCCACGCAGGACTGCCCGATACTTTATCTGTTGAGAAACCCCCGCCGCAAACCCTCGAGAGACCGGTCGGATCCGTTCATGGCCTCTGTCAGGAAAGACGCGATCTCTGCCTCGAGTTCCACATCTCTCGGNGCGTTGTCGAGCAGACCGTTTTCCGGGTCGAACATGGATTCGTGTGGTGCCGTTCCATCCGAGTAGTAGATCCTGTTGACCACGCGTCGGGTGACGTCGTCCTTGATCCGCTTCGCCTCCGGATTGCCTCCCTCGAGACATATGAATAGCAGCACGTTCAAGGATCGGAATTGCTCCTCGGGCACGTCGCACTGACTGACAAACTGATCGTGAATCTCTTCGAGATCGTCCGCGTGGACGTTCCCGACGAGCTGATGGCCGCGGGTTTTCTGCTCACAGAAATCACGAAGATCCTGGTNCCACAGGTAAGTTGGTGGTCGGTGATCGCTCAGCTCGTTAGACATCATGCAGTGAGGATCGTCAGGTATCGATGTGACCTCACCTGGGAGCGCGAGGATGAATTTTCGATTCGACGGGATGAAACTCATCAGTGTTCGCATGGTCGTCGTCTTACCGATTCCTCCCGGTCCCGAACCCGAAATCCAAGACTCACCTAAAGCGGCCCGGGAAGCGAGCCACGATGCCAGCTCAATGTCGAAGGTGCCAAGCTCGATAAGGTCTAGTATCGATCGTGCTCGGCCCTCGTGTTCAGGATTGCTGAGGCCCTGGAGAAAGGCTTCGTTGTGTTCTGCGATCGTCAAATCATCTCTCCTGAGTTATTACTATCGTTGAGATTCCGGCGGTATTGCCAATGGCCATGTTCCTGTTTAAGGAGTATCCGCCCAAACAATTTGATCTTGCCCGGAATCTCGGCATTGGTCAGATGGGGCAAAGGCAGTAGAAGAAGACATTAGCTTTCGAGCCAGCAGGTGTCTGTGTAAGGGTCACGGTCGAAGAGTTTGCGGCGTTCAGGTGAGGCTTTGGCCATCCACTCTTTAAGGATCGCTTGGGTGTATCGGTGTGGTGGGCCGGCTTCTTTGAAGATGTCGATCAGGAAGATGCGGAAGCGCTGAGACGAGTCAGCCAACTTGGCATCCACGCCATGGAACATTCGTGCATTCAGGTAGACGAAACTGCCTGGTGGAAGCTCGAGATTGACGGCTTCCAGCTTTCGCCCGGCTTCTTCGTCGAAGTCACCGGCAAGCAGCCGGGCGGGAGTGACATCCNTGGTCGGTGAAACACGATGGCTGCCGGGGATTGGGATCAGACTTCGATCGCCACGTGCAAAACCGTTCGGATAGTAAAGGATCTGGATGTAATACTTCTCGCGCTCTGCGAGGTTGACCGGATGCTCGTGGTTCCAGTGATGATGGTCCTGATGGAAACGGATAGTGTCACTCCCGGGAAGAGCTAGGTTCATCGACGAGTGGCAAAAGTGGTAGTCGGGCCCGATTGTCGAACGGAGCAGCGCGGTGACAAGCGGTGCGTCGATCAGTGCGTCGGAGAGGGGACCACGATCATTCCAGGGGCGCACGAAATATCGCGTCGGCGTGTCCAGTTGAGCGCGCTCTTCGTCGGACAGGTCGAGGAAGGCGTCGACAGGTCCTGCGGAGAGGACCTCCTCGATCAGCGCCTCCCTATAGTCGTCTTCCATGACGTCCTTATAGGCGATGTATCCATCGCGGTGGAACGCCTCGATCTCACGCTCATCTGGCTGGTTAGTTCGGAACATTCTCAATCTCTGAGTTATCTCGATGGTTTTTGTGTGGGGCTCGCGATAATCCGATAAAGAGCCCGGCGGTAACATACACACATCCCAACGCGACGAAGGCCGGAAAGTACGAGTAAGTAAGATCGAACCAGTAGCCGACCCCAATAGGGCCGAGGCTTGATCCGACCGCAGAAATCGGGTAGCTAGCTCCGCGGATGGCTCCGATATGGTCACGACCGAAGTATGTCGCCCAAACGGATTCAGAGAGGGGGATCGTGCCACCAAATCCAAATCCGTAAAGGAAGAAACCGATATACAGGAAGAGTTGGGAGTTGCCTTGACTCGCCCAGAGCATGGACAAGACGCCAGCTGTTGCCGAGGCATACGAGCATAGAACGAGTGGTCTCGGGCTGACACTCGTGAGCGCGCGAGCCCATACAGGTTTGGATGTCAGATTTCCGATGCCCGTGAATGCTGCGGCCGAAGCGGCAATCGATCGCGTGAACCCGGCTTCCGTCCCGAAAGGGATCGCGTGTACGAGGATNGTTGTCAGTGCGAGCGTGTTGAGTCCGAATCCTGTGACGAGCAGCCAGAAGCTGGTGGTCCGCAGAGCCTCGTTCCTTGTCAGGCCTGTTCCTACCTCGTGCCCGGACGGTATCGTGGATGATCCATCGGGCAGCCACCCGTGGTCCTCGGGTGTCCGGCGCATCAAGAACGAGACGGGGACGACAACCAGAGCAAAGACCGAAAGGATCTGGAATCCGGCACGCCATCCGAGCATATCGACGAGCGGTGTCAAGACAACAGGTGTGACCACGCCGCCTAGGGATATGCCGACGGATCCGATCGCCAGTGCCCATCCGCGGTTGACGATGAACCATTTGTTGAGGACGGCGTTGACGACTAGGGGTCCATAGCTGTTCCAGCCGGCGATACCGCAGAGNAAGTAGAGGAGCCAGAAGTGTAGCAGGTTTGTCTGCACACTCAGACCATAAAGACAGACGCAGGAGACGACCGATCCGACGAGCATCGGGAGTCGCGGTCCGTGCCGGTCGATGAAGCGACCCACATAGATGCCAGAGAAGACACCGGCAGCAACAGAAAGGCTGGACCCAAGTGTGAATTGCCACGTTTTCCAGCCAAGGTCAGTGCAAGCGGGTAGCAACAGTACGCCGACAGATGCGACGCTAATGCAGAGGAAGACGAACTGGCAGAGGATTCCGCCCCCAACCATCCACCAGCCATAGAAGACGCGGGTTTCTTCGCTGTTAGGGATGGCCAGACCAGTCGAGAATGGTTCCCAGGAGCGTCTCTGGTTCGTCGCGGAGCCGGTTATAAATGGTTTTCGCTTCGGGAATGTGAACTTCGTCTCGGATCAGGGGTTCGCATTGAACAATCCCTTCTGTGACCAGACGACAGAGCTCTATCAGGTCTGAACGGTCGAAGTGGCTGACGTGGAGCAACGACGCTTCGTGGCTCTGCCCTGCGTTGAAATTGTAGGAGACGTCGAATCGCCCTGCGACGACGATGATCTTTCCTCGATGTGTGATCAGTCCTTCGTTCCAGGACGGTCCGATTACCTTGTCGAGAATCGGTGCCCCCGAGTCCTCAAAGACCACATTGTAAGGTCCTGCTTCTTTGAGATGACTCCAGGTTTCGTCACCCTCGATCCAAGTCGTCTTCGTGATCCCGACCTGGCGGGCGATGTCAAGGCGATCAGAGTCCAGATCGCAGATGGTGACGTCGGCTCCTGCGGCGCGTGCGATTTGAGCTGTGAACAGTCCGATGCTACCTGCGCCGATGACGAGCGTCTTGTCGCCCAATCCGACTCCCGATCGACGTACGTCGTGCATGGCCACGCTTGCCATGCCGAACAGGCAGGCCCAGCGTCGGTCCAGATCTTCAGGTAGTTTCAGGATCAGGTTGTGGGCGGCTTCGGGATCGCTGACATTTGCGGCGAAATATCCCACGTGCTTGTGATGGCCGCCGGAGAAGATGATGTCTCCGACTTGGTAGGACACAGTGTCCTTGCGGGCCACAATCTCGGCGACGTTCTGGTACCCGGGCTGCGCGGGGTAACGACCTCCGTAGTTTCCCCCCGTGAGAGCGTTTCTTTCCGTTCCGTTTGTCACTCCCGACAGCAATGTTTTGCAGAGGATCTGGCCTGGTTGAAGCTCGGGTAGGGGGTGATCCTCAAGCGTCATACGACCCTGCTCTGCGAAGACGACGGCTTTCATCGTGTTTGGAAGTGTCGGCGACTTCCTGTAGCGTTCGGTTGGAATCTTGACTAGCTGGAGGGTCGGTATGTACTCCTCTTCTTCCACGTAGTAGTGCTTTGGCTCGTGTGATCCTGGGGGGCGTGTTCCGATGAACGTTGCGATTTCGAAGTCCTGACTGTTGCAGTCGACGGATCCGTGTTCGTAGCCGGCTGGGATCATCCACACGTCACCCGCATCCAGTTCGAACTCCTCACGATTGCCCTCGTGATCTATCCAGAAACCTATTCCCTTGCCCTTCGTGATTATCCACGTTTCGTCGAAGTCGTGGAAATGCTTCTCGCATTCTGGGAGATGGAACGGTGTGTTGAGCTTGTTCTTGTGTAGAGCCATCGGTTGCTCCTCTTAACCGAATTGTCAGACCGTAGAGGGTAATTCGAAGTGATCTGCCGATTGGGCCAACGCTTCTGTCAGCATCTGGCGGTGGTCGCGGGTAAGGTTCGAATGGGAATCACCGAGGGCAAGGTTGGTGGTTTCGCCCGGATCTTCCTGAATATCGAACAGTTGCTCGGGGTTCGTGCCTTCCGAGAAAGCCGTGTACTTGTAGCGCTGCGTTCGAAGCATGCGACCTTGCATGTCTAGGTTCTTCGGATCCGGGTNAAGCTGAGCGACCAGTGCGTCCCGAACGACCCACTTAGGATCAGAGATGACTGGTCTCAGCCTGGTGCCGGTGACAGGCGGACAGTCCACTTCGGCGTAGTCGCACACGGTGGGAAGTATGTCGATGCTCGACGTCAGGCTCGCCGTGTCGACTTGCTCTGGGATCGAACCTGGAGATGAAAAAATCAGAGGGACTCGCATGGGCTCCTCATACAATCCCAATTTCACCACCCAGTGATGACNCGCCATTCCTTCACCGTGGTCACTGGACAGGACGACGAGCGTATCTTCTTGCAGACCTGAGTCAGCGAGGACGGACATGACCCGTCCTATTTGCACGTCCACCCGTTCCGTCAGCCTGTAGTAGGCGTACAGGTAACGTCGCCAGGTCAGGTCGTCCCAGTCCCAAGTGAAAGCCGGTTCCTGGCCGTAGTGCCGCCGCTTACGACACTTCGAGATGAAGGCGGGCTCGAGCGGATCGATAGCGAAGTTATCCGGCAGGAGAGGCAGGTCCGACTCTGACGGATCGAAGCCGAAGTCGAGGCTGTCTGCGGTCTGCTTGAGTCGCTCCATTTCTCCGTCGACGACCCCTTCCGGAATCGACTGCTGCATGACCCAATAACAGATGTCGTGGGGATTGCAGAGGGAGACACCCAACAGGAAGGGCTGGTCGTGATCCTTCTCCAGAAAGTCGATGGCGCAGTCCGCGACGTGATTGTCCGCATAGATGCCGCGACCCAGGGGCTGGCTAATATCGTGGAGACAGTCGAACCCGCGGATGTCGGGGCCATTTCCTGGGACGCNCCAGCGACCGGTCCAAGCCGTCCGATAGCCGGCGTCTCGGAAGATCTCTCCCATGGTGGGCATGTCGTCGTGGATAGACATGCCGTTGACCAGAACGCCGTTTTCGTGGGGCATCCGGCCCGTTGCGATGCAAGCTCTGGATGGTCCACAGACGGGAGAGGCGCAGTACGATTTGGTGAAACGTGTTCCGGATGCGGCCAGGGCGTCCATGTTGGGCGTGTTGAGCCACGGATTTCCGGTGCAGCTTAGGGCGCGGTTGGATTGTTGGTCGGTGATGATGAGCAGGATGTTCATTCGTGTACCTGTCGTCGCCAGACTGGAAGCCCAGGTGCGAACGATGATTTATGCAGAGCGTTGTTTTAGGTCGTCACAGAGAACGCGCATTTCGTCCAGCTTTTCGGCGAATCGTATTTCACTGACCAGGTTGTGTGATTCTGTCGGATCCGTGCTGAGCTCGTAGAGCTGTTCGTGGATCGGAGACTGCTCGAAGTAGCGAATGTACTTCCAGCCCTCAGTTCGGACACCCTCGCTCTTAGGGATGTCGTGACGATCGAAGAGATGCTCACAGAAGAAGGACGATCGCCAGTCCGTTTCCGCGTCTTCCANGAGCGGACGAAGGCTTCGGCCNTGGGTCGTAGACGNGGTGGAGTAGCCGCATAGGTCGAGGATCGTGGGAGCCACGTCGATGTTGAGTGCCATTTCGTCTCTGACCTGACCCCGAACCGTTGTGCGCGGATCATTTACAATTAAGGGTACTCGAAGGTTCTCTTCGTTCATCTGCCAGCAGTCGCTCAGGCCTCGATCCCCGTAGTACATGCCGTGGTCCGATGCGAAGATTATGATCGTACTCTCACGCAGTCCGTGATGATCAAGCGCGTCGAGCATCCGACCAACATTCCGGTCGACGCCTGACACCATCCGGTATAGACCCCTCATGTTCCGCTGGTAGTTCTCCTCCGTGTCGAACCGCGTGTGCCAACGCACTCGGCTCTCAGAATTTCGGANGAATTCTGGCAACGCTTCGAAGAAAGCNGGGTCGGCGTTTNCTGGCTGAGGAATGACATCGTCGACATACAGGTCAGACTCCTCATCCGGCCAGATGTAATGTCTCGGGTCGCCGGCTTGCGCGTGGGGTGCGTTGAAGCTGACGGAGAGGCAAAACGGTTGTGTCTCTTGACCTGCGTGGTCTTCGATGAAGGCGACGGCTTTCTCGCCGGTGACGTCGGTCAGGTGCCGTATCGATCCATCGGGTTGTTTGACCTCGTATCCCTTATCCGTCCACTCGAAGTTGTCGAAGTGGTCGAACATTCTGCCGAGCGTATCCTCGCCACCCTCCACGGTGGGCGGAACGCCGTTGCTCGCGATGCCGAATTTGCCGATGATCCCTGTCCGATACCCGTTGGACTTCAGGATCTCAGGGTAGCTGACGGCTGTGAACTCGCGGCGCATAGGGGGCGTCAGGAATGTGAACTGATGACGTCGTTCGTACAGCCCGGTGAGATAGCTTGCCCGGCTGGCGGCACAGATCGGCGTGGTGGCGAAAGCATTCGAGAAGCGGACGCCCGTCTCCGCTAGTTGGTCTAGGTTCGGGGTCTGGATAATTGGATTGCCGGAGCAGCCCATGAGGTCTGCGCGTTGATTGTCGGTCAGGATGAAAAGCAGGTTCATGGTATTGACCTCCCGAAGATGACGGCTGCCAAAGAGCCTCTCCTCAGAGTTTCGGTGCTTGCAATTTAGCGTTGTTTATCATCTCNCCTAAGAGAGATGAAGGATTTGTAGCGCTCATGGCCGGGCGCTTCTAGGCTCTTTTCCGAATGACAATCTTGGGATCGAAGTAGGTGTTGTTTGGGAAAAACATCGGGAGATCGTCACGTTTGTCCGACTCGGCGGCATCCAGGTGAAGGAGGGCGAGCGGGAGGGCTGTGTCGATGTTTGACTCGCCAGTTCTGCCGTGTGAGACGATCCAGTTATCCACGTTGTATTTGTTGAATAGCTGCACACCCAGCGAGCGGGCGGATTCCAAGATGCGCTGCTCCCCCGTGGCAGTGTAGAGTTCGAGCAGCCCTATGAGGGCGCAGACGTCGTTCTGCCCTCGATTGACCCATCCGTGGGGGTCCGGTTCTGTCGCGGGGCTCTCTTGTGCTTCGGGGACTTCTAGTTCTTTCCACCCCATTCCTTCTGCGAGAGACTCGGCTGTTGTGCGGAAGGACTCGCCACGCGTCAGGTTGTAGGCTCTTGCATACGAAAGAAACAACAGGCCGTCGGCCGGGACTGGCGCGAGTTTGCTCGGCGGGCAGTAGCCGGCGCCTTCCTGACTGTCCTCAGGTGTCAGCCGCGTTCCGTCATTGATCGCTGGGTAGAAGCAATGGTCGCCACTGGCGTAGCAGTGGCTGGACAGCGCTGTGAGATCTCGTGTGACCAGATCCAGTAGAGGCTGTCCCGCATTCCGGTCCAGAGCGGCAAAGGCGTTCATGAATGTTACAGCGGCGCGCGCATAGCGGACCTTGATGACGTTGTTTGTTAAAACTGTGACTTCGTTGACATCCTCCCGATCACGGTATGGCTTCTTGAAAGACTCCCTGACCCTACACGGATCTCGATGGTTGAACTGATACCCGGCCAGACCGGTCTCCGGATGTCGTATNTCCTCGTAGCGGGAGATAAGATGGTTCGTCCAACGCAGTGCCGTCTCGTCGCCCGACAGGGCATACATCATTGCGCCGCTGAGAATTAGGTCACTGCCAGTATTCACAAACGAAAGCGCTGAATTTTCGGTTATCGGGACTGGTCCACCTTTGAACTGAGTATTCCAACGCTGCTCCCACGATTCGTACTCACCGTGTCTGTTGAACAGTAGTGTTTGCCAGTCCCAGATGTGAGCGTGCCAGTTTGCTTCGATAAATCGAGCCATTATCTTCGGCGCAACACGGTAGAGGNAGGGGTAGTGTGGGTAGACACATTTCATCTCGTGGTTGCCGAGGATCGGCTTGTCTTTGATCAGATCGTAGCTGGTGTGGCCCCCCCAATAGAANAGNCCAGACTCAGGGTGTTGAATCCGCGGGAGCGCGTCTGCAATCCAGGTGTCGGCACGATCTCTGTATGACGAATCACCCGTGAGGGAGGTGAGACCTTCTAGCGTGCGCAAGAAATTCTGCTGACAGGCAAGGTTCGAAGTGACTTCCTCACCATTCCAGGTGATGAGTTTACCCGTATTGAGATCGATTCCGTCGGCAAGGAGTTGTGTGTCTGATCCCTTCTCGCTGCATCGATCGAACACCCGTTCTGCGTAGGCGGCAACAACGTCTGTGAATGTCACTATGGTTCTTATCCTTGGGGCTGACGGCACCGTGGAAGGGCTGAGTAATAAAATTCGGCGCCTAATTGGATTTGTGATCGGAGATTGGCTATTTGCCTTGGAAAGTCGGTTTCCGCTTTTCGAGGAATGCCTGTCGACCCTCTTTGTAGTCGTCACTCCGGAAGCAGTCGTCTACGAGTCGATCACAGGTTTCGATGTCGCGNTCACCTGAATNTTTAGCCAGCTCGGCGATNATATGCTTACACGCCTTGATTGTGAGGGGCGCGTTGGCCGCGAGTGTTTCGGCATACTCATTGGTGACGCGGTCGATNTCATCCGTTGTCGTTAGCCGGTTGATCAGACCCATCTCGTAGGCTTTCTGCGCATCGAATTGACGACTGGTGAACATGATTTCCTTGGCGCTTGCTGGACCGACTAGGTCTGTCAGTGTCTTGAGCGAGTTGTAAGCATATCCTAGACCGAGCTTCGCTGCGGGGATCGCGAACGTCGAGTCTGCCGATGCGATCCGCAGGTCACAGCATAGCGAGGTGGCCAGACCACCTCCCATACAGTACCCCTGAATCCTGGCGATCGTAGGCTTAGGTACGACGGTCAGCTTCCGGCAGGACTCACCGAGCGTGTCGTTGTAGACCGCGACTCCGTTGGGTGTCGACCGTTGCTTCTCAAACTGCGATATGTCGGCACCGCTGGAGAAGGCGCGTCCTCCTTCACCCGTAACAAGAATCACGCGAACGGCATCGTCCGCCNCGTAACGATCCACGGCCTCGCCAAGACCTTTCCACATTTCGAAGCTGATCGCGTTGTGCTTNGCCGGTCTGTTNAACCGAATGTATCCGACACCGGATTCGACACCCGTTAGCAGTTCCGGCTGTTCCTCACTCATACTGCCTCGTCTTCCCTTAGTTTCTGGATTTCCTGAACAGAGAACCCGAACTCTGACAGGATCTCGTCCGTATGCTCGCCTCGCTCCGGAGACGCCGTATACGGAACATCCTCTGCTGCGCTCAGGTTCACGGCATTTCGTACGACATTCAGATCACCGACCGCACTGTTTGTGACCTTCCGTGACAGGTCGAGACTCTCTACCTGCGGATCCGACCACATCTCGTCCACCCTATAAATCGGACCACAGGGTACACCCGCCTCGTTCAGGATATCGATCCATTCATTACTGGTCTTGTGAGCAAGCCGGTCCTGAAGGTCTGCGTTGCAAGCGTCTCTGTTTTCCAGACGCAACGGACCATCCGCGTAGAGGGGATCATCGATCAGCTCCGAGGCCCCGATCGCGTTGCAGAGACGCTGCCAGATTTGCTCACCCGTTGTCGCGATGTTGATAAATCCGTCGGAGGTCTGGAAGACACCGGTCGGTATGCTGGTCGGATGGTTGTTTCCGGCCTGGCTCGGGACCTCTTGGGAGGTGATCCACCGAGCAGCCTGAAAGTCTAGCATCGCAATCTGTGCTTCGAGCAGTGACGTGTGCACATATTGGCCGACACCCGTCTCTTCGCGTTGCAGGAGAGCGATCAAGATGCCCATGGCGGTATAGATTCCGGCTGTCAGATCCGCAACAGGAATGCCGACTCGAACGGGGCCCTGACCCGGAATACCCGTGATCCACATGAGCCCGCCCATGCCCTGCGCAATCTGATCGAAGCCCGGCCGCTTGCTGTATGGCCCGTCCTGTCCGAATCCTGAGACGCTGCCGTAGACGATTCGTGGGTTCACGTCTCGACAGCTCTCGTAGTCGACTTTGAGACGTTTCTTCACGTCAGGGCGGAAGTTCTCGACGACCACATCCGCCTGCTGAAGCATCCGCATGAACACCGCGTGTCCAGTCGGCGTCTTCAGGTTCAGTGTCATGCCTCGTTTATTGCGATGGAGGTTTTGGAAGTCGGGTCCGTGACGCGGACCACCCATACCGCCAGTGCTGTCGATCGATTCGGGTGGCTCAATTTTGACAACGTTGGCTCCCCAGTCTGCGAGCTGGCGGACGGCTGTTGGACCAGAACGGACGCGGGTCANATCAAGGACGGTGAAGCGNGATAAGGGGAGAGAATTAGGCATGGCAGCGGCGTCAAATATTGAACAACGAATTTAGAAAGGGGTTTCTTTGAGATTCAAGATTGGGTGCCCGACATTGGCCACCGTTCTGAATTTAACGCTTGGCAGTCGGACCCAACGGCGTATCGCCGCTATANAGGGCGCCGCCTCGTTCGTAATTGACGCTGACCTCGCCGCCATGAACATCAAGACGAGGNACGTTGTTGTGGAAGACGTCGCGGTCGGCGCCGCGCATGACGGCCATCTGAACATCGGTCATACCCTCAACGACGTCGCCCCAGCGATTCTCAGGGTATGTGGGCTTGCCGCCGCTACGGTTGAAGTGTCGGCTGGAATACTTGATCAGGACACCGCGACGGGAGCGTGGTCCTCGCCAGGCATAGGTGCCGTGCGCGGTCGAACCATCGGCGAAAAAGAGGACGTCGCCAGCATTCATGTCGATGTGCTTGACCAGGCCCATGGTTTCGTCGCAAGTAGAAACACCCGGAGGCAACCGATAGTTCGCGTGGTTTGAGCCGGGTACGCAGGCAAAGCCTCCATCCGTATCCGTGACGTCCCGAAGTTGCCACGTGCAGGTGANTGCCTGACAGTAGCTCCTGCCGTTCTGGTAGAACCACTGGCGCGAAGGATTTATAGGCTCGCCGTTTGTGTGAAGGGTGTGACCAGACGTTCCGTCAACCGAGCATATGGCCATTGCACCTCCCAGCCGCGCACCACTTCCGCCCATCCAGTTGATCCGGTGCTCAATCGGGGGATAGGCGATCATTTTGCGAAAGGCTTCACCGTACTTGCCAGGCATTTCGAACAGCCCGTGAAGCTCGGGTCGTCCCGTCCCCGCCAGAGACTTTGATTTGCCGGCCGTGTTGCTCCCAACCTCAATCTGGTCCTCGTAGGCATCCATGGCTTCATTCGCCGTGGACAGCCAGTCCTCGTCCATGACGTTTCGCACGACCAGATAGCCGCAAAGGTCCCAGAAGAAAAATTCCTTCTCGTCGATGTTGGCTTCAGGATTTCGAACGTAGATAGAAGGATGAAAACCCTCTCCGAGATCCCCTGTAGACGCGGTCTGGCCGTCTGTAAGAATCGTGGGTGGAGGGGTCGTGTCCCGGTAATCAGGCTGGTGAAATGATGCCCTCTGACTGTCGGAAAGATGCTCGTTCCATTCCGGGCGCTCGAATGATGCAACGGTTTCACCAAGACCTGCAGAACGGATGACGCCGCGACCTGTGAATTCGAAGCTCAGCAGCCTCGGAGCTTCATCCGATGTCCAGGAACGGATGCCCTGCACAACCGATAGGCCGATGATCATCAAGTCTCCGACCCTCATCGAAACCTGTCGAGTCAGGCCCAGGTCATCCTTACCCGTGAAGACATCCTCTGGTACTTGGACGTTGCCCCGATGCGTGTGCGGGACGAGGACAAAGCCACCGGCACCCTCATTTACATCTGAAAGGGCCCAGATGACTCGGACTCCTTCGAAGTGCCGCCGTCCGTTCTTGTAGAAGTAAGCTGTCCCAGGATCTAAGGGCTCGTTCCCGCCTTGGAGCGGTAAATCGACTTGAGAAGGATCCGATCCTAGAATTTCGGGCAACCTGTCGAGTTTGAAGCCTGGGCCGACGATCTGATTCAGATACCAGACCAGTTGAGGGTGCACGAGCAAATCCCGAAACGCTTCGCGCTTGCCCTCTGGCAATCCGAGGAAGCCGGAGGTTTCGTTCGAAGTGTCGATCGCTTTGTTGAGTCGNTTGACCTCGCCGGGTGTGAGAACGCTTGGGACGTGCAGGAAGCCAGCTACGTCAAGATGGTAGTTCTCTTCGTTGCTCATCTGGTCATGGTCCATAGTTCCTCCTAAGCTTGCCGAGTTACCTCGACTTCATGGTATGCTCAGAGAACCGGCCGGATTGTTGAAATGCACGTGGAGTTGTTACTTGTCTGATCCACCGTACAAAACACCTGATTCACGCTTGCCTTGAGCTTGCATGGATTGGGGTTGATGATTCTGATGCTCGCGACTCCCAAACGAGGTTGCTAGGAGACGAGCGGCAGGTTGACCGTCTGACCCAACTCCATCGATCTCGCCACCGCCTCGGTGAGCTCCATGTATCTGACACCCTCGTAGAAGCACGTATCGCCCTGAGGGCCGCCCTGTATCGCGTTGATGAAGTCCTGCTCCACGGTCCACTCCGCAATCTCATCCACCGGAATCGACAGATCTGTCAGCCCCTCGTCTCCAACCTTGCCGCCTCTGACGTTCGACCCCTCGTCGTAGACCAGCGTACCCTCGCTGCCGTAGATCTCGAGCGAAGACCCGCTACCGAACTGTGCTTTATTTGAGAAGAGGCACGCCGCTTCTGCACCGTTTTCCATCCGGCCGAGAATGTGCACAGTTTCCGGCCGTTCCACNGGACCGANGCCACTGCCATCAGNGAGAGGACGCTCTCTCGTGAAGATCCCGGTTCTAGCCGTAATCGAGCTGAAGTAGCCTAGTACGCGGTGAACGCGCTCCATCGTGATGCCCATCCCCAGCGCGTTAAGGCCAGAATACCGGTCGATCATACGCCAGTGCAGCGGCGCGTGTGGGTCGACTAGGCCGTCCCCAATGTTGTTTACGTAGACATTGTAGATGTCGCCGCAATAGCCTTCGNCGACCAACCTCCGAAGAAACCGACCGGCCTTCCATGGCGGCGCAGGACAGATCTGTGTCACAAGGCCGGATTCCTGCGCTTTGGAGTACATCTGTTTCGCCTCGGTCAGATTCATGGCCATCCGAGCCTGGACAAAGGTGTGCTTGCCGGCATCCAAAGATGCGATGACGAAAGGACAATGCCTGTAAGGCCACGTACCGATCATGACGGCATCGATGTCGTTGCGTGCAAGCAGAGTGTCGGGATCGGTCATGATGTCAGGTGTGAGGTTGAACTCTTCTGCGATCGCTTTACCACTTTCTTCGCTACGATTGCAGATGGCGACAACCTCTGCGGCTTCGATTTTTTCGAGTCCGGGAAAGTGACGAGAGCGGAAGATGCTACCTGCGCCGATGATTCCGATTTTGATGGTTTCCATGAGCTTTCCTGTGTGATCGATCCAACGGTTTTCGTGTTGCTGACCTGTTAGGTATAGATGTTCTCCATTTGCCATGCATCGAGCGAAACGAGTTGAGCTTCTGATCCTTGGGCGCGAAGAGAGACGCCTGTACTGTCTGGTCGATCCGGATACACACGGAGAGCGATGCACTGGACACCGTTGACAAAGACCTCGACCACGCTTCGGTCGACAAAGATGCGCAGCTTAAGGTTATCGCCCTCTGGCAAGGTGAAGTGGGTGGTTTCCGGCGCTCGGGATTTTACATCTGATGCGGTTGACGCATAGGTCGAGTCGAGTGTGATCGCGCTGGTGATGGGATGTGGGCGGACGTTGCGGTCCCGATAACCACGTTCCTTGTAAAAGGTGATACGCGTGAACTCTTCGCTTCCCGGAGATCGAAGGACGTTCAGGTCTACAGATGTCGCGTCCTTCGGGTCGATCTCTGCGACGATCTCGAAGGCGTTTCCAGATACATCATCAAGTATGGTTTCCCTGTTCGCCTTCAGTGTCGTGCCGCCTACGTGCACGTGCTTTCCGCGAAGAGATTCCATGTCGCCAGCAGGTTCTTGGTAGACCGTATCGCCATTGACGGTCAGCCTCCGAGGCAACGTCATTATTTGATTCCAGCGATCCGTCGGTTTGCCGGGATTCATGTTGAAGATGACAATGATCCCATCATTCCCATCAGGAGTTGCGGACGGTGCGTGGACACCGGCAGGCCCGTACGGGCCGAAGTTAAACTTGGCTCCGTAAGTGACGACGAATTTGTCGCGAT
Source organism: Gemmatimonadota bacterium (assembly GCA_002714465.1). Next base: position 23,236 of record PAXL01000057.1, on the reverse strand, counting down.
CCTGGTCGTAGTCCCCGAGTAAATACTGACCACCGCTCGTATGGCTGAAGAAGAGCAGCATNTGTCGNTCACCGATCGGCCAGAAATATGGGCAGGCACCGTCGTCGCCGACCATCGAATACAGGTCGTTCTCGACGAAGGGGTGCAGATACTCCCAGTGCTCAAGGTCTACCGATCGGTACAGGAAATTTGCCCGGATGAGTTTGCCCCCGGGACCTGTCGGCAGCTGGCCGCCTGTGATCGAGTAATAGGAGTCACCTTTCTTCCATATGCATGGGTCGAACACGCGAGGAGGATGCATCCCGATCGGCACGTTACCGGCGAATGTGCGTTCTTTGTTCATCGGAACGACCGCTCTGTTTCCAATCTTCTCCCAGTTCAGGAGGAGGGGGTCACTGGATATGGCCACCATGTTGCCGACTTCGGTCCCATGATACATCGCGATCACACGATCTTCTTCGACAAGCGCGGAACCCGAAAAACAGCACCGTTCCGGGTTCGGGTAGATGCAGTAGGGGAGGTCTCGCCAATGAACGAGGTCGTCGCTGACTGCATGGCCCCAGTGTTGTCGAGTATCCTCGGGAGGATATGCTTGGTAGAAGAGATGCCAGCGGCCTTGCCAGAAACAGAGGCCGTTTGGGTCGTTGAGCATCGCTTCAGGGTTGACATAGTGGTAGATCGGGCGGTGCGGATCGTCCGTGTAGGTTTCCCGGTAGTCGAGCATCCGCTTCAAGAGCGGGTTTTCTGCCAGCGCGGCTTCCTGCGCCTCGAGAGAATCTGTCGGGAACGTGTGGTAGGGGACCTTCGATGTTTGGTCTTCAGCCATTTGGTGCTCCNTGTATGGTAGNTGTCAACGTTGGGCAAAATACTGGCAGTTATTACTGCGGGAAAGGGGATTCAAGAGGGCGAGGTATCGGGCTATTTTTCAAAGATTGAACCCGACNGGGGGGTTATTATGATGCGAGCAAGGTTGGTGGCTATTCTGATGCTGCTGCGTCTCATGGATACGGTGATTTCTGNGCATCATTGATGACGTTCACGACCGAAGGATGGCCACGAAAGACACCGAAGAACACTAAAGGGGAGGTCCTCGGAGGATAGAAGAGAGACCTGTCGAAGCTACTAGGTGTCGCCCTAAGAAGGCGTGTCGGACGCGAAGCCAGTCGGGTTTCTGGCTTCTAGTAGGATGTTCTCAGCCTTGCAAAGAGCCAGGTGTGTACGCTGGAGCGGCCGTGAGGGTGCCGGAAGGACCCTTGCAGGCGCTCGTTCGGATCAGCAGGGCCGCGATAGTTCGGTGACGGAGTGATTTGGAACGGTGATTAAATTTGGTTTGGGGACGAAAAACCCAGTCTCGTCGACGAAGACATAAAAATCACGACATAATCAGTTGTGGCGGAGTAGGGGTCAGGATCTTTGGATCTGCGTCTTCGAGGATATCAGAGATCGTCTCTGCGAGGTCACCGGGGCGACCACTCGGGCAGGTCGTCGAGCGGATGGATCGGCCGGGGGAGGAATCGCCACTTGAAATCCTTCAGGTTCGATTGTGTCATACCCGGCGAATCGACGCGGATCATCCGCCTAGTCCAGCGGTCAAAGAACTGGAAGTTACTGGCAGTCTTCAGGACAACCATCTTGGCATCCGCGATGTCGAGACCCAGGTGCGTGTAGAGGATCGGCTGGTTAACTGCGGAGGATCGACGCGCCTGAAGGACGATCCGGACGTTACCGACCTCNATGAGTGCGGTCGGGCCCATATCCGAGTATCCGCGAAGTTCGACCCAGACTTCCAGTCCTTTGGACAGCCCGGCCACCTTGCCGCTAACCTCTACGGGTGCCGAGAAGGTGTTGTCCAGCTTCCCTCCCACTGACAACGTGACCTCTGCGCCGATCCCTGCTGCCGCAGCGGCTGCCTGAGCCTCGGGGTCAAGCATCGGGACGAGCGCGATCTCTTTCAGGTCGGCTGCCAACAGAGCCTCCAGGATGTGCGTACTGTCACCCGGTGCGCCTCCGTAAACAGAATCTCCAGTGTCCGATAGGATGATCAGTCCTTCCTCCTCGCGGATCGCTTCAGCGACCGCATTTTCTCTGGGTAGCCGCTCCGATAACCAGAATTGCTCGCGCATCGACCAAGCCTGATTGGCTAGGTCGTCTGCGAGTTGCTGCGCGTGATCTGGGTCACCATCCGTGTAGACCANAGACGTCCATCCGCCCTCTTTCACATCAAGCCACGGCTGCATCGGGAAGGGGGACGCCGCGAGGACACCCTCGTGTGACTCAAAAGACCGCGCGCTATCGAACCACTGCTTCATGGGACCACTAGAAGTCAGGAATTGGTCCTGCTGGGTGATCATCGGGATCTTTCTGAACCCTGGCACCGGTGAAACGTCGCCTCGGAAGACAGGCAGGGATAGCTCNGCAGCGATCCGACCGGTGTCGTACGGATCGTGGGGCTGTGTGCGATGTCCAACGATCAGGTCGCTGTGCTCGACCATGCGTTTCGTGATGTTGGCGTGGTGATCAAGTGGCATGACGATCGGAACATCTGGACCAAGTACTCGCCTGGCCACTTCGAGCAGATACCCTTCGACATCGTCATCCGTATGTGCCGATGCGGCGCCGTGCTGTGCGAAGAAGAACCCGTCTAGCGGTAATGCTTTCTCCAGCCCCTCCAGAAGGCACGTCTCGAAGTGTTTTAGCGTCTCGTTTGTGATCCATCCGCCCGCACCGGCCCACGCCCTGATGATCGGGAAGAGCTCGATCTCATCTGGCTCCTTGTCGAGCTGATCGAGAAACGCACCGATCATCCCCTCGCCCTTGACCATCTCGACGATCTCGTCCCCGTAGAACAGACCGTGACTCTCGAACAACTCTAGCGTCGTATCGAGCGGACTGAAGGTGTCAGTTTCCTGGCCTATTTCAGCTGCTGCTATTCTCATGTCGAAACCGAAAGCTTGGACCACAGTGGGATCGGAAGGGTGAGATACTGGGCTGACGGTGCTGGTTTACAATTACTGCGAATGGCCCGCGGCCTGCAGTTGGCTGTTTCAATTGGCATGGGTTTCCTCTGATTTCTCCGTGGCTGCTTCCTCTTGTTGAAGAGCGTAGATTGAGGTGTAGCCGCCGGACCAGTCGGGNGGGATCAGGCAAGGGCGAGGATCGTGGTGAGCCCAGGTTGCCGGTTGGCCGCGTACGATTTCGCCGTGGTGCGAGCTCATCAGGGGATCGTGGGTATAGGGGAAGGCGTCGGCGGACGAATAGGCGTTCAGAAGTAGTGGGCGCCCTACGGCAGACTGATTGATTTTGGAGCCGTGGACGGCGCGGCAGTTGTGGATAGTGATGGATCCGGCCGGTCCGGTCAGATATTCGACACTGTCGAGATCGAGGGATGAGACATCATTGTCGCTTAGACAGCCGGCCCATTGACCCTGATAGTTGTATTGGTTGTATAAATCGCCTTCGTGGCTTCGGGGTAAGACGCCAAGTGGACCCTGCTCGTCACCCACGTCGTGCAGATAAAGGCCGACAGTCAGAGGACTGTAGTTCGTATGCGGCCAGAAGGTGATGTCTTGGTGCCATTTGACCTCTTCACCGCCATCAGCCCATTTGAAGTTCAGCTTGGAGTGGTGAAACTTCACGTTCGGTCCCACGAGATCGGCAACGATATCGGGGACGATCGACCTGGAAGCGAACTCCCAGTAGATTGAGTGCTGATCGGTGGGACTGCTGAGTCTTCGAAGCCGAGGATTGTCTGAAGAATGTCCGGGCTCGAGGTCGAAGATCGAGTCGGACTCAGCGATCGATCGGCTCCTGTCGACCATTTCGGCTGTGGTGGCAAGCAGCCGCTCTATCCAATCGGAGTCGACGGCGCTTTCTACGAGCAGGTAGCCCTTGTCGAAGTAGGTTTGGCGCTGGCCGTCGGTAAGGACGCGTGCCGGGGTCGCGATTATGTCTTCTGTCCGCATTGTCAGTCTCTTGATATGCACGGTACGTCGGACAGAATGGTCCGCAGGAAACGTCTTAGGTGCAAGTCCTACAAAGAAGANNGCACCGAAAGCTCTGGCGCTCTCTTCGTGTCCAGCCGTATGTGATCTGCTCAGATGTTGGCAACTGATTCATCTGAGCGTCTCATCTGGACCGGTGTCAATTGCGGCTCTTCTGTCTGGAATGTTGTTATGACCACATCCTGGGATTCGAAGTGATTGACCATCAGCGTACACGTGCCGCCAATGACCTAGTGCAANGCGATGCCCTGAGTGTCTTGGATGGGATTGATGACCTTTNCTCGATAGACCCTCCATCGCAACAAGCGAGGCTCCGGGCATTCGGGATGAACGGCGCATATACGCCAAGCCTGGCTAAGGTGCCCAGGCCCTTGGGGCGATTCCATCTATATGGGTCTTGACGTCGATGACCGTTGGGCGGCCGGACGAGAAAGCCTGATCCAGCGCGCTTTTCATTTCGGTTGCCTTGTGCACGGTGATGCCAAGCGTGCCCATGGACTCGCCCATTCTGGCAAAGTCACCGTCAGTCATGTGCCACAGCTCGTCGGAGCCTTTGACCTGACTGCCGTATGTGCGTTCGTTGACGTCCTTCTCCTGGTTTAGCGAAGCGTTGTTGTTGACGACGAAGACGACGGGAATGTCGTTCCGCACCGCCGTGTCGAACTCGGTCATGTGATACCAGATGCCACCGTCACCCACGAAGCAGAGGACCGGGCGATCTGGAGCTGCGCACTTCGCCCCGATTGCGCCGGGNATCCCCCAGCCGAGGGATCCAGAACACCGGACGAAAGACTGTTCCGGATGCTTGAGGTCAATCATCGTTCCTGTCCAGATCCCGGAGTGCCCTGTGTCTGAAACGAGGATCGCATCGGAAGGCAGGTGATCAGTCAGTTCGCGACACAATCGCTCCGGTCGGATTGGGATGTCGTCTGAATGGACGAGCGGAGCCACTTCGTCCCTCCATCTGGACACGTGTGCCTGGATCTGCGCGACCCAGCTTTCGCGCTCGACGCTATTAGCCGCATCGACCATCTTTTTCAGGGCGGTTTTTGCGTCAGCCTGGATGCCAAAACGAATCGGATAGTTTCGCCCGATTTCGGATGCGTTTATGTCGAGCTGCATGATCGGAGTATTGGGGGGTGGAACGTGCCACTCATTCGTGACCTGCCCCCCCGTGTGACTGCCGACGAAGAAGATGAGATCCGCATCGGAGACAGCGCGGTTCGCGCACTCGCGTGAGTAGTGTCCACATACACCGACGCCCAGCGGATGGTCGTAGGGGAAGGTCGCTTTTGCGTTTAAAGATGTGGCGACGGGAATCGACAGCTTCTCCGCGAGGGTGACGAGCTCTTGATCCGCACCTGAGGTCGTGACCCCACCCCCGGCGATGATGATCGGACGCTGTGCTTCTGTGAGAAGACGCACGGCCTCCTTGACCGATGCGTCATCAGGCTCGGGACGATACGGAGGTGATTGCTTGTAGGGNTCGTCGACGAAGACCTCGAGGTCNGCCTCTCCTTCACCGACGACTTGACCGACGAATCCCTCGATGTCGAGATGGACTGGACCCGGNGTTCCGGAGACGGATTCTCGGAAGGCTTGCCTGAGGAAGTAAGGCAGTTCAGCAGCTTCGCTGACGTGAACGTTGTACTTCGTGACTGCACCGAACGGCGCGACGTGGTCGACCTCCTGGTAAGCGTGACGATTCAGGTTGACGGTCGTCTGACGTCCGGTGATGGCGAGGACAGGCGCACAGGCGAGATACGCGTCCTGAAGCCCCGCTGCGAGGTTTGCGGCACCGACCGATTGGGCCATGCATACTCCCGTCGACCGTTTCACGCGGGCGTAAGCATCTGCCATGTATGCTGCGGACTTTTCACCGTGGGTCATTATCCGCTTGATACCGAGCTCTTCCATGTGCATCAGAGCACGTGGAATGATCACNGGCATGAAGAAGCAGTGTGTGATTCCGTATCCGTGGAAAGTCTCGGCGATGAACTGACTACCGGTCATTCTGGGCATTGGGTCATCCTGAGCGAAGCGAAGGATCTCTCTGTCCAACGCGTATGGTTGTTAGTTCAGTATCCGACTGCTGCACCGTCCGGGCTTCTTGAGTCTGCAGCACCTGTTAAAAGGCTGCGCGTGTAATCGATTGCGATTGCCATGACACGGCCTTGGCTTGCCCGTGAGCGGACTCTGTGACCCATGCCTTCGTATTGAGTTTTGGTGTCTGGTGAGATGGTCCACTGCTCGAAAGACGTGATGTCGGGTAGCCATTGATGATGGATACGTCCGGCTTCGACCGCCTGCGCGATGTCCATTCCGTGATCGATCAGGTTCAGCGAGACCTGTAGGACGGTGTTGATGATCGTGCGGCCTCCTGGGCTGCCGATCACATAGGCCNCCTTACCCTCCTTTGCGATGATGGTCGGAGTCATGCTCGAGAGCATGCGCTTTTCGGGCGCGATCACGTTTGGCGGTGTCCCAATCTGCCCGCGACTGCTCGTCTCTCCGGGCACGGCGTTGAAATCGCCCATCTCGTTGTTCAGAAAAAACCCAAGACCCTCTGCCACGATCTTCGATCCATAACTTTGCTCGAGTGTGTAAGTTACCGACACAGCGTTTCGATCGGCGTCGACGATACTGTAATGCGTGGTCTCCTCGCTCTCATAGGGAAGAGCGAATCGTGTCGAGTCGCTGACCGAAGCTCTGGCAGGATCGATCGATGCGCGGAGACGCCTTGCTCGTGCCTTCGAGGTTAGTCGTTCGATCGGCATTTGCGGGTTGAAATCCGGATCTCCGAGATGCTCTGCTCGGTCAGCGAAAGCCCTTCGCATAGCCTCGGTTAGGAGGTGAAGGTAGTCGGCTGAATTGTGTCCCAGCCTGGCAAGATTGTACCCTTCAAGGATGTTCAACATCTCGACGACGGCGACGCCACCCGAGCTCGGAGGTGGCATTGCGTAGACATCATAGCCCCTGTAGGTCCCGTGTATGGGACGTCTCTCGATCGCCCGGTATGCGGACAGATCCTTTTCTGTGATGAAGCCCCCGTTCGCGGTGACGAAGTCGGAAAGCCTCTTTGCTGTTTCTCCGCTGTAGAATCCGTCGTGTCCGTAATCCTGAATTCGAGTAAGCGTTCTGGCAAGGTCAGGCTGACGCCAAGTTTCATCTGGGGCATATGCTTCTCCGCCCGTCCGCAGTATGGCTGCCGATGAGGGGTAGCGATCTAGGTCCTCGGCAAGTCTTCCCGTTGCTTGGTGGTGTAGAGCCCACGTGAATGGGACGCCATCCTCGGCGAGACGAACAGCTGGCTCGACGAGCTCGGACCACGACAGACGGCCGAGTTTGGCGTGAGCTGCATACAGGCCGGCAACCGTTCCGGGTACGCCGATCGACAGGAAACCATCATGGTTCGAGTTGTTCCGAACGGATCCGGATGCGTCTAAATACATGTCCTGCGTCGAGGCGAGCGGCGCCTTTTCGCGGAAGTCGAACGTGGTAACCTGGCCGTTCGCTCCGTGATATACGAGAAAGCCGCCGCCACCGATGTTGCCCGCCGCGGGCCAAGTGACTGCCAGAGCGAATCCTGTAGTGACAGCGGCATCGATCGCGTTGCCACCCTTCTGAAGGATGTCTCGTCCCAAGCGAGAGGCTATTTCAGATGCACTGACGACCATACCTTGACGGGCGTAAGTCGGGAGTCGACCAGCAGCCTGCGTTGGCCCGCACAGGAGCGTGATCAGAATCAGGATTTCTGCGGCTTGAGATGTGGATCGGGTTCTGGTCATGCGAAGAATCTAGGAAGCCATTCCCGATTTGCAGACAGCAGTTCGTCTGTCATCGCACCGATTTCGCTGAAGTCGGCNCCGGCGCTGAGCGGGTCCAGGGCCATGGTCTGCACCGCGACGTCACGGTTGCCAGACAGCGCAGCGGAGACGGTCATCTCGTGAATGTCGGAGTGGAGCTGGCAGAGTGTTCCGATCGGACCGGGAAGCTCACCGGCGTCCTCAGGAGTCGCGCCCTCCCCAGCAACGTTCGCAAGCGTCTCAACGATTCGGTCGCNCGGGATGTTCGCGATCTGCCCCGTGTTTGGGAGGTTTAGAATGCATCGCGTCTGTTTACCGGTGAGGATACCGTCAATGATGGCGGTCATTTCCTCTCCGCTTGGTGTCCAGTCGATGTCCTGCTCTCCACGTGCGATCCGATGCACCTCTGTCGTGGCCTGTTCAGCACGATGGATGCGTGAATCGACGGTCGTCTTTATGACGTCATACTTCGTCGCATAGCCGTTGCGAGGGTTGCAGAGGCTTGGCCAGAACTCGACGAGGTGACGGTCGCCTACAATCGGCAGGTATCCGAAGGTGCGGCAGAGGGCCAGCTTAGCCGCATTGTAGTTGGCCCGCGCATCGTAGCCCGTGTGGTCCGATTTCGTGTCCCAGTTTTCGATCGCAAACTGGCGGATGCGAGGGATAACGTCCTCACCGTTCAGGGTCGCGTTCGTGATCCATATAAAATGGTTCACTCCTGCGATCGTGTAGTCGAACCCCTGATCTCCGAGCCAGTAATACAGGTAAGAGAGGATATCGACGTCGTCAGGTTGGCCGAGACCGAAGATGCGGTCCATATGTCCTGAAAATGCATGAAACTCGTGGCAGAGGCCGAGGACCTTGACCGTCTTCGCAGCCAAGTTCATCGACCGAGTGACGGCGCTCATCGGGTTCGTGACGTTGAGCAACCAGGCACCTGGACAACAGGCCTCCATNTCTTCGACCATCTCGTAGGCGACCGGGATGGTTCGAAGCGCGGCTGACANNCCGGGTGGTCCAACGGTCATCGAGACCGGGATTCTGATGCCGTACTTGATCGGAATTTCGAGGTCGTGGTAGAATGCCTCCATGCCGCCGGGGCTGAAGGTCGTCATCACGAAATCGGCACCATCGAGGGCCTCTCGACGATTCTCCGTCACCGTAATCTCGTAGGCCTTGTCACGCATCCGGTTGAAGGCTCGGAGCATCTCGGCCACAGCCTCAACCGCCTCTCGCCGAGGGTCGACTAGTCGAATCTCGCCACCCTCGGCGCTCTCNAGCAGATAGATATCCCGCATGAGGCTCTTCATCCACTGGGAGCTGCCCCCACCTATCACGGCAAGTTTCATCGAAACCTCCTACTGTGTTCGGCTTAAGTTGAGCCAAGATAGGGAAATCGGGCCATTGGGTCCTGTTCTTTTGCGGAAGTAGGCGGACTCGCGTCTTCAAGGATAGCTAGTGGCGGCGGCCACGATTTAACCATCCTGTACCGAGCTTTGAAATGCGATCTCCTGTCCATCCGGGTTGATCANGTCGACGACGTGCAACTCGTTACCAATGAATGGCTCATCCGCTTCGATGCTTCGGTTTGTGATGTCGGTGTAGAATGCCTCATTTGTCCAGCAGGCCGTGTAGGTCGACGAAGCGGGCTTCGACCTTGGAGTCCGATACGGCCTGCCAGAAGTAGAGACGTGTTCCGTCACGGCTAAAGGCCGGGTTCACGTGGTAGCGCCGCTCCCAGGTGATGTCGGCAAAGTCGTGGTCGAAGCAAACTGCCGCCGGCGCCGTCTCGCCCCGCCGGTAAAGCGCCATCCGGATCGGGGAATCGAAGTACTCACAGGTTTCACCTGCATACCACATCCGATCCGGTGAAGCAGCGCCGTGTGAGATCGAGCCAGCAAGTTCCTCGATAACCTCGCCATCGAGTGACCATCGGAAGAAGTGGCTCCGCTTGCCTTCGGGTGGTGATCGTTTCCACGCACCCATGATGGTGTCGTTGTCGAACCATAGTTGGTGGACGGGTTTCTGCGCGGGATAGACGTGCAACTGCGATCCATCCGGACGCATCGAAAGCATTTCGGTCGTCGGTCCGTGCAGACGGAAGCAGATCAGCTGACCNTCGGTACTGTACTGAAGGTGTTTGACAGAGAACGGCTCAAGGTCCCGGCCAGTGTCACGGCGGTATACATCACAGATCTGTTCNGTCGTGACGATGNTATGAGAGATACCCGAGTCTGCATCCAGTTCAGCGACCGAACTCGGATTCTCTCCGTCAACTGTCCAGTAGAGGATGCAGGCTCCGTGTCCTTCGTGGCCTGTATCTCCCTCAACTGGCTCCACGAGATCTGAGCCATTCTCCACATCCAGCACGCGTGTGAGTCGGTGCGTTGTGAAGCTCAGCCGTGTGTTGTCGACCCATGCTGCGCGAGCCGCGTTGTGAATCGGTTTGATTGACAGGTCTGCAACCTTTGTGTGATTCGACAAATCATGGNTGCAGACCCAGAGCTCGGCGGGAACCGGGTCTTTAGTTTTGGCCGAGGGCGTGGCAAGGAAGCGGGTGTAGCAGATCCGGCTACCATCGGGACTTTCAGGAGAGACACCGAAGATTCCGAAGGCCGTGGTTTCCTTCGTTGAACTGATGGGACGACTTCCGAGTCGAATCATCGAACCTGCTACTCGAAAGGGATGCCGTGGAAGAAGTCGACGAAACCTGTNTGCAGNGCGCAGTGCGCACCAACGATTTTTAGTCCATCATTTTCGACGAGGTNTCGAAGGATAGTCGATTCGTCCTGGAGCTTGCTAACAGAGGTGAGGACGTTCGCTGTCACTGCCTGCTCAATCGTTTCGTCTCGGTCGCTTTCGTCGATCGACAGGCCCTCGAAGGCGGGACGGATCCGGTCAACAATTGCCCGGATGCCAGGGGACAGGTCGGGNGTCTTCTTTTGAAGCTCAGCCAGAGTTGCTCCGACGGCCCCGCAATGCGAGTGTCCCATGACGACAACGAGTCGCGTACCGAGGTGGGCGGCCGCGTACTCGACACTGCCGATGAGCGAAGGTTCGACCACATTGCCCGCGACGCGTATCACGAAGAGATCGCCGAGCCTCTGATCGAAAACGAGCTCAGCAGGAACACGCGAGTCGGAGCAGCCCAGCACGANGGCGAAGGGAGCCTGCCCATCGGCGAGGGNTTCCCGATGTGCCTGGGTGATANGAGAGTCTCTGNNGGTTTTGTTGTCGACAAAGCGCGCATTCCCTGCGCGCAGGCGCTGGAGCGCCTCNTGTGCGGGTATCATAGTGANGCTATCCTAGGGTCAGGTTATGTGGTCCCTGAATGGAACCCTTTGATCATACACGGTCAAGTTTCTCGTGAGGTTCCGGGGGCAGCTGAGTGTGGATGGTATCGCCAAGGCGAGTGCCACCGATCGTTCGCACAATTTTTATAATCCNGGCTTTGCGANTCGGCTCCACGTCTTTATNTCTGTCTAGGGCTGCCGACATCAGTCCGTGCATCAACTCATCGAGCTGTTTGCATGGGTTCCTGCGACCCGTCACTTCCAGAACCGCAGTGCTCCCTCGGTCAGGGAGAGCNGATCGAGACCACGTGCGTTGACGTTCCCTCCCATCTGGCTCGTTGAAAGGTCGAAACCAGCTTCGGTGAGCACATCGATCTGCTCCGGGTGAGCGTCTCCCTCCACACTCAGCCCTTCGAGCGCGTGGATTCCATCGTGCGTGGTCTTCGAGAAGGTGNGTGAACGGCTGCAGTGCACCGACCTTTCGTTCCTCCTCANGAGAGTGCGGGAAAGAAGGTGAGATCNGCGCCGAAGTTGTCCATGGCCTCTACGCTGTCTCCGCGCATGCGCACACGAATGTCTCGTGAGCGATGGCTCAGNGTGAGATCCAGCGTCGGCAGATCGTAGGCCAACTCGAGTTTTTCTTCGATCGGGTGTGACGCCACGAACAGATAGCCGTTCGTCATACGCGATCCGGGTACACTCGCAACGAGAGCCTCACCGTCGATCCAGGAAGGTATTCGGACCCAAAGAGGTCCCGGTTCNTTGAGTGTGATGGTGAGAGCGTTGTGTGTGTATCGCGATTCGACCTTTATCGCATCAGTCTCGTGGTCAAAGAGCAGGTTGACGTGATGACCTGTGGCGTCGTGCAGGGTCGTGTTCCGATAGGCTTCACAAAGNGAGGCGACACCCCCACCAACGATGTCCATGTTGAAGCTGACCCGGTCGCATTCTACTGGCTCGTGTCCATATGGNGCCGGAAAACCGAACGCGCCCTGGTGTCGTTGCGCGACGTTGGTCCGTCCGTCGAGCCCGTCAGGGTTGTCAGGATCCTCGATAAATCCGGTGTCCCTTAGCTGAGATGGGAGAAGGTGAGACCGCAGGATACGTTCGGCATCCTCGAAGTATTCCGTGTGACCGAATTGCCCGAGTATAAGGGCAGTCTCGACAATGTCACCTGTGTTGTTGATTTCCCCGCGATCGAGACGGCCTTCCTCTTGATCGTCAGAGCTGTTCTCGATAACCCATCCCAATTGATCGCTGAACGATCTCAAGCCGCTGTCGTAGAATGCGCGTACCCGCCCCAGCAGAGCCATATCTTTCGTCAGCTCGGCGAGCTGAGCGAGCGAAGCCATTACGCAGGTGGTGGAGTGTGTGTGCGCCCCGTGNGCTGTCAGATCGTATGATCCGTCCTCGGGGTAGGCATCCTGTAAGAGTCGCTCCTTGATCTGTATCGCAAGGTTGAGAGCGGCGTGGGATTCGGTAACCCGATAGTATTTCACGAGAGGCCCTAGGATACGTGCCAGACCACTGACTAGGGTTCGCTCGTCCGGCTCCATACCGTAGCGCGTGTTGCAAGTGCTGATGTCCCATCCAAACTCGGGCGACCACAGTTCTAAGATCGCTGCGATGCATTGTTCCGCAAGATCGTGCGCTCGGCTCTCCTTGCGATACTGTATGAGCGGGTAGAGCGCGTGAATGCCTTCCCTGAGGTTGTGCGTGCGGAAGTAGACGAGCGGTCCGTCTACCTTCTCTCGGTTGAGGGGGACTGGTAGCGGTCCACTGAACGAGAAGTAGGCAGCGTTGGCGTGCTTCCGGACGGCGGATTCGTCGAGCTCGATGCCGACCGCATTCTCAGCGTTCAAGAGCGCGTTGAGATGCCGCCCGGGGATATGTGACTCGCTGTGTGCGCCGCTGAACTTGAGCTCGGCAATTGGTCTGACCGTCGAGGAGAAGAAGGGGATGTCATTGTCGTCGGCGTCGAAGACACTCTGCATGGTCTGACAGCCGAGCTGGATCGCGTCTGCTATGTCAGTCGTATTGACGTCTTTGAGTTGGCCATAGAAGTAGGGCATGAGGGTAGCCGTGGAAAAACATGGAAGCACACGGAGGTAGTTGGAGCCCCGCCTGTGATCTGCGGGGACGACGTTACTCAGTGTAACTTCAGGAGAAGAGTTCGTCCACTTGTGAGNAGGGCCGACCGAGAGAAGGGNGAGTCTGGAGGACCAAGACAGATACTAGTCAGTTNGTNAGGCTCCTATGGCAAGGGGTTTGTGGAAGTATTTCTCGCAGGCAGAGCGATGTGAGATCTCTCCGTCAAAAACTANGAATCCCATCTTCTCGTAAAATCGGGTGGCGCGAACGTTGCCCGTGTTGACACCCAGGACAATCCCCTCGGATCCGCGATCGAAAGCCCAGACCTCGACTTGGGATGCGAGGCGAGCGGCCACGTTTGACCCGCGGACGTCTTCGTGAACCCACATCGAGACGAGCTGGTTGACACGCGGGTTGTCTTCCGGCGTTATACCACCGGCGATCCCCACACCACGGCTTACATCGATTGCAATGACACAGATGCTCTCCTTGCCGGTAGCGCGCGACTCAGCACAATCCTTCCACTTCTCTTCTGTGAAAGCGATCTCGCGTTCGTAGTTGGATCCGAACGCATAGGGTGCATTCTGAAGTGCTTCCAATCTGATGGAGCGGTAGAGCTCCCATTCACCGTGCTTGAGGTGGCGGACTTCGATAATCGGATTACTCGCTGTTTTATGTTCGTTTTCAGGCAACATTTATCGTTGGAATGTGACGGAGCGAAGTCTGTGCGTCTCAAGGTGTCAGTCATCCTGAGGGTAGCGAAGGCCGATCTGGGATCGCCATTCATCGAGCAAACGCATGTTTCCTTCGCTGTCTGCCCAGCTCATCGTCGGTGATTCTCTCTGCTCGATGTATGTGGCAACTGTGTCTGCCTCGAAAGTGAACAGGTCGCGATCAACTTCTACTACGATGGTCTCGGAGGTGTTGCCCTTGGTGAGGTGGATCTCACTTGGGGGGAAGGTCGTGTCCAGAGGCAGTGCTTCTCTTGCGGTTCGACACGGCGTCGAGGGGAGCCAGGGGTTCGGCACTGTGAGGATACCTTCGGTGCCGTATATGGTGATGTCGTTGGTGAGCCGAGCAGCCACACCTGTGCTGATTTCGGCGATTACGTCGTTCTCGAACTTCAGGACAGCGGCTGCGTAGTAGTCGACACCCGACTCGCCGATTATGCCTGACGCTTTGACCTCGATTGGATTGAGAAAGATCTGACCCGATGTCGCTCCGGCGACACGCCTCGCAGCTGACGCGGGGTAGCACCCCACATCCATGATGCCGCCACCACCAAGATCACGGTTGTAAGCCCGTGAGTCTGGGTTAAACTTCGACGCATAGCCGAAGGCGGATCGGACAACTCGCACATCTCCGATCGCACCATCCTGGATCAGTTTGGCCATCTCTTGGATCTGAGGATGGCAGCGATACATGAACGCTTCCATCAGGAATACATCGTTCGACCGCGCTGCTGCGATCATAGCCGACACCTCGCGAGAGTTCATTCCCATCGGTTTCTCGACGAGAATGTGCTTCCCCGCTTGGGCTACCCGGGTGACAATGTCCAAGTGCGCGGGATGGATCGTGGCGATGTAGACGGCCTCGACGGAGTGGTCTGCGAGAAGGGCGTCGTAGGACTCATGAACGGTCTCTATGTCGAACGCAGCCGCAAACGCTTCGGCCTTGCTTCGGTCGCGACTCGCGACAGCGGTCGCCTTGCCCGTCTTCGAGAAGCGAAGACCGTTACAGAAGACACGAGCGATTCCTCCTGGGCCAATGATTCCCCAGTTTATCATTGCTGATCTTTCGAAGATTGGTTGGCGAAAAAAGGCGAAGAGCGGTCACATATGAACACGGGAAACATAGATAGACGCCAGTTTGACAATCGTTGTGATCCGCGCAGTGTGGAGATATTACGGATGTTCGCGGGGTGGTCTGAAGGAGCTAGGAGTTGAGTCTTGAGCCCAACCCCTTGAAAGAAGTCCATTGGATTAGCCCTTCTGTGTTTTTCGTGCACTCCGTGGCGTGCTTATTGTGCCGTCAGGCCACCGTCCACCGGGACAAGTGCGCCGGTCATGAAGCTGGAAGTCGGCTGGCTCAGAAAGTAAACGACTTCTGCGATTTCGGATGGCTCGGCCACGCGTCCTATCGGGAGGAGTTCGGCCTCTGCTGCCCAGGCGGCTTCTGTGTCTCCGTTGAAATGCTTGTCGGCGAGCCACTGGAAGACTTGCTCGGTCAGCGGTGTTTTAACAGTTGCAGGGCAGACCGCGTTGACACGGATGCGGTGAGTACTGAGCGCGACGGAAAGGCTCTTGGCCATCTGTGCTACGGCGCCTTTGGTCGCACCGTATACGATGGAGCCTTCCTTGCCTATGAGTGCTTGGTCCGAGGCCATCAGTACGATGGTGCCGCCCTGGTTCGCATCCCTCATCAGGGAGGCGGCCTCAGCAACGGTGTAGAGCGCTCCCTTGAGGTTTACATCGATGATCAGGTCGATGTCCTCGTCCTGCATCTCGAAGATACCTTGGAGTTTCTGCACACCTGCATTTACGAACAACGTTGTCGGCGGACCNAGATCCTGAGAGGCCNTTGCAATTGAGGATCGAACAGACTCGCGGCTGCGAACATCCGTCTCGAAGAAGCTGACTGATCCGCTGTCCACGTCGTTAGCGAGTCGCTCGNCGGCCTCCCTGTTGATGTCGAATACGGCGATGTCATCGCCGTGAGAGGCAAACTTGCGGACAGTGGCCGCGCCNATTCCTGTGGCGCCGCCTGTGATGTAGATGGTGGACATCGGCATCCTTCTTGNCTGTGGATTTCGGCCGAAGCCTCGTCTCGAGCTCCCGCCGCTTAATGCGGATACAACGATACGGTGTACTACCAAATTCCTTCAGGGTGAGTGCNCCAACTTTCGCACCGGTGCTAAGAATCCTTTTCGCTATTGGATACTGTAATAAAGTGAACGAGCGTAATTAGCAACACATCTGCGAGGGCTTAAAAGTCGGTGAAGGCTCAGCGCGACCGTTTGAGATCGAACTTCTTTATTCGAGAGGCCAGGGTTGTTGGTCGTAGGCCGAGGAGTTCCGCTGTTCCGCCAGGGCCGTAGATCTTCCAGCCGGTTCGGTCGAGAGCCGCTAGGAGGTTCTTCTTCTGGAGTTCTACCATCTGGTCTTCGCTCACGATTCCATCGCCGNCGANCGGGACACCGCCCACTTTAAGGTGTGTGGTGGGATTGGTTGGGCTNCCCAGNTCGNTTAGGAGTGCGTCGCTCGAAGAGGTGAGCACNCCACGNTCGATCACGTTCCGAAGCTCTCGGATGTTGCCCGGCCAGCTGTAGGCCNTGAGCCGCTGGATGACAGCCTTGCTTAGTTTCGGCGGGGTCCGTCCGAGACGNTGGGACACTGTTTTGGTGAAGTGAGCGGCCAGAAGCGGGATATCCTCNACCCTGTCTCGCAATGGAGCGGTCTCCAGCGGAAAGACGTTCAGTTTGAAGAAGAGGTCTTCCCTGAGTCGGCCCGCATCGACCTCCTCCTTGAGGTTCCGGTTGGTCACTGCGATGACACGCACGTCAACCGATCTCNTTCGGTGCTCACCCACGCGNGTGAACNCGCCTTTCTCAAGTATCCGGAGTAGCTTGCTCTGGAGTTCCAGGGGTATTTCGCACACCTCGTTAAGAAAGATGGTTCCATTTTCTGCGGCCTCGAATCGCCCTGACCTGTCTNGGACTGCATCCGTGAACGCATCCTCCGCACGCCCNAGGAACTCGGATGCGAAAAGCTCACGTGGAATCGATGCGCAGTTCACTTTGATAAAAGGACCGTCACTGCGAGTGCTGCGGTGATGGATCTCGCGGGCTACAAGCTCCTTGCCGGTTCCTGATTCGCCTAGGATCAGGACGCTGGCGTTAGTTGGTGCAACGAGCTCAACCTGCTGCATCATCTGGCGGAGCGGACGGCTCTGACCGACGATCGAACCAAAATCCTGCGACTCGGAGAGTTCTTGGCGAAGGAAGGTGTTCTCGAGTTGGAGTTGCTCTCGAAGTTTTTCGATTTCTTCNAAGGCGCGCGAGTTCGAGATCGCAGCAGCCGCGTGATCCGCGATCATCCGGAGCCAGTTGAGCCAGTCTTCCTCAAGGGGTATCCTCGTGAAGACCGCCAGCACACCGAGGACGCTATCCTTGTAGATTAGCGGCTGCCCCCCGAATCCTCGGATACCCTCTTTNTCAGCCCAGTCAGGTTCAGNCATCCAGCTGTTGTTCAACTTCACGTCTGCCACTTCCAGCGCTTCTTCGTTCTGAGCAATCTGTCCGATTTTCCTATGGCCGACAGCAAACCTCCGGAAACGGCTTTTCTCGATGCTGTCCCAGGCAATCCCGTCGATCGATTTGCCTGCTGTCGCAACGAGGTGAAGACATTCAGACTGGCCGGGAAAGTCTTCCGCGCAGTCTTCGCAGATTGGCTGTGTCAGCCAGATCCGGCAGAGGGCTACCTGAGGAGTCGTCGTCAGGCGCGCGACTATAAGGTCGAGAACAGACGAGCAGGACCGCTCTTTTGCGACGTCCAAAAGCAGGTTTTTCAGCGGATCAAGCTTTGGTTTGTATCGCAGGGTTTTAGCCACTGAGTCCGTTAGAGAAATTACTGAGTTAGAGCGAGCACCGAAATCTCATCCGAACAATACAACGAAATTTCGACAAGTCAACGAAATATCGTTGCATTGCTTGTGCTGCATCGAATGTTACTGCGCTCAAAACAAGTATAAACAGTCTATTAGAATAGACTTTCGAATTTGGCCTCGCCGTTGCAATGGATCGGAGAGTGATCAATCCGACACCATCCAAAGGAGGAGATTATGCGGCTGTCACGCCATTTTATTGCCTCAGGTATTGCGATAGGGGATTCGAGGATTTTGGGCGATCGTATCCCGCAGTATGGTCTGTTAATCGATCTACTTCTCTGCCGTGTCTGCCTCGCGGATCAGCAAGTTCGGAACAGCGGTCGTAAAGCGCGTGTTGGGAAGGGTGCGATGGTAGACATCAGGCGGGCGATGGAGCGGAGGTTGTGCACGTTTTTCTGGAGGCCATCGCCGGCACACCATACACAAATGATCCAGCGGACCGTACAACATCCATCTGACCCTGTCCGAGTTCCATCCCTACGATGTTAGGGGAGATGGTGCCTCTCGCCTAACTGTGGGAACCCTGAGCGCGACCCTCGAAGGGGGTGGGACCCAAGACGCGACGACGACGGACTACTTGGACTGTCGCGCGTCCACGTTATGAGCGGCTAGGCTTCCAAGGTGATCAGCTTTGGTTCTAAGCCGGTGTCGGTTACGGTGAGGCTGGCCATGGAAATTGGAAGTGTGAACCGTCTCGGGCCGATGCTTCCTGGGTTGAGGTAGGTGACCGNGCCACGTTTTTCGAGCGCAGGCTTATGGGAGTGCCCAGAAATGACGACGTCGAAACCCGCAGCCGCTGGGTTGATGTCGATGTCCTGGACGATGTGTCGCATATAGATGGTGAAGTCGCCGACTTCGACGACCTCGGTCAGAGGAAGCTGATCGCCTAAAAGGCTATGATCGACGTTGCCGCGGACAGCGATTGTCGGTGCGATCTCCGACAGTTCTTCCAGGATTGCCGGCCGGTCGACATCTCCAGCGTGAAGGATGATCGGAGCATCCTGCAGACGTTGGAGAGCCTCCGGTCGCAACAGCCCGTGGGTATCCGAGATGACCGGAATACTTGTGCCGGTCGAGAAGTCGAAGTTAGGCATGTTAGGATGCCTCACCTGTGTGTAGAGACGATCGAAAACAGAGGAGTTTGAGAGTTGTCATCATTCCGTATCTGAGAGAGGCGTCACTCTACCGAATAAATGAAAGGTAGGAGCAGATGGTCAACCAACCGCGTTTTCGGGGACACTGTAAGCCTTCGCAAGCTCTCTAAACTCGGCGATCTGTGTGTCGATCCAGCCTGCATCCCGACCGAGATCTTGAGCGACGATCTGCGCGACGGAGTCGGCTGCTTCCGAAGCGGCCGATGCGTCGAAGAGGAGCGACCGAGTCCTTCTGGACAGGATGTCGTCGACGGTCCTGGCCATTTCGTGTCGACACGCCCATATGGCTTCGGCTCTTGTCGCTGAGAGGTTCGGATGAATCGGATTGCCAAGAGCTGGGTCGCTCACAATCAGTTCGTTGATCGACTTGGCGTCGCTTCCGTAGTAGGAGAGCCTGCCAAGGTTTTCCGGCTGGTCGTGGTATCCGTGGATTGCGAGGGATTCCGTTATACAGTCAGAAGGAGGAAGTTCACCCAGCACGCTCGCCTGATCGACTACGTCCTCGGCCATCTTCCGGTAGGTCGTCCACTTACCGCCCACGACAGTAATCATACCCGAATCTGGGTCGATGAGGATGGTGTGGTCTCGCGAGAGGGCGGCCGTACTTCCCGATCCCCCAGTCTTAACAAGCGGACGAATCCCGGCAAAGACACTTTTGATATGGTGTCTCGACGCCGGCCGCGACAAATATCTATTAGCGGTCTGAAGGATGAAATCGATCTCGTGCCCGAAGGGCCTGGGTTCAATCGAGATCTCCTTGATCGGTGTGTCTGTTGTTCCGATGACCGCCACATCGTGCCAGGGAATGGCGAACATGACGCGGCCGTCATCTGTGTGCGGGACCATGATCGCCGAGTCGCTCGGGATAAAGGATCGGTCGAGAACGATGTGCACGCCTTGGCTTGGTGTGACGATCTGCTCAGCATCCAAGTGGTCGAGCCGTCGGATTTCGTCGGCGTGCGGCCCCGTGGCGTTGACGACGACTTTGCTGGGTATCGTGAGCATTTCGCCCGTCTCCTCGTCGACAGAGGTGACACCCCGGGCAACGCCATCCTCATCTTTGATGAGCCCGGTGACCCGAGTGTAGTTGGCGACGACGCCGCCTTGCTCGGTCGCCGTCCGCGCCAAGCTGATCGCAAGGCGAGCGTCATCAAACTGGCCGTCGAAATATCGGGTTCCTCCACGCAGGCCGTCTGTTCGGATCGACGGGATCGCCTCGATAACCTTCTTCCGGGAGAGATGGCGTGAGCGTCCGAACCCGTATCGTCCGGCGAGCAGGTCGTAGACTTTGAGCCCAACGCCGTAGAAAGGAGACTCCCACCAGATATAGCTAGGTACGATGAAGGCGAGGTCCGAGACGAGATGTGGCGCGTTTCTGAGGAGCCGACCCCGTTCGCTGAGCGCTTCCATGACGAGCGAGACGTTGCCCTGCTGGAGGTAGCGGACACCTCCGTGGACGAGCTTGGTGGAACGGCTTGATGTGCCCTTCGCAAAATCCGACTGTTCGAGGAGGACGACGGCGTATCCGCGGGATGCCGCGTCGACGGCCGTACCAAGACCCGTCGCCCCGCCACCGATGATCACCAAGTCCCAAGGCGTCGTGCGGTCCCGTATCGCCTGAATAGAAGCGTCGCGGTTCATCAGGTCGTTTCGCTTTTCTCCCAACCACGTGAGCGTTTTACGGCCTCGGTCCACCTCGAGCGGTAGCCGCTCGCTTCACTCGCCGGTACGCGTGGCTCGAAGGTCGTGTCGATCTGCCAGTTTCGGGCCACGTCGTCTGTGGAGTCCCAGTAGTCCGTCGCGAGGCCGGCGAGATAGGCAGCACCAAGCGCAGTGGTTTCGAGGATCGTGGGTCGGACTACGGGAATCTGGAGAAGGTCGGCTTGGAATTGCATCAGGAGGTCGTTCGCTGCTGCGCCTCCGTCGACACGAAGCTCGGACATCGCCGAACCTGCATCTTCGGTCATCGCGTCGGCTAGGTCCGCGACCTGATAGGCGATTCCTTCGAGAGCGGCACGGGCGATATGCCCCGCTTTAGAGCCACGTGTGAGACCGACGATCGTTCCTCGGGCGTAGGCATCCCAGTGAGGCGCGCCCAGCCCCGCGAGCGCGGGAACGAGGTACACGCCGCCGTTGTCGGAAACGGATCCGGCGAGTGCCTCGACATCGGACGACGATTGGATGATCCCGAGCCCGTCGCGTAGCCACTGAACGATCGCGCCGCCAACGAATACGCTGCCCTCAAGCGCATAGTCCGTAACCCCATTCCGCTGCCATCCGATCGTGGTGAGAAGCTGATTGCCCGATCCCCTCGGCTCGCGACCCGTGTTGAGGAGCAAGAAACATCCGGTGCCGTAGGTGTTCTTGGCCATGCCTGGTGAGACGCAGACCTGACCGAACGTCGCCGCCTGCTGATCGCCGGCAATGCCCGCTAGTGGGACGTCATTGAGTTCCGAGATCGCAGAGATGTTGCCGTAGATCTCGGAGGAAGGTCGGACCTCTGGCAGAAGTTCCACGGGGACGTCGAGGATCTCGAGCAGATCCTCGTCCCAAGCGTTGGTGTGGATGTTGTAGAGCAGTGTTCGTGAGGCGTTGCTGACGTCCGTGATGTGCAGACGTCCCTCGGTCAGTTTCCAGGCGAGCCACGTGTCGATCGTGCCGAAGGCCAGTTCGCCCCGGCTTGCCCTTTCGCGGGCACCATCCACGTTATCAAGCAGCCAAGAGACCTTCGTGCCCGAGAAATAGGCGTCGAGGATCAATCCGGTCTTTTCTTGGAAGGCGACGTGACGTCCTTCGGCGCGAAGCCTGTCGCAATGCTCGGCCGTTCGACGGTCCTGCCAGACGACCGCGTTGTGTAACGGGGCGCCCGAAGCGCGGTCCCAGATCAGCGTTGTTTCACGCTGATTCGCGATGCCGACCGCCGCGATGTGGGATGGCAACAGGCCGGCGGACTTTATGGCTTCCGAAGTGACAGCAGATTGCGTGTCCCAGATTTCGTTCGCGTCGTGCTCGACCCACCCAGGGTAAGGGAAGTGCTGCTCAAATTCCTTCTGGGCGACCGATACGATAGAACCGGATTTGTCGAACACGATTGCTCGTGAACTCGTCGTTCCTTGGTCTAACGCCACCACAAAACTCACGCGCGACCTCCGTCTGCTGGAGCTGAGAACCGGTTAATAGGGACCGTCTGATCAAGAGGTGTAATTTAAGCGATTATCGGGGATGGGTCGACGGTTCCGGGACCTATAACCTCGCAAGACACGAGAATAGCAGGGAAGCAGCAACGTATTATAAACAAGCGGTAGGAATCATCTTTCGAAAAGGCAGACTTGTTGCAAGTATGAGGTGGTTCTCGTAAGCTGCGTAGGGGTTGTTATGGGTCCACGAGTGCCTAAATTCTGTAGGTTGAATGGAGGGTGCCTTTGGTAATCAGAAGATCGTGCATGGTGACACTGCTATCCGTCCTGCTGGTCACGTTTGCGGCGGCAAGGCAGGAGACTGGTCTGGCACTGCTGGATGCCGTATTCGGGTCAGCTGGGGGATCGTCTTCAAGCGGTAGTATCTCGGTCCAGGGACTTCTTGGGTCCTCTTTCGAGGGTGTCGTGATCACCAACGGAGACGTGAGTCTGACACCGGGCATCTCCTTCGTGGGGCCCCCGAGTGAGCCAGCCGTGGTTGGCGATCTAGACGGGGATGGCTCGACGGCGTTCCCGGATTTTCTGCTCTTTGCGGCTGTCTTCGGAACACGGACTGGCGAAGACGGTTTCCGCACCGATGCAGATTTCGACCAATCCGGAGATATCGGGTTCCCGGATTTTCTGGTGTTTGCCGTTGCCTTCGGTCAGTAGGTCGGGATCTCCTTCACTCAGGCTGAAGGAGATTAAGAAACGGTATGGGTTAGCGACAGTCGATAACGAGTGATGGTTCCCTGAGTAATGTGCTCGGGGGCCTTGCCATTTGAAGTCGGCTATGCGGATCTGGCTGCCGGACTCGAGGAAGGTTTACAGTGCCCTCACGATCCTGCGGATCTGGGGCGAGCGATTGAGCACGTAGTAATGAATGCCAGGTGCGCCGTTCCGAATTAGGCCTTGGCTCTGAGCGATGCATTGCTCGGTGCCGATGATCTTAGCCGCCTCGTCATCGTCTCCGGCATCCTCGATTTGCCCAAGCAGGTTCTTGGGTAAGGTAGCGCCGCAGAGCGATGCGATCCGCTGGACCTGACTTCT
>PAXL01000056.1 GCA_002714465.1 Gemmatimonadota bacterium | reverse complement strand
CTTCGATCTCTGGTCGCCACCGGAAGACCTGATCGACAAATCCTCCCTGCCTGGGGCGACCCAACACGGGATAGGCCGTCCTTGCAAGGTCGGGAAGGAGCAGATCGCGGGGCTCGTGACCGCACTGAAGCATTTTGTCGAGACAGATGAAGAGACGCGTCGGTCCGGCTGGCTTCAGACCGTGGAAACGCTTGCCGACGGTCTACGTGAGTTGGATGGTCTGTCGGTGAGGGTGTTCGATAGGGGAGCGATTCCCTCGCTGCACGTGAAGCTGGAAAAAGTGAACGGAAAGACGATGACTCGGAAGCTGAATGCAAACCGACCGGGCGTTCACGTCAATGCCTCGCGCGTCCATGAGGACGTGCTCGTGTTGAACCCGGTCTGTCTGCGGGAGGGAGATACGGACCGGCTGATCGATGTATTCAGGGCTACGCTCGCACGATGAGTCTGCGGTTCCTCCAGCTCTTCATCCTCATCGCCCTCGTCGGATCCACGATCTGGCTCTGGGACACGCCCGTGCTGAAAGCTATAAAGCTCTTTGTCGTCCTGCTCCATGAGATTAGCCACGGTCTCGCCGCCGTCCTCACGGGAGGCGAAATCCTCAGGATCGAAGTCAACGAGCTAATCGGTGGGTATTGCCAGTATCGAGGCGGCAATCGTTTTGTCGTTGCGAGCGCCGGATACCTAGGCAGTCTGTTGTGGGGTGGCGTAATCCTGGTTGTTGCGTCGAGAACGGATTACAGCCCTCAGCTTGGAACCTTTATCGCAGCAGTGATGCTGATCGTGACGCTCCTGTGGATCCGCAATACCTACGGGGTTCTGTATACGGCCGGGAGTGCCGTCGTGCTGTTCGTGATGTGTCGATTTCTTCCCCAGTGGGCAGTCAGTATCGTGATACAATTTCTGGGGACGGCGAGCTGTATGTATGTGATCATCGATATCTTGGATGATTTGATCCTAATCCGCCCCAATGGGAGTGACGCCCATGCGCTGTCTCAGCTGACCGGAATCCATGCGTTATTCTGGGGAGTACTTTGGATGCTTATCGCGCTCGTTATGATCCTCTACTCGTTCTATCTCGCGGGAAGCCACAATCTTCAAAGCAATCAATCGACGACGAGGCCGTCGCATGAATTGGGATAAAGAAGGGAACGAGGCCGTCGAGCGTCTTCGAATGATGCTTCGGTTCAATACGACGAATCCACCAGGGAACGAATCCGGTGTTGCGAGGAACCTCGCCGAGGAAGCCGAGTCGAACGGGCTACCCGCGGACGTGTTCGAACCTGTGGAAGGGCGTGGGAGCCTTGTGATTCGGAGGAAGGGAGTGGGGAGCCGAAGGCCGCTGCTGCTGCTTTCGCATCTGGATGTCGTTCCAGCCGAGCCCGATCAGTGGCGGTTTCCTCCTTTCGATGGCGAGCTGGCCGATGGTTATGTATGGGGGCGAGGCGCGATCGATTCGAAGCTGACCGGTGCGGTGATGATGCAGGTGTTACTGATGCTGCATCGAGAAGGGCTTGAATCGAAGCGAGACATCGTGTTTGTATCGGCGGCTGACGAAGAACTGGGTGGGACGAACGGTGTGGATTGGCTGAGCCGGGAGCATCCCGAGGTGTTCGACGCAGAATACGGGATCAATGAGGCCGGAGGGTTCACCACGGTGGTTGATGGTAAGCCTATGTATCTATGTCAGGTAGCGGAGAAGGGGAGCGCACCAGTTGACCTGGTGGCGAAGGGGAACCCCGGACACAGCTCGGTGCCCCACGATCAGAACGCAATCGTTCGGCTTGGTAATGCGCTTGCCCGTCTTGGTCATGCAAAGCTACCGCACAATCCACCCGAAAGCGTCGTGGCATTCTTCGAGAGCGCGGCCAACGCTCAGTCCGAACCGGAAGTCGGTGAACTGTTGAGGTCTGTTTTGGTTCCTGGACAATCGGACGAGGCACTGTCGACCTTGCCGATCAAGGATCGCGACCGACTGATGTTCGATGCGATGCTCAGGAATACGTGTGCGCCTACGCTCCTGAATGCGGGGCTTAAGCGGAACGTGATTCCGTCAGAGGCAAGGGCAGGATTGTCAGGGCGGCCTCTGCCGGGCACGAGCGAATCCGCGTTCATGGATGAGGTCCGCAGTGCGGTTGGCCCCGGTGTCGAAGTCGAGTTGACGGGGCCTTTTCGCCCCGGTGTTCAGTTCGATCACGAAACGGATCTGTTCGATGTACTCACTGAGTCGACACGCCGGTTCGAACCCGATGCGACCGTCGTTCCGTATATGCAGACAGGGGGAACGGATGCGCGCTTTCTCCGAGACATAGATATCCACGTCTACGGCTACATTCCAATGCGTCACGAACCCGGCCCCGGGTTCTTTGAGCTGTGTCACGGGCACGATGAACGAATCAGCGTTTCGAATGTGACGTTTGCCGTTCAGGTTCTGTATGACGCGGTTCGGCGCATGGTGATTTAAGACGAAAGGGNTTGGCCAACCTCNAATNCCCATTTGTCATTAAAGAGCAGAAGCACAAAAGGCCACCCTGCAATCCTNGTGGCCCCTCTGCCGNATCTCCTNTGCTGTCCAGCCCTATTTCTGGTCTATCTNCGCTACNTCTTCCCCNTACACNNTTNTACTCCAGCGCTCCTTGCTCTGTCATAATCGCCGCGATCTCTTCTCGCTCCCAGTTGATCGCATAGGTGAGCGCCCGCTTGCCGTTCCTTGTNCGGGNATTGATGTCCGCGCCCGCGCCCAGGAGGATCGGTACGACATCCTTCCGGCCCGCATAGACGGCGTAGTGGAGAGCGGTCCAGCCNCTCGTGTCAGTGGTGTGGATGTCCGCTCCTTTTTCGAGCAGTAGGGGAATCGTCTCGATGAGGTTCTTTTCTGCGGCGACCATCAGTGCGGTGACGCCGTAGCGCGCGTGATTCACATCCGCGCCGTTCTCGATCAAGAGCCTAGCAACATCTTTCTTGCCCTTCTGGAGAGCGTAATGCAGGGGNGAGTATTCGTAGGTTTTAGCGTTGATGTCAGCTCCAGCTTCGATTAGGACACGTGCGACATCTGTCTTTCCNCCGATGCTCGCGATCATGAGGAGCGTATTCCCGCTCTTTGTAGCTTCAACCGGATGTCCACGATTGAGGTNATCTTGGACGACATCCGCNCGGTTTTTCTTGATCGCGAACAGGATGTCCTGGTTTGCCCGGGGGGCACATGACGTTCCTGCGATACAGAAGAAACCAAGCAGGATCCACACTTTCACCATCTTCGTCTCCTCTACTTAGCTGCACCTACAGCCTTGAGCATCTCGGCAGGCTCGGTTCGGCTTCCTGCCCAGACGCACAAAAGCGCCACAAGTCGTCTCGGTTGACGTGTCTTGCGGCGCTTGACTGGGACCGTTGTTNTTGGGCTATTCGCTCAAGACTGCCTGCAACGCCTGTTCGATGTTCGAATGCTGGAACGTGTAGCCGCTCTCGAACAGTCGCCGGGATTCGACGCGCGTGCTAGACAACAGTAGCGCGTCAGCCATTTCCCCAAAGGCAACCCGTGCAGCGAAGGCGGGCACCGGGAAAAGAGTCGGTCTGGAGAGAACGTGTCCCATGGCCTTCGTGAAGGCAGCGTTCGTGACAGGGTTCGGTGCGACGCCGTTAACCGGGCCCGACACTGAGTTGTTCGAAGCGCAGTGGTGGAGTNCACCGACNAGATCAGGAAGTGTGATCCAACTCATGTACTGCTTACCGGATCCCAGGTTGCCACCTACGCCCATCCTGAAGGGCGTGAGCATCTTGCCTAATGCGCCGCCNTCTTTGCTCAACACGATGCCTATCCGAACGTTGACCACACGGATCCCGGCCTCCTCGGCAGATTTCGTTGCTTCTTCCCATTGTTGGCTGACTTCGGCGAGATATCCATCGCCTGGACTACTCTGCTCCCGGAGTATCTCGTCACCACGATCGCCGTAGAACCCGATCGCAGAAGCCGACACGATTACAGAGGGCTTGCGGTCGAGCTTGGCTAGGGTCTCGCTCAGGAACGTCGTTCCCACTACGCGGCTGTCCCTGATCCGCGCCTTCTTCGCGTCTGTCCACCGACCCTCAGCGATGTTCTCNCCTGCCAGATGGTAGACGACATCGTNCCCTTCNAGGTGGGCAGGATCAACGGTCTGGTTATCCGGATACCAAGAGATTTCACCCCCGCCGTGCGCATTCCGTCGGACCAGACGAATGACTTGGTCGCCCTGCTTCTCGAGGTAAGACGCGAGCGCGGTCCCAACCAGACCCGACGCACCCGAGATCAATGTTTTCATCCGTCCCTCCCTGCACTACAGATGGTAGAGCATTCCGTAGATGACGATCCCTGTGACGCAGACAAACATCCAGACGGGCCAGACCCAACGTGCAAGCCGACGGTGTTTCTCGAAGTCGGCTTTGTAGGCGCGTCGCACGATGAGGATGATGAAGGGTACGTTGACTGCCGCAAGGATGGTGTGTGGGATAAGTATGCTGAAATAGACAGGCCGCGTCCAGTCGTGGTGAGGATAGGGTACGGACCCCACGTTGAAATGATAGATCAGGTAAGAAGTGAGGAACAAGATGCTGCAGACTAGGGCTGCCAACATCATCGTGCGGTGCTTTTCCCGGTTACCGACGCGTATATGGTAGTAGCCAAGGGAGAGGAAGGCGGCGCTGATACCGTTAAGAGTCGCGTTAAGTGTGGGTAGGTCGGTGAAGCTCATTATGGAAGAATGGCTCAGAGTTTGGAGTGAAGCCACAGTTTAGGAACAAACAGTGTCAGGGCCTTGCAAGCCGACGCATAAAGGCCTGAGACCTAGCGCTAGAGTGTACACAGCGACGGTTTCTGTGGCAACCAAAATGAGCCAAATCTTGTTCCTTGTGACGTAACCTATTATGTTTGAACACGTTCAGTCGATACGGGAGTTGACCTCCCGGGGAAAAGTGGCTTAAGGTTTTGAGGAGGCGAGATGGCAGAGGATGGCAAGGCGTGGATGACCCCGCAGGAGATTGCCGGAGGGCTAGGGAATCGATTCGGGAAGGAGGTATTCGAGGATCTGATCTACGATCGGAAGACACGAAGAGAGATCCTGGATTTTGTGATCGAGCAGGTTGGGTGCAATGAGTATTCGGCCGAGGACTACCTTCGCGAGATCGTGAAACCAAAAGAGTAGGCTGCCATTAAATTTAATAAAAACATATTTTTGCTTCTCTTTGTCACCTTGCTGGGCGGTATGGCCGGCTACTTGGTGGTGCGACTCCTTGACGGGGCCTCGAGAGGCCGGAAGATGCGAGACATTCAGTCGACCTTCGACTTCCGCGTCGACCCCCCGATCGTGGATCGGGCTGACCCGCCCAGAACCGGGAGCGGGCACTCGGTGATCTGAATTCACGGAAAAAAGTTCTCAAAAGGGCCTTTAAGAGCGCTGTTTNCGCTGCTTCAGGGCCCGCTTTCGTTTTAACATCCTAATATTTGGNGGCTTATCGCCGATCTACAAGATATGGCTGCCGTCCACCTTGAACGTCCCAACCTGTTGGGTTTGTGAGGCCCCGAACTCTCCATGGCANCTGCCGTAGAATCCGACTACCTGGTGATCGGTACCGGAATAGCTGGTCTTTCGTTTGCTCTCAAAGCTGCGGAAGTCGGTTCGGTGACTGTGATCACAAAGAAAGAGTCTCAGGAATCGAACACGAACTATGCTCAGGGCGGGATCGCCTCCGTTCTGTCACCGGACGATTCCTTTGACCTGCACACACGCGATACACTGGAAGCAGGTGCCGGTCTCTGTAAACGAGACGTCGTCGACTTGGTNGTCAAAGCTGGACCTCGGATGGTTCAGGAGTTGATTGACTGGGGGGTTAAGTTTACGCGTGAGAAATCGGTCACGCGCCAGAAGCGAGTGGGNGCGGATAAGGCGCCGCTTGCCCTGGGCAGGGAGGGCGGCCATTCGAAGAACCGGATCGCCTTCTCGGCAGACCTGACTGGTCGTGAGATCGAGCGCGCGCTGACGGAAGCAGTGTCGGCGAACCCGAACATCCGGCAGTATGAACACCACGCTGCTATTGACCTGATCACGGAGCACCATCTGCTTGGGGCGGAAACTGGTTGTGGTGGGACGATTAATTGCTACGGTTGCTACGGTCTCGATGAGAACACTGGCAAAGTGGTTCCGTTCGTCGCACGCGCGACGATTCTGTGCAGCGGCGGGGCTGGCCAGATCTACGAGCATACGACGAACCCGAAGATCGCGACGGGAGACGGAATCGCTATGGCCTACCGGGCTGGAGCTTCGGTCGGCAACCTTGAGTTCGTTCAGTTTCATCCGACGACGCTGTATCGGCCTGGTGCAGATTCCTTCTTGATCTCAGAAGCCGTGCGCGGTCACGGTGGCGTCCTTGTGAATCGAGCGGGGCAGCCCTTTATGGAGGGCGCCCACCCTCTCGCATCGCTCGCTCCGAGAGACATCGTTGCTCGCGCGATCGACAGCGAGATGAAGAAAAGCGGGGAATCTTGCGTGTTTCTGGATATCACACACAAACCCGCCGAAGAGATTCGAGAGCGATTCCCGAACATCCACGAGAAGTGTTTGTCCTTCGGGATCGATATCACGAAAGACCGGATTCCTGTCGTTCCCGCCGCACACTATGCGTGCGGCGGCGTCTTCACAGATACCTCAGGGCGAACGGANATCCGGGGACTTTTCGCCGCGGGAGAGGTCACCTGTACCGGGCTTCACGGGTCGAATAGGCTGGCCAGCAACTCTCTTCTCGAAGCGCTGGTGTTCTC
The DNA here is from genome assembly GCA_002714465.1 of Gemmatimonadota bacterium. Next base: position 160,113 of record PAXL01000056.1, on the reverse strand, counting down.
CGACAGAGCGCTCAAAGCGGTTACCGACGAGATGGACAGGAGCCGCGGTCTGCCGGATGTGCCGGACTGGCAGGAAGACAACGTGTTCAACACCGAAGAATGGGTTCTTCTCGAACACGACCGGGAAGAGATCCGAAGCCTAATGTGGGACTACGTCGGGATTGTTCGAACGGACTTCCGGCTCAAGAGAGCCGCCCGACGGATTGGCGTGATCGCGCAAGAGGTCGAGGCCTTCTACAAACGCACGAAGGTGACCGAGGCGCTCGTTGAACTCAGGAATGTGGTGACGGTTGCTGCTCTGACCGTTCGCTGCGCGCTCAAACGCAAAGAAAGCCGCGGTCTCCATTTCAACGCGGACTATCCGGATCGGATCGATGGCAAGGAGCCGAGCGACACGATCCTTTCGGCACGTGAGACATGGGTGATACCTCCTCCGTGACAGTCGATTCCCAANGACCGTCACATCACCGAAGGACAGAATCATGAGTAACCACAAGATCATCAGGTGGCTGATCGCGGCGCTCGCAGCGATTACATTCCTGCCCACGTCTGCGGATGCCGGGCAGGCAAAGATCCTGATGGCGGACGATCGAATGGTCAAGATCGGAGCTGGGGTCGATCGAGGCGTAAGGATTGGCATGCTGGCCGAGATCTACCGCCAATCAGCCCCCTTGATCCATCCTGTCACGGGTGAAAACCTCGGGAATCCGAAGGTGAAGATCGCGCGTGTCGAGGTGATCAAGGTTGGCGCCGTCACGGCGGAAGGGAAGTTCGTCGAGTATTACGCGCCCGTTCAGCCCGGCGATATCGTAGAGTCGATCGAGGTCGCCCCGACGGCTGAAGACCAGATCCAGGCCTCGGTGGTCCAGACGCAAAACGAAATGCGTGAACTTGCGCGGGGTCTGGCAGCCGAGATCAAGGACAACGACAAGGCTATCAACGATCTGCGAGAAACGCTGCGTCGGATCGGCAGCTCGGAGCGACGTCTGCAGAGCATCGCGAACGACGTGCGGAACATGCGCGAGCGTATGGTGACGTTCGAGAGCCGGATCGTTGAGCTCGAAGATACNCAGCAGGCGATGNTCATGGCCGATACGGCCGAGGTGAAGTCGCTAACGCCTGACGACATGACCGAACTGCGCATCCTTCGCCGGGACCAGGAAGAGGCGGTCTACCTTCAAATCGGAGATCGAATGTATCGGCTGTCCTTCGAGGAAAACGCGCTGATTGAGGAGAATCCGGCGGTTATGATGGCTGACGGAGAAGGCGACGAGATGGTGGGCGACGACCTTCTCGATCCAGAAGAGGAAGAGGAGCCCGGTTTCTTCGAGGCCTACTGGTGGGTCGGCGTGCTGGTCGGTGTGCTGGGTGCCATCGTGGTCGTACTCCTGAGATTTCTCAAGCGCCCAAAGTTTGAAGCCACGGATGACGAGGAAGGCGAGGAAGAGGATGCAAGTGGCGAGGACCTCGGTTTCCCTGAAGCCGATGATGATATGGACAATGAAGTTGAAGACTTTCCCGAACCCGAAGAGGTTGAAGCGGTTGAGCCTAAATAATTCACGGCCGCTGGAGCGAACTATGAAGACACTGTATACACTGGCAACAGCNCTGGTCGTCCTGGCCGGCTTCTCACGGGAGGCCACCGCTCAGGATCGGACAGGGTATGTGATGCGGGTCGAAGGACGTCTCGTCTTCATTGATCTGGGCACTCAGGACGAGGTCATCCCGAACGATCTGTTCCGGTTGATCCGGCAGGAGACGATTATTCATCCTGTTACTGGTGAGAACCTCGGTGGCGAGGTGTCGCTGGGTGTGATCCGGATCGTCGAGATTTTTCCGCGCTACTCAACAGCAGAAATCCTGAAGTTGGATCCCGGTGCAGATATCCGGATGATGGAGGCCGAAGCGAAGACTGGTCTGATCCGGGTGAAGATGCTGAGCGCGGATGAACAGATGGACATNCAGAACTTGATAACNCGCAAACCTATGGTTCGGTCACCGGCGGTGATCTCGCCGTCTACGGGGAACCCGGATGGCGAGATGCGCAGCATCGTGCCGGAGTTTCGGATCGGTGGTGGAAGCCCAGTCGAAACGAACCTTCCAGATCGGGCGTGGCAGCTAGTCTCCGACCCTCTCTTGCTGGTGGATGCGGATACGACATCGGTCGATCAGGCGCTGGAGAATTTCAACGGCTCACTGATGGCCGAGATCGGCATGAGGATGCCGCTCAGCAACCGAGCATCGTTCGTCGGTGAACTGGGCGTCGGAGGCGCGACAAAGCTTGCTCTTGGCGGAAGGTTCTATCCGGGGTCGATGTTCGGATCCGGGCTGCCAACGCCGTCAGGTCACGTGGGTGAGCCGTCGTTCACCGTGACGCTGGGCTACGGTGGACGCGGGTCATCGAGTCTGCCCGCAAGCGCGCTCGCCCAGCTGGTGGCCGATCAGGCGCTGACGATTCAGACGGGATTCGAGGCCGTGCTGGCAGATACATCTTTCACTTACGATGGAAGCCCCCTCGGCGCACGTCAGGCAGAGGCAGACTCGGTCTATAGCTTAGCGCGAACCGATAGTATCCGGTCGTCCGCGACGGATTCACTCGATGCCTTGGCCAGAAAGGGTCTGGGTTTTGGTCTGGCGGTGCAGCTTCCCGTGACCGAGCAGATCAAGCTTGATGCCGGCTTGGACCGTTTCGGAAGCATTGAGGAGCTGTCCTTCGGGGTAACCTTCTATCAGAAGCGGATGGGCGCCGGTGATGCGAATCCGGATGGAGTACTGAGATCTTTCATAGGCGAGGGGCGGGTGATTTTCGACACCCACTCGGACAAGACATCCTTCGACCTCGGGTTGACTTATCCGGTGACGGGGCAATACACTNTTTCTGCTGGCTTCATCTCTGACTTCAGCGGATTCAGTCAATTGGGGCTGTCCATAAGAGGGTATATTAACCGGAACTAATTTTTGCCAGTTTTTGCCGAATTGATGCGGGATTCCGGCTCGGGCACCTACGCCTGGCCGCGAGTCCCGCGTTTTAGCTTTTGGGGGTGGGACTAATGCGACCAGGGGTGGCCGTTCTCGATTTTGGTGGGCAGTATGCTCACCTGATCGCGAACCGGATCCGGAGGCTGCAGGTTTATTCTGAAATATTCGCGCCAACGGCCGATCCATCTGAAATAGAGGGCGCAGCGGGAATAATTTATTCCGGCGGGCCGGGAAGCGTCTACGATCCCGATCGACCCGCCTTCAACGAGGCCCTTCTTGGCCTCGACCTGCCGATTTTGGGTCTCTGCTATGGCCATCAACTGCTTTGTCACAAGTTGGGTGGCGAGGTTGTGACGGGAGAGATTCGTGAGTACGGGACGGCGGGTCTGAAGATTCTGTCGAATGACGGCCCTTTCGCCGGCCTGGCGGACGAGGAGACCGTCTGGATGAGCCACGGTGATACGGTGTCCCGGTTACCGGACGGGTTCGAGCTTATCGGTGAGACGCCTGATTGCGCCGCAGCCGCTGTCGCAAACGCAGAGCGGAAGATTTACGGGTTCCAGTTTCACCCGGAGGTCGCGCACACGCCGAATGGGAACCGGATGCTCGACAACTTCCTGACGCTGTGTGATGCACCTCGAAGCTGGACGATGAGCGGGTATGCCGAAGAAGCGATGGTGCAGATTAGGGATCAGACGGGTGACCGCAACGTTTTTCTGCTCGTTTCGGGCGGTGTGGACTCGACAGTTGCTTTTGCGCTGATCAACGAGGCCCTCGGTTCGGAGCGGGTTCAGGGTCTGCACATTGACAACGGCTTCATGCGAAAACAGGAGACAGGAGCGGTTGCCCGGTATATGAAGGACCACGGGTTCGACAATCTAATCATCGAAGATGCAAGCGAAGAATTTCTGTTGGCGACCGAGGGTATGTCCGAGCCGGAAGCAAAGCGCCACGCGATCGGAAAGACCTTCCTGGATGTGAAGGATCGTGTGCTCGAAAAACTGGAACTCGACCCTGAAGCGTGGCTTCTGGGGCAGGGAACGCTGTATCCGGATACGATCGAGTCCGGTGGTACGGAGAATGCAGCGTTGATCAAGACGCATCACAATCGAATCGATGTGATCGAGGAGATGATCGCTCAGGGCAAGGTGGTCGAACCTCTGGCCCAGCTTTATAAGGACGAGGTCAGGGATCTGGGCGAGAGGCTTGGTATTCCCCACGCGCTCGTGTGGCGCCACCCGTTCCCGGGGCCAGGGCTCGGGGTTAGGTGTCTATGCTCGACGGGCGACATCGATACGCGTGTATCAGACGAAAATGAGAGGGCGGCCCGAGAGATCGCCGAATCCAGCGGGCTTTCTTTCCGAGTCCTGCCGATACGGAGTGTCGGTGTCCAGGGCGACTACCGGACTTACGCGCATCCCGGGTTGGTCTGGGGTGGTGCCGATTGGGCGACGCTCGAGGATGTGTCCACACGGATCACGAACAGTGTTAAAGACTTGAATCGTGTGATCTACCTCATTTCCGCCGATTCGCCGCCAGACTTAAGGTTGAAGCGGGCGTTTCTGGACGGACGCCGTCTCGACCTGCTTAGGGAAGCCGATGCGATAGCGATGGATTCGATCGTCGAAGGCGGGTTCGAGCGGGAGATCGCTCAGATGCCGACGGTTCTCCTGCCCCTGACAACCGATGGGTCAGGGGAGACGGTGGTGCTTCGACCGATCGTGACACCGGATTTCATGACCGCACGATTCTGTGAACTGCCGATGGATTTTGTCCGAATGGTTGCGACAAAGATCGGGAATCTAGACGGGGTCGATGCCGTATGCTACGACGTGACACACAAACCTCCAGCCACTGTGGAGTGGGAGTAGGTATTCAAGTGCATGGGCTGGCCGGCTAGACGCGCTCGACGCATCGCGGCAGTTCTAGCGATCTCGCTCCTGGTTAGCGGAGTGAGCGCTGAGCCGATTTTGAACTTCGCACCCTCTTCGGTGACGTTCGATTCTGTCGTTGTGGGAGGCTCTGCAACCAGTTCGATCCAGCTGAACAACCTGGGGGATGCCCCCGCTGTTGTCACGAAGGTCGCACCGATATCGGCTGATCTACAGCTGACGGTTTCTCCCTCCTCGTTCATTCTGGGCGTCGGTCAAAGCCAGGTGCTGAACTTTACTTTTTCGCCGACGCATGCCGGACCCATTTCGGATGCCTTCAAGCTGCAGTCGGATGCCGCGGTATTCGGGTCGACGGCGCCAGTTGTCAACATCCCTGTAACCGGTGTGGCGACGGGTTCTCGCATCACGTTCTCAAAGTCGAGACTATCGTTCGAGAGCCTGAACATTGGGAAGGCGGTCTCGGATACCGTTGTCATCGGAAACATAGGGAACGAGACGCTCGACGTGCTGTCGTTTCGGTCGACTTCTCCTGACTTCGTGGTCGGTTCGACATTTTTCGAGCTGGCACCCGGCGACACACAGTCGGTGATCGTGACGTTCACACCGTCCTCGACGGCCGCAGTGACCGATACGCTGATCGTCCTGAGCGACAGCCCGGATGCGAACTTTTCTTACGTCGATCTTGAAGCCATAGAGACTCCAGGCAAGATCGGGACTTCTCGGATTTCCTTGGTTCAGACGTCCGGAACAGGGTCTCCCGCGATGGGAGATTTGGTACGCGTCGCACTGTTTATGATTCCGAACGCGGATACGATCCGCGGTGTCGAGGCCTTTATCGGGTTCGACAATACACTGCTGAACCCTCTTGGAAATGTGGACGGCCCGTTCATCAAGACAGGTCTTACGAAGAATATCGACCTGCAGATCAACACGGTCGAGCAGGCTGGCACTTCTGACGCAGCGGCGCACATTTCAACCGTGTTTGGTTTGGACAAAAGGACACCTGACACACTCGCCGTCCTCGTGTTCGAGTTGCTTCAGGATATTCAAGCCGAGACAAGCATTCGGGTGCTGACCGAAGACCCGATCCGGAACTCGAACTTTCTGAACCCGACGAACGCATCCTATGCGATCCCCGGATCGACCAAGGTCGAACTCGGGAACACGGTCCCCCTTCTGACTCCTTTCGAGATCCAGACTTTCGATGAAGACACAGACCTCGTTCTCGAGATCCTGGACCAGACAACCGATCGTGAGACGCAGTCGATCGATTTGGTCTGGGAGTTTCAAGATCCGAGCGGTCTCCTGACCGTGGCGATCGAAAGTACGGAAACAACGAAGTCACTGCGTGTGACACCTCCACAGGACGGTTTCGGAGTGTTCGACCTCTTGGCCATCGTGTCTGATGTGGGGGGTGCCAGAGATTCGGGGACCGTCGTGCTGATCGTACAGCCTAAGAATGATCCGCCGAACGCACCGGTTTATCGTGCTCCGGCTGACGAGAGCGTCGATGTGGAGAGACCAATAGAGCTATTTTGGTCCGGTGATGACCCGGAAGGTGATGCTATCAAGTTTGAGGTCCGTATCGGGACGACGCCGGGAGGCCTGCAGCCCGCGGCGACAGGGCTCATTGCCCCGTCATACTCTGCCGATGCGCTGGACGCAAGCACGATGTACTTCTGGCAGGTGGTGACGATCGATTCGTTGGGGGCGCGGACCGAGGGCTCTGTTCTCAGGTTTACGACCGCGGAGGCTGCGGCGCCGGGGGACTTCGACCGTAACCTGACGATCGATATAAATGACTTTTTGCTGTTCTCACAGACCTACAACAAGAAGGCAGGCGAGACCGGTTTCGACTTCCGAGGTGACTTCGACGCCAACAACCGGGTCGACTTTGCCGACTTTCTGGCGTTTGTCGCCTTATTCGGGACCGATGTTTAGTGAAATTGAATGCGAACTAGATCTTCCTACATCCTGACGGCCCTCTGTGCGGTCGTTGTATCCCAGCCCTCGGACCTTTCGGCGCAGCTGGATTCGGCGAATACGTGGGTCTCCACGGCATTGGCAGGTGGCCCGCATACCGTTCACTCAGTGATCACGGATCCGGATCAGCCGGACACGCTGTTCGCCGGTACGTCGCCGGGTTCGATCTACAAGAGCCTGAACACGACGCTCACGTGGACGGAGATCGCGAATGCGGGGACGACGATCAGTCAGGCCGTCTATGGGATCGCTTTCAACCCGTTGAACACGGACGTGATGTGGGCAGGCACCCTGAACAAGGGGATTTACAAATCGGTTGACCGAGGTGTAACGTGGACGGCAACCTCCGTTACGGGTCCATTCACGACGTGGGATATCGTGTTCGACCCATCAGATACGACCCGAATGTTTGCGCCGACTGGTCTGACGCTATTCATCTCGACGGATGCGGGTACGACTTGGAACGACGCCAGAATCGACACCGTCAGTGGGGTCAACGCGCTCGGGTTCGCGGTCATGCCCCTCTCGCCGGATACGATGCTTGTCGGCGTGCCTACGGATGGCATTTATCGGTCTCTCGACGGCGGTACGACTTGGTCGATCTCGAACAGTGGTCTGACCGATGTGGATATTACTGCGATAGTGGCGAGTCTCGAGTTCGCCGGGACGGCGTATGCCAGCACAACGGGAGGCGGCATCTTCGTCACTGCTGATGCCGGGAGCACTTGGACCTCTCAGAATACGGGTATCACGAATCTGAATATCGAGAGTCTTGCGATATCACGATCAAACCCAACGGTAATCTATGCGGGATCCGACAACGGTCAGGTGTTCAAGTCTCCTGACCGAGGGTTGACTTGGCTCAACGTCACGGGCGACCTCGGCGTTTCAGCCGCCGTGAATGATCTGTTTGTCCATCCCGACAGTGCAAACGTGGTCTACGCGGGCGTGGATGATATTTACCGTCTCAAGCAGGCCGGTCTCGATTCGGTCTCGTTCTTCCCGACAGGGACGAAAGCTCTGATTCTCGAGACCATCGACGTGAACTCGGATACCATCGCCGATCTCGTGGCTGGAAACGTGAACGCGCAGTCCGTGCAGGTTATGCTCAACAGATCGCAAGGAGCGACCTTCTCGACGACTTCGTACGCGACCGGCGCAAAGCCGACCGTGATAGGAGCGGGAGACCTTGAAGGAGACGGTGACAACGATGTCGTGATCGGGAACCGTCTTCAGCAGACCGTTGCCATCCTGTTCAACGACGGTACGGGCAAGTTCGGTACGCCAACCGAGATCTTCGTCGGGCGGTCCGTGACGGAGCTCGTTGTCGCCGATGTGGATACTGATAAGGACATCGACATTGTGGTCAACGACGACGTTGTGGGTACGATCGCGATTTACCAGAACGACGGACTCGGGAGCTTTGGCGCACCCAAACTGATCACGGGACCGGCGAATCCGAGTGATATGGTCGGCGGCGACTACAATGGCGATGGAATCATGGACCTGCTCGTGTCGAGCTCGGACGGGAGTATTACACTGCTGAAGAATCTTGGGAATGCATCCTTCCAGATGGCCCCGGCACTTTCGCTGACGGGTACGCCGACTCATCTGCAGGCGGGTGACTTCGATATCGACGGAGATTTGGATTTCGCGGCTTCAGCGCTCGATCAGACTATCCGAATCTGGAACAACAATGGGGACGGGACATTCCTCGATTCGTCTCAGGTGGTACTCGCAGATACGGTGAACTCCCTGAAGGCCGTAGATCTGGACGAGGATGGGTATCTGGACCTGCTGGCTCCGCTTTCAAACGGTGAGATCACCGTTCTGATCAACGATGCAAACGGGGTGTTTACCGATTCGGTAGTGGTCGGTGTGCAGTCCGGTTTGGGTGTCGGTGCTAGTGGTGATCTTGATGGAGATGACATCCAGGACCTCGCGTTTGCACGCCCGACCGAGAATGGACTGATATTCTACGAGAACCCGATCCCACAGAACATTAAAGTACCGGCTCCACCGCGTGATCTTTCGGCCGCGGATACTCAGAGTGACCTAGGCGGCCGTATCTCGTTGACGTGGCGACGACCGATTGTGGACGAGACCACAGGGCGTATTGCACGGTATCTGATAATGCGTGCGACGGACTCGGCGGGCCCGTATACACTACTCTCTTCGATCGACACGACTGGGACCAACACGCGGGACACGACGTTTGTTAACCGAACGTATATCGACACCGCGGCGACCGTAGGGACGACCCACCACTATTACATTCTGTCCGAGAATGCGAGCGCAGTCCAGTCGATTTCCTCGGACACAGTGAAGGCGGCCTCTGCACCGCAGCCCTTCTTCGATTTTGAGTTCACTGAAAACAGTCCGTATCATATCGCTGATACGATTGAGGTTAGGGCGCGCGTGACGTCGATCGATCACAAACCCGCGGGTTTGTCGCTTTTTGTGGATTACGATCTGAGAGCGTTGGCGCTTCTCGATGCTAACGCGACTACGACAGGAATACAACCTTTCGAGATCGACACGACGCTGTCCACGCAGGCCATCGTGCTACAGAATCGTGTTGATACAACGACCACTTTCGGGACAGGTCAGATCGACCTGACATTTGGGTTCCTGCCTGACCTGCCGTCTGAAGCCGTGGCTCTGGGGACTTTTCGGTTCGTGACGCAGCGGGATACAACCACGCGGATCAGAGTTGTCAACGACGTGTCCACAGTCCGGCAGTCTGCATTGACCGATTCGCTGGGCGGGCTGATTCTGCCGTTTATGCCGCCGGCTGCAACGCTCGTGATCCAAAATCACAAGGTGCGCGGACAGCTGTCATTCCAGGGGCGATCAGAAAATCTCGATCAGAGCGCCCGGTTTGATCTGACACGGTATGACGCGGCTGGCTCAGGGGCTGCGCTCCCTGATTCAGTCGCTTATCGCCCCCCGAACGACCTTGATCTGACGAAGTCGGGGGTGCAGATCGTCTTGCGTGATGACGGCTCCTTTGTGCTTGAGCAGGTGCCGGGCGGGACCTACGGGCTCTTCGCCAAGACCTTTCACTACCTCCGGACCCGGATTTCGACAGACAGCCTGCACGTGAACGATTCGACCGGAGTTGCAGATAACGTGGCCTTCTCGTGGGTGGGTATCGATTCCTTGTTCACGTCAACGGAGCTCCGTGCTGGTGACGCGAACGACGACAACCAGATCGACCTTGCGGACTTCGGTCTTGTCGGATCCACATTTGGACAGTCCGGATTCTCCTCGGGCAGTCCGGGATGGTCTGCCGACTTCAACGGAGATGGGATTGTGAACCTTGCGGACTTTGGTCTGCTTCAGTCGAATTTCGGGGAGGTGGGGCTTGGGCCGTCGGTCGCAGCGAAGCCAGTAGTGCCAGCTGGTGATCTGTTCGTGGTGAGTCATGGAACACGACACATTGTAAGCGCGAAGAAGGCAGGTGCAATCCGAGGATTTACCGTCGATGTAGTTGTTCCCGAAAAGCTCGCTCCAGGTACAGAAGTGTTGGTCGATGGTGGGGACTTCTTCGAGGTCGGAGAGGCGCTTCACCTGACGCGGGAACGTGTCCGTGACAGAGAGTCCATCTACCGCATCGCAGCCGTATATCGCGACGGATCGAACTTCACGGGAGACGGCTCTCTGTTCGCCATTTCGATTGGTAGTAGCGGTTCCGATGCCGTCCAGCTCGAACGCATTCGCTTTCTAGATCTGTCGGGAGCCGTCTTCCCGGGCATAGGGTCGCCGATCAACCAACTCGATGTCCTGCCGCCGCGTGAGACGCGCTTGCTTCAGAACATCCCGAACCCGTTCAACCCGGCCACATTGATTCCCTACGAACTCGGGACCGCATCCGATGTGCGGATCAAGGTGTATTCGACATTGGGTCAGGAGGTCCGTGTCCTGGTCGACGAACGCCAGACAGTGGGCCACTACCAGGTGATCTGGGATGGTCGTGACCACGCCGGTCGTGATGTGGCGACGGGTGTGTATCTGTATCGCTTCGAAGCCGGNAGTCACACCGANGTAAGGAAGGCTATCCTGCTCAGGTAGCCGTGTTCTGAAGTGGAACCCGCTGATCCCAAGGCAGCAGCGTCCCACCCCTAGACGGGACTTTAGTTGTACCGAACGACTCTACTGCTTCTGACACTTGTTGCCCTGATGAGTCCGACGCACGGCCTAACCATATCCATGCGTACGGTTGATGGCGACTCTGTGTTCTTCGCAGAGACCTTTGATACTGTTACGGTTGCAGTCGCTTTCAATTCAGGAGACGAGACCGTCACGGGTATCGAGGTTTTTCTTGCCTACGATCCCACACTTTTTCTGCCTGTAGATACAGATACATCGACGCCAGGAATCCAACCTGNCCAGACCTCGGGTGGGTTCGGACAGGTCTTCGCTGACTCCATCATTGTGGCGAACGGAATGACAAGCGTGATCCATTACGCCGAGGTGGACCTGATTGGCAGCAAGCTCGATGGGGTCGTGTTCACGGTGCAATTCAAGGTGATCGGGAATGCGACCGGTTCGTCTTCCATTAAGGTGCTTCAAACTCCCGCATTTAAAAGTCTTTACACCTTGACGGCTCGAGACGGAGAAACGGTGATTATTCCGTCGATGGTCGGGGTTACACATCAGGATTTGCCACCCGTTCTGGGCGACGCCAGCACGTTCACGATCGAGGAGGATGGAGGACCTGCGGTGTTGCTCTCGGGTCTAGTCACAGACGAGTCGCCTTTGTCGGCGCTGACATTTAGCGTCGCTATGGAGGATTCTATGACGACGGTTGAGGTTGTCGGCGACAGCCTGCGCTTTATAACACCAAGGGACTATACGGGAAAGCTGACAGGCCAGCTCATCGTGCGGGATCCTGGTGGGGGGGAGGATACGGCTCCAATAACCCTGACCGTTACGCCTGTGAACGACGCACCTGAAATCGATGCATCGGCTTTTATAGACACTGTAACCGTCGGAGATCAGCCGCTGACGATCGAGCTCACTGGGTCGGATGTGGATGACGATAGCAAGACATTGTTTTGGTTCGGTCTCGTCACCGAGGACAGTCTGAACGCCAGAACCGAAGGGTCGACGCTTACGTTGACGGCTGTTAGCGGATGGAACGGCTCGGCGACAATAACGATACAGCTGGCCGATCCGGGAGGCCTTGTGGATACACTCCCGATCGTTGTGGTTGGCGCGGTTGTGGTCGGCGATTTTGACGGCAGCGGAGGAGTCGACTTCGGGGACTTCCTTAGGTTCGCAGAGGCTTTTGGGGATCCGGATGCGGACAGAAAGTTCGACCTAGATGGAAGCGGTGCGGTAGATTTTCCGGATTTTCTGATATTTGCAGAGAACTTCGGAAGTTGAAAGGTTCGCAACGCTGAGGATGAGGTGGAAGTATAAAGTGATATCCAGGCCGGCGGCGACGCCTACACACCGTTCATCCTAAGTGCCCGAGCCGCGAGTTCACGCAGTGGAGGGTATCGAGAGACGGTCGTAGGCCTTCAATGTGTGTTCACTGTGCTAGAAACAGTTTGGCAGTGTAGGTCGGCTTCTCGATACGACCCGCAGGTGTGCAGGCCGAAGATACGATTAAAAAAAGGCGATCACCTTTTGGTGATCGCCTTTCGCTTGTTGAGAATGACTTAGGAAATCAGGCCGGGGCGCTTTCTTCCTGCGTGACGGCAACGGCGTCAGGGACGTCGATCTCTTCCTCGCCTCTGGCTATACCGACGAGGTGGTGGCTGACGCGCCTGTAGAGCAGCCAGCAGGCTGTCAGGATCAGGAGGAGCACGATGGTCAGGTTCGGGAGCTCCAGTGTCGCGCCCATGAGGGCGAAGACGTAGTAGCGCGGGAGTCGGCCGATGAAGATCGCCCACGTGTACTTACGTAGTGGGTAGCCCGTGGTCGGGCCTAGCACTCGGAAGATGTAGAAGGGGATGAAGGGCATGGCCGCAGCGATCACGAGACTCACGAAAGGAGCTTTCAGGAAGTATCGGACAGCGCCACGGTAGATGTCGCTGTCCTTGACTCGCTTAAGGTGCTTNAAGCCAAAGGCGAAGTTCATCGCCTGGTAGTCGATGAAGCAGACCATGATCGTGCCGGCAGCGGCGACCAGGGCGACTAGCGATGGTGTGTAGAATTGTCCAAAGTAGATCATGCCCAGTTCGTGCGGTATGGGCACGAAGGAGTTCGCCGGGATCGAATAGAAGAATAGCAGGACGAGCCGGCGCATCTCGGGCACAAAAGCACCTAAGGCGATTGCGGCGAGCGAGATCGGTACGACGATCGACAGGTATCTTTTCCAGNTATTACTCATAAGNATAAGCCTGCCTGAAGGATAGCAACTGTAAAACGTAGACATTCTTGCATGTCGTGTCAACAGGGGGTCGGGTTACCTTGAGCCAAATCCAGAGCTCTTTTCGCCCAGAATAGCGCATATTTGGGGTTTCGCGTAGGGATAATTCGCCCCACATTGGCCCGGTGAGAATGATCCCGGGGACGATGCAGGTCGAGATGCAAAGGCGAGAGTTAAGGGCCTAAACCACCGCTCGACTTCGCTCAGGGCAGGCTCCGGCACGAAGATACGAAGAGGGTGGTTAAGGAGGCCCGAAGGGACGCCAGCAAATAGCATGGGGCAAGCCGAAGCGGTGAAAGGGGCGGCACCCGGTAGCCGCGCAAAGGCAAGACCAACCAGAAATATACAGATGTGATCGAGAAAGGAATGTCCCCCGGCACCCTGTGTACCCAACAGCAAACACCCACACAAACACGACAGACACGAATGGAGTAAACGACCCGTGGGCATGACAGAAGCTGAACGCTTCCACTTCGACCTTTCCNGATTCCTCGTACGGCCTGCAATCCTCACGGCGGATGAGGTCGCCGAGATCCGTGACCAGATCGACCGGATCAAACATAAACCAGAATCGCTGCCACCGGAGCACCGCTGCGTGCCCGGTGGACCAGCAAGCCTGTTGATCGATCATCCGAAGGTGATCGAGGTCCTTCACGAGATTATTGGACCGAACATTCGGCTCGAAGGATGTGGCTGTGTCTGGCGCAAGAAGGGTGAGCGACACGGCGACCTGCACGGGGGCGGCCCCAAGCAGATCGACCCGATATTCGGATATCGGGTGCAGAACGGNCAGATTTACGCGGGCATGGTTCGCGTGATTTTCGAGTTCAGCGAAGTGCGGAAAGGGGACGGCGCTACACACTTCGTTTCCGGAAGTCACAAGGCAAACTTCCCGATGCATGAGGATCATCTGGAGCTGGATGACGAAGAGAAGCGCAGTCCGTTCCTAGTCAGCTACGATTGTCCACCCGGGAGCGCCGTGTTTTTCACGGAGAACGTCTGTCACGCTGGTCCCGTTTGGAANCGAGAGTATCCGCGAGTCACGATTTTGCACGCCTACTCACATCTGGCCACACATTGGCACAGACTGAACACGCCGCAGGAAGTGCTCAACTCGCTTCCTCCCGAGAAGCGGGCTTATTTCCGAGAAGCTTGGATTGCAGATTTTCGAACGAAGCCCGCCACCCACAATACGATGGAGCGGTTCATCGACAAAGGCGAACCCGTGATCCGCACNGATCACGAGCCATAGGATTCACCGCATCGTGCTGTGTGTCGAACTCTGATCTNAAGACCTTCTGCACGGATTACTTCGTGCGTCTCTGCCGGTGGTATCGGAATGCTCTCGATGACATAATCCTTCGGGCGAGGCTCTAGGACACAAGAATACCTTCGACCTCTCTGTGGTGCTCGGGTGCCTGAATATTGCTTCGTGCACGCGGTGTGATGCCTGCGGCGTGAGTCGGAGATCACCTTCAAATGGCAGGACCATGGTCACGTCGATCTCACAGGAGCTATTNAGCTGATCGACATACCTGCTATTGGTGCAGTCCTGAACCAAGAGAGGACGTGAATGAACCTTGTCGTTGTTATGATGGATACGCTGCGCACAGACCACGTCGGGGCATATGGCGGGAAAAATGCGAAGGCTCGTACTCCAAACATGGATCGATTTGCAGAGCAGGCTCTCGTCTTCGAGAATGCCTATGTGGGGTCGTTCCCAACGCTGCCGTGTCGGAGAGATCTTTTTACCGGACGTTGGGGACACCCTTTCAACACGTGGGACAGGATGGAGCGCCACTTGCCAACGATGGCGGAGACCTTCCGAAAAGCGGGCTACACGACTGGTCTCGTATTCGACACACCTATGTTCATGACCGAGGGGAACAACCTTGATCGGGGGTTCGGTTCGATAGAATGGATTCGAGGGCAGGGCGGCGAGCCTTGGATCTCGGACAGTCTGATCGACATTCCATTGCCGGCTGCTGAGCACAAGGTGAAGGCGCCTGGTCTACGTCGGTATCTCACGAATCAGTCACGCAGAAGGTTTGAGTCCGACTACCTGGTGGCCCGAACTATGACAGAGGCCGTCCACTGGCTGGAACGCAACTACACTCGAGACCATTTCATTCTCTGGGTGGACAGCTGGGATCCACACGAGCCGTGGGATCCGCCCCAATACTATGTCGACCAGTATGATCCGGGTTACGAGGGCGATGAAATTCTGTACCCCTGCTACGGGTTCAGCGACTTCATGACGGATGCGGAGCTGAACCACGTGAAGGCCCTGTATGCGGCGGAGGTCACACTGGTCGATCGTTGGTTGGGCCATATGCTCGATACGATTGATGTCTTGGGTCTAAACGAAGATACGATGGTCGTGTTGATGTCCGACCACGGGCACTACTTCGGCGATCACGGGCTTCAGGGGAAACCTTGGGGCGACTTCGGGCAGCTTTACGAAGAGATGACGCATCAGCCGCTGATCATCCGGCATCCCGATTGCACGCGTCCCGGTGGGCGGTCGCGGGCAATGGTTCAGCCATGCGATCTCTTTCCTACGGTCTGTGAGTTGGCAGATCTGAAGCCGCCGGACGGTCTGCAAGGTTGGTCGTATGCCGACGTGATCACAGGCAGTTCGGACAGCCATCGGGATCTCGTGATCAGCGGCCGTAACCTGGATGACAATTGGGGAACGGTGCCAGCGACGATCAGCGACGATACGTGGTCGCTGGTCTACTGGCCGAATAAGGACCTGGCTTATAAGGGCATCCCTCCAAGACAGGAGACCTATCCCTGTATTGGTATGCCCGAGAGACGAGTCGACGAGCTGTTCTATCTACCGAACGATCCCAGCCAGTCCGTGAATGTTCTGGAGGACAACCGGACAGAGGCAGTCCGACTGCACGCAGCGCTTCTCGATCTGATCGGACAGACCGATGTGAAAGAGGACATCGCCGTCACTTACACGAATGCGCCGAGTGGAGGTTGATGTGCAAGGTTTTCGCAGGATAGGATCGGATATACCGAGAGCCCTGGTCGTTCTGACTGGTTTCATTCTAGGGCTTCCGACACCGAGTGCTGGGTTCCCAAACGGTGACTTCAAACAGAATCCGAACCTCATATGGCACACGGACGGATCGAACACACTACGCGTGGCCCAGGGGGACAGTCCGACGATTGTGATAGGGGCGAGAGGGAATCGATATGGCCACGTTGGGGATGCTGACGGACGCGGCTTGAATGGAGAGAATCCAAGCCGCATGTTCACCTGGTTCGCCTGTGTGGACTCCGTGTCGCTCGGCAATCACTGCACTGTTTCATTTCGATTCCGAACGCTTCTCCTGCAAGGCGAACTCGCATGGGTTCGCATGCGAACACCGAACCAGAAGCGAGTCTGGCAGATTCCGAACTCGAACAACCAATGGGNGGCAGGACGCCGATCCGTGACGCTTCCCGGCGCCTGCGGCCAAAACGTCTTTATCGATTTCGGGATGTTCAAGCAGGGAGGTGGCCAAGTAGGAGGGCGTCTGAACATCGACGATATTGAGCATAGGTGCAGCCTCAATGCGCCCCAGCCTCCGGCCGATCAGAACTGGAATTTCCTACCGACGATCCCCGTAAGAGACAGTTCGGTGGTCGTACGGCCTGAACAGATTTCGATAGTATTTGTCCAAAGGGATCTGACGATCGCGATCTTGATTCTGGTCGGGATCGGTCTGCTCTTCTGGAGCTTCAGGAAGTCTTGATGTCGTCAACCCAGAAACGCAAGCTGCGTCCAGAGGAGGTCGGGTTCTACGACGAGAACGGCTACGTCGTCGTAGATGGNCTCTTTCCGATTGAAGAACTGGAATCGATCGACGCCGAGCTCGATCGGCTCGTGGGAGAAGCGGAAGAGAGTGGTACCTCAGGGATCGGGTCTCAGGCGTCCCACCGGAACAAGGGCTGGTTGCTCCAGCTCGGTTTGAGATCAGAGATCACCAGACGATTCGCACAGGACGAGCGTGTGCTTGATCTGATCGAGGAAATTGTCAAACCCGGAATCGCGATCTACTCGGCCAAGCTCACCGCGAAGATGCCCAAGTCCGAAGACATCTGTCACTGGCACCAAGACAACGCCTACTACAACGCCCATGCCTTGAGTAAGACAAGGATGTCGGTGTGGATCCCGATGGTCGATGTTGACGAGGAGAACGGCTGTCTGTGGGTTGTCCCAGGATCACACACTGGGGGGGTCAAGGAACACGGGCAGTATGGCGGGCAGTGCCCGAAGTCAATGGGCCCGGCAGATATGGTTGCTGAGGGTGCGATTCCGTGTGCGGTTAAAGCCGGGTCGATCCTGCTGTTTAGATCGGATCTCTGGCACCATTCGAAAGGGAACGGAACAGATAGGGTGCGAAGGGCTTTCATCGTGTCTTATCAGGAGGCGACCGTGCCGAGCGGTAATGCGGATCAGTGGAAGATACTGAGGTAGGGCCAGTGTGTCCCCCGTCGCGTAAGCACTAAAAAGGGGCAGGCAACTGGCAAGTGACGGACGATGAGGCGTCGAGTGCCGAGAATTGCGCTGATATAGGCGACGCCAGTGGCGGATTAGCCGGTTGCGGATGCTTTTGCGGAAGGGTAGCCCGAGGCTAACGTTACCAACCTGCTAGAGGACTCGCTTTCACCGGACCTGAAGGTGCTGGATCTCTGGACGAGGGGATGATCGAGCGGTTTGCGACCTTGCGTAGGTATGCGCAGAGCACCAAGGTGGATGCGATCTTGTTTACGTGCTCAGCCTTTGGCCTGGAAATCGACACTTTTAAGCGTGACCCCGATTCACTGTCTATGCTGAAGCTGAATGAAGCGATGTTANAAGAGGCCGTCGAGACGTGGAATCGGATCGGTATGCTGGCGACNTTTTCTTTTGGACAAGCGTGCNGCCGATGGAAGAGGAGTTCAACCAGATCGGAGGCGGCGCTTCTATTGAGACGATCTGTGCAGAAGGGGCCATGGAAGCGATGCTTGATGGCCGGCCTGAGAAGCACAATCAGTTGGTCGCCGTGCAGGCGGACAACCTGTCTGAATGCAACGTCGTGATGTCTCTGCAGCCAAGGAACTTCGAGCAGTGTCTGCGGTCCTTGATTGACCCGTGCTCACCAGCCCTAATAGCACCGTCCGAAAACTCAAATCGCTCATATGCTGATCGTGTCTTTCTCCCCGATACCCCCATGCCTAAGCCCACCTGATTACAGCACCCAGAACGGTTGCCGCCCTTCCGCGATTCAATGCATCAAACAGTTGAGGCGCGTCTTCGAAGCTGCAACGATGCGTGATCGTGTGGTGCCAGGGGAGAACGCCGGCGGCCATGTTTTTGATCACAGCTCTGCGACACATCTCCAGGCCGTCGTCACACGGATAGTACATCGTAAGCCGTTTGCTGTGCGGCGGCAGGAAGTGGTAAGAAATTGGTTTGGCGCCATAGTTTCCCTGAAGGACGAACTTACCCTCACGCTTGCAAAGTGCGATGGCCGGATCTATGCAGTCCGAGACTCCGGTTGATTCGAACACAATATCGGCTCCGTCGGGTGAAATCTCCTCCACACGTTCTCCGATGTCTTCCTTCTCGAGGTTGATCGCATAGTCCGCCCCCAGCCGCTTCGCGATTTCCAGCCGACCCCCTTCGATGTCTGCAGCGATCACGATGCACCCTCGGTGACTGCAGGCGGCTACCACACCCAGCCCGATCAGTCCCGATCCATAAACGACGACCGTCTGACCCATTCGCGGGTTTGCGATGTCGACACCATTGAGGCCGACAGCGGGCATCACGAACGTGCTGGCTGTCTCTTCATCCGCCCCCTCGGGCAGCTTTGCGGCCGCGTGGTTTCCGTCTATGTTGTTGACTGCGTGAGAACAGTGTACACCAGATGCGGATGAGATGGGGGTGCCGTCGGTAGATTTGATTTCCATGTTGTTGCGGTAATAGACGCGGTCATCGATCGCGTATTCCGTGACCTCAGAACCGACCTGCTCTACGATCCCAACGCCCTGGTAGCCCGTTACAAGCGGGTAGGGCCCCCAGTTGAGTTTTCCCTTTATCACGGCGAACTCAGTCCCGATGCTGACGCCGGAGTAGAGCGTTTGCACCTTGATCTGTCGGGGGCCCGGATCCGGAAGGCTGACACTTTCGATCGAGAAGCGCTGGTGTGCGTTTGTAACGAGAGCTTTGGCGTCCATATCCTCTACTGTGTGGTGTTTGTAGCGCTTGCCAGCCGATTCACAAGTGCCGTTGTCTCGGATCTGGTAATTCGGTCATACTCAGAGCGGGTCATTTGAAAAACGTCTTTCGACAGGATCGCTCTGGTCGCTGCCGTATGTCCAGATGGTAATGGGCCTATCAAGCATCAGACCGGCCTTGAATGACCTGACCGATCTGATAGGCTGTCTTTTCCCTCCAGGCATATGGCAAACGTTTTTGCAATGCCCCAGGTCTTTCGGAGACACTCCGAGGGGGAGGTCGGGGCCCCAACTATATGCACTCGGCGTCTTAACCGGGATCGGTTGTCGTGAATAGAGCGTTCACAATCTTTCCAATGTGATCGTCGAAGCCACTATTGGATAGCCCTCCGCCGCGCCGTCAACAGCACGCAGGTGCTTGGAGCACGGGATGCCTTTCAGGCGCGGTCTAACCCTCTCGAAGTCTTTCTGACCAAAGTCGCGGTATTGGGCTATCGGAAATGGCTTTCTGCTGAGTTCTTGGTTGCCAGACCCTTCGTCATCCTCATCAGCTGCTTCTGGCGTTCCGTTAGACCGTCGAACCATTCCNGCGGGAACCCGTCGTGCGGGTCGANCTGGAAGACGCACATGGGATTCCTGTAGTGGCCGAAGAGCGCGTGTCGGTTCCGGTCACCTGTGTTCTTACCGCCACCGTGCCAAGTCTGTCCGTTGAACACCAGTACACTTCCGATCGGAGCNATCGCTTCCGCCACGTGCTTGAGATCTAGGCCCTCAGGCGGCAATGCCAGCCCGCTCTTGTGCGAACCGGGCACACATCGCGTTGCGCCGATATCTGACGTGAACTCATCCAGCATCCACACGGTGTTCATCATTACCGGAGAATCCATGTTCAGCGCATACTGCGGGATGTCGCTGTGCAGGTCTTGGTATCCGTCGCCCGGTCGGACGATACGAGAGTTCAGACTGCCCAGAATCATGTTTTCGCTAAGGTAGTGTTCGAGAACCGGGAGCACACGTTGGTGATCTATGGTCTTGTGAAACGACCGATCGAGTACGGGCAGGTTGGCAACGTGTCGTGCCGTCCCTCGGTGCTTATGATCCGTACCGACTTCCTGCTCTGACCTGATCAGGGCTTCTCTCATCTCTTTCGCTTCTTCCTCCGTCAGAACGCGCTCGAGGATCGTGAAGCCGTATACGTCGATTTCAATTATTGCATTCTCGGTTTCTGTCATACTGCCTCTTTCCGGTCATCCTGAGTGGAGTTGAAAGATGCCCTACCAGCGAATCCGCGTGCATTCGTATGTGATGTGCGATTCTGAAAACGAATCGGAGCTGGCGTTGCGAGTACGTGTAATGTTGCCAAGTGTCTATGTGCTGTCAGANTCGGATGGNGAGGTCGTTCGTTACTCCTGTGGATTACGAGCCATACGAACATTCCGCCGTGTCGAGACAAAGACCAGGCAACTTGGAGCCCACGGGATCGTCTATTCAACTCTGCTCAGCGTGACACGTGCTGTGCAGACTGGCCTCGAGTGGGTTTAGCCAACTATTTCCTCAACATCNACTAGATACATCTGTCTGCCATTCTCACCGTGCGTCGAATCGATCGTGATCAGACTTCCATCCCGGCTCGATCTTGGATGCAGATCACACCTCAGTTCACCCGTATACTCTGCTCGTGAGTCGAACCTGCCCAGGTCGATCCGTCTGTCTGTCGGCACGTGATACAGGTAGAGGGTTTGTTCACGTCTGTCTCCCTGCGGATAGCAGTCGTTCAGGATCCAGTCGGTATCCGCAAGATAGGTGTTATGACCATTGAGCGTCATCTTGTCCTTGGCGATGACTTCCACCTGATCNNTGCGATCCTTGTAGACGTAGAANGCGCCTTCGTGCGATGGATGCCAAGACCAAGCTGTTATTGTCTCAGGGTCNCGCCAGATGAAGTGTGACATCTTGCCGTAGTCGTCAACGATGTGCAGGTGCGAACCGTCGGTGTCGGCGGTCATCATACGGGTCTGGAAACCGCCATCACCGAAACGCCAGCGATGCAGGAAGATGAATCGCGTGCCNTCGGTGTTGAAGAGGAGATGATTGAAGTAATGCTTCGCCTCGCTCAAGTCGCCGTGGCGGTAGGGGAGAGTCGCTACCTCCTCGATCGACACGATTAGCCTCGATTCGCCTGTTTCCAAATTGAGGTTGTAGATGCCGACATCTGATGGCGCGAGCGTCTCGAAGTTCGGGTCCGGGATACCCGCGTAACCGTACCCGGGTCTCATGTGGTCGATCCGGCGNAAGTCTGTTCCGATTGCGGTCTTGCCGCTAGGGGAGAGTGTATAGACTGCCTGGGGTAGGACCCGGCTCTCGCCCGTGGAGACATCAAGAATGCACGATACATATCCTTCTCCTCCCCGTTCATTCCAGATGACCTTACTCTCAGTTCCCGGGATCCACTGAAGCATACAACCCTGTTGCCAGCACCAAGCCGTNGTTGTACCGATTTGCTGCCAAGCGTCGCCGTCTTCGATGTCGATCAACCCGATCGCAATCTCGTCGTTCTGNACCGGTTGACGGCCCTCGAAGACAGACTCCATCCCGAGGACATACCNGTTTGTCGGATCGAACTGCTGTTTGTCGTAGTAGCCGAACCAGTGGAAGTGAGGGCCGGATGTGATGGGTCTGATGTCTGGCATGTTATGTCTACCATTCATCCCGAGTGGGCAAGATAGGCTGAAGGTATGTGGGTTCTACCCAATCTGATACTAGAAGGCTCGCCGCATCGAAGTGCCGATTTGGTTGCCGTTCGTTCTTCAATANGGGACGGTTATACACTGGTTTNGAGACATCACAATTATGAGCTGCCGTAGGCAAGCTATTCAGGATAAACGGTGATTACCACTCGGATCCCCTAGGGCCCGTCCAGAGGTGCGCATTCATGACATCCTCGTCGATTTCGGTTCCCCATCCGGGACCTGATGAGACGGTGAGGTATCCGTCTTTGATGTCCGGCTGAACGGTGACGAGCTCGTCTTTCCAGGGGACGTCGTCGATGTCGANTTCTTGGATGCGNACGTTNGAAAGCGTGGCGCAGAGGCTCGCGCTGATGAACGTGGAAAGGTGGCTATAGTAGTTGTGCGGCGCAACATTCAGTTGATACACATCCGCGAGATCACCAACCTTCTTCGATTGTGAGAAGCCCTGCCAAGGGACGTCTATCATGAAGACATCAGCTGCTCGGCACTTGAAGTAGGGGAGATACTCCCTCATATAAAAAAGGTTCTCGCCCGTGCAGATCTTGGTCGATGTGGAGTCCTTGATCTGGCGGATCCCTTCAGGCTCATACATGTCGATTTCGAGCCAGAGTAGGTCGAACTGCTCCAGAATCTGCGCGATCCGTATACAGGACTCGGGTTTGAAGTTGAAGTTGAGGTCCAGATTGATGTCGATCTCGGGTCCGACGGCGTCCCTAAATGTCCCGATTAAAGTCTCGATATGGCGCAGCAACTGTCGTGAGGCGACGCCATCGGTGGAGCCGGGTGGCCCTCCGAATCCGCCAANGNGGTTCCNCCCCTCCNGCGGGATCAGGATGTTCGTTTTTAGAGCCGTGAAGCCCCTTTCGACGACCTCACGACCCAAAGCGGCCACGTCATCNATTGAGGCGATNGGAGGTACGCCGATCAGTTCGTGATGGGCTNNNCGTGACGTCCCGCAGTGGGACCAGTATAGCCTGATCTTGTCTCGTGTCGGACCGCCGAACATCTCGGTCACGGAGATGCCAAGTGCCTTCGCCTTGATGTCCATCATCGCGAGTTCGATGCCTGCAATCGCCTTTGCCGCTATTCCGCTGGGGCTCTGTCGCGATCCTCGGATCATGTCCCAGAATCGCATCTCGTAGGGGCGTGGGTCCTTGCCGACCACGTGTGTCTTCAGGTCTTCGATCGTTCCGCAGACACCCCTCGGGCTGCGCCCGTCGCTGCATTCGCCCCACCCTGTGATGCCTTCATCCGTGCTGACTTTCACGAAGATCCAGGGTCGCCAGCCCCCGCTGACGATAAAGCTCTCGATGTCAGTGACTTTCATNCTTTCTCCTCTCTAATCCTGAGCGCAGAGAAGGATCCCTGCAGGTTCTTGTAAATGTCTGGTGCTTTGCAGTCCTGCGAGAGATCCCGTGGACTCCGCTCGGGGTAAGCTCGTCGCCTAGGGCTCAGGATGANGGTAGTGCTTCGGCGAGCCTGTTAAACCCCATCCGATCGTCTCCGTGAATAAGCGGTAAGGTGTGAGCCGGCGAGTCATANTTCAGCACTGTTACAAACGGAAGGATCACGCGAATCGCAAGCCCGATCCGGCGTTTGTCCGACGTGTTCGGGTGCGAGTGATGCAGCGTTCGCTCGTTGAACAGAATGAATTCGCCCGGTTTCATCTCCACATCGACAGCACTGTCCGAGTCGTAATACTGGTCGTCCCCCATTTCATGGAAGGACGTGTCCTTCGTTGCCTTGATGTGGGGGATGACCTTCCGGTGGCTGCCAGGGATGATTTGAACGCAGCTGTTAGCGACAGTCGATTCGTCTATGGCGATCCAGGCTGAGCAGATGACGGGGGGCTCGAGCGGCCAGTAGTTGAAGTCCTGATGCCATGGGATGCGCTTGGCTCCGGGCTGTTTGACGAAGAAGTTTGTCCGCCAGAGAAGCAGGTCCGGGCCGTAGAGCGAGACCATACGACCGAGAATGTTGGGGTGCGTGGCAAGGTCGTAGATCAGACGCTGATCGAGATGCCGGTTGTGCTCGCGCTTGTAGCGTCTGACGGGAACACGATCCGGTGTGTTATCGTTGTTGATGTCGATACCCGGCTCCGTATTGAGGATGCACTCGATCTCTGGAGTCAGCGCAATCATCTCTTTCGGCGACATCATCGGGATCGGACCGAGATACCCCTGTTCTTTGAACTCGGTTATCTCCTGCTCGGTCAGAATGGACCCTGCGACTGGCATAGTTGAGCTCTCCTGAGTTTCGAAACGGCGCCGAAAATAGCTCCAAACCCCACCTAAAACAACGGGTTTCGGCATACAGCANCGGCTTGTCCCTACAAACCTCTCTGTGAAGAATGTTCCNTCCCTGGAAGGCNAAGATCTCCGTTCCGCGGCGGATTTTATGGTTCTTTAATTCGGTGTAAATGCATTTAAAAACATACATATGCGCCATGTTTCGTGTAGGGGTAGAGACGTGGCATAGGCCTTGCTCTCACACCTTTCGACTAATCGCGTCATCGAACGAAGGCAACGGGTCCCTAGCCCGTTCGCCCCACCCCTTAGTAATGGACAAACGATGATTCAAGGACTTCAGGATTCCGGTATCAGCATGCTGAACCGTTCGTCACGTCAGGACGTGATCGCGAACAACATCGCGAACTCCGAGGTGACCGGTTTCAAGCGGGACGGGCTGTTCCTCCGAGAAATGGGAGAGGCCCGCCGGAAAGGATCAGGTGCGCATCCGGCCTGGAGAGAAGACCGGATTGCCGGTGCCTTTATCGACTTCGACCAGGGCCATCTGCGCCAGACAAACGACCCGCGACACGTTGCTATCCACGGCCCCGGCTTTTTTCAGGTTCGGACGCCGCAAGGTGACGTATACACCCGGAACGGAGAGTTCTCGGTTACCAACGAGGGTAAGCTTGTGACCAACCTCGGTCACGCGGTCCTCGACGATCGGGGCAGTGAGATCATCGTTGAGGGTGACGATTTTGTCGTGAACGAGGATGGCGAAATCCACGAGGACGGCGTTCTCAAGGCCACCCTTGCCATCCACGATTTTGAGAAAGATGCAGACGGTCTCTACCAGGATCCGGACGGCGTGACGCGCCTTGAGCGCAAGCCGAACGGGTTCTACTTCCCTAAGCCTGGTGTGAATCGTGTCCCGAAGACAGCGGACATAAAGATCTCACAGGGCTTCCTTGAAGAGTCCAACGTCAACCCCATCACGGAGATGGTCGATATGCTGGAGGTCTTCAGAGCCTTCGAAGCCGACCAGCGAGCGATCCGTATCCAGAGCGAGACACTGGGTCGCGCCGTGAACGACGTAGGCAGCATCCGTGTCTAATAGGCGATCGCAGGCTAAACCTGAGAACGCATACGAAATGAGACTCCATCCCACAGCCCACTTCCCCCTAGGCAGGAGGTAATCCTGTGTCCAGAGCACTTCGCACCGCAGCGACTGGAATGGTCGCCCAACAGCTGAACATCGACAACATCTCGAATAACCTGGCCAACGTGAACACGACGGGCTTCAAGAAGAGCAAAGCCGAGTTCCAGGATCTGCTGTATCAGTCAATCCGGACAGCCGGCACGTCTGCTGCACAAGGCGCGCTCGTTCCGGTCGAGATCCAGATCGGATACGGGACACGCGTCGTGGCGACGAACCGAAGCTTCGAGCAGGGCCAGGTTACCGCAACGAACAACCCGCTCGACATCGCGATCGAGAACGAGGGCATCAATGGCGACGGGTTCTTCCAGATCACGCTGCCCGATGGTACGACAGCATACACGCGTGACGGAGCTTTCAAGCTTTCATCCGAAGGGCAGGTCGTGACGTCCGACGGCTTTGCACTTGACCCGCCTATCAACATTTCGGCTGACGCGGTGAGCGTGAACGTTTCCGCAGACGGGAACGTAGAGGTTCTGCAGGCTGGCGCGACGGCGGCCACGAACGTCGGTACGCTCGAACTGGCGAAGTTTATTAACCCGGCCGGTCTCCGCAGCATCGGTCGCAACCTTTTCTTCGAAACAGAGGCCTCCGGCGCCCCAATCACCGGTCAGCCGAACACGGAAGGCTTTGGCCGCGTCTCTCAGGGCTTCCTTGAGCTCTCGAACGTCAGCGTTGTCGACGAGCTTGTGAACATGATCATGGCTCAACGTACATACGAGGTAAACGCACGGGCCGTTCGATCCAGCGACGAGATGATGCAGGCCACGAACAATATCGCAGGGTAGGAGTGGACCGTCTCTGCTTGCGTAAACGCAGCCTAACGAAGCTCTAACAAGCAAAGAAGACCAAATGCGACGCACGATCGGCTATATGCTTCTGATGTTCCTGTTTGTGGGGCTGATAATTGTGGGTGAGGGGATTGCTGATGTGACTGTTTCGGAGAAGGATGTTCACACGACGGTCAAGGACTACGTGACGGACATGCTCGCTGACTTCGAGGGTGATATCGAAGTCGACGTTCGCAGACGGGGACCGATCGCGATCAGCGGTATCGGTCAGGTTGAACTGAACGTCGTGCCTTCTTCGCGACGGAGCAACGGTAGGATGATTCCGGTTCTGCTAGAAGTGACACGTGGACCCGTCGTGGTTGAGACGTTCCCGATCGTGGCAAACGTGAAATACTACGACCACGTTCTGGTCGCATCGCGTCCAATCCAGCGGGGGGAACAGCTCGCCTCCGAGGCTTTCTCGATCGAGCGCCGACCCGTGACTACAATCCTTGGCCGATATGTGAACAGCCTGGCCGAACTCGAAGGCAAGCGAGCCAAGATGCGTATCCCCTTCGGGCGCCACATCGATCCGCGGTTCATCGAACAGATTCCTGATGTAAGCCGCGGTGATAGAGTTCTGATCGAAGTTCAGGTAGGTGGCATCCGGGCTAGCGCAGACGGTATCGCTTCGCAGAACGGGATCGTCGGGGAGAAGATCGTCGTACAAAACTCCTCTTCACGCGAGAAGCTCCTGGCCGAAGTCGTCGAGCCGGGCCGAGTCCGCGTTGCATTCTAGGTATCGGATCACCTGATCATTCTGAGGGACTAGAGAGATCGATGAAGACCACAGTAATTGCAATCCTCTTGAGCGTTATGACGTTCCCGGTGTCGAGTCAGAGCCTGTTTGGTCGGCCGGGTACTGATGAATCCACGTCGATGTTCGAAGATAGACGTGCACCCCGCGCGAGCAAAGTGGGTGACATTCTGACCATCCTCGTGATGGAGTCGACATCCGCCACCAATACGTCGCTCCTCGATACCGAGAAGGAAGCTGCCTTGAATTGGACGAGTCCTGGCGGTCTCAAGATCCCCGGGTTCGGCCTCACAGGTAGCGCTTCGAACGAGTATGAAGGTGAAGGAACCACGTCTCGAAGCCAGTCGATCCAAGCGCGCGTATCAGTCCATGTCGTCGATGTTCGTCCGAACGGTGATCTGGTGATCGAAGGTAGCCGTGTGATCGACATAAACGGAGAGAGCGAAGTGATCTACCTCTCCGGGTCGATTAATCCATATATCCTCCCGGCATCGAACATCGTTGAGTCGTTCCGAGTCGCCAATCTTCAGGTTTCCTACAAGGGCAAGGGTGTGCTGACTGAGGGGGCGCGACCGGGCTTCCTTATTCGATTTGTCAACTGGCTATTCTAGGTTTTGCGTCGTCGTATAGAGTGCGACGGCGAGCTGACACACTAAGTGCCTTTTCGGGCGGAAGCCCGGAGAACTGAGAGAAAACTTGGTTGTTTCTATACGCACAATTTCAATCGCATTGACTGCCGCTTCAGTGCTTTTCGGGAAAGGCATCGAGGCGCAGTCGATGCCTTACTTCGAGCCGCAATCGGTTCGGCTGAAGGACATCGGGGCGATTCAGACCGTTCAGGACGTTCAGTTGATTGGATACGGTCTTGTCACGGGTCTGGAAGGAAACGGTGATGGACGAGGCGCACCCTTCACCGTGCAGAGTCTTGCGAATTTAATGCGGAACATGGGTGTTGAGGTCGACCCCCAGACGATCAGAGCTAAGAACGCCGCATCGGTAATGGTGACAGCCCGGTTGACTCTGACAAACCGTCCAGGTTCACGGATCGATGTGACCGTTTCGTCACTCGGTGACGCGGCGAGTTTGCAAGGGGGCATCCTGCTGATGACACCGCTCCAGGCGGATCCACCGGGCGGCCCGATCGTCGCGATCGCACAGGGTCCCGTTTCGATCGGTGGCTTCAACGTCGAGGGAGGCGGAGGCGCATCGGTTTCGAAGAATCATCCCGTCGTGGGACGCATTCCGAACGGGGCGATCGTTCAGCAGGAGATTGCACCTGCGGGGGAGCTGTCTACATCCATCACGGTCACGATTCGAGATCCTGACTTCACGACGGCCGCAAGGCTGGCCCACGCGATCGACGGTCGTTTCGGTCTACCGATCGCTTTTGCCCTGGACGCAGGCACGATCAACGTGAACGTTCCACGGGATAGTCAAGCACCGGGTGACTTTATCGAGTTTCTCGCGAAGCTAGAAGCGGTTAAGGTCATCCCTGATCTAAATGCACGCGTTGTGGTGAACGAGCGGACCGGTACGATCGTTGCAGGCGAAAACGTGATGATCTCGGAGGTCGCGATCGCCCACGGCAGTTTGAGTATTTCGATCGGACCGGAGATCACGGCAGAAGCCGGCGCACCCGGCGGACCGCAGGCCCAGCTGCAGCTCGGTGGAGCGGTGGAGGTTGACGAGGAAAAGCCTCGCGTCCTAGCGCTGCCGCCTGCGAGCAACGTGAGCGACGTGGCGAAGGCGCTGAACGCACTAAAGGTCACCCCGAGAGATATCATCGCGATTTTCCAGGCGCTCAAGCGAGCAGGTGCGCTGAAGAGCGAATTGATCATCATCTAGGTAGGAATCCCGCTCACGCGGGACGTCAGGATACTATGGACCTCAACATACCCGGAACAGACGCGTGGGGAATCGCCCTCGGTCAGTCGAAGAGCAAGTTACTGACGGTTCCCCTGAGACCCGGCAAGCAGGCTATCGAAGTCGAGAACGCGAAGGCCGGCAGGCTCACATCGCCGGAAAGCGTCAAGAGCCAGGATGAAAAGATCCGCGAGGCCGCCCAGGAGTTTGAGTCCGTCTTCCTGTTCCAGATGCTGAAGCAGGTGAGGAATTCAATCCACAAGGAAGAAGGGATCATGAACGGTGGGCTCGGTGAGGAGATGTTCGCCGGGATGTTGGACGAGGAATACGCCAAGGTGATGGCGAAGTCGAACTCGACTGGTCTGGCTGAGACGATCTACCAGCAGATGAGCCGGAACGCCGGCATCCAGGCCAAGGGGCCAGTACAGGTCGAGTCGACGCAATCCGCCACCGTCGTTCAGGAGACGATGGAGCGGAAGATGCGGACGGTTATGGTTCAGATAGAGGCTGCTAATCAAGCGGCCGTCGCATCGGCGGGGGGCAACCTCTGATGGAGCCACAAATCCAGTCACAGCGGGGAGAGATGGAGGCCGTCGTGGATTCGACTATGTTGCAGTTGGTGGAGATCGTGAAGAAAGAAGTAGAGACGTTCCAAGAGCTTCTTGACACGATGGAGAGTGAACAGAGCGCCCTCGTTATGCACGATCTGGAAGGTATCGAGGCGGCCGTGGCGCGGCAGCGCGAGATCGCCGAGGAAGCGGGTGCGCTGGAACGTACACGGGTCCGTCTGATCACGGAGATCTCGGAGGAGCTGGGTGAGAGCACTTCTGAACTAACCCTCAAACGGTTGATTGAGCGGATTCAGGGACCGGAGTCGCAGCGGCTTGGTGAGATGCGCGAGACTCTGATCGGGATGCACGAGAAGGTCCAGAACGCGAACCGACACAATGCTCTGCTGATCAACCAGTCTATGAAGTATGTAGACAAGAGCCTTCAGATTCTGACGGGCGAGGGGCCGCAGGCAGGTGTCTACAAGCAGACGGGCAAAGTGTCCAAATCGACCGGTCGGGCAGTCCTGAATCAGGTCGTCTAGGCCGAAACCGAATATCCCGAGCCCTATCGGGACTGTTGGGCCGAACGGAGAAAAGACTAACCCACCCCTGTCTCCTCCGGTCGGCCCGACAAACACCACGCAGGTCAACGTGACAACCTTGCTGCATGATGCAAAGAGCGGTCTTAGACTTCCCGGAAGTATCGGGATGTCTGCACCTGTTTCGACAGGTTCCACGATGACGAATCAGGAAATCGCGAAAGCGGTTTCGCCGTCGCGAAAGCACGTGTGGCTGATCGCCGCTCCAAAGAGCGGCTCCACTTGGCTGGGTGCGATGCTTGAGCGTGCGTTGGATTGGCCGCGTGTACCGCTGCTAGATTGCTACGATCGGCGTGAGCAGGAGATCGATGTCCGTACGCTAACACTGCATCCGGATACCGACATATTCACGCCGCATCAGCATACACGGGCGTCGCACCCGACCCTAAGTATCATCCGGCAGTTCCGGATTATGCCTATCGTCCTGATCCGTGATCTGTTCGATACCGTGATTAGCCTGAGGGATCACCTGTATCGAGAGCACCACATCATGCCGTGGGCGTATTTCGACGAGACGGTGTATACGCTGTCACCTGAAGAGCAGATTGATGCACTGATCGATCTGGTCATTCCGTGGTATTTCAATTTCTACACGTCTTGGTATTACGCTGAGAAACAGGGTCTGTGCCGGTTTCTGTGGATGACCTACCTGGATCTGAAGGAAGATCACGAAGCGTGCGTGCGCCGGGTTCTGGATTTCGCTGGGGTCGAGCGCACCGATGACCAGATTGTGGCTGCCGTGCAGGATTCCCGTGGCGCAGACACGCGCCGAAACGTTGGCACGCAGGGCCGCGGGCACACGCAGCTTACGGAGGAGCAGCGTGAACGCATCTTGCGATTCACACGATACTACCCCAAGGTCGACTTCAGGCCACTCGGCTTTTAGGCCGACTATGAAGGAGTTACAGTGTCCTCACTGACAAATGTTTTAAATATCGGGGATAGCGCTTTGCGCGCCCAGCAGATGGGCCTGAATGTGACCGGTAACAATATTGCGAACGTCAACACCCCGGGTTACTCAAGGCAACGGGCAAATCTGACACCCGGGATGACCGTGGATGGTTTCGGAAACGGTGTTGACGTCGGTTCGCTGACTCGTTCCCGTGATTTCGTGCTTGATCGGCAGCATAGATTTGAAGCGGGCCAGGTAGGCAGGCTCGAATTCTTGGAAAACACGATGTCCACGATTGAGGCTATCTTCACAGAAGTTGCTGGGGGTGGATCGGCTGAAACAGGTGCGATCTTCAACCAGACTTCCGGCGCCGCTTTGACCGGTGCGTTCAGCCGCTTCTTTAACGCCTTTCAGGATCTCGCCAACAACCCGGAAAGCCTTGCCACTAGGGCAGCGGTCAAGGAAGAAGGGGTGCTTCTGACCGAGCAGTTCGTCCGCATGGACGAACATCTCGGCCGGCTGCGGGACGACCTCGACGCAGAATTCAGTAATGCTGTCGATGCCGTGAATGACCTTACAGCGCAGATTTCCAGGCTCAATGTGCAGATTCTGTCCAACAAGGCCGACTCCACGCAGGTCGCTGGTAATCTTGATGACGAGCGCGACCGGTTGATCGATGAGTTGTCGAAGCTGATCGATTTGACAGCTCGAGAAGAGTCGGATGGGACAATGACCGTCTCGGGAGCGATCGGAGAGGGCATCCTATTAGTCCAGAGGGGTGTGCACGAAGAACTCGGAATTACGCAGCTTACGGATGACGGTGCCGTGATCTCGGTTCCGGTGATCCGTTCGACCGGTGAGCGTGTGATGGTGAAACAGGGACGTCTGGCGGGCATCCTTGAGGTGAGGGACGACCGGCTGAGCAGCTACAAACAAACGCTCGATGAGGTAGCTAGTGTATTCGTCAAGCGTTTCAACATTCAGCACGGAGCTGGTTTTGGGATCGACGGTTCGTCGAGCAATCTGTTTTTCGACGCTGCGAGTGTATCGGCTCGCACAATCAGGCTTTCGGACGCGATCCTCAACAACCTCGACAAGATCGCGACAGCGGGTCGCAGTGGTTCCAATTCCAGTATCTCGGCCGGTACAGGGGATGGTAGCAACGCCCTTGCACTCTCCGACATCCGGCTAGAGCGTCTTTTCGGCGGTGGCACACAGACGGTCGAGGAATTCTACGCGGGCTTGATTGGTGAAATCGGTGCGGATGCCAAGAGCGTTTTCACGGCGGCCGAGGGGCAGCGCTTGGTTCTCCATCAGATCGACAATCGCCGCGAGAGCTTGCGGGGTGTGTCTATCAACGAAGAAGCGACACAACTGATTACTTTTCAAAGAGCTTATCAAGCTGCAGCACGAATGGTGACGGTTGCTGATTCAATGATGGAAGCCGTGATTAATATGTAAGAACGTGATGCAATAAACCGTTGGTCGTAAAGATAGCTATTACAACTCTTTAGGCCTTCTGGCTGTTGAATTCGAAAATTGGGTGTCCTATAATCAGTTAGCACGAGGGGAGGTTGCCATGCGTGTAGCAGATGGTGTGGCGACAAGTCAGCTTATCGGAAATCTCAGACGGTCCTTCGCTCGAATCGATCGATTTCAGAAGGACCTGTCGACGGGTGTCACGATCCACAAGGCGTCGGACAATCCCGCAGGCGCATCCCGAGCGATCATGCTTCGTTCCGATATCCGGAATAACGAGCAGTATCAACGAAACATCGACGGAGCGCTTGGACAGATGGATTTCGTCGACTCGACGCTTGACAGCATGGTGAGCACGATCATCGATGTTCAGAGCATCGCCGTCGCGGGAGCCACCGATACGGTCAACTCTGGTGATAGGGAGATCATGGCAAAGGAAGTGAACGAGCTTCTGGAGCTGGTGATCAGCATGTCTCAGACGAAGTTTCGCGGCCGGTTTATCTTCTCGGGAACGGAGACGCTGGAGAAGCCGTATCAGGAGATCAGGGACGCATCCGGAACTGTAACCGGAATTGGGAACGCGGTAAGGTCGAGCATCAGCTTTGACGATACGACGACGGCGATTGGGACGCTGCTGGGTCAGGTGACACCCCCGGCGGGAACTATTACGGTTGGTGACCAGACGGTCACTGTCGATCTTGCAACGGACTCCCTGGACACGATCAAGGCCAAGATTGATGCTGCCTCGCCGAAAGGTGTGGTGGTCACAATCGATGAAGCACTTCGGAATGGCCAGCCGTCATTCCGCCTGAACATCGACGGCACGGCCACGATAGCCGATGACAACAACGTGCTGCAGACACTCTGGATTGGCAATGTCGATACCACCGGGCCGATGCTACGTGAAGTCGGCGACGGCATTCATATTCAGGTGAATGTTTCCGGTCAAGACCTGTTCGAAGGTGCGCAGAACGTGTTCTCGGCGCTCCTCAACCTGCGGAACTCGCTGGAAGCAAACAACATCGACGGCATCCGGAGTTCCATCACGGATATGCAGGTCGCCAGGGACAGGATTTCGGAGGTTCGTGGCGTGCTCGGTTCCAGGACCGAACGCGTCGAAGTTCAACGCTCTTTGCTGGAACGGTTCGAGGTGAATCTGACGGAAGCGCTTTCTAACACGGAAGACGCGGATCTGTCGAAGACGGTTCTCCAGTTGCAGCAGGAGCAAAACGTGTTTCAGTCAGCGCTTGTGGCTGGTCAGACGATCATCCAGCCCACACTGATCGACTTTTTTAGGTAAAAGAGCCCGCCCTTGGGATCTGCCTCAATAGCTGACGAAGCCATCAGGTTTACACACGTCCGATTCGGTGAGCAGGAGACGACACAGGAAAAGATCGTCTCATTCCCGGACGGCGTTCCCGGGTTCGAACGGTTCAGGGAATACGCGCTGTTCGAAGACCCGGCGAGTGAGCCGTTCCAGTGGTTCCTCTCGATCGAGAGTGAGGAGCTCGGCTTTGTCGTCATCAATCCGCTCTACATCTGGCCGGAATACGATCCCAAGATTTCCAAGGATGACCTTAAGAGTTTGGAGATATCCAAACCGGAAGAGACCCTGATTTACTCGATTGTGACGCTCTCTGACGACCCGACCCAGGTGACGGCAAATCTGAGCGGACCGATTCTGATCAACACGACCAACCGTAAGGCTCGTCAGTTAGCATTGCTTGACGATCGATATACCACCAAACACAATATCCTGGAAGCACAGAAGGTGTAAGGAAGGTCCCTCGTACGTCTTGCAGGCTACTCGGGACAGGCTCTAGGGGAGTCCTCCAGTGCTCGTATTAACACGGAAGTTAGGCGAGAGCATCGTCATAGGGAATCACGTCCGAGTCACTGTACTCGATATGCAGGGGAAACAGATCCGCTTGGGTATCGAGGCTCCGACAGAGGTATCCGTGCACCGGGGTGAGGTTTACGAACGGATCGAAGCCGAGAACAAGGCCGCAGCAGAGACGATGCGCGCGGATCTTTCTAAGCTGACCCAGGTGGTGAAGAAAACAGGTTAACCGCGAGGAATCAGAGGACGAGGCGGGGTAGGCCTAGGACTGTTGCTAAGCCTTGGATGCAGCGCCGATGCAGCAGTCTTCACCGTCAATGTCCAACCTCTCTGTATCTCTGTGGTTCCCTCCTAGAACCGTTCAACCGTTCGCAGGAAACCCTTTCAGGTTTTTCGGAATCAGCCGATAGGTCGGAGGAGAGGCTTAATACGCCTCGTTGCCATCCTGTTACCTCGAGTCGCTAGACTCGCACCGATTGGCATCCACCCCGATAGCCGTTCGGCTTCCAGAGATCACAATTCTCTATTTTTTGGCGTTTACGCCTTGTTGCTTCCGCGCGACATCCTTCTCTGGAGTAGGCATGCAATCCCTCAAAATTCTGACTTTCAACTGGCACGACCCCTACATCTACCTGCTTGGTCAAACCGCTCAGGACATCCACGTATGTGACTGGATGCGCCGGGCCGATGGTACAACCGGCTGGGATTATGAGAAGCGCCCGCTCCGGGACAATCTTCACCTGATCAAAGACCCTGCGGAAGCGATCGACGGTTTGAAGGCCGGTGACTACGACCTCGCCGTCGCGCATACCCTCCAAGACATCAAGTTCCTGAACGACTACGATGTCCCTGCAATCTTCCTGACGCACAATGCGCTCCACAATGACGGAATGAACAACGCCGTCGCCATGAACCAGATTCGCGGGATGGTCGCCGAATTCGTGAGCCGGCCCAGCCGGCTGTTTGCCGCGATCTCTCAGATGAAGCTGGTCAGCTGGGGGCTCGAAGGCGTTGTGATTCGCCCCGGGATCGACGTTGCAGACTACGGGGGCTACACGGGCAAGACGGCATCTGCCCTTGCAGTCGGAAACCTATTTGTCGAGCGAGACTTCATGCTCGGCTACTCAGCGCTGTCCGAGGCGCTCGAAGGACTCCCGCATCAGTATGTGGGCGAGAATCCGAGCCTGCCCGACGCCCGTAAGGCCGAGAACTGGGAGGACCTGAAATCCTTCTACCGTTCCCACCGTGTATATGTGAACGCGACCGTGGAAGCCTTCGAAGATGGTTACAACCTCGGGATGCTCGAGGCGATGTCGACGGCCATGCCCGTTGTGACGATGCGGAACGCCACGTCTCCGATCGAAGATGGTGTCAACGGCTATGTCTGTGACACGCCAGCAGAGATGCAAGCTCGTGTGTCAGAGCTTCTGGAAGACGCGGCCAAGGCTCAGCTCTTGGGTGAAGCAGCTCGACTCACCGTCGTGCAAGACTTCTCGATGAATGCTTTTGGGGCCAGCTGGATGGCTGCCTTCGAGAAGTGTCTCGCTGGGCCAGAGGGAAACGCGTCGATCAGGCTCGAGGTCGAGCCCGCGCAGATGTATGCCTATGAGCCTGAGGATGTGAACCGATTTCTTGCGAAGTCGGATCAGGTTACGATCGCAAAAGCCAAGATTGATCGGTATGGTGGTGCCCTGCTTATCGACTTTGTGCTCGTGAACCTTGAGACAGGTGAACAGGCTGTCTGGGCAGGTTTCCAGGCACAGGTGAACGCCGACAAGCTGAACGCCGAGTTTCCGCCGTATCTCGGCGGTCTGCGCGAAGACATCCGACAGCAGGTCGAGCAGATCCTCGTTACCTGCGTCCAGGAAGCAATCAAGCCGGAGCACGCTCAAATTTCACAGCTGCACATCAACCTTGACGTATCTCGGTCGGTCGTGTCCCGCGTCGGAGACGACCGCATCACGCCCGGAGATGTGCGGGCGGATGTGTATCTGCATCACGCGAAACGCTATGGCTTTGCCTCTCAGTTCTGCGGAGACAAGGATGTCGTTGACGTTGCTTCTGGTACGGGCTACGGGTCGAAGATCCTGGCTCGCTCAGCGCGAAGTGTCGTCGCTCTCGATCTCGAAACCGATCCTCTCCGTTACGGACGCTTGACGTTCGATTCAAGAAATATTCGTCGTGCGACCGCCGACATGC
Source organism: Gemmatimonadota bacterium (assembly GCA_002714465.1). Next base: position 123,454 of record PAXL01000056.1, on the reverse strand, counting down.
GCGCTCTTCCGATTGAGGCGGACAGTACCGACACGGTGATCTGTTTCGAAGCTATCGAGCACATAACCGAACACCACGACTTCGTTCGCGAAGTGCATCGTGTGCTCCGAGAAGACGGCCAGTTCATCGTGAGCACACCAAACGTGGACATCTACGGTCGATCCGAGAACGACAATCCCTTCCACGTCGGGATGCTGAGCGAAGCGGACTTCACGTCGCTTCTCTGCGAGTATTTCGAGGATGTCGTCTGTGTGAGCCAGGAACGGGCATCGGGTAATCGAGGTTTCTACGATTACTTCAACTTTACTGACGATCCGCAGGCTGATAAAGAGATCCACGTTGCGGTTTGTTCGAAACCGAAGAGGTGGAGCAAGGAGGCGGGGGAGCCCGCCTTCGCCGAAGGCTACGGTGCGGCAGGCCAGGCGAGCGAGAGAAACACGGGTGCAAGCGAGGAGGTCTCGGCGACAACCGGGACCAACGGGCATCATCGGGTGAAGGTTGTGGGATCGGTGGGAGAGGCCTGCGGTCTTGAGCCTTCCCAGGATGGTGACTGGCTGAAGATCCTGTTTGCTCAGGTGTCGAACCCTATCTCGGCGGGGCGATCCTATGTGGATACGCTGCGGACGGCGCACGATGTTATCACGTGTGGACCGGCGCTCGATCCTAGCCAGATGGACGGGTGGCGCGAAGCAGAGAAGCAGCATGCTCTGAAGCCCCAGAACGCAGGTGAGATCGAGAAGCTGGATCTAATGCTACGTCTCGTTGAACCGTGTGACATCCCTCTCGAGGCGGGCCAGATCGACATCCAGACCGTGCTCAGTCAACTTCCAGAGGGATGGACTCCGGATCTGTTCATCTGGGCGGATAATGCCGCTGGTTTTCTGCCTATGGGTCTCGACAAGCTCGGATGCCCGAGCGTCGCGCTCGTAGGTGATACACATACCGGACAGATGCAGTGGCGGATGGACTATACCCGGCTGTTCACGCATACCTACCTGATGTTCACTAAACATCACATCCCCTATTTTCAGGCGGCCGAAAACCAGAAAGTCGGATGGCTGCCTGCTGCGTGCGATCCTAGGTTCCACGGCAAGTTCGATGTGACCAAGTCTTACGAGATCGGGTTCGTGGGGCAGACCCATCGGCAATGGCATCCGCACCGCGTTGCGCTCCTCGAACGGCTAATCAACGGCGGATTCGACGTCCACGTGGACAGCAAGATTCTCGAAGAGATGAGCCTATTTCACAGCCGGAGCAAGATCGTCTTTAACAAGAGCTTGAACCAGGATCTCAACCGACGCGTCTTCGAAGTTTTGTGCTCGGGTAGCCTGCTCCTGACGGATCGGCTTCCTGCCGAATCCGGTCTCGACACGCTGTTCACGGATCGGGAACACCTCGTCCAGTATGACGAATCGAATCTGGAAGAGCTTGCCAGATACTACTTGGACAACGAGGTCGAGCGTGAGTCGATTGCTGCAGAGGNCCGGCGTGTCGCACTCGCTAGTCACACCTACGCAGCCCGGGCAAACCAGATGCTGTCGGAGGTGATCGGTTCGACGGTTGCGACGTGTTCAGATCCTGGTGTCTCGTACTCCCAGCAGGCTGAGAATGTCACGCAGCCATCAGCAGTGCTCGACTCGACATCACCGATCGATCAGGCGATTCGAGAGCTTTCACAGTATACAGGCGAATCGGTAGATGCGATTCGGGGACAGATGGATTGTTCAGGCGCCGCCCTTGCGAACGAATGGCGTGTGAAAGAGCGACAGACGGTCGCAGACGTCGACGACTTCTACAAGCAGACCGATCGATATCTCTACAACCTCACNCGGTTCAACTACGGTAAAATGTATCAGGGCTGGCGAGGTGCGATTAAAAACCTCTGTCATCAGNTGAGCGAAGCCGTCGATGNCCGGGGCTTCGATGTGCTTGACTATGGTGGAGGGATCGGGACGAANCTNATCGATGTTGCCGATGTANCGGGTGCTCGTCTGCACTACACAGACTTGCCCGGAAAGACGTTCGACTACGCGAGTTGGCGATTCGATCGCCGCGGTATCTCGGTCGATATGCTGAGCGCAGAAGGCGAAGACCCGCTCGGCGACCGTCTGTTCGAGGTGATCGTCTGCACGGACGTGATCGAGCATCTCGTAGATCCCGAAGGTGTGACGCGATATCTGGTCGATCACCTGAACCCGGGCGGGCTTCTCGTCCTGACAGTTACATTCTTTCAAGGCAACGACGGCCCGTATCACTTGAACTGCGATCGTTACACGAACGAGTCTTTCTACGAGCTGGTTGAGACGATGGGCATGACGTCGTGTTCGAGCTTCAGCCCGCGAGTTTTCCAGAAGAAGGACAAAGTCGAGAAGGCCCATCCTGTTGCGAAGGAGACACAGGGAGAAGGACCTCGGTTCAGCTCACCGGAGGAGATAGACACCTTCCTGAAGAGCTGGGGTGGTCCCGTNCGGATGAACCTCGGATGCGGGTCGGACAGCAAGANCGGCTACATTAACATCGACGCGTATGTCAACAATGCCGACCTGAAGATAGACATCTGCGACCTTCCCGTCCCGAACGACTCGGTGGACGAGATCTTTTCGTCACATATGCTCGAGCATATGTCGAAATTCGAGGTCCCGAAGGCGCTGCGGGAGTGGTATCGCGTGCTCAAACCGTCCGGCAAGTTGCAGCTAAACCTGCCGGATCTGGAGTGGGCCGCTCAGCAGTGGCTCGACCTGCCTGAGGATGCTCGATGGGGCTGGCCGCTCGACACGATCTTCGGATTGCAGACACATCCCGGCGAGTTTCACAAGACAGGGTTCACTGCCGACCGGATCGAGAAGATCCTGAAACAGATTGGATTTCGTAGCGTGCAGACCTCTTGGTCCTGGTCCCACGGTCTGCGATGCNTCTGGGTGGACGCCTCGAAGGTGGCCGCGAGCAACTTGGTTGACACGGATCTGGACCGTTTCAAGGNACAGTTCGTGACGGATCTGTCTGATATAGTGCCCTACACAGAGCAGGATACCCATGCCTTCTTCGCGAAGAGCGACTGGCGTGTCGGCTTTGTCAGTTTCGAACGACTACCGACGGAAGGGAACGTCTTCACGATCAACGTTGCTCTCAAGCAGGGCGACCGTCAGATGGTCCTGCAGTGCTTGAGGCTGTTCAATGCTGACCAGAACCCGGTGCTCTGGTTCCCGTCTTATCTGCAGAAGATTGATCAGGCGGATCAGGCAGAAATCGGGGAGAAGGTGAGTGCCGCCTACAATGCAATGGTGAACGATCCGGCCTTCCAGGATGGACAGTTTGTGNTCGCCCGGTTTGGCGACGATGGAGACCTGGGAATCGATCTCGATGGTGAACGTGTCATCGCGGGGCTCACGGATCTGTCCCTCTACATCCCGCACATCAAGCGCTACCTGTTCGCGAAGACCTTCTGTGAAGGCAAAGAAGTTCTGGACGCCGGCTGCGGTACGGGCTATGGCGCCAAGCTGCTTTCGCATGTCGCACGCTCAGTCGACGCGATCGATATTGCCGAGAATGCGCTCGCCTACTGTCAGAAGACCTATCCGACAGACAGAATCACTTGGTCACGCGGCGATGTCAGGTCTCTCGACAAGAAGGACGCGTATGACGTCGTCACGTCGTTCGAGGTGATCGAACACTTGGNGCGAGAAGACATCTCGGCATATCTGGAGGGTATCGAGTCGGCGCTGAAGCCAGACGGTGTTGCACTGATTTCGACACCGAATCGTCTGGTTGCCCATCAGTGGGACAACCCGCATCACCACACGGAGATGACCCGCGAGGAGTTCGAGCGCACACTGAGCGAATACTTCGATGTGGAGTCGGTTCTGGGTCAGGTCACATGGTCGCAGGATCGCGAGGCACCAGGTCAGTCGTATGTGACGCGTCGAGTGACCGATGATGACGATATGTNTNTGGCGATCTGTAAACCGCTTACCCTTCCGAAGCCACCCGGCCCGAAAATGAGAGCAGGAGATCTTNCAATNCGGGCCTCCTGTCCTACTCAAGNGGAGAGCGGGAGCGTCAAGTCTTCTGAGGATTCGGTTGCACCTGGGCCTCGTTCCAATGCACAGGCCGCGGTTGTGGATGTAGTGATTCCGCTCTACAACAAGGTGGAGTATACGAGAGCGTGTCTGGAGAGCCTTGAGGCGACACAAGGGGATACCCCTTTCAACATCATTTTGGTCGACAACAAGTCTACAGATGGGACGGCGGATCTGTTGGTGGAGTGGCAGGATCGCGCGATTGTTGTGAAGCCCTGTGAGAACCTCGGGTTCTCCAAAGGGAACAACCTCGGAGCATCGAAGACCGACAGTCCGTATGTCCTGTTCCTGAACAACGATACAGTGGCCGAAGANGGCTGGCTCGACAGGCTTTACGANGNGATGGAATCCGATCCCATGATNGGGATTTCTGGACCGAAGCTGCTATATCCGAATCGGACGATTCAGCACGCTGGTCTCGAGATCATCAACGGGGTCCCGGATCACGTGTTCCGGAATGCGCCTGAGAACGACACGNGAGCGAACGTCTCACGGGACCTNGACATGGTAACCGGCGCGTGTTTGATGATCCGACGAGAACTCTTCGAGACGCTCGGTGGGTTCGATGAAGGGTATGTCAACGGTGTCGAGGACGTGGACCTGTGTCTGCGGGCCAGGGATCGCGGATTTCGTGTTCGGTATGTGGCAGAGTCGGTCTTAGAGCACCACGAGGGGACGAGCGAGGGACGCTACGATCACGTCCAGCCGAACCTCCAGAAGTTCGCGCACCGCTTCTTGGGGCGGTTCGACGGACAGGGACGGTTCGTCCCTGTGGTCGACNCTGCATCGACAGAAGAACCGAGTGAAGGTATGCGGCCATTGCGCGGAGTTTGGGAGGGTACACAGTTCGTGCGGCACAGCCTCTCGCTCGTGAATATGGCGATCACGGGAGAGCTTCTGAAGGACGAGCGAGTCGAACTACGCTTGATCCCGTATGAAGCACCAACGTTCGGTCCCGACGAAGATCCGAACGTATACGGTCCGCTTGCCGAAGCGCTGCAGCATCGGCTGCTGGGAACACCGGACTTTCACGTCCGGCACAAGTGGCCACCCGACTTTTCTGCGCCCGCTGCGGGACACTGGATTATGACTCAGCCGTGGGAGTTCGGGCGCATTCCGAGGGCTTGGGTAGAGCCAATCCAGAGCCAGGTCGATGAGGTCTGGGTACCGAGTTTCTACGTCAAGCAGTGCTATGTTGATAGCGGGATCGATCCTGACCGAGTTCAGGTTGTGCCCAATGGGGTTGACTGTGATCGGTTCAAACCAGAGGCGAAACATCTCGATCTCTCGACGGAAAAGACGTTCAAGTTCCTTTTCGTGGGTGGAACAATCTACCGGAAGGGGATCGACATCCTGCTCAATTCATACAGTCAGGCTTTCACCGCAGACGACGATGTATGCCTTGTTGTAAAGAGCATGGGGGACAACACCTTCTACAAAGGGCAGACAGCGGGCGACCTGATCCGCAAGATCCAGAGCGATCCGAAAGCCCCCGAAGTGGTGCATCTCACAGATGAGCTGTCAGATGCAGAAATTGCAGGTCTTTACACGGCGTGCGACTGCTTGGTCCACCCGTATCGGGGTGAGGGCTTCGGGATGCCCGTCGCCGAGGCTATGGCCTGCGATTTGCCTGTTATCGTGACACGAGGCGGGGCGACCGACGATTTCTGCGTCGACGAGACCGCGTATTTCGTGGAAGCAGACCGGCGAGACATCGCATTCAACGAGGAAACGGTCGGCCAGACCTGGCTGTTTGAGCCGAAGGTCGACTCACTGATCCAGCAGATGAATCACGTTCTGAACAACCAAGAGGAAGCTGCCGACAAGGGTCGGCGGGGCGGGTCACATGTACGAGAGCACCTGACGTGGCGTCAGGCCGCAGACCGCGCCGTCGAAAGGCTCGAGTCGGTCTGCGGCCAGCCCATTCGCCGGACGATCACGCTTGTGGGGCAATCCGGCTCGCTTACCGGACATACTGAGACGACACTACCTGTTTCTCAGGTGGACTGTCTGATACTGAACTCTCATTCGGACGATCGCAGCCTTGCCAGTAACGCCCTAGAACGAAACACGGACGTCCGTCTGAATAAGGTTCCGATCGAAGAAGCCGCTACACCGGGCGAGCGTCTGAATTCTGCCGTCGCGGGGCTGACATCGGACTATGTCCTGCTGCTGCAGGATCGGACGATCGTGACAGCGGGTTGGTTCGATCTGCTTACTGCCCAGCTCGATGTGGATCCAACGGTCGGACTTGTTGTGCCTTCCGCATCGAACGGAAGGAGCGACCAATCCGTTCGGTCGAAGTATCGGAGCAAGAAGAAAGAGCTGCAGAAGTTCACTCGTCGGCACCGGAACCGGTTTGCGGGTCAGGTTGTTAAGATCGAATCAGTCAGCGCAGCCTGCGTCCTGATACGCCGAGATGTACTGCTTGAGCTGGGTGGGTTCGAAGTCACCTTCCAGACAGACGCCTTTATAGACGACCTCGTGAGACGGGCAGAACAGNNGGGCTACCGTACGGTGTGTGCTCGCGAAGCCTATGTGCATTGCGAGGAGGAGGACAGCTCGATTGAGGAGGCGCGTGAGCGGAAAGCGATCGCCTGTCTTGCACAGGGTGACAGGCATCGCCTGTCCGGCGCGCACGACGAGGCGCTTGCCCAGTATCGAGAAGCGCTGGCTCTGAAGGACGACTACGTGGAGGCTGCGCTCGTCTGTTCGGCAACCCTACTCGAGATGGACAAACCGGAAGAGGCAGCTAAGCTGTTCCTGCCACTTGTAGAGAAGTATCCGGAATCCGGCCGCATCCAGAACTATCTCGGACGCTGTCTGTTCCGCGCTGGTCAGATCGAGGAAGCAAAAAGCCGGTTTGAGCGTGCCTTGACTCTGATGCCCGGGTTCTCGGAGGCGCACGGGAACCTGGCCGTGCTGCTCTGGGAACAGGGGCGTCTCGACGAGGCGGTCGAGTACATGAGCACGGCAGCCGAGCTGGCCCCGAGCGATCCCGACACGCTCTTCAATATTGGCATGATCTACGCACAGCTGGGACAGGGTCTCGAGGCCATCGATGCGATCACCGGCTATCTGACTGTTTCACCTGAGGACAATGACACACGCGCACATCTGGCTGCTCTGCTGATCGACAACGGTCGCGAGAGCGATGGACTTGCGGAACTCGAGCGTGTGCTCGGTGAAGATCCCGGGCACACCGACGCCACGCGTGTGTTGCGTCAGCTAGAGACCCTCGTCGCTTCGAACGAGGGCCAGCAGGATACCCCATGAAGGTCCCGATGGTCGATCTGCACGTGCAGTATGAATCGCTTAAGGAAGAGGTCGATGCAGCGATCGGCAATGTTCTCGACTCGACGACATTCATTCTGGGACCCGAGGTCGAGCGCTTTGAGCGGGCTTACGCCGCCTACCACGGAATCGGGCACTGTATCGCCGTGAGCAACGGGACAGATGCANTGACCCTGACGCTTCGGGCGCTCGGTATCGGTGAGGACGACGAAGTCATCACCACGTGTCACACCTTTAGCGCGACGCTCGAGGCGATCTGCCACGTTGGTGCGCGACCTGTGCTCGTCGATATCGATCCCGATCTCTACACGATGCGTGTCGATCAGGTGGAACGTCTCGTAACCGCACGAACCCGTGCGATCCTGCCCGTGCACCTTTATGGTCACCCGGTGGATATGGATCCGTTACTGGATGTTGCCAATCGNCGCGACCTGTATGTCGTGGAAGACGCTGCGCAGGCACACGGTGCGGTCTACCGGGAACGTCTCGCNGGGACGATCGGCGACGCAGGCTGCTTCAGTTTCTACCCCGGCAAGAATCTCGGAGCCTACGGCGACGCGGGCGGGATCCTAACNGACNATGCCGACCTTGCGGGACGTCTGAGACAGCTTCGGAATCATGGTCAGCAGGCGGGTGTGAAGTTTTACTACCACAGCGTGGGGTACAACAACCGCATGGATGCGATTCAGGGCGCCGTCCTGAACGTCAAGCTACCGCACCTTCAGAAATGGAACGAGGCCCGGCAAGATCACGCTGAATACTACCGACGTGGACTCGACGATGTCGAAGGCGTCAAGGTTCCGAAGGCATCGGACGACGTCACACACGTGTATCACCTGTTTGTGATTGAAGTCGACGACCGGGACCACGTGAACGAAGCTCTCCAGAACGAGGGCATTGCGAGCGGTATCCAGTATCCCTTCNCACTGCATTTATCTCCCGCCTACTCGCACTTGGGATACAGGCGGGGNGACTTCCCTACATACGAGGCGGCCTCCCGCCGGATCGTGTCGCTCCCAATGTATCCTGAACTGACTTCGAAGCAGCTCGACCACGTGGTCACNCACGTTCGTGGTGCCGTGATCGCCGGATCACGACGAACCGGTCTACGCGTGACACGCTCCGATTCGAGGCAGGCCCCGGCGGCTGCATAAACGATGGCGAACGGAACAGAGGTCCAGAGAGGCCGCATCACACTCTGTCCGTTCGGTGAAGATTTCTGGTCGAACAGCCGGGCGTGGTATAACGACCCCGAGATCATCGCCCTTACGTCCGACGACCAGTCCCAGCTGACGGAAACAGAGTTCCGTCTGACGATCGAGGGAGATCTGAACGCTGACCAGTCGGTCGTGTTCGGAATTCGCGACGAAGCGGGTCTGCCGATCGGTATTGGAATCCTCAGGAACGTGGACCCGGTCCATCGTTGCTGCGAACTGCACATCACGATTGGAGAGCGGCGCTGCTGGGACAAAGGATACGGGGCCGAAGCGATCTCGGCGATGCGCGATTATGCCTTCGACACGCTCCGCTGCCACAAGGTCCTGTCCACACCTTTTGCGAAGAACCCGCGAATGGTTCGGTGTCTCGAGAAATGTGGTTTTGAACGTGAGGGGGTGCTCCGNGATGCTCTCCTCCAAGGTGACACCTTTATCGACGTTGTGTTGATGGGTGTGATTAATCTATCCCATACCGAATGAGAAAAATGCCAGAGCCCAACACCTTGTCTCTCTGCATAATCGNACGCGACGANGCTCGCTTTCTNGAGCGATGTCTGGAGAGCGCGAAAGACCGAGTCGATCAGATCGTCGTTGTCGACACGGGATCATCTGACGACACGCTAGATGTCGCCCGGAAGGCCGGAGCGATCGTGGCCGAGTTCGAATGGATAGACGACTTCTCGGCGGCTCGAAACTGCAGCCTCGACATCGCTACAGGGGACTGGATATTGGTCTTGGATTGCGACGAGGTCGTGTCGCCTTCGGGCTGGTCTCGTCTGCACGAGGTGATCGCCTCGCAGAGGGCTGACGCGTACCGGATCACGACGCGCAACTACTCACAGAAGTCCGACCGGGTGGGCTGGCAGGCAAACAGCGGCGACTACCCCGAGGAGGAGGGTGCCTACTCCGGCTGGTTCCCGACGACCAAAGTCAGGCTGTTCCGGAATCATCCCGATGTCAGGTTTGAAGGTGTGCTTCACGAGCTCGTAGAACGACGCGCGGAGTCTGCCGGATGGCAGGTGGAAGATTGCAGTATCCCCGTGCATCATTACGGGTATGTGGCCAAGGATCGTCAGGCTTCAACCTACGCGAAGCTTGCGGAGCAGAAGGCGGAGACGGATCCGGTCGATGTGATGGCGAATTACGAACTTGCACTGGCCTACCGGGACTGCGAGCGATATGAGGAGGCCCGTCAGGCGATGAAGGCATGCATTGCACTGCTCGAATCCGGCGGCACGGGTGCGTATCTCCAGCCTGCTCTTGTCCACCTCGTCGCGGGCGAGATCGAGGGAAAGCTCGGTGATCGACAGTCGGAACTCGCGGCATACGAGCGTGCTCTGTCAGTCGAACCGGGAAGTTTCCAGGCGATGAATAACCTCGGAACAGCCCTGATGCGTCGAGGTGACCTGGACGGCGCACTTGATCTTTACACTCGGGCGAATACGATCGCGCCGAACACGCCGACGATTCAGGAGAATATCAGAAGGGTAAAGCGGCGTATGGACGACAGAGAACAGGGAGCGGACAACCTAGAAGGAGGACGGCTGACACTCTGCATGATCGCGAAGAACGAGGAAGAGCGACTCGGACGCTGTCTCGAGAGTGTGCAAGGTCTCGTTGACGAGATCGTCGTCGTCGACACGGGGTCGGACGATCGGACGGTCGAGATCGCGGAGTCCTATGGTGCGACTCTTGGCTACTTCCCATGGAAGAACAACTGGTCTGAGGCCCGGAACGAGTCGCTTAAGCTCGCCACGGGTGATTGGATCATGTGGCTCGATCCGGACGATCTACTACCGCCGGAGATGTTCTGCAAGATCCGAGAGGCGATGAAGCGCGGTCTTGGAAAGAAGAAGGCCTATTTCTGGATACTAGATGATCAGGGGTATGAGCCGGTTACCTGTCTGCAGATGAGGTTGTTCCCAAACATCGAGGGTGTCGAGTTCAGGCAGCCGATTCACGAGCAACTGACGCCGTCGCTTGCCGAGCTCGGTGTGACGTGTGAGCCGACGAATATTCGCGTGATCCATACCGGCTACACCACGCCCGAAGTGGTGCGTGACAAGCAGGAGCGGTATCTGGCGATCATGCAGGAGTGGCTGAAGACGCATCCCGAGGACTATATCGTCCGGACACACGCGGCCCAGACGCTTTATATCCACGGTCGCCTAGATGAGGCGATCTCATATTACCATCAGATCATCGACGACAGTGCGTGCGTTGCGGATCACAATCTGATCATCGAAACGATGGCTCGTCTGTTCCTCGGACGGTGCCACATGCGGCAGGAAGAGTATGAACTGGCGCTCGACAACCTGCTTAAGGCCCGCGAACTGGACGACGAGTATGCACTGACGAACCTGACACTGGGCGAGTGCTACACCCGGATGGGCCGGCACGACGAGGCCCTTGAGGTTCTCGGTCTGGCGAAGACACACGAGGGTAAAGTCACGTTTTCGGCGACGGATCCCATCGCGACGCGGTTTTCGATCCGGTATGCGATCGGTGAGAATTTGGAGGCGAAAGGGCTTCTAGACCAGGCGCTGTCAGCGTATAAGGAGGCGGCAGCATCGGATCCGAACCGGTCAACGGCTCTGGGTGCGATGTCGACGGTCTACCGTAAGTCAGGGAATCGCGACGAGGCAACCGCGTGTTTGGACAAGGCACTAGAGATGGATCCGGACAACCTGCAGCACGCGTTCAATCGAGGCACGTTCTACCTGGAGGATGGTGAGGAGGACAAGGCTCGGGCCCTGTTCGAGCAGGTTGTCGAAGGGGACGTCGATCTGTATGAGCCGTACCTGAACCTAGGATATCTCGCCCGTCGTTGCGGGAAAGCGGTGGTGGCAGAAGCTTATTACAGGAAAGCAGCGACGTACGAGGCTGGTCGGTTCGATGCGAACTGTAATCTCGGTCATCTGTTGCTTGCGGAGGCCCGATACCAGGACGCATACACGGCGTTTACAGAAGCGAGAGCGATTCGCGACGAGGTGCTTGATGTAAACCTCGGCCAGTGTGTCGCCGCTTGCGGCGCCGATCGCATCGCAGAGGCTGTAGATCCATTCAAGGCGGTTCTTGCCGCTCTGTATAATCCGCAGCTGGCAAAAAGCCTGCCAGATGAGCTCACTGTTAAGGGAATGAGTCAGCTTCTTTCAGAGTCGGGTCGCATGCTGATCGAGAAGAACCTGATCGCATGCTCTCTGCTTGCATTCCTCGGGGCCTATCTACTAGAACCGGATAGCCTGCAGTACGGGCTTCAGCTCGCGGAGCTCTACCGGGCAGCAAGTGAGCCATGGAAAGCAGTACAGGTCTATGAGGAGCAGATCAAAGCCTACCCGACAGAGCCGGAACTCTTTCGAAAGCTTCGGGAGGTCTACGTGGATCTGGGTGCCCAGGAAGCTGTGCAGCTCTGCGATGAGCATCTGGCGCAGCTGAGTGGTGCTAGAGGTGCGTCGGTCCAGCAGGCCTGCTGACAGGAATCAGCAAGCGAAACACAAAGAGCGCGGCTCCACGTAGGTGCCGCGCTCTTTGTGTTTTCAGGGCTGAGAGGCCGGCTACTCGGTGATGATGTCGTCGAAGGTCATCCCCGACGGTATCATCGGCAGCACGTGTTCTTGGTAGGGTGTGACCACATCGAGCAAATATGGTCCATCCGCGTCGATCATCCGCTGAAGAGCGGCGTCTAGATCCTGTTTGTGCTCGACGCGTTCGGCGGGGACCTTGAACCCCTGAGCGATCGTGACGAAGTCGGGGAACATCAGGTGTCCCGGAGGCACCTTCATATCGGTGGGCGCACCGGACGCTTCGGGGTCGCCGATGTAGGTATGCGCTCGGTTCCCCTTGTAGAAGCGATCTTCCCACTGAACGACCATCCCGAGATGCTGGTTGTTGAGGACGATTATTTTGACCGGGATGCTCTCTGCGTGGAGTGTCGCGAGCTCTTGGATGTTCATCACAAAAGAACCGTCGCCATCGATGTCGATTACGAGCTCATCGGGGCGCGCGAGCGCGGCGCCTATCGCCGAGGGTAGACCGAAGCCCATTGCGCCGAGGCCGCCGCTCGTGAGCCAGTTGCGAGGCTTGTCGAACTGGTAGAACTGCGCGGCCCACATCTGATGCTGGCCCACACCCGTCGAGACGATCGCCTTGCCGTCCGTCTTCTTGTAGAGCAGGTCGATTGCATACTGCGGGAGGATGGCATCGTCCAGATCCTGGTAGCTGAAAGGATGCTTCTCCTTCCAGGCCTGGATCTCATCTCGCCAGGCCGTGTAGTCGCTGGGCTCGACGATACCGTTCAGTTCCTGCAGTGCATACCTAATGTCGCTCTCGATTGGAAGATGTGCCTCTTTGTTCTTGTTGAGCTCGGACGGATCGATGTCGATGTGAACGATCTGCCCGTGTTTTGCGAACTCTTCTAGTTTCCCCGTCACGCGGTCGTCGAATCGAACACCGAAAGCCAGAAGCAGGTCTGCGTGGTTGACGGCGTAGTTGGCGTAGACCGACCCGTGCATGCCGAGCATCTGGAGCGAGAGCGGATCTGTTTCGGGGAATGCACCGAGTCCCATGAGTGTCTGCGCCACGGGGATCTGTGTTTTCTCGACAAACTCTCTCAACTCACCCGAAGCTTCGCCCGTGATGATTCCACCGCCCGAATACACGATCGGTTTGGTGCTGTTTCTGATCAGGCCGGCGACTCTCTGGAGCTCGTCTTGGGGCGCTTGGATCGTAGGGGTGTAACTCGTGATTTCGATTTTCTCCGGGAAGTCCGGGACAGCACAGGCCTGTTGAAGGTCCTTCGGGATGTCGATCAGGACTGGACCTGGTCTCCCGCTCGATGCGAGGTAGAAGGCCTCCTTGACGATCCTAGGAATGTCCTCGATTCGCTCGATCAGGTAGTTGTGTTTCGTGATCTGTCGGGTAATCTCGATGATCGGTGTTTCTTGGAAGGCGTCTCGCCCTATATTTCCACTTGGCACCTGACCGGTGATGGCGACGAGCGGTACGGAGTCCATCTTTGCGTCGGCCAAACCCGTCACGAGATTTGTCGCACCGGGACCGGAAGTGGCGACGCAGACACCGACCCTGCCGCTTGATTTGGCATATCCCTCCGCGGCGAAGATCTCACCCTGTTCGTGACGGCAGAGCACGTTACGAAGTTTCGAGCGTGTGATTGCTTGGTGGATCTCCATGCTTGCGCCACCAGGGTATCCGAAAACGACGTTGACGCCCTCTCGCACGACTGACGCAATCAGGATATCGGCGCCGTTCATCTCCTTCGTTTTGTCCCGTATACCGGTATACCCGTTCCCATCGGTCATCGTCTCCGCTGTAGCCATCCTCTCATCTCCTTGCATTTCCCGCGCACACCTGTGCTCGGGTGGGGGGCCTCACGCCCCGTGAGGGTCTAATCAGTCAGTTCAAAAAAAGTAGCTGAGTAGTGGTATCTGGTCATGCTGGGATACTGCAAATACCAAACCCCGTTTCATTGTGAACCAATTGCACGGAAGGTGAGGGTCATTTCCGTGCAGCTCGATGGTGTGGTAAGCGACGCTGTCCGGACTATGGATTGCAGCGAACAGGCTCTATCAATTACTTAGGCATACCCCGAAGCCATCTTCCGCTGCAACTGAAGGTAACTGAATTCCGGTTCAACTGCAGAGATCGCGACTGTTCGAACTGCTGACTGACTTGATCACAAGGGACCTATCAAACGCCTGAAATCAAGTAGTAACTACTTACCAAAACAAAAATCCCGCTGCGAGCAACGCTCGGCAGCGGGTCATCGAGGCAACGCCCTTTGGAAGCGTCTACCGACGTGCCCACCGCCGTCCGGTTACAGTTACGAGACGTACGAGTCGTAAATCGATTCGCTTAGAGAGTTTGGTCGTTCGAGGGCTCATGTCTAGTTTCGACTTCAAGTTAGGGAGCACATTACAATCGTTAACGATCAGTGTTTGAACACTAGGACGCGGGCTGGTAAGAGTCAAGCGTATTTCAGTCCTCGCCAGGGTTGAAATCGTCAGCGTCTCCGACGCTCAGCTCCTCGAGCTCACGGATACGATCCCGGAGTTTTGCTGCCTTCTCGAATGCTTCTTGGTCGATCGCATCACCGAGCTCTTTCTTGAGTCGATCGATCAGGTTGAGCGGTCGCTTGCTCAGCAGCTCTTGCTCGAGGTCGTCCAAAGCCTGTATGGACCGACGCTTCTCGATGCGGAACTCCTCGGCGTCAAACTTGTCGAGCGCCTTGATCTTGTCACGCGCGTCGTCGATAATTTCGTTAGCAGTTTCGAAATCATCATTCTGCATGGCGACCATAACCCGTGCGACGCCGTGTATCCGGATGATGTAAGGCCACCACTTCTCGAGGTTATTCTGGTCTTCATTCCGCTCCGCATACGTGTTGACGAAGCGAAAGAGTTCCATGTTCTGCTCGGTGTCCCGGATCACTCGGTCGTAGTCCTGGATTTGTAGGAGAAAGACGTAGCGTTCGTAGATCCGCCGACACTCGTCGAAGAGCTCTTGGCACTCCTCCTCGCTCAACTGAAACTCGTCGAGAGAGCCTTCCGTCTCCAAGACGTTTTGCTGCGACTCGCGGTAGTGGTCGAAGGCGAAGTCCGAATTGTGCGGGCGCCGGCCGTCGGGGCGGCCATCTAGGTTCATCTGCAGCACACCCTGAAACGCGCCTTGATCGACTCGGACCTGGATCTTCTCGACACCCGAAGAATCGATGACTTTCCGGATGCTGTTCTCCGGGTCGAATGGCCAATTCTCCAGTATCTGTCCGATATCTTCGTTCATCAGAAACCCAAATTACAAAGGGTTCAATACTTCTTCCTTTGTAGCGAGGAATCTAATGCAGCGCACATACACTGGCAAGCGAAAGCCATTTCGGTCTGTTGACATGTGAACGGGAGAAGGTTACTGTAAGTTCCATATTTGTTAGTGTTTAGAACGCGTTTCGCCAGAAGATCGCGGTGACACACCTATGACAAATGTGTCGAGCGCAGCCTACGCCCGACTGTCGATAATGATGTTCATCCAGTTTGCCGTCTGGGGATCATGGGTGGTGCTGATAGCAGGGCATCTAGCCGATCTCGGCTTCTTGGGCAAGGAGATCAGCTATGTCGTTGGCACCACCGCTTTCGGATCGCTGATCTTGCTGGTGATAGCCGGATGGGTCGCCGACCGCGTGTTGCCGAGTCAGGTGTTCAGGGCGCTCAGTCACTTTACCTATGGGTCGATTTCGTATGTGGCCTAACAGCAGACGGAATTCCTGCCGCTGTGGTTGGCCGTTCTGGCGTATGCTGTAATCCTACGCGCGGACGATCGCCTTTTACGCGCAATTAAACGAAGCAGACTACATACTCGATTTCGAAGAGACCGCTGCTGCCTGGAATACATAACAAAGAGGAGACACTCCTATGGTGTCTCCACCAGAATTTCATCCGCGACATCTGTCGAACGTTTGAGGGACATTGCGGTGGGGCAAGCTGATTCAGCGCGATAACCAGACAAAATATCCCCTTGATGGACAACATCCTGATCGCTCAGAACAAGAATCCTCTACCCATTGGCTCCTCCGATTTGATGGCAATGCTCTCATCTGTGGTATCAGCGGTATTCGGGGATGGTTGAGCTCTTTTTCTACACTTTATTTGTGATGTAAGTGGCTGTTATTAAATATTATATGGCGTATTCGTTTTTGGCCCTGGCGGTATCGCCCGTCCAGGCGTCTGATGACGATATCCGGGATGCTCTGCTCCGGATAAACGAAGACTCCATGATGGCGGATGTGGAGCAGTTGGTCGCATTTGATACGCGTTTCACGGGGAGCGATTCGAACTGGGCAGCTGTCGCTTGGATCGTCGAGCGTTTCGAATCCATGGGTTATTCGGCCCGCCTCGACTCCTTCGAGGTGAACATCAGCAGACGCGCGAACGAGAATGACTACATCTTTTCTGGGCTTACGCAGGTAAACGTCGTCGCGACCCGGACGGGTATCCTCTCCCCGCAAAGGAAAATTGTCCTCGGTGCCCACTACGATTCAATTTCTCTTGATCGTCCCCAGTCGGGTCAGGGGGTCGCGCCGGGCGCGGACGACAATGCCTCAGGTGTGGCGGCCATTCTCGAGATCGCGAGGGTGATGAAGGACCTGCCGCTCGGGATGAGTGTGGATTTCGTGATGTTCGGTGCCGAGGAGTTGGGGCTGATCGGGAGCTCGGCATATGCGCATGACGCACGTGAGGCGGGGGAAGAGATTGTCCTGATGATGGGGATAGACGTAATCGGGACTCGGTCGACGGTCTTCCCAAACGCTTTTACACTGGATACATCAAACCCGAACGTATCTCTCGCGGAGCAGTTTGCCGATGCTGCAGAGACCTTTACAACAGTCTTCTCACGAGATGGAACATCGAATGGGCGATTGATGGTCTCCCCTGTCGGCTGCAGGTGCTCGGATCACCAGTCCTTTCTGGATCGAGGATATCCGGCGATCGGCGTGTTTCAGTTCTTTACGAACCCGGCCGAACACATCAATATGAGCTTCGACACGATTGATAAAGTCGATATCGTTTATGCGGTTGAGATCACTCGGGCTATTATGGCCGGCGCTCTTAAAATCGCAGGTTTCCCGAGCCAGTCACCTGACTTCGATGGCAGCGGTACAGTCGACTTCTCGGATTTCTTGATTTTTGCAGATGTCTTCGGCTCAGATTTCCTGGAACCTGACGAGGAACGCTTCGATCTTGACGGAGACGGAGCAGTCGGATTCTCGGATTTCCTTCTGTTCTCCGAAAGCTTCGGACGCACCCTGTAGGTCCAGCGAGTATGAACGCAATTGCCAGATTCTTCGAGTTCGAGAAAGTCGATACTTCCGTGCGTGCGGAGGTCATCGGTGGTGCAACGACTTTTGTGACGATGGCGTATATCATCGCTGTCAACCCGGGGATCCTGTCCCAGGCGATGGGGCAGGAACTCTTCCCGGAACTGGTCGCGGCTACCTGTCTGTCTGCTGCTCTCGCCACCCTGATTATGGGGATTGGCGCAAACTACCCGTTCGCTCTTGCACCAGGCATGGGGTTGAATGCTTTTTTCACCTTCTCTGTAGTGCTGGGGATGGGGGTGCGCTGGGATCTGGCGCTCTCCGTTGTTCTTGCCGCTGGGCTGCTGTTCGTGGTCCTCTCGGTGGTGCGTGTCCGAGAAGTGCTTATCCACGCGGTCCCGACAGGGCTCAAGCACGCGACGGCAGCGGGGATCGGATTGTTCATTGCCTTTATCGGGCTCAAAAACGCAGGCGTGATTGTCAGCAACGAGGCGACGCTGGTATCGCTGGGCAATCTGCACTCAGGATCTGCGGCACTGTCGCTGGTCGGTCTCGTCGCGACGGCCGTCCTGATGACCCGCGGCTTCAAAGGGGCTATCCTCATAGGTGTGCTCGGTGTGACGGCGGCGGCCATAGTGGTTGGTGTCTCCGAAGCGCCATTGGCGATTGTCGGCATGCCTGTCTGGCCCGACCACCTATTCGGCAAGGCGATTGAGAATCTCCACCTGGCTTTCAATCCGGCCTTGATCACCGTGGTGTTCGCCTTCCTGTTTGTCGATCTTTTCGACACGATGGGGACTCTTGTTGGGTTGTCTCAGCGATCCGGTTTTCTTGATCATCAAGGCAGACTGCCTCGGGCAAATCGGACACTGCTGGCGGATTCGCTGGGTACGGTCGGAGGCGCGCTCTTCGGCACCTCGCCGGTGACGACATACATTGAAAGTGCATCGGGAATCGCAGAGGGCGCGCGCACGGGGCTCTCGAGTGTTGTGGTTGCGGTCCTGTTCCTGGTGTCCCTGTTTCTGACACCTCTTATCGAGGCCATCCCCGTTTTTGCGACAGCGCCAGCGTTGATCGTGGTTGGAGTTCTGATGGCGTCGTCGGTCACTCGCATTCATTGGGATGACATGTCCGACGCGGTACCCGCCTTCATGACGATACTCGTGATGCCACTGACGTTCAGCATCGCTCACGGTGTTGCCGCAGGTATCGTCACCTATCCGATCGTCAAACGTCTCAGCGGAAAAGGAAACGATGTCCATATCTTGATCGATGTGTTGGCGGTCGTGTTCATCGGCCGATACATCTTCCTTGCGCCCTAAAGAGCATCTCTGAAAGGACTCAAATGAACAGCCCAGCCAAACGTGCAATTGTCGTCGGTATGGACGGCGCAAGCATGGAGATCGTGAAGAATTTGGCGGATCAGGGTCATTGTCCGAATATCGCCGCGCTGATGAAGCAGGGCGCTTGGCGCCCGATGGTTGGTGTATTCCCGACACTGACTCCGCCCGGATGGACTGGGCTTTCAACAGGATCGTGGCCAGGGACGCATCGGGTTATGGATTTCAATATCCACAAGCCCGGGAAGCGATTGACGGATACAGAGTGGGGAATCAACACAGAGTTGTCTCAATCCGAGTATGTATGGAACACCTTCGAGCGCGCTGGGAAGTTTCCCATCCTTGTGAAGTGGGAGATGTCGTGGCCGCCGACGGTGAAGAAGGGGATCCAGGTCGAAGGAACGGGACCAGGCGTGTCGAACCATCATCAGCTCGCCGGATACCATCTGTTTGTCGGAGGGAAGTGGGCACCGAGGCGTTTGGTGGCGCAACGAGATCCGGAGACACTCGATCCGAGTGCGCTGCAAACGGTTCGTGAGTTTGATCCGGTCGAGATCCGTGAGGCAGAAGGATGGCGGAACGCGCCACCGTCCAAAAGGCCTATGAAGGAAGTCGAGCTGACGATCCAGCCGCTGATCCGTGGCCGCAAGGACATGAATCAGGGAAAGAAGGGTACGCCGCAGACGTGGTACGCCCTGATCTACGCGAAGGGGTCAGGATATGATCGCGTGCGGATCTGCAAGTCTCGGAATGCATCGAAGTATGTGGCTGACCTCGGACAGGGTGACTGGAGTGACTGGTGGCTGGATCGTTTCGAGATCGACGGCAAGAAGCGGGCTGGCTATGTGCGGACGAAGTTGATTACGCTGACACGGAATGCAGATGCCTTCGAGCTGTTCTTCCCGCAGATCTGGCCGAACGCCGGCTATACGAAGCCTCTGAGCGTGGCCAAGGAGATCGACGAGAACGTCGGGAATTTTCTGCAGAATCCGATGCGTGATGCGCTTGGACTGATCGATGATGATACGTATTTCGAGTTACTCGAGTTCCACCACCAGCGGTTGGCAGACGTGGCCGAGTATCTGACGTCGACACGTAAATGGGATCTCCTGATGACGGAGACGCACGCGTCCGACTACACGAGCCATTTTTACCTGCGTGCGGCAGACCCGCACTCGGGAGCCGACCGATTCGTCCTGAAGCGGTGTCGGGAGGGAGTCCAGCGGACGTATGCGTCTATCGATCGATGGATCGGTCGACTACGCAAGATCGCGGACAAGAATACTGTGTTCGTCGTTGTGTCCGACCACGGTGGGACGAGTCAGGAGCACCAGGTGGTCGACATCGCGAAGGTGCTTGAGGAGACGGGCTTCCTAGAGTACAAGGGGCGTGGAAGGAACCGTGAGATCGACTGGAGCCGGACGAAGGCGGCGAACGTTGGGCTCGTGCACATCTTTATCAACCTGAAGGGTCGGCAACCGGGTGGCATCGTGAGCAAGAGCGACTACGAGAAGGTTCGCCGGGATCTGATCGCAGCACTATACGACTACAAAGATCCGGATACAGGTTACCGTCCGTTTGCACTCGCGTTGACACGTGAAGACGCAGAAATGGTGAATCTGTGGAGCGATTTGGTCGGGGATGTGGTTTATGCGTTGCGAGCCGAATTCGACGGAGCACACGGTAAGCAGCTGCCGTCGGTCAGCTTCGGGATGGCGGGACAGCATTCGACGTTTATTGCGGCAGGTGCGGGAATTCGGCGGGCTGGGAAGCTCGATGGTCAGGTACGTGTCGTGGATGTTGCGCCGACGGTCTGCTACATCACGGGCACACCGATGCCCAGGAATGTGGAAGGAGGTGTTGTGTATGAGGCCATGAAGAACCCTGATTGGCATTTGGACGCGTAGGGGAAGAAGAACGTGGCTTCCGGAGGGTCCAACTACGTGGATTCCCACACCCCGTCCACGAATACCGCTTCATCATCGCCGGGCCAGGGGGGCATTGTAACGGCGACGAACGACAGCCCGTCATTTCTGGCCCTGAACTGGAAGTGTGTTCCCACGGGTATTGTCAGACACGTTCCTGGTCTTATCGCAGTAACAGATTCTTCCTCTTCAGTCTTCCGCCACATCTGACCATCACCATCGATACAATACCAGATCTCTTCGACTGTCCGGTGCACGATCGCCTTCGAGGTCCGACCAGCCTCAAGATGGAAGTGCGACATACTCCCGCATTCAAGTTTGAGCAATATCCTGACGGCGCTACCATCAGGCGCCGTCACATTCGGTTGATCAGGCAGTTGCTTGGTTGCGGGCTTCACGCCTTAACCATCTGAACCAATAACTCTGAATTCGTCTTACCCCACAAGACGGCTGAGCTCATCTTTGTAGTTCCCTCCTTCCGGATTCGCCTCAGGCAGCCCAACTATATCCCAGAATCCCGTTCCTCCGAATGGTGCCGGTCGTAGATCTGGAATATCGAGTGGTTTCCCGCCCTGCTCTGCAGACTTATTCGCTAGAATGCCCGGTAGACAGTACTCGATGCATCTGTAGACATCGATCGGCGAAGGCTTGCCTTCACGAATCGCGTTGATGAAGGCTTTCGCGATCTTCGAGTCGGAGCCTCCGTGTCCGGTCGTTGTGTCATCTTCGCGAGCGGCGTAGCCGATGGGGATCCGTTCCCAACCACTCCTCGTCTCCTGATCTCTCGTCAAACGTCTTGCGAACTGTTCGTAGCCGAACCACTCCGCGCTCCCGTCTGTCCCAAAGAGACGATAGCGATGCTCATTGGGACATCTCGTGTTGAGTGTGACGAGAATCTTGATGATGTGTCCCTTCGCTGTCTCGAACAGCGCCATCTGACCGTCCGATCTCAGCGGGGCTTCAGGTGACTTTGATTGTGCGCTGCGACACGTGACTGAGACGCAGCGGTCGTCGAGGACCTCGAGGAGGGGACCCAGATCGTGCGTGAGATACTGGATTGGTGGCTGGTCGGCACGCCAGATCGGTACTGCGTCGGTTCGGGTCTCAAGTTTGACCTGTGTGGGTGTCAGCCGATCGCCCTCGGGTGTCTGGAGGGTGTTCGGGAGGTAGTGAAGATACTCGCCCTCGGCCAGCGAGATGTAACCGAACAGGTCGTCTGTAATCCACTTCCGGAAATAGCGAAAAAAGTCCCAGAAGCAGGTGTTCTCGGCGAGCATGTATGTCTTGCCGGTACGCTCGACAGTATCACGAAGTTGAACGACTTCATCGTATGTGTAGGCGCCGGGGACTTCCGAAACCACGTGACATCCGGCTTCCATCGCGAGACACGCGTGTTCGACCTGCACCTTGCCGTGGCTCGCGATGACCATTGCGTCCAGCCCGAGCTCTAGGAGTTGCTCCGGCTCCTTGAACAGCTTGGTCTGCTTTTCAACGACTGTCAGGTGCTCTCTGGCCCTCTCGTGGCGAGACTCATACCAGTCGCACGCCCCGACGACGTGGCAGCCCTCAGTTGCGAGGAAATTACGGAGGTGGGCGAAGCCGCGTCCGAGTCCCAGTATTCCGACTCTTACATCTGACATCATCACAGTGTCCTCAATTAGGCCGCCTTGACCGGCCGCATCGTGTCTTTGTTTATAAGTCTGGTTCCCAGGGTGTCAGTAGAGAAGCGCCTTGTAACTGATATTGGAAGGGCCCCGCGATACAGCTTCAAGCTGCGTCGGAAGCCACTTGGGGTGAACGGTTAAATTCCGTGCTCATTACAGCTAGTATACGATCGGCTTAGTGCAAGTAAGTTTGGCCGCAGTGCTCTCTTCTGCTGGCTTCTGTCCATTGGGACATACAACGACCCAGTCATCGTAGTCTGTGTCTTTCACAGCCGAAAGGAACGCGGATAGTCACACATCAGACCTTCGCCGATGTCGGCGCCTTCGCCGTCTTTTTCGTAGTGCAGGTGAAGGAGAGAGACGTGGTCTGCTTAGTTGACAGTTGCCTCGGTCGGGTCGTAGCCCCAACGCACGGTTGTCCGGATGCTCAGTTTTTCGAGCGTGTTTTGTCGCGGGGTCTGCACGGTCGCCTGAAAAGGATGCGAAAATGTAGCGAAAAGTTGGTGCGTATCGCAATGCGCGCGCTGGCTAGGTGCTGAGGGCGTCCAACTCCTCCCATCTCTCCAGAGCAGCGTCGAGCTCGATGTCGATTTCGGCGAGTCTCGCGTTCATAGGGGGGATGTCTGCACCATTCTGATACACTGCCGGGTCTGAAAGCTTCTTGTGAAGCTTGTCACGCTCGGATTCGAGGGCGTCGATCCTGTCGGGCATCTCATCGAGCTCTATGCGTTCCTTGTTCGAGAGCTTGTGGTTCGAGCTTTGAGGCTTGGTCACCTTCTCCTTTGGCGTTGGAGCTGGCGCGGGCGATCGTTCCGGACGCTGACGCAGGTAGTCGTTGTAGCCTCCGACATACTCGGTTGTTTTACCCTCGTCGAGGACGATCGTGCTGGTGACCACGTTGTCCAAGAAGGTGCGGTCGTGGCTGACGACGAGTACAGTTCCCGAGAACTCGACGAGGGTAGCCTCCAGAATTTCGAGTGTTTCCGTGTCGAGATCGTTGGTTGGCTCATCGAGGGCAAGGACGTTTGCGGGAGTGGCAAAGAGCTTCGCGAGAAGAAGTCTGTTTCGTTCTCCGCCTGACAGGACCCGAACCAGGCTTCGTGATCGAGACCTCGGGAAAAGGAAGTCTTCGAGATAGGCATAGACGTGCCTGATCTTGCCGTTGACGGAAAGCCGATCGCTGCCATTGGCAACGGAATCGAAAACGGTCTTCGAGTCGTCGAGCTGTGCACGCGTCTGGTCGAAGTAGGCGACCTCGAGACGAAGTCCGTGGCTAACCGAGCCCGCCTGTGGTGAGAGATCGCCGAGGAGCAGTCTTAGAAGGGTCGTCTTGCCCGATCCGTTAGGCCCGATCAGGCCAATCTTGTCCCCTCGAAGAATCGTGGTTCCGAAGTCCTCGATGACGGGTTCGTATCCATACGAGAAGGTGAGGTTTTTCGCCTCGATAATACGCCGGCTGGTTTTCTCGGCTTCTTGGAGTTGGATCCGTGCCTCACCGACACGCTTCCGTCTGCGACGTTGCTCTTCTCGCGCCCGCTCCAGGGCCCGGACACGTCCCTGGTTCCGAGTGCGACGTGCTTGGATACCCCGCCGAATCCAGGCTTCCTCCTCGCTCAGCTTGCGCGCGAACTGCTCGGACTGAGCTACGTCTGCTTCCTGTTGTGCTTCCCGGCGGTGCAGATACGTGCGGTAGTCACAGTTCCAGCTTTTGAGGTGACCCATTTCGATCTCGACGATCCGGGTTGCCAGTCGCTGAGTGAGAGATCGATCGTGTGTGATGAAGAGGAGCGCACCGCGCCGTTTTCGAAGGAAGTCCTCGAGCCAGAGAATGGCGTCGATGTCGAGGTGGTTTGTCGGTTCGTCGAGGAGGAGCAGATCAGGTTGTGTGGCCAGGGCGCGAGTCAGAAGTGTACGTCGCTTCATGCCGACCGAGAGAGACTCGAATGGTGCACGGCCGTCGAGACCCATCTGGCTCAGAACGGTATCCACGACCGGTGGACCCGATAGAGTTTCTGGTGCGTGTTCGGAGACAGCGTCACGAATCGTCGGTCCGATGCCATCAGGGATATCCTGCCCGAGGAGTGCCACACGGATGCCCTCTTTGAGAGAGACGGTACCGAAGTCCGGGTTGAGATCACCAGTGATTATCTTCAAGAGGGTAGACTTGCCCGCGCCGTTCCGCCCAAGAAGACAGACACGTTCATTCTTCTGAATCTGGAGTCGGGCGCCCTCAAGCAGGGGAGGGCCGCCGAATCCGATAGACAGGTCGCTGAGCGTTGCTAGGGCCATAGGTTCAAAGAAGAAGCCCCTGAGTCAAAACTCAAGGGCTTCCGATTTATTAGGGTGAACCAGCGCCGACTGGAAGTTGGCGGTTACGTCAAACCTTTGTGACGAGTTCCCACTGTTTTGATTCGTTCGATTTGTAGCAGGCTTCCATTATGGCGACGGCGTCGACGGCACAGGCCAGGTCGGCGTCGAGTTCTTCTGCTGTGAGTTCGCCGTTGATCGCGGCTACAAGTCGATCGACGCGAGTGGGGCGTTCGGTGCCGGTTGCGATGTCTTCGGGTTCTTCGCGTGGCTTCTGTGTGACAAAGCCACGACCACTCTTTTCGAAGAGTGTTGCGTCGGAGCCGATGACCTCGAGCGATCTCGGTCCGCCGGTTTGGACCCACGATCCTTCGACGGTTGCCACAACACCATTCTCGAATCTGAACATGGCCACACCGTTGTCATCGACGTCGTTGTAGATGCCTGAGACATTCGAGATCGTGGCGAGTACTTCCTTGACCGGCCCGAGGATCGTTCGCATCAGGTGAACGGCGTGTGTGCCCATATCCATGAACGCCCCGCCGCCTGCAAGCGCGGGGTTGTGGAACCAGGCAAGCTCGTCGGAATCGAACCAGCGGCCGTATGCGGCGTGGTGTGCGTTCCGGTAGCGTGCGTGGGTGAGGTTCCCGAGTGCGCCGGAATCGACGTGCGCAATCACGCCCTGCATCTCAGCAGAGAAGGGCTGGAAGTACCCCATGTGCACGATCGTCCCGTGTTCACGAATCAAGGAGACGGCCTTTAGCGCGTCCTCGACGGTTGTCATGAACGGCTTTTCACAGAAGATGGGTTTCTTTGTCGGGATCGCCGCCTCAAGCAGCGGAAGATGCTTGGTGTTCTCGACACAGACGATGAACCCGTCTACATCGTCGCGTCCGACGACTGCGTCTAGGTCTGCAGAGAATTCGGCACCGTATTCGTTCGCGAAATTTTGTCCGCGGTTCTCCATATCGTCCCAGATGGCGACGATGTCGCTGCCGTCCCGTTCGCTGACAGCCTTGAGAAAGCCCTTTGTGTGGGTGTGAGCAGTGGATAGAAAAGCAATGTTAGGCATGGATCTTCAATCCTTCTGTTTGATGTTGACGTCCTTCTCAGGGAACGATTCGCAGGTCGACCTCAAACACGCTGACGGGCACGGACAAGTTCCAGGCTTCGAGCACTTCGGGATGCAATTCGCCTATCAACCCGTACGTCTTCCCGTCCCTGACCACCTCGCCGACACGGCCGGACAGGTATGACGGGTTGTCGATTCCTCTTACCTCGTATTCGAACTTTAGGTAATAGGCGAGTGCCTCCAGGTAGCTCTGCACACCCGACAGGTTCGCCTCTTCCGATGCAATCATCGCGGCGACACGCGTGTCCGTACGTGTGCCGTAGTGCTCGGAAGGATCCTGAAGCGCGACTTCTCCGACTTCGAACAGGTGATGAGGGTAGGTCGCCCTTCTGCTCGTTTCTTCGACGCTGAGCAGACCCGGGATCAGCGAACACCGGGCGCAGCCGTAGTGCTCCGACATCGGGTTGGAAATCAGGATGACGGGCGCATCCTCGTTTCGCATCCGCGTGGTCTGATTTTCACGAGATCCCAGAACGGGCAGAAACGCCTCCTGAAATCCGGATCCCACCAGAAGATCCCGCACACAATCGGACAAATCTTCGACGGCCGCTGACTTCCCGATCGTGAAGTCTTCGGGCATCACGGGATCGAAGGTCTCGTAGCCAACACCCACGATGATGTCCTCGATCACGTCGACCGGGTGCAGCAGATCGTCCCGATAAGGGGCTGAGGAAATGGTCAGGTTTCCGTCGGAAAGCGTGATGTCGCGGTAGCCCATACGGATCAGGGCGGTCGTGATGTCGTTCTCGGTTAGATCGGTTCCCGCTACCTTCCGAATACCAGCCAAGTCGGTTGTGATTGGCTCGGTGACGTCATATGGACAACGGATCTCACGTCCTCGCGGGGTGTCATAGGAGTACTGGACGGTGGCCGGAGTGATTTTTGCACCACGATCGGCCAGATTGACTGCGAAGATGGCGATCGTGTGGAGCACGTGATCTAGGACCGTTCCCGTTGCCTCGATGAAGAGATGTGAGTCGCCGACTTCGACACGACCGAGCGATGCGCTGTTGATAATCGGCGGCATCGACAGGACTGCGTCACGGGAGTCACGGAGGAGGGGATACTGCTGATACCCCTCCAGCAGATGCGCGTAGGTCTGCCCAGTCGGGTGGTCTGTCAGGATCTGGCTCAGAGACATCTCGGTCTCCGACTCCAGAGGGGTGAATCGTGTATTGGGTGAGACGGCCTCATATCGGACCGGATAAACGATGTCTGACGCGTCGTAGATCCCGACGGCGATCGAGCTGCGACCGCGTCCGTAGTTGTCGCACAAACGCTCCTGCATTTCGATGAGCTGGGTCAGCGCGTGATCGCCTATTTCGACACCTGAGCATTCGAAGCCCGCGACGAAGGGGCGGATGTGTTCGAGACGGGGGTCGACGGTGATCGTAAGGTCTGAATCGCCCTCCGTGAAGAAGGCATAGGCGTCGAACTGCGTTTCGCGGTATCCCTTGATTGCTCGGGCGAGTCCCTCAGTACACCAGAGATCGGGACGGTTTGTGTCCTTGAGCTGGATCCTGAGCTCGTCACCCTCTGCCTTCACTTCGGCCTTTGCATACTCGAGCGCTTCTTCGAGCTCAGGCAGCTTGTAGGTTTGCCCCGCGAGTCTCTCCAGGTCCGACTTTATGACTGAAATGGTTGGCATTCTTCGTCCCTATCGCTGGTTCCTAAGATACTCGAGATCGGTGCTGAACAGATCACGGATGTCGTTTACGCCCAAAGAGACCATTGCCATCCGGTCCACGCCTAAGCCCCACGCGATGACTGGTACGTTGACACCGAGAGGATTTGTGAGCTCAGGACGGAAGAGCCCCGCGCCACCGAGTTCGATCCAGCCGAGATCGGGGTGCTTTGCCTGGAGTTCCACTGACGGCTCGGTGAACGGGAAGTAATCTGGCACGTATCGCACTTCCTCGGATTCGGCGACCTCGAGAGCAAAAAGCTTGAGCAGACCGAGAAGCGAACGGAAGTTGATCGAGTCGCCCAGCACGATTCCCTCGACCTGGTTGAACTCGGCGCCGTGTGTTGCGTCGATTTCGTCCGGTCGGAAGCATCGGGCGATGGCGAAATACTTACCAGGGATGTTTGGACCCGACCCCAGGGTGCGCGCAGACAACGCCGTGCCCTGTGTTCGCATCAGAAGGCGGCGGGATCGCTCCGGATCGAAGAGGTAACGCCAGCCGCGAGAGCCCGTATCCCCACCGTCGCGATGCGACTGTCCGACACTGCTGAAATGTGGTTCTTCGGGACCCTTTGATTCCGAAGGCTCGCTGATGAAGTAGGCGTCGTGGATGTTCCGGGCTGCGTGGAACTGCGGCATAAACAGCGCGTCCATGTTCCAGAACTCGGTCTCGATGAGGGGCCCCTTCATCTCTTCGAACCCAAGCGAAAGAAGCTTCTTGCGCACCTGGTCCAGATAGGACCTGTACGCATGGTGCCGCCCGATCTGGATCCGTGGCGGTTTGATAGATAGATCGTATCGACGGAACCCAACACTCTTCCAACCACCAGACTGAATCATGTCCGGTGTGAGCTGAGAGACTTCTTCACCGGTCATGTTATCTGCCAGCACGCCTTGGAGGGCGGACACGCCATCCGGTGTCAGCGAGTAGTCACGCACAACCTGTTCGACGAGTCTGACGGGTGACTTACTTTTCCCCGGACCGGTGGCAGCCTCTCGTGCGTGCGCCTGCATCGCCTCCGAGAACGACTTGATGGTCAGTGCGCCTTCGGGGTCGTCCGAGAAGCGTCCGATCAGGTCGTCGAACAGTGCTTTGGTGTAGAACGCGGACTGCTCCGCGTCCTTGATCACGATGTTCGGACCGTCGGTGTCGATCACACCTTCCTTCATCAGACCGCCGAAGGCGCTCCCCCAGTCACCCTTTCCAAAGCGATCGTCTCCTTGAAGATTCTTGAGTGTGACCGGTCCTTTACCGGCACGGGTCAAGAGCGCCGATTCGGGTGATGTACCCGCCTTGAGCTGGATCTTCCCGATATCGGTCAACGCGACGCTAGTGTCGTTCGATTCGTTGGCTACCTCCATCAAAGATTTGGAGATCAGCCACTCGACCGCTCGGCGAACCTGTCCTGCGCCCAGTCCGGTTGCTTCGGCGAGCACCCCGTCGGAGAGAGTTACCTCTCGATCGGATTCGAACGCACGGAGTGTCTTGATCTCGAGCGCGTGTAGTGATGATAGATCTATGTGTGGCATCGTGATCCTTTGGTAGTCATCTCGTTTCGTGTTGAGAGACCATGGTGAAGCGGTTGTGTATTCAGATGATTGATTGGTTTTGTTCTTGGGCGCAGGGGAATACGGAATGGCTTCCCCGCTCCTACACAGCGGCGCCTGCGTGTGTCTTGCGTCTATCCAGGGGCTTTCTCCTGCAGGCTCGTCGGCTATTTGCGCCACGCCCCTTCGGGGCTCCCGACCCCAGTCCCAGGCATTCTTGGTGCCTTTATGTCTTCGTGGTTATCCTTGGGTCGCTTTTCTTTTCGACTTAGCGTTCCCGCCTCAAAATAGAAAAAGCCCCTTCATCCAAAGGGACGAAAGAGCTCGAAGGCTTCCGCGGTACCACCCTAATTCCGGTCGCTTGACCAGCGCTTGTGGGCAGCTATCACTGCCCCTCTCGATTACGGGAGACGTCCGGCAGCACCTACACACTTCGATTGCTTCAGCACTGCAGCTCGGGAGGGAACTTCAGCCGCTCATCACGTACGGGCGCTCTCAGTCTTGGACACCCGCTCCCTTTGCGCGTGGGCGCGGCCTACTTTTCTCCGTCTTTGCCGTTGAGAGGAAAATAGACGAGGGGACTTTCCAAGTCAAGGTTGACAGGCGTCGGGAGGCGCCGATCACGGCAATTTCCTTGCCTGAAAAGGGCATATCGCCGTTCTTCATAACCGCTATCAAAAGGTGTCCACACAAACCGAATTAGATCGAATATGAGCAAACTAGACCGAGACATCGCCGATGCCATGACAACGGCTGATCTGTGGAAGATGATGCGGCGGCGAGTCCCGCCGATCGTATCGGAATACTTCCGCGGGGGAGCCGACTCCGAGACAACATTGCGGGGAAACGTCCGAGCCTTCCAGCAGTCTGTGACCACCGCATATGGGGCGTTGAAGTTCGATTCGATCGACACAACTACGTCGGTGGTCGGCCACGATCTGGCAATTCCCTGGTTCATCACACCTGTCGGGAGCCTGCGAACGCTCTATCCGATGGGGGATGCCGTCGCCTCACAAGTGGCGGGAGAGTTCGGGACTGTGATGGCCCAGTCAACTCTGTCGGGTACGCCGCTTGAGGATGTGGCGGTCGCGTCGAAGGGCAGCTGTTGGTTCCAGCTCTACCTTTGCGGCGGTCGTGACACGGCGTTGCGGGGGATCGAACGTGCGAAGAACGCCGGATTTACCGCGCTCGTGTTGACAATGGACACTGGTGTCTCGGGGTTGCGAATCCTCCATGCCAAGATGAAGCCGATGCAGTCGATGGGTCCCTACCGTGGATTGAGCTTTGGTGCAGCGATCGCAAAAGCCTTCAGGAAGCTGGCGCTGGCTCCGCAGATGCTCGGACGTTTACCCTGGCTGTTGGATTACTACCGAGATGGCGGACTGATGGAGTTCGTGAACATCATCGACGATGAGGGCAAGCCGATGCCCTACACCGATATCGGAACACAGCTGGCTGCATCAGCCGTGACATGGGACGATCTGAAGTGGATCAAGGAGGCTTGGGGAAGCAGACCGCTGATCGTGAAGGGTGTGCATTGTGCCTACGATGCCCGGATGGCGGAGGAGATGGGTGCGTCCGGTGTGATCTGGTCAAACCACGGTGGTCGCCAGCAGGATCGTGTACCGCCCGTCATCCATATGGTCGCGCAGGAGATGCCGCTGGTTGGGGACACGCAGCTGGACTTCATGATGGACGGTGGGATCCGAAATGGCACGGACATTCTGATTGCACTTTCCTACGGGCTCAAGGCCGTCGGAATCGGTCGTGTGACGGCAGCCGGTATCGGCGCCGGCGGGCCGACGGGTCTGCGGAGAGCGTTTGAAATCATCCAAGAAGATCTGGATCGGGCGATGCGCCTCGTAGGTGTGCAAAGCGTGGACGAGCTCAGAAATCGGGGAACAGAGATCCGGCGAGAAAGCCAGCTCCACGGCGACGATCACCTGCCACCCTTCGTGTTCTAACTCTCGTTGGCCACGCAAATTCTGAACTCAGTGTAGGGAATACTGGTCCCGCTTTAGCCCAAATAGAACCCGCTGGTGTCCTATTTCGCCCCCCCCTCGATATCCCGGAAGTCTCTCCTCAGATTCAGCTCGAACGCACGCTTATTTGCGTCCGGATCAACCGAGAGTCCCAAGTGTGTGTGACCGAGTTTACGCGCAAAGCTTGCGGCCTCTGCGATGATTCTGGATCAGATCCCCTTCTATCCGAAGGGTTTGGTAGTGCAGAGCGCAGCAAGATTCGCTAGCCATCCATCGATCGGCCTGTCGATCTGTCAAGCGCAAGGACGATCATGACGGCTGTGATAATCAGCAGCCTTGATGTTGTCATTGAAAAGCGCAAGAGCTCAGAGCGCCAGAGCCGATTGGGAGTCAGTACTCCTTATCAGGGATATATCGGTTCGCAAGCTCGACGTAGTCTTCTCGGATCGGGCTGAAGATGTCAAGGGAGCGGCTCGGTCCGTTCACGGCCACTGCTCGGTGGGGCGTATTCGGAGGGATTATGAAGGCATCTCCAGGTTTGCAGATGCGTGTCTCGTCACCTATGGTGAGCTCCATCTGTCCATCTAGCTGGAAGCCGGACTGCTCGTGCGGATGGTGATGACGGTTCACGATCGCGTCCTCGTCCATCTCGAGCAGTGAAAGCATGATCTTCTCACCACAGGGCGTCCGGATTCGTACGCCAGGTGCGACCTCGTTGACAGGAACCTCATCCCAGTTGATAAACGGCATACATACACCTCTTCTTGAGGTTGACAACGTTTAAGCAGATTTGGCCCAAAAGATAGGGGTGGGTGATCGACGACGAAAACTGAAACCGAGCAAGGATGTCGCACCGATCGGAAATCCTGTCCGCCGGGAAAGCAGGATCAGCACCCCATTGACACGTCTTGTCAGCAAGTAAACCAAATAAAAATAGCGTTTTATGCTTCATTTGAGGTGCTAAGTGTCGACCTCCAGATACGGGCATAGCGATTGCTAATAATTACTAAGATCTAGACCATATTGCGAAGATTCCGATAACCCCGATGTCATTATCTAGGAGCCGCACCGTGAGCGAAGAGCCCGAAGAGGATATCACCGAGGAGTTGAGTGCTCGGGCCAGGGTTGCGATCCTTATGATCGCCCTCGGCCAGGAGACGACGGCCGAAGTGATGAAGTATATGAACGACTACGAGATCGAGGAGATTGCTCAGTCGATCAGCGAGCTTGAGGTTGTCACGGCGGAGCAGGAAGACCACGTCCTCGAGGAGTTCGAGCAGGTCCTGCTGGCGGGCAATTATGCCTCCCAAGGCGGGATAGACTTCGCAAGAGGTGCCCTGGAACGAGCGATTGGTCCGCGTCGGGCAGGACAGCTTCTCGATCGCGTCAATTCGACACAGGCGAGTGGGTTCTACATGCTTAAGAACGTCGACCCCAATCAAATTATTCCGCTTATCTGCAAAGAGCATCCTCAGACGATCGCCCTGATCTTGTCACAGCTGGATTCGCATCAGGCGGCCGACGTGCTGAATGGACTGAGCGAGGAGCAGCAGTCCGACGTGGCCGTGCGCATCGCGGCGATGGACAACATTTCACCTCACGTGCTGCGCGAGCTCGAAGCCAGTCTGGCCAGCGAACTCGAGACGATTTTGTCCGGGCAGGTGACAGAGATCGGAGGTCCGAAGGCCGTAGCCGAGATTTTGAACCGCACAGGCCGATCGACGGAGAAAGCCGTGCTTGAAAGGCTCGACGCTGCGGATCCCGAACTGGCCGAGGGTGTACGCAACCAGATGTTCACCTTCGACGATATCGCGATCCTGACCGACCGGGAGGTTCAGTTGATCCTTCGTGAGGTTGACGCCAAAGATCTGGCCGTGGCACTGCGTGCGTCGGGACCTGAAATGCAGAAAAAGATCTTCTCGAATGTCTCTGAACGTGTGGGTGAGATGATGCGGGAGGAGATGGATTTCTCCGGTCCGATCCGACTCAGCGATGTGGAAGAGGTCCAGCTCCGCGTCGTCCAGACCGTCAGACGGCTCGAAGAGGCCGGACAAATCACGATCGTGCGAGGCGATGTGCACGAACAGTTCGTGTAGACGAACCAACCACGGTCGTCTTCACCAAAGCTACGGCAGGACGAGGCGGACGCCGAGGGGAGGGTGTGGGAAGTTGTGGAGAGTCGAGCTACTTCCTCGAGAGTGCGCACTATAAAGGGAATTGAGTCACCCCAAGCCATCCGGCATTAAGTCGGCTGGCTTTTCTGCTTTGTGAAAACGTGGCGCCTAGTGATGCAGAGAGTGTCTAGACAGGTTCCTAGCACCAAACTGGTTTAGGCCATCTTGGCCCTGAACTCTGGTTCTTCCTGAACCCTTCTGTTGAAGGCATCAAACTTCTCTTTGACGACTGTCATTTATAAATGCGAGTCAGGATATCGGTTGTAGTCCAGTGGGCTTCCGCGTAGCTTGCTCGTATGACCGAACTGATCTACGTAGCCGACCCGATGTGCTCGTGGTGCTGGGGTTTTCAACCCGTTCTCGAAAAGGTTCTAAACGTTGCCGGGGATATACCGGTCCAGTATGTCATGGGGGGA
This sequence comes from Gemmatimonadota bacterium, assembly GCA_002714465.1. The sequence goes on along the minus strand of PAXL01000056.1, from coordinate 89,871 downwards.
CTTGCCAGAGATTCAGATGAGCCAATGTCCGAGGAGACCCGGCACTATATTCAAGGACAATGGAATCTCGTGACCGAGACAACTGGTGCGAACTTCAATTGGGACTTTTGGGAGGCGTGCGAGCCGCGCCGGTCTACGTATCCGGCTTGCAGGGCAGTGATCGCGGCCGGTCTGCAGGGTCGGACTCGGGCGATGTTCGAAGCCATCCAGCGGGCATACTACCAGGAAGCCCGCAACCCATCCGATGCGTCAACTCTTGTGAAAATTGCCGGAGAGATCGGGCTGAACAGGGAGTGCTTCGCGTCGGATATCGCGTCGGAATCAGTCGAGGGGGCATTGCTGGATGGTTTCAACATTCGGCGGTCGATCAACGCCAACCAGTTTCCGAGTCTGATTGCACGTTCCCTTGCGGACGAACTGACTTGGCTAACGAAAGGATATGTGGACTCTTCTGAGGTGCTTGGTCGTCTAGACTCAGTAATGGCGTAGCCGTTGGACCGACCCGGCCTGTCGGAGATACTTTTGTGCGATTTATAAAGCTAGAGAATTAGCGGAGGGAAAGATGATCAGGTGGATGGAGATGGTCGCCGTATTCTGTCTTCTGGGGGCCGCACACGCAGACGAGTGGCCCGGAAAGAGCGGAGGAGACCTTCGTTTCTTTGTCGATCAGGCAGCTTTCAAGGGATCGGGCGTCACGACACTAGTCGAGTTCTACGTGCTTTTGGAAGCATCTCAGCTCCAGTATGTGCCTGAAGGCGGGCAGTTCGTTAGCGAGATGGATCTCTCGGTCGAGTTGACCGATTCAATGGGCACGACGGTTGGGGAGAGTTCGTGGACAAGACGCCTGTCCGTCGCGGATTTGTCCAAGCTGGAAGAGGGTGGTGTCCCGTATCGCGATGTGACGGGTATCCAAGTCGCACCGGGTCGATACGACGCGCTGATTTCTGTAGAGGATATGTTCGGTGACAGGTCTGGAGCGTTGCGGCTCCCTGTCGAGATCCCGGACCTTGGGAGCGATCGATTTGCAGCCAGCGATCTGATTCTCGCCTCAAGCTTGAGTAAGGCTGACAAGGAATCTAAGTTCACGAAGTCCGGGTTGGACGTCGTGCCGAATACGACCCGCCGACACCTCCTCGGGCAACCTCTAAGTGCGTATGTGGAGCTTTACAACCTGTCGAAGGGCGAAGACGAAAGGTCCAAAACGTTTGTGCTGGGCTACAGTCTGACAGACAGCGGAGGCGTGAAGGTAAAGTCTTTCCCTGCGAGCAGGATTCAGAAGCCGGGAGTCAGTGCAGTCAAGACCATCACAGCGGAAACTGAAGGACTCGATCCCGGTCGCTACTTCCTGGAGATCGAAGCGTTCGACACGGGGAGCCGACAACACGTTCGTCAGCGCCGGTCGGTCTTGCTCGCATCCGGCCAGTCATCGCCTGGGGAAGAAGAGCTTTCGGAGGATCAACTGCGTCAGTTGCGTTACTACCGATCAATATCAACTCTGGCCAGTAAAGAGGATCTGAAGGTCTACGAGAAGCTTACCGGTGACGATCAGGGCCAGATGCGTTTCCTCAGACAATTCTGGAAGAAGGTCGACCCTACTCCGGGAACGGATATCAACGAGCGTCTCATAGAACACATTCGCCGGATGCGGCATTGCGATGATTACTTCTCTGGACGGGCAGGCCAGCTCGGGTCCGACACCCCAATGGGCCGGGTCTATGTCCAGTATGGTCCACCTGATGATATCGAGCGTGATGTATCAGGAACTGGGACAAAGCCTTTCGAGATCTGGTATTACGGGAGGTATGAATTCGTGTTCCAAGACCGAAACGCGCTGGGTCACTATGAGCTGGTTCACTCGACGTATCCGGGAGAGCTGAACAACCCGATGTGGCGGGCTCAGACGTTCTGAGGCGAGGGTCAAAGGCGATGAACCGCGGAGGATGCAGAGGGTGAAGCTGGTGGAGCGTCGGAAGGGGGCTTCAGATAGGAGCCTGCGGTGTCACCCTGAGGTCATGCAAAGATAGTCCTAAGCACGAGAACATTCAGTTCTTTAAGAGCTCTTCCGGTAGCCGGAGGACCTCTTTCTTTTTTAGGTCATCCGGGGGAGAGTCGAAGCGGGTGGGTTTGAGGCGATTCTGGGTGAACAGGACGTCGGCCTGATCCCAGCTGTGCGGAGAGTTGGCCACGTCGGACTGACCGTAGGGCACGGCTGAAAAAGATCGGATTCCCTTCGGGTCGAAGACGATGACCGTCGGAGCGGATTGGCCTCCGGTCGCATAGTGGACGACCCTGTCGGTTCTGGCCCAGATTCGGCGGATGCTCTTTGCTGCGGGGGAGGCGATGCCGGGCTGGCCCCACGACTGACCACCCCGCCTCGTCCTGTGGATCTCCTTCCAACGCACATGCAGGTGGCCGTAGCGTTCTACGTGAGATTTGACCGCCTTTCTGAGCGCCCGGACCAGCGCTTTACGCGTTTCAGGCAGGAGATCACTGAAGGTTTCGATGTTGCGTGTGTCAATATCGGATTCGCCGCAAGCCGCACGCCAAGCCGCATAGAGCGCCGGTCCGTAGCGATCGGGCTCGGCTCGCCCATCCCAAGACATGAGAATGTCGAACGCTGTTTTCTCCTGATCGGTCCAACCTGCATTCAACGTGGAATCGGCGAGTCTCAGGGCTCGAATCCACGCTTCACTCCCGATTACATACGAATCCAAGACGATCTTGAAAGTCTCGTTGACAGTAAGACGGCTGTTCGAACGGATTAGCCGATGCAAACGACGGGACAAAATGCTCTGACGCCCGGGATTATCGTAGTAGAGGTAGCCGGGATGACGGTCGGGAATTAGTGGTGAATATGGAGAGACGAGATCAGGGGGTGTTCCTGCGTCGGCAACCCATCCTGCGTGCGGGTCGACGAGCTGAATCAGGTCTTCCTGGATGTGACGACCTAGCCAGTCCGCGTTTTGATCGAAGATCGGACGGTCCCAGTTGACGAACTCCGTTCGGATCGGTATCTGACCTGACCGTATGTAGAAGAGTGTGCCGGTCGTGTCTCCGAACAGGAGAGTACTCGATCCGATTTGCGAAGGCTTGATCGCGTCATAGAACGAACGGAAGCTCTTGGCGCCGAGCATCGCGTGCAGTTGCGCGAGCGGACCCTGTTCGGTCTGGTCGAGGATACGGTAGGAGTAGCCCAGCCGCCCTGTCCTGTGGATAAGGGGACCAAGGTGAGACCGCTGACCGGTCAGGATATGGGTCTTCGCGCCCTTGACGCCAATATGGAATGTGTCCGTCGTCGCTGCGCGTGTCGTTCCGGCCCAAAGATACTGGTTCGAGCCATCTTTTAGGAAACGAAGCTTGTAGACGTCCCCCACGTCGGCGCCTCCGCCGATCCATCCCCAGCCTGCCCGGCGGTTGTGACCGTACACAGGGAAAGGCAGTCCGGGGTATGTGAATCCCCAGGCGTGGAGAGTGTCCCCGTGCAGGTGTGCCTCATACCAGCGACGTCCGGGTGCCCAGGACTCGGTTGGATCGGCGACCAGAACAGCCGCATCATCGATCGATCTTTCGGGGCCGACAGCCCAGAGAATGCCGTTATCCCTGCGCGGAGAACCCGATTGTCTGTATTCCGCGTCCAGCTGATCGACTGCCGCACGCCAGAATAGAAAGCGTGCGAGTGTAAGGGCGTCTGTTTCGCCGATTTGTAAAGGATCTCTCCTGATTTCTGTTAGTGCGGCCCGTACACCGGCCGTGAAGGCCGCAACCCATTGACGCGTGTCTTCCGGTGTCTGCGCGTATGTCTTCTGCGCGATCTCGGCGTGTCGCCAAAGCCGCTGTTGAAAGTCGCTCGTGACGGCGTCTGGCCCGTCGATCAACGCGAGCCGACCAGACGCCTGGGCGTAGTTGCGCAAGACAGCGTCGAGGCGATCCTGGGTCTGGGCGTAGCCATAACCGTATGCAACTGCCCGATCCGTGTCGCCGTGGATATGTGGTACACCCCATCCATCACGGTAAATTGTGACTTCCTCAGCGACAAGCACGCCTGAGAGGAGCCCGATAAGGGTCGTCGTCTTGACACCGATTTTGGTGAGGTATACTTTTGCCGTACGGTAGGTGTTCGAGACCATCAGTAGGCCGGCGGTGAGCGTAGGTGACCATGCAGGACGGCGGACGGGCCGCGAATTACCTAAATATAAGTCCTTTAAGCGCACCGATGTACAGGAGGTAAAATGGCAGAAGAAACACTGTCGAACGAACAGCAGACCGAACTGCTTTTCATGCAGCTGGTAATGATGTTCCAGGGAATGGCGATGCAGCAGCTCGGCAAGGTTATGAATCCTATGACGCAGAAAGTCGAGCGCGATCTGGGACAGGCGAAGAACTTCATCGACCTCCTGTCCATGCTGGAAGCGAAAACCAAGGGCAACCTGACCGACAACGAGGAGAAGCTTCTTCAGCAATCGCTTTTCGACCTTCGCATGAACTATGTGGATGAAATGAAGAAGGCTGATTCACCAGAGGAATCGAGCGAATCGGCAGAGAACGCAGAACCTAAAGCCCCTGCCGACACAGAAGAGACGACAGAAAGCGAGACAACGGAAGGCGAAGACAGTGCGTCGTGAGCGCGAAGCGCAACTCACGTCCGTAGTGGCCTCTTTCCGCGCTGCGCGCTATGCGCTATGCGCTTTCCTCCTCCTCTCGTGTGCCCACTATTCGACCTCGGCCAGCGGTCGCGGCGGCGCCGCTTCGGTGGCAGTCCCGATGTTCAACAACCGAAGTCTCGAGTCAGGTCTGCACCAGGCGCTTACGGATAGCCTAATCCAGGGCTTCGTTACGAACGGTGCCGTCCGCGTGCTGGAGGAGGATCGCGCTCGGCTGGTGCTACGCGGCGAGATTCTGGAGGTGCGCGAAGAGCCTTTCACCTATCAGGAGATCGCGGAGCAGTTCCGGATAACCGTGCTGGTCGGTGTGTCCTGCTATGACAGCGAGGACAAACGGACGCTTTGGGAAGAGGACCGCCTCAGAGGCTTCGGGATATTCGACGCCATTCGTGATCGGCAGACTGCACGGACTGACGGGCTGAACGACGCGATCAGGATGATCGTAGAGGACGTGGTGGACCGGACTCAGGTGGGCGGCTGGTGAGCGTTGACGAGATACGAGCCCTGCTTTGGAGTGAGTTTGAGGTCACACCCAAAGCGGTGGTGTTGGACGGATGCCGCCCTACTAGGACGACTTCCACAAAGCGATCGATGTTAGCGGCACAGGCGGTCGCCCTGAGACATTCTCCAGAGCCCTCTCCCGCCTTCTTCTCTAAGTTTTAGATTTCACCAAAAAAAACAACAGTTTAGGTGTTTTCCTATGAGCGTGGCCTACGGTCGCGCCGTCTCGTCATCCAGAATGTCCTCTGATGTGTCGCGAAAAGAGGGCAGGATCCGGTAATTATTGGACCACTAAGCTAAAGCAAACACCACGTCCCTCCGATACTATTACTGGGTAGTAATACTTACCAGCAACATATTGCCAAGGAGGGCAAGATGGTGAAACAGGATGTCTCACGGAACTTTCCAGGTCGACCGATCGAACGTGGCTTTGTTCTTCCTAGGAGTCCATGGGTGAACATCGCGACGATTCGGAACGCATTGTCTTTCGTTCCGAAAAAAACGCTCGTGTTGTCCTTTTCGGATGGAGGAAACTGACTGAGACAGACGCCTAACGTGTTTTGAGACCTCTTAAGGTCGCCGTGACTCCTACCGTGACGGACTCGGCGGTTCTTTTGGGACTGGCAGGCTTTGCATCGATGAGGCAGACGATGGAGGTGACGAAGCTGAGCGTGCCGCGTGGATATCGAGAGGCTCAGGATTACGTTTCCCATATGGGAACAAACCTCCCCACACCTTAAAATCCACTTAAGGAGGGGGTTATGGTTCGATACCACTCAGAGGATTTACTCAGGCAGCACGGGTTCGAAGAAGGACTCAAGCTTCTGAATGTGCTGACGGCTCGGGACCTCGGCATGATTCCGGAGCAGCGAGCAGTCCACTTCGTTCGCGAAAATGTGATGTTTTTTTCTGGAAACGGACATCCGGAGGGAAGCCATCACACCTGAAAAAACAAGCTGCCTACAGCTACCTTTGCCGGTCGGCAAAGGCGGAACATAGGGCGGGACTGACTCGGGAAAGTCGGTCTCGCCTTTGCTGTTTGTAAGAACCTCAACATTATAGGGCGCAGAGGGGGGAAGGCAGGAGCTATAGAAAACAACCCTTTACCTCCGGCTTGGAGCAAGCTCCAAACACGGATTGGTAGGCAGCGAGAGCCCCAAGGGGCGATAGTATAAAGCCCGGGGGCGTCAGCCCTAGGGGCCTCGTGGGCTGGCGAAATGAGTGCCGCATTAATTAAACGGTGCGTAAAGGACCAAATTGTTCGTGCCCCTAACACTCGCTCGTGTGTCAAGAAACGTAGGTTTCCGGATTATCAACTGCTTAAGCTGTTGATCGGCCAATTGGCGCCGGGTATATTCCACGCGGTCTGAGCTCCCTAATCCTCAGCTTGATCGCCAGTGACTAGAGACTTTACAGCTACAACCTTCGTCGTTCAGGAGGGCAGGACCCTTCTGCTCATGCACCGCAAACTCGGCGCCTGGTTTCCCCCCGGCGGGCACATCGATGAGAACGAGCTTCCGGACGACGCAGCACGACGTGAAGTCCTTGAGGAATCTGGGCTCGTCGTGGAGCTTGTCTCGCACAAATCAAACCTCGGCGATGTCGGTGTCCTCAGTCAGCCGGAGTGCATCCTTCTTGAAGACATTTCGAGTGACCATCAGCATATCGATCTGATCTACTTTGCACGTGTGACCGGTGGCAAACTGTCCGTGAGCCCGTCAGAAGCGATTGACTACCGTTGGTGCTCGGAGATAGATCTCGAAGCCCCCGACATACATGAGGACATCCGCAGGCTTGGCCAGCAGGCAATCCACAAGGTTTCTGAGTTCGAGAAGAAGGAGTAGTCTTGGCTGAACCGAAAGCCGTTACGGACAACGTCCTGAGCCTGATAGGGAATACTCCGCTAGTTCCCCTGAAGCGTGTAACTGAGCCAGGCTCTGCGGAGCTGTATGTTAAGCTTGAGCTTTTGAACCCGGCCAAAACAGTAAAGGATCGGACTGCCTGGTCCATGATCAACGTCGCGGAAAAGAGTGGAACGCTGAGGCCGGGTATGACGATCGTTGAGGCCACCAGCGGCAACACCGGGATTGCATTAGCTATGGTCGCGGCTGCAAAAGGTTATCGGCTGGTTCTGACGATGACGGATACCATGAGCCAAGAGCGCCGTGATCTTCTCAGGAGCTATGGAGCGGAGCTTGTCTTGACGCAAGGCGTGCTGGACATGCAAGGCGCGGTCGATCGTGCGAAAGAGATCTGCGACGCCACACCTCATGCCACATTCACGCCCCAACAGTTCGACAATCCCGCAAACCCACAGGTGCACAGGGAAACCACGGGGCCTGAAATTCTGGACGCCTGCGAGGGGCGTGTCGATGCGTTTGTCAGTGGTGTCGGGACCGGTGGAACGGTTACGGGCGCGGGGGAGGCGATTCGGGATGCGTGTCCGGACGCGTTGATCGTGGCGGTCGAACCGGCGCGATCAAACGTCCTGTCCGGCGGGTCTCAAGGGCTTCACGACATCCAAGGGATCGGTGCAGGGTTCGTTCCGCCCGTCCTGGACAGGGGAATCTATGATGAAGTCGTGTGCGTCGAGGACGAGGAGGCGATTGCGGCCGCCAGACGCCTGTCGAGAGAGGAGGGCATTTTGGCCGGCATTTCGGCGGGTGCTAATGTGCACGTCTCCATCCAGGTCGCCAGTCGGCTGGGGGAAGGCAAGCGCGTTGTGACCGTGATATGTGACTCCGGAGAGCGCTACTTCAGCCTACCCGGGTTCATCGACTCTGATTCCTAGATGCTGACCTTTTCGCGGACCTTAGGCCGTGCATGGATACGGGGACGCCTGCTGTGCGCAAACTCTTGGCGCTTAGCGGGGAGGGGATGCTCAACCTGTTCGGGCTGGACCGTGAACAGATTCAGCACCTGCACCCCTTTCTCCACCCCAAACATCTCGATCAGGCTTTGGATGGCTTCCGGAGACATGATTTTCCTCCTGAGTCGGTAGAATTTTCTGACCATGGCAGGGCACACGGGTGAAAAACGCCGAAAGGACGGGCGTTTTCCCATGACCGTGGTCTCGGCAGGCTCAGGAGCGCGAAAACCCTGCCACCTCTACTCGCACGGTCGGGACTGTCGGTATCCTCAAGTCCCGAACAACGATGAATTTGGCGGTTTAGCCCAAGTAAGATCCGCCGTAAAAGACCTACGCGAGAGGAGACGAACACAATCTGCAGATCAATCTGGATTTCTTGAACGGGCAGGTAACAGAGCTGCTCGAAAACTGCGGAGCATTGGCGGCGATCTGGTTTGAAGGAATCGCGGTTCCGTCGACCGGGGCCACGTCACGCTTTCGGTGCCAAGAGTTCTACGACTACATCCAAGGCATGCAGCCTCAAGTCTTGGTTTTCTGCAAGCAGGGCTGTTCGGGAACGAAGACTTCTAGGCGCCCGAAAAAGGCGGCTGACGCGACAGGGAAACCGATGGAGATCTGCACGGCCACGTGTCCGGGGCCGAAGGGAAAGTCCGTGTCGTGGGGGTGTCTGGATGCCGCCAGGGGTAATAATCTGGATGCGGATCAGGTCTGGGGGCGACTCAAGACAGTCGGTTTCAGGGGCTGTATTCTTCTGCTGAACTCCGAACCGCTGTCGGATGGGTTGATCGATTCCGAATACTTTCCCGTTCTCGAAGACGTTGGTGAGCGGATCTGACAAGAGGGCTTCCCGCCTGATGGCACAACCCGACCCAAAGATCAGCCGACCCACGGCCCCTTCCTCGCGCTCGTCCTTCCGGTCGATAGCGATCGCTTCGTTCCTGACAGTCGGGATCAACGCGGCGATCCCCTTTACCCACCACTATATGCACACCATATCGCTCATCGAAGGCATGATGCCGATGGGAGTGCTAATGCCGTTCCTCCTGCTCGTCTTCGTCGTCAATCCCGTTCTGAAGCTCTTCGGGAAAGGGATTCAGCTCGAGCCGTGGGAGCTGGTCCTCGTGTTCTCGGTCTCCTACGCAGGCATCTACATCAACGAGATTCTCGGGCGCGTTCTCGCGACTTATGCGGTGATGCACTACATGGCGACACCGGAGAACCTCTGGGCCGAGTATGCATACGGTCTCGTGCAGCCCTGGATGGTCGTCGAAGATGCAGGTGACCAGCTGGCGTGGTTCTATGAAGGGCTGCCACAGACCGAGGTAATACCTTGGACTATTTGGCTGCAACCCACCTTCTGGTGGCTGAGCTTCCTTGGTGCGGTGGGGATCGGATGTGTGGCCTTTGGCACGATCATCCGCCGACAGTGGGTCGAGCAGGAGCGCCTGACGTTCCCATTCGCGCAAGTGGCGGAAGAGCTTGCGGAGACGGCCGGTCCGAACGGCTTCCCTGCATACATGAAACAATCGCTGTTCTGGGTTGGGTTCAGCATACCCGCTTTTATCGTTCTCTGGTATATCGGCGGCTATTTCAACCCCGGGTGGCCAACAATCTACATCGGGATCGAGAATCGCTCAGTGAGCCTAGGCCGCTATGTTCCGTCTCTCCACTCGCGGATCAACTTCCTGATCATGGCTTTTGCTTATTTCACGGATCTTCAGGTCCTCCTGTCGATCTGGGTGTTCTGGGTGCTGACGTGGATCCAAATCGGCGTGACCAACAGGATCGGTGTGGTCGAGGGTGTGGGCGACTTTGCGGGTGCAATGCAACAGGCTATGGGTGGGTTCATCGTGTTTTCGATGTGGGGATTGTGGAGCGCGCGTGATCATCTTAAAGAAGTGTTCCAGAACGCCTTCTTGAAGTCGTCTTCACTGGACGATAGGGGTGAGCTGATGTCCTATCGCACGGCGGTGTTCCTGTTCATCGGTGCCTTCGTCTACATGCTCCTGTGGTTGACCAAGGGAGGGATGAACCCTGCACTCTCGCTCATCGTGGTGACGTTCTGGTTCGTATTCTACGTTGGCTTTGCCAAAATCATTGCTATGACCGGTCTCGTCTTCGCCGAGTCGCCCGGTCTGGGGATCAAGATACTCAATCTGACCCCACCCAACTCGCTCGGTGGTGGCTCGATCGCGGTCAGGCAGCTGATCGGGAGTTGCTACCAGAACGGAAAATGTTTCGCCATGCCCAGTGCAGCGCATGCCGCCAGGTTGGGTTACCCGCTTGGTGACCGCGCGAGAACGCTGGGCCGAACGGCCATGGCTGCCTTTTTGCTCTCTCTCGTGGCCGCGGCAGTCAGCACGATATGGCTAGGTTATCAAGACGGCGCGTTCAACTTCGGATCTTACATGTTCCGTGTCGCCGCCCCTCGTTACTACGACGGGATTGTCAGTTCGATCCGCGATATTGGTAAGGAGACTCATTACGGGACGAGAATGGCCTTCACTATCTGGGGAGCACTGGTAGTTGGTCTGATGACCTTCTGCCAGTACCGGTTCACCTGGTGGCCCATTCACCCTATCGGATACACACTCGTTCCGTTCCACTCCACGCGAACGGCAATCGTGTCCGTCTTTTTGACCTGGATGGCCAAGGTGATCATACTCCGGGTAGGCGGTATCTCCTTGTATCGTCGCGGTATGCCGCTCGTGATAGGCGCCATCGTCGGTTACACATTCGCCCTGATGGTGAGCATGGTGGTTGATTTGATATGGTTCCCAGGACAAGGGCATAACCTCTTCTGGGGTGACTAAGGCGCAAGGGAAGAGAGCATAGGGTAAGGTGGACACCGAGTTCAGAGTGCAGAATTCAGAGGTAGTTGCGCTTTGCTCCAGGCTTGGCTCAGGAATAGGGAACCTCTACTAAAGTGACACGCAAGGTATACAGATTCTTCGCTGGAGGGCTTCGTCAGGAGGAAATCCGCGAGCGGATCTACCGGATCCTCGGCATAACCAGCCTGCTGGTCGCCATAGGGGGATCGGTCGTGCTTATGGTGGCCTTTTACCTGCGTCTTCAGGTGCTCGTGGTGGCTTTGTCCGGCGTGCTGTCGATGACGCTTGCCTTCTACCTGTTCATCAAGCTGTGGCCGACGGACGATGCGCAAGAAGGAGATGTGGTCGATCGTCGCGTCCAGCGTGTCAAGACAGCTGTTCGTGCACAAAAAGCCTCCCCGAAGTTGACGCCGGAGGAGTATCGCAGACAGAAGCAGAGAGCCCAGCAGATGATCGCAAAGAAGGCCGCTCCAGCTCTGGCAAAGGCGATCCGCGGAATCCTGTACAGAGAAAGAGAAGCGGCTTCCAAACGGTAGCCGCTTCATTGAATTGCACATGAGTAGAGGCGATGTCCCAACTGGGCCATCGCCTTTTTGTCTTTCCTGCCCATTTGATGTGTCCGCAGGCCACGGGGTCATCCTCAGCCCTCACTTGTCTTGCGGACAAAAGAGCAGGCCCGCAAGGATCTCTCTCCCGTTAAGCAGGGAGGGTGAGCAGTCGTGTGACAGGATTTATGCCTCGCATCTAGAGTTTTCCGGTTTTCTGAATTCAGGCTTCTCCCTGAACCCTGCCAACCAGTTCCTCTAGCCAAATGCCCAGAAGTCTTACGGGAACCGAAACAGATAAATGCTTCCCCCTACCCGCTCGAACGGCTGATACCGAGAAAGCCAATCCACACGCTGACGACCAGTTTGCAGTGCGGCTTTCCTGAAATAGACGAGGCTGTGTGCACTGATCGCATAGACACCGTCAATAGGTGAGATAACCTCGTTATCTGTCATTTTCTTTGCTTTCACACCATACAGATGCGGCGGTACGGACCCGAAGTAGCGCAGTGACACGGGCTCGCTTGGGTGAGCGGCTTCCCACGCGGCGAGTGCCGGCAGGTCCTGACCCCAATCGACGTTCGAATCCTCCAGCAGATAGGGGCCGTTCGATATACCCCCAGAGAGGATATTAAAGTACGAGAGGTAATGCGGGTAGGCCATAAGGCTTGCGAGAGAGGCCCAGACAATCAGGCCGATGTAGACGTGTCGACAGAAGCGACAGGGCTTGTTTGTTCCGGCGATCGCGATCAGGGCAAACAGGAAGGGGTAGGCGGGCAGTATTCGACGAAGGCCGAGGTGGGCCTGATCGAAGCTGGACACAAAGATGACGAGTAATGCGGGGATGCCCACGTAGACTGCTGGTCTTTGAAGCCGGGGAGAGCGGAACACGGAGTAGACAGATATGAGGAGCAGGAGAAGTGTCGGTTCCGGTGTCTTGAGGACAAAGGCCACGAGATGGTAGTACCAGACGGGTTTGTTGAGGGCCTGCCCGAGAAGGTAGAAACGGAACCCTTCAGTGTAGCGTGAGTAAATCGTACCGAGACCGTCGACATACTTAGCGGGACCAAACTGGAGGCCGTACCCAATGAAGAGAAGTGCCATGCCCACGGCAATGAGGATCGCTGTGCCACGTGCGATTTCATTGAGACGGATACGACCGGAACGCCATTCGTAGAGCCCGAGGATGATGAAAATCGGGCCGAGTAGAAGGGAGGTGTACTTCGCCAGAAGAGCGAGGCCGGTCAGTGTTCCTGCGATTAGCCATTTTTGGGGCCGTTGGTCTTCGATCGCCTGCCAGAAAGCGAAGACCGAGCCGAACATCAAAGCAGCGCATCCGAAGTCTGTTGTCGCGAGCCGACCGTGTGCGAGCAGGTTTGGTGAGAGGGCCACGAGCAGCGCGAAGACGGCGCCTGACCAGCCGCCGACCAGCCGCGTGCAGAAGGTGCCTCCTGAGATGATCAGACATGCACCGACGATCCACACAGGAAAGCGTGACCAGAATGCGAGGTCGTTAATGTGGTCGCCATTCCGGAGTAGGTGATCCCTGGCGAATGCGACCTGTTGAGGTGTTTTCCAGTGACGATGGTCGTAGTCTGGAGCTTCGAATTCGCCGAGCCAGATCGGGAGCGCGACGAGTTTCTGCATCAGCGGAGGTGCCTCGGGGTTGAGTCGAAAATCGCTCCTGTCGAGGTAGGTGTAGCCGGATGTGATGAAGGTCGGCTCGTCCCATGTGAGCGATTTGTTGGTGGCCGAAGAGGCAGCCAAGAAGACGAAAACGAGCGCCAGAACCGGAACGACAGCCTGAGGTCTAAGGATTGTCATAGGGAGCAGGACTTGGAAATGGGGCTATCTTGACACGCCTATAGGTCGACGGTATATTCGCGATCATACAGGAGGGACGTGCCATTGATCCCACATACAGTTACCCAATCGAAGGAGGTCTGGTATGGCACGTAGAGGCGTGAATAAAGTAATTCTGATCGGTAATGTCGGATCAGATCCTGAACTCAAATATACGACGAATGGCGCGGGGGTTTCGAACTTCAGCGTTGCCACGAACGAAACTTGGACGGATAAAAATACGAACGAGCGCCAAGAGCGAACCGAATGGCATCGTATTGTAGCTTGGGGACGTCTCGCCGAGATTTGCAATCAGTACCTGAGGAAGGGAAGCAAGGTCTATATTGAAGGCAGTCTGCAGACCCGTTCTTGGGAAGGTCAGGATGGTCAGAAGAGATATACGACTGAAATCCGCGCCGCGGAAATGCAGATGCTAGATTCCCGCGAGGACTCTGGTGGGGGGAACTACGGTGGTGGCGGTGAAGGACATTCACAGCAGCCCGCGCCCGCTCAGCCCGCGCAGGGCACGGCTCCAATGGGTAACGGTCCGCAGGGTGGCGGGGCTTCGGAGCCCCCACCGTTCAACGATCCGGACGACGATCTTCCGTTTTAACGAGCGGACAATTGGAAACCATAGCGCCTTGACTTAAACAGTCGGGGCGCTATTTTTTTTCGTACAACCTACCATCCATTATGTGTCGGCAGATCGTTTCCAGGTGTTCCACACAGGCTTCAAAGAATCGGTGTCCCTCTTCCGCTGTTCCTGCCCGCGAATCTCCGATCACACCTCGATCCGTCTGCGAATCGTAATTCTAGGAACCTGCGGAATGGCGGTCTGCCCGTCGATGTGCAAACGTTCGGGCCGCACCCAATCCGGCCGAAGCGCCAGGATCATCGATATTTGGGTCTCGCCTGTATGGCTGAGCCCTATCTTGCCCGCCCCGCATAGCGAATCTGTGAACACAGGCAGATGATCGCTGTGCTGTTCGAGCGACTCGACGGGCACGACGAAAATCGTCTCTCTATCCAAGGCATCGACATCGTGAGACGTCATATGTTCAAGCTTCATCCATATCTCCTGTTGGCTGTGAATTGCTATTTAAGGTCAAAAGACATAGAATATCAACGCTTGACCGGAAACGGATGGGGGACACACGTTTGAGGATTGACGACAAGCTAGCGCTGACCTATCGAGGCGCACTACTCGGTGAATCAGAGGCTGATTTCGGGGATCTGACACGCTCGAATGACTGTCTTCACGATCGTGAGGAGTTGTGGCGCCGGTTTGGTGCCGAGGGATACCTGTATCTCCCTGGACTACTGGATACGGACGAAGTCCTGGCCGCGCGAACGGAGATCATGCAACGGCTTTGGGACGCGAGTATTCTCGACAAGAGCTACCCGATGCTCGACGGGGTCGCAATACCGGAAGTCGACTACAACGGTGCGGCGACCGGTCCGTTTATGCCTTATCTCGCGAAGAATAACCCCCCACTGGACAAGGTGCTTTATGCGGGACCAATGATCGAGTTTTACGAGCTCTTCCTCGGTGGAGCGGTGAGCCATTTTGACTATACGTGGTTCCGATGCAAGCGGCCCGGGCGGCACGACGCGACGACGCCGCATTGCGATATCGTCTACATGGGCCGCGGGACCAAGGATCTGTACACGTCGTGGACACCCTTCGGTGACGTGCCGTTCGAGATGGGTGGCCTGATGCTGCTGGAAGGATCACACCTTAACCAGTCTCTCAAGCAGGGATACGGAGCCACAGATGTCGACACTTATTGCTCCAACGAAGGAAACCAGCATGAGATCGTAGAGCGGGCTAGGGCCGAAGAGCGCGAGTTGACCGCAGAGGAGCGACAGTCCATCCGCTGGCACTCCTCGGGGGCCTTTTCGGGTGACGCGATCTCGACGCGGGAAGAACTTGATGGAAGGTGGCTAACGGCTGAATTCAAGATGGGCGATCTGCTGATATTCTCGATGTACACGCTCCACGCGAGTTCGGACAACCGGTCGAAATCTGTTCGGATCTCGTCTGATTCACGATACCAGTTGGCGAGCCAGCCGCAGGATGAACGCTGGATTGGGGACGATCCGCCGGCCCACGGGATGCGCGCGAAGAAGGGGATGGTCTGCTAGACACTCTGACAGGATCAGTGAATAGGGGCGCACTTTTGTGCGTCCTTTTTTTTGATTTGAGGCAATCATTTGACAGTCGAGAAACGTCCGCACATCATTGCGAACCATCTCTAGTCGTCGGGAGGTCGATATGGCTGCAAGGAAACCGAAGCTAAGGAATCGATTCGGTCAGCCCTCCTACACCATCCAGTCTGACGAAGTCACGATGAACGTCGCTGAGATGGGTGGGTTTATGGCCCCGGTCACGTTCTACAGAAATACTCGAACACCCATCCAGCCATTCGCAATCGCGCCGTGGTGGAATGAACAGGTTCCCAAGGATCAGCCGCCCGTGATCAAGGGACTTCGAGGCGATTTTTTT
The DNA here is from genome assembly GCA_002714465.1 of Gemmatimonadota bacterium. The sequence goes on along the minus strand of PAXL01000056.1, from coordinate 74,116 downwards.
TGCATGCCCTTCGGTGGTGGGGAGGACACCTACAGGGGACGTGCCTATCCGAGCCACGGGGAGACTGCGAACCGAAAGTGGAGGTTCTCCGACCTGGACAGGTCTCGAGCGGGCAAAGCCCTGCACTTGAAGATGAACCTGAAACTGCAGAAAGGTGTTGTGCACAAGTCATTGGCGCTCTTGAACGGGGAGAACGCTGTCTATGTGCGTCACAGGATCGAGGGGATGTCGGGACCGATGACCTACTCCCACCACGCGACCCTCCAGTTCCCTGATCGGCCCGGCTCGGGAAGGCTCTCATTCAGCAGGCACAAACATGCTGCAACCTTCTACAGCCCAGTTGAGAGACCGGAGATGGGCACCTATTCGGTCCTCAAACCTGGACAGACGATCGAAGACCTGAAGCGTGTTCCTCTGATCGACGGCACAACAACCGACCTGACGTCTTACCCGAACCGCCGGGGATACGAGGATCTAGCCATGGTATGTGCCGACCCGAGGCTCGAATTCGCGTGGTCGGCGGCCACGTTTGAACAAGAGCGCTACGTTTGGTTCAACATCAAGAATCCACGAATTCTTGCAAGCACCGTTCTTTGGCTCACGAACGGTGGGAGACACTATGCCCCGTGGAACGGCAGACACGTCAACGTGATGGGAATCGAGGAAGGGACGACCTTCTGGGGCGACGGGATCGCGGCCTCATCCAAGCCGAACGATCTGTCGCGTCGGGGGATCAAGACCTTCCACAATTTCTCGTCGCGAAAGCCGTATGATGTGCCGTGCATTGTGGGTGTAGCCAAGGTTCCCAAAGGTTTCAAGGTCGTCAGTGACATCGAACGCGTTGGTGATGGAACCATCAGGCTTGTTGGAAACAACAGATTGAAGTCTGAAGTGCCGCTCCAGCTAGAGTTTCTCGAGACATCGAAAATCGACGACCTGATCGACTAGCGACCAGGAGGAGAAGGAAACCTTGATCGTCACGGAAGTCAGAATCACGCCTCTGTCGATTCCATTCAAGGAGGCCTATTACTACAGCCAGGGTGTGACCGAGGGTATCAACTCGGTTCTGGTCGAGGTCCAGACGGATGAGGGGCTGATAGGGATCGGGGAGGCCTGCGGCGACCGGTCGGTCGAGGCGATTGTCGGTGTGATTCGGGCAGCCGCCCGCGTCCTTGAAGGCGAGGATCCTCTGCGTATCGAGTCGTTCCTGCATCGGTTCTATCGGTACGCGAAATGGGACGACATGCGTCGCTTCGCGCACCAGGCTCTTGCAGGCGTCGAGACAGCCTTGTGGGATATCGCGGGGCAGGCAGATGGGGTCCCTGTTCACGAGCTTCTTGGGGGCGCGGTTCGAGATCGAATAAATCACTTCGGATTCCTTCAGGGTGATGACCCCGCTAAGCTTGCCAATCACGCCGAAGAACTGGTCGACGCTGGTTTCACGGTTCTCTATCTGAAGGTGGGTAGAGGTCGCGACAGAGATGTCGCCTGTGTGGAAGCGATTCGTGATCGTGTCGGCCGCGAGGTCCGGTTCCGGGTAGACGCGAACATGGCATGGGAGGTGGACGAGGCCATTGTGGAACTGGATGCGCTTGCACCGTTCGATATCGATTTCGTGGAACAGCCTGTGGATTGGCAGGACCTCGATGGGCTCGCACGAGTTCGGGAAGTGGTATCTATGCCGGTCGCCGTGGACCAGGGCTGCTTCACGGTGAAAGAGGCTCTTCAAGTTATCCAGAAAGCCGCAGCGGATGTGATAGTTGCGGGCTTGCACGAGACAGGAGGTGTTCTCGGGATGAAGATGCTTGCCGATGTAGCGCAGTCTGCTGGGTTGCCCGTTTGCCGGCACGGTGTGATGGGGGAGACCGGTGTTAGCACACTGACGGCCCTACAGGTTTTCGCCTCGATACCCAACCAGACTGCTGGCCATCAGGTCATGCATCAACTGAACGAAAACGACATCGTTCCGGCGGAATTGCTTGCATTTGATGGTGGCGATATCGAGGTCCTTAGCCGTCCAGGGATGGGGATCGAGCTCGACATTGATATGGTTGAGAAGTATGCGAGGAAGTTCCGCGAAGATGGGCCTTTCTGGCCGTGTGCAAGGTCAGGTGCTTCGTGAAAGAAGACAATGTGTACTCGACACTTGGATTAGCGGTGTTAATGCGCGCCGAGAGCGATTGTAATTATTAGACCCTGGAGACGAGCGTGCAGAGTACAGCGTATTACTGGCTCTGCCCCCAGCCTGAACAGGGCAATATCTCTCCTCGGTCCGCTCTGTGTAGTGACGTTTGGCGGGTCCCTGAACTATGAGCCCATCCTTGAACTCTGAACTGTCTATATGATCTGGAAACCCGAACCCCAACTCTTGGAATCACTCGATTCCGCCATCCCTGACATCCTGGCTTCTCAGAAAGACAACGGTCAGTTCGGTGCTGAGCCGTGGATCTCGACGGATCAGAACGTGCTCCTGTCTCTAGCTGCCGTGTGGTCGCTAGAAGACAGTCGCTACTGCGGTGATGAGGCTGTTCTGTCGGCGATCGTCCAGGGCGGTCACGCGCTGATCGATGCTCAGGACGAGGAAGGAATGTTCACGTTCAGAAAGAAGGACTACTCGACGTGGGGGCAGATATATATGCCCTGGTCGTACAGTCGATGGATACGGGCATACTGGTTGACGCGAGATGCCTTTGGATCTGATGATCGCCAGGAGTGGGATGCTGCGTTGATTCGAGGGTATACGGGCATCTCGGAGACCTGTCTGAACCGGGTGCAAAACATCCCGGCACATCATTCGATGGGGCTGTACTTCGCGGGGCTTGCATTTGAGCGTCAGGCGTGGCTCGATCAAGCTATTGCCTTTGGCCGGCGGGTCGCTGAAACGCAATCAGAGCATGGGTGGTGGCCCGAGCACGAAGGGCCCGTCGTTTCATACAACTTCGTATACGTCGACGCGCTGGGCACCCTCTTCACCGAGAGCCAGGATGATCGTCTGCTCGAAGCTCTCGATCGCGCGGCTCGCTTCCACGCGGCATTCGCCTACCCGGATGGCAGCGTAGTCGAAACCGTCGACGGGCGGAACTGGTATCACCCGACGATTCGGCCGGGCAATCCAGGCTTCAGTCACACGCCACATGGACGCGGATTTCTGGCGCAGCAGCATGAGCGGATCATCTCAGCCTCCAAACCCGATTTGCCGGCGAAAGACAGAAAAGCATCGCGGCTGACGATGTTCAATTCCGGGCAGGTGTTCGATGCCGACTATGCGGCGTCCATGCTTCTGCATTCCGGAGAAGGCGAGGCTGAGCCGACGGCCGGTTCGAGAGACACGCATGCTTATCGCATGGGAGATCTGGCCGCCGTCCGCAGAAGCAAGCCCTGGTTCATCTGCTCAAATGCTTTCCGGCAGGCTCCTCACGCAAACCGATGGGGGCAGGACTGGCAGAACTTTCAGAGCGTTTATCATGATCGCGTAGGCGTGATCCTGGGTGGTGGAAATACCAAGCTTCAGCCCCTCTGGAGCAACTTCACAGTGGGAGATGTGAAACAGCTGCGGCACACACCCGGCGATGAAGACCCGGACTTCCTGACAGATGCCTTACAGCACGTCCCGGATGAGGTTGCGATAGAGGAAGACGGGTCTACGCTGACCGTTCGGTTGTTGTATCGCGATGTGGTGGGTCTTGTCTCGGTCGTCGAAAGAGGAGACAACGAGCTTGGGCTCATATACCAGGCAGAGAATTCGACAGGGCAGGTCGAGGGACATCTTACACTCGTTCCGAGTTTCGGCGACCAACTTCGCCTCTCTACGGGTGATTCGATACCTCTGGGTGAACAGCCGTTTTCTTGGTCTGTCCCCGGCGAGGCGGGGTTCGTCGAACACAACGGTTGGCGTCTCCTCCTGCCTTCCGGATGTAGAATCGAGTGGCCGGCTCTCCCTCACAACCCCTATAAGAAGGGCGGGGAAGGCGACCCCTTCGACGGTCGAATCGTCGTCGTTATGCCATTCACCGAGACCCAGACACAGTACAAGATGGTTCTGCAGATTCTTTGATCTGGGTTTCTCTGAACTCCGGGAGAGACTTTTTTGTCTGAACTATTAGCCATTGACGGCGGTAGCCCTGTTCGCAAAGATCCGTTCCAAAGTCGTAAGCCCTTCGGCGAAGAGGAGGAGAAGTTGCTCCTCGAGGCCGTCCGAAGCCAGAACCTTTTCGGCAAGAACGGTACTTTCGTTCCACAGTTCGAAAAAGACTTCGCGGCCTTCTATGGGGTCAAGTATGCACAGTCATGTACAAGCGGGACCGCCGCGATCCATCTGGCCGTCGGTGCCGTCAACCCGGATCCCGGCGACGAAATCATTACAGCCCCGATCACGGATCCGGGAAGCGTGATGCCGATCCTGATACAGAACGCGATTCCAACGTTTGCCGATGTCGATCCCTTCACGATGAACATGACACCAGAGTCGATCGAGGCGAATATCACCGATCGGACCAAGGCGATCATACTCGTCCATTTGTTCGGTCGGCCCTGCGACACGGATGAGGTGGCCGAAATCGCGAAGGTACACAACCTGGTTCTGATCGAAGACTGCAGCCAGTGTCACGCGACGATGTATAAGGACCGGTATGCGGGTGCGACCGGGCACATCGCGTGCTTCAGCCTGCAGCAATCGAAGCACATGACGACCGGCGACGGAGGAATGGCGATCACCAATGACGAGGAGACGTATATCCGGCTGAAACTCTTCTCGGACAAAGGTTGGGACTACAAGTATATGGGGGAGCGGGACCACGCTTTTCTCGCCCCAAATTACAGGATGACCGAGATGCAGGGTGCTGTCGGGATCGCACAGCTCAAGAAGCTGCGTGACGTGACACTCCAACGTATTGCGCTCGGACGCCAGCTCACAGACCTGCTCACCGATGCACCCGGTGTTACCGTCATTTCCGAACAGGACGATCGAGAAACGACCTGGTGGAACTACATCTTCCATGTGACGGAACACGACCCGGATCGGTTTTGTGAGGCCGTAAGGGCGGAGGGCGTGTCTGTTTCCGCACACTACATCGGCGACCCAATCTACATGCGGGGTGATTTCCTGACGAAGAAGCAGACCTATGGGAAGAGCGGGTTCCCTTTCGACAGTGAAGTGGCGAGCAGAGACTATCAATATGATGCCAGCCTCGTTCCCAACGCAGTCAAGGCACTATCGACCGTGTGCGTGATGGGCATACACGAGCATTTGTCGGAAGAGGATATCCGTGACATGGGAATGGCGATCCAAAAGGTTGCGCGAGGATTGTCAACGGAATAGCCCGAACAACAGGAATCGACCGCCCCAAGGCACGAGTTCGAAACGCTGGCTGGGGGCATTTCTTTTGAGGAGCCAGTAATCAGAAAGCCGGAAGACCATACAACAGCCGAATCTTGGAAGCTCTACGACGAAGCCTGTCGCGTGACACCCATGGGAAGCCAGACGCACTCGAAGGTCCCAAGAGAGAGCCTGCGCGGTATCGAGCCCTGCTACCTTGTCCGGGGTGAAGGGTGTCGGGTGTGGGATGTCGACGGTAATGAATACGTCGACTTTCGTGCAGGGCTAGGGCCGATAACGCTTGGTTATGCCTATCCTGCGGTTGTGGAAGCCGTTCAGAAGCAGGCGGCTGACGGCTTCGTCTATAGCTATGCGCATCCGCTTGAGGTCGCCTTGGCGAAAGACTTGATAGAACTGATCCCATGTGCAGAACAGGTTCGCTTTCTCAAGACCGGGGGTGAAGCGATGGCAGCCGCTCACAGACTTGCCCGCGCATACACTAAACGGGATATCATCCTATCCAGCGGGTATCACGGGTGGGTTAACACTATGACGCGACCGGGTGTTCCCGAGGTGGTGCAGTCTGTATACGAAGCACTTCCGTGGGGTGATACCCAGGCTTTTGAAGACGCGCTGAAACGGAATCCGGAGAACGTGGCCGCGATCAGTGTATCCTGTGATTATGTCGGTATGGACCAGGCCCTAGCGTTCTTAGGGGAGCTCAGACGTCTATCGGACGAACACGGTGCGCTTCTGATCTACGATGAGGTTGTCACGGGTTTCAGGCTGAGAACAGGCGGTGCCCAAGAGCTGTTTGGTGTCACCCCTGATCTGTCAGTATTCGCGAAGGGTATGTCGAACGGCGTTCCGCTTTCCTGCTACGTCGGGAAACGCGACATCATGGAGACCGTTCGCGAAGCTGCCGTATCCTCGACCTTTGGGGGCGATGCCCTCGGACTTGCAGCTGCGCGGGCCGTGATCGGTGTCTACCGAACTGAAGAGGTGATCGAGACGCTCTGGGCCCGCGGAGAGCAGCTTCATCGTGGAGTCAACGAGATCGCAGACAGGAACGGCGTAGATGCCGGTTTCTTGGGCTACTCGCCGCTGGGTGTATTCGGATTCCGGTCGGGCGATGGGGCCACGGACAGTCAGCTCTACGATCGAATGTGTGCCGAGATGTTCAAGCGAGGAATCCTTCTCTATTCTGTCTGCTACCCGTGCTATTCCCATTCTGCGGAGGACATAGACTTGGCGCTGAATGCTTTTGACGATTCATTCGCAGCGATGCGGAGGGATAGTGTTTGGGGCTGAGACACCCTTACAGATCAAAGAGCCCAGTACTCTGGTCCTGGCTGTTAACTGGGTTCGAAAACATTGGGGCAGCGACACGTAAGGCAGAGACCGGTTTTGGGTAACGATGGGTCAGCCAGGCGGAAGGCTTTTTCTCGATAACGAGGCTCTGATTGCGGTTGGGACCCAGCCCCGAGAACGAGAGTCCCGTTCGACACTCTATGTCTTCGATTGTGCACGTATCCGAGTCGTTGAAGAGACGGACGATCAGTTTCATACATCGGGGGACCCGTCTTAGATGGCTACACGTACTTCTCCATCGACCACCTTCTCCGGCGAATCAAGATCCTAGAATCACTTTGAATATCGAACTGCTCTGAGTCTGCAGACCTTGAAAGCCTCCCAATTGCGAAGATATCTTCATCCGTGCCTGAAGATTGGGACACTCTAGGCCGAAATATCATAATAAGGCCCTGTAAGGGATGTGCGTTATCTTTAGGAGGTGGTGACGATGTCTACATCAGTCCAAGGAGTGGCTAATCTGGCTGCGGACCTGATTGTCAGATCTGTTCAGCAGTTGCCCGCTCCCCAATCAGCCCCGTCGGTTGATGGGACTGGTAATGCACCGACCGCACAACTTGCCGACGCACCAAAGGTAGGCGCGAATCACGTGGATGTGACCGTATAGGCCAACCAAGTGTAGCTACTCTTAGCCGTACGTCCCCCGCAATGGCAAAAGACCTTCGTCGCAAGACGGAGGTCTTTTTGTTTGTGGGAAACCCCGGAACACCGAAGACAATAAGGCACGAAGTCTTGGAATCTGCAGGACCGGCCTCTGCCGAGGGCCTTTCTCCACCACTTCAAATTATTTAACCCCCATTCCGATAGTCTTTAGGATCCACTCAAAGGTCTCCTCCGGAAATTACATCCTATTCGAGTATTTCCCCAACTCGATCAAAATTGAGTTGGGGTAAGTCTATAAATACATATTTAACAATGGGATATATCAAAGCTTTCGGCCAAGAATTTCGTGTATGGCATAGGCGTTGCTCCTCCACGGCACTAGTAGTCTATCGCCGACCTACAGGAGCAATAGATGCCCCTTCGCGTTAACAACAACATCTCAGCCATCACCGCGCGACGAGCGTTGGGTGTGAACGGCCGGGCGCTAGCCACCCGCATCGAACGGCTGAGTACGGGGCTGCGCATCAATAGTGGTGCCGACGATGCTGCCGGTCTGGTTATCAGCGAGCGTATGCGGTCTGAGATCGGAGGTCTTACGCAGGGTGTTCGGAACGCTGAGCATGCGACAAACCTCTCGCAGGTTGCGGAAGGCGCGCTGAACGAGGTTTCGACTATGCTGATCCGTATGAGGGAGCTGGCCGTGCAGGCTGCCTCGTCGACGATTAACGACATAAACAGGAACAACCTGCAGGCCGAGTTTACGCAGTTGATCACGGAAATCGATCGAGTGGCCCTGACTACCTCATATAACGACACTGTTCTGCTTATGGGTTTTGGGAATACGGTCAGTGAGACGATCTCGACGGCGATCACCGCGAGTGCGACTACGGGTGTGGCTGGAGTGGCAATAAGTGGAGCAAATTCAGGTACTTATACGTTCTTAGATGCCGGTTTGACTGATAATCAGATCACTGTTGGAAATGGTGTGGCTACGCAGACGATCGATATCGGATCTATTCTCGACAACGACGCGGACGGGGGGGTCGTTGCCACCGGAACGACCGCTGTAGCCAACTTCGATCGGCTGGGGCTCGTTCTGAATCTGGACGATCGTTACAGAGACGGCGATCTGGACGGCCTGTCGATACACGTAGAGCACGGAACTGGGGGATCATTCCAGGTCGGCCCCGATAACAAGATGACGGACCGGATTGAGTTCGGGCTGAACGATATGCGTGCCAGCGGGCCTGAGCTTAACTTGAATATCACCTCAATCGCTACGCAGGTGAGCGCTCGAGCGACGATCCCTATTCTGGACCTGGCGATCGACCGGGTGACCTCGGAACGCGCGGAAATCGGTGCTGTGCAGAACCGGTTGGCTTTCACTGTTGCTTCTGCGAACAACGCGATTGAGAACATCCAAGCCTCCGAATCGTCGATTAGGGATGCCGATGTTGCAGAGGAAGTCTCAGAATTCACGCGTGCCCAGATCCTGACCCAAGCTGCGACTGCGGTTCTTGCGCAGGCAAACGCACTCCCTCAGAGCGCCCTCTCGCTCCTCCAGTAAAAAGAGAAAGCTAAATAGATTTATAAAGCCTTCAAGAGATCGGGAGACGACGAGGCGCGCCTTAGGATCTTCCAAAGAAAAGACTAAAGCCGAACCTGTTCCTGGCGATACTTGGTATATAAAGTGATACCAAGTTGGGCTATGGTGGATTCAGAAGTTGTTCGTTCAGGCCGTTGGCACCGTGAAAACCTCCAAATACGCCGACGTGGGAAGGCCTGATTTCGGATGGCAGAAGAATTCTGAGAAAATCATCTCTCCAGGAAAGGTTCGGACGACCGAACTTTGATAATCGAAAAAGTGGCAAGGTGACCTCCTCGGGGGGCGCCGAAAATGTCAGCCAGACCCTGGCCGTTTTCTCGCTCTGCATTGGGAAAAAAGGTTAAAGGTTGTTTCCTGCACAGTCGATACATAGACAAAAGGAAACATCCATACTATTCCAATAAAGAGTGAGGAGGTGAAGGATTACCGCACCAAAGTTAGGGTTTTTGGCCGTTTTTTCGGCTAATTGTGTTGTTTGCAGTCCCCTGACCAATCTTCAGCCGAGCTTCCCACGGGCTCGGTCATCGGCAAGGATGCCGTAACAGTCTCAAGGCTTAAGCGAGACCAACAAGGAGGTTTTCACGATGCCACTCCGCGTCAATGCGAACCTTCCGTCGATTAACGTTCGACGGATACTGAACATTAACAACAGAGATCTGAGCACCCGAATAGAGCGACTCTCTTCGGGTCTCCGGATCAACAGGGCAGCCGATGACGCTGCCGGCCTCAGCGTTTCGGAAGGTATGCGAGCCGAGGTCAGTGGTCTAACGCAGGCTGTCAAGAACGCTGAACAAGCGACGAACCTGATTCAGACCGCTGAAGGCGCTTTGAACGAGGTTAACGCGATTCTGATCCGTATGCGAGAACTGGCCGTCCAGGCCTCGTCATCCACGCTCAACAACTCGAACCGCGAGTCCCTCAACGCCGAGTATACGCAGCTCATCAACGAAATCGACCGAATCGGAACGGTTACGTCCTACAACAATCAGGCCATTCTGACTGGTTTCGGGAACGTGGTCGATAACGATCCGACGGTTTCGACGTCACTAGCATCCCCGACGACGGGTGTTGTGGCTGTCCAAGTTTCCGGTGCCACGGCCGGGACGTATCGTTTCATCGATACTGCCGGCACAAACGATCGGGAGATCACGTTAGGTAACGGTGTTGCGACGCAGACGATCGATATCGGTGCTGCTCTCGACGCCGACGGTGCAGCACAGACCGGTGTCGTTGCAACGGGAAGTTCGGTTCTCGCCAACTTCGACCGTCTGGGTATCCAGCTCACGTTGAGCGGATCGCAGGGGGCGGAGGGAATCAACCCGGCAACAGACGGCTACCGAGACGGTGAGTTAGATGGTCTCGATCTGGTGATCGATTCAGGCACTGGCGGGCAGTTCCAGGTGGGTCCAGACGATGGTGCCGTTCACCGAATAGAGGTGAACATTACAGACATGCGTGCCTCGGGCGTTGTCCTGAACCTGGGTTCGACGTCGATCGCTGCTCAGCCGACGGCTCAGACCTCGATCTCGAACGTCGATTTGGCAATCCAGAATGTCGCGCAGCAGCGTGGTGACTTGGGTGCCTACCAGAACCGACTGGCCTTCAACATCCGGGCGAACGAGAACTCGATTGAGAACATCACGGCGTCCGAATCTTCGATCCGTGATGCAGACATTGCATCCGAGGTTTCGGCCTTCACACGGTCGCAGATCCTTGTTCAGTCTGGCACGGCTCTGTTGGCTCAGGCGAACGTCATGACGCAGAATGCTCTGTCGCTGCTCGGATAAGATCACGCATTTAGCGAATTTCATTTCGAAGCTCTGAGAATCGTGGTTCTCTTCGCCGCGATTCTCAGAGTTCGAACAATACTCAAAGTCATTAGAAGGAAGTTCAATCGAGGTAGAGGGAAATGGAAACCACACTCAGCACATTGCCGAGCTTCTCGCCGCGTGAGATGCAGCGAGGCGAAGGTTCTTCCCGGGCCTACGATCATAAGGTTGAGGAGAGACAGGCCCCGCAGAGCCAATCGGCTTCGCCCGGTCGCTTAGAGCCGCGTCAAGTTGAAGCAGCCGCTGGCCGACTCAACCAGGCACTGGACTCCCTGAACCGAGATCTAGCGATCTCGGTTCACGAGGACTCCGGAAGGCTCGTCGTTGAAGTGACCGATCCAGGTACGGGAGAAGTCGTTCGTCAGATTCCGGCCGAACAAGTATTGGAGGTCGAGGAGAGCATCGACAAAATCGTCGGGCTGTTTGTCAACGACATCGCCTGACAGCTAAAAATCAAAACTAATGGTGAGAGTGGGCAGGATGCCGGCTCTCAGCCACCACACGCTGCACGGAGGCGGCGGGCATTCGCGGGATTCGGTACCCACTCAGGCGAACTGTCCGCGTTGTGCTGTACGGAACTTGACCTTCCCAACCGCCCCCGCAAATAACTCCGCACGCCCAATGAAGGTTTTTCGGCATTTGCCGATAGTCTGATAGAAGGCATGTAACTCACTCGAGATGGAGCCGTCGCGCTGCAGCGCGACAGCTTTCTGGGGAAAACCATCTCGACTGATACCGCTTGTCGTTGGAGGTCCCATGAGTACTGGTGTATCGTTTGCCGGACTGTCGTCCGGTATCGATTCAGGACAGATCATTGAACAGCTGATCGCGATCGACCGGCGCCCTGCCGTCCTTCTGGAAAACCAGAACGCGATCGAAGAGTTCAAGCTTCAAGTCCTTCAACAGATTAACACTGACCTGCTGAAAGTGAAAACGAGTGCGGACGCGCTCTCGGACGGGTCCGCCTTCGACGTGTTTTCGACGTCATCGAGCAACACGGACTTAGTGACTGCATCCGTCAGCGGAAGTACTTCTCCTGGCTCGTTCTCCGTCGAGGTCCTCAACCTGGCACAGGCGCAAAGCCGCTCTTCCCAGTCGTTTAGTTCCGCCTCCGAAGACCTTGGTCTCTCGGGAGAAATTGTGATTAACGGTCGGACGATTTTGATCGCGGCCGGAGATTCGCTCCTCGACATACAGGGCGCGATAAACGCGTCTGATGTCGGTGTGACCGCACAGATTCTTCAGGTTTCAGAGACCGATAACCGGATGATCCTGACGAGCGACACGACAGGATCGGAGGGCTTCTCCCTCCTAGACGCGAGCACCACTGAGATTCTGCAGAATCTTGGTTTCACCGGCGCCGGGACGTCGATCAAGAACAGCGTGACCGGTGGGGGACAGTCAGACAAGTTCAATAGCGGAACAACTGCAATCGGTACGCTAATTGGACTGACTGGCGGCCTGAGCGGCAACGTGACTATCGACGATCAGACTCTCGCGATCGACCTGGCGGCTATGTCCCTGCAGGATATCAAGGACGCCATCGATTCGGCCGCACCATCTGGTGTCACGACGGCGATCGTGACGGAAGAGGAAGAGGACGGTACGAGCCGATTCCGTCTCCAGATCGACGGGACGACGACATTCCTGGACGACAACAATGTGCTCGAAGCCATCGGGCTGCTCGAGGGTATCTCGGGTGTGGCGACAGCGGTTACCGAAGTGCAGACATCAAGCGTCGGGAACACTACGAACGGCTCGGACCCGATCGCCGCGAACACGGATTTCGGCGAGATCTTTGGTGCTTCCGTTGTCGATGGCGATACGGTTACGATCTCGGGTACCAACCGAGACGGGACCGCGGTCTCCGGAACCTTCACGATCGCGAACGCTTCAAGCGACGATATACAGGAGCTGCTAGACGAGATCGAGACGGTGTTTGGGGGCGTAACGGCCTCCGTGAACGCTCTCGGTCAGATAACGGTTACGGAGGATAAGGCTGGAGACAGTCAGCTCTCGGTCACCCTGACGGCGAATAACGAGGGTGGTGGCGCTCTGACCTTCGGGTCCTTCTCTGCAAGTGCAGAGGGGCAGAACGCTCGGACGACAGAAGTTGTCGCTGGACAGGATGCCGTCTTTCGTGTGAACGGCGTGGCCCTTACGCGGGAGAACAATACAATTACCGACGCCTTGGCGGGCGTGACGCTCAACCTGCTGAAGGCGGAAGCGGGCACCTCTGTATCGATAGATATCACGCAGGACACGGCTTCGATTCGATCCTCGATCCAATCTTTCGTCGACAATTTCAACACCGCCTCCCAGCTGATCAGCGACCAGTTTGTGTTCAACGAGGAGCTTGAGACGTCAGGTCCACTTTCGGGGGATGCGACTCTGCTTACGCTGCAGTCCCAGTTGCGATCCCTAGTGATCGACCCGGTCACAGGGCTGGCTTCGGACGAAAATGCTCTTTCGCTATTCGGTATCGCCTTCAACAGGGACGGTTTGCTTGAAATCGATGCCGCATCTCTGGACGCCGCGCTTGCGAAGGATCTGACGAAGATCCGAAACGTTCTGACGGAGAGCGGCAGCTTGTCAGATTCGGACATCGAGTTTGTTTTTCAGACTGAAAACACGGTGGCCGGGACCTACGATGTCAACATCCTGCAGGCCGCAGAACAGGGCAATGTAACGGGAACGACCGACATCTCCAGCGGAATCGAGAACGATACGACGATCACGATCACGGACGCGATTTCGGGGAAATCGGATACTATCGACCTGATGACGGGCGACACGACAGTCGATGTGGTAAACAAGATCAAAACGGTTCTGGCTTCGAATGTTGCCGAAGTGAAAACTGGCTCAGAAGTGAATACGACCGATGGAGTCATACCCATAACGTCGGCGACGACGTTCGACTCCATCAATGGAGCAGGCGTGGTTGCCGGCGACACGATTGACATTCAGGCCGATACGCATATCGGCGAGCGCGTAACGGGAACATTCTCGATTAGTGACCCTGCGACACAGACGATCGATGACCTGCTTTCGGAGATTCGAAGTGTCTTCGGTGGCGCGGTGTCGACGAGTGTCGACGCGAACGGCCAGATCCAGATCTCGGACAACGAAGTCGGCAACAGCCAGATGACACTCGTCTTGATCGAGCGGAACGAGGGCGGGGGGGATCTTAGCTTCGGTCAGTTCGAGACGTCGGAGGAGGGCCGCTTTGCGATGGCCGTCACCGCATCAAACGAGAGCGGCACCGTCAGGCTGACATCAGCGGGTTACGGCTCGGATGCCGGGTTCAAGATTAGTCAGAGCGTTGACGAGCTCGGGATCGCGGATGCTCAGTATCTAGGCGAGGACGTGGCCGGACAGATTAACGGTGAAACGGCGACCGGTGATGGACGAATCCTCACCGGTGACTCAGGAAACTCGAACACGGACGGGCTTGCGATCCGCGTTATGCTGACTGCTTCTCAGTTGACCATACAAGGACAGGATCAGGGCACCGTCAGTGTCATCCAGGGCGTTGGAAGCCAGCTGAGTCACGCGCTGGCCTCGATCACGGACCCCTTGGAAGGTCTGATCGCGACGCGTGAGTCCGCGATTGAAGACACCATCGAAGCGAACCTTAAGCAGATCGAACGTCTCGAGGAGCGCCTCGCAGTCAAACAGAACACACTCCAACGTCAGTTCACGGTGATGGAGACAACCTTGGCAGAACTGAACTCGATCGGATCTTTCCTCGGGTCTCAACTCGCCTCTCTATCAGCCCGTTAGCCGAGGACCGGCGAACTGATAGCCATCCTCTAATGAGGTAAGAATGCCCCAGCCTAACGTTTACGGCCAGTATCAGCAGGTTCAGATCAACACGGCTTCGCCCGGGAAGTTGATCCTGATGCTGTATCAAGGCGCCATCAAGGCGCTGAAGAAGTCGATCGACCTGATCGACAAGAAGGAATACGGTGAGAAGGGGGAACAGCTGATCAATGCCCAGGATATCATCATGGAACTTAACTTGGCTCTCGATATGAAGACTGGCGAGATCGCCCAGTCGCTCAACCACTTATATATGTATGCATACAGAAAGCTGGTGTTGGCGAACCTCGAGGTCGACAAGGAAGCGATCCAGGAAGTGATCGGGATGCTCGAGAACCTGCACGAGGCTTGGGTGGTTGCCGTCCAGAAAACGGAAGGCACGATACCGAATCCTGCCGTGCCGACACCCTCTCTCAGCGTGACCGGGTGACCGCAATGGAGACGGGACAGGAACTGATCACACGGCTGGTCTGCCAGCGGAGCCAGTATGACGCGCTTAAAGAAGCAGTGATGCGTCAAACGGCACATATACAGGTCCTGAATGTTGAGGGTCTTACGACAGACCTAACAGAGATCCGATCCCTGATGCGGAAGGTTCGGGATCTGGAAGCCGATCTGCGTCCGCTTCGACAGAGCTGGCATTCCCTCGGGCTTGACCGTGATCCGGCCGAGCGGAGGGAGGTTGATCAGCTTGTGGAAGGGATCCGTGAGACCGTGGAGGAAATCCAGACGGTCAAGTCGGAGAACGAAACGATTCTGAAAAGTCGGACGGCGGATCTAAGGAAGGAAATGTCGAGTCTGCAGGCCCAAGGTAAGGCCGCGATCGCGTATCAAGGACCGAATCCGGCGGAAAGGGCCTCCCAGTCGTCCCGATTTGTGGACAAGGTGACGGGCTAGGTTCCTTTGTCCCGGGCAGCTTCCACCTGCCAATTGGGAATTTGACGAGTAGGAAGAGGGCAGGCGGGAGCTGGTTTTTCGAAAAAGCGTTAAAAAAGCAACCGGTTATATTATTTTTTCGGTCTGGGTTGCAAAACGAACTATCTGACAAAAAATCGTAAGAATTTCCTCAAGACGGTCCTGCGGCAGCCGATAAATTAGATAGAGGCCGGTTCCTCGGCCCACACACGAGTGAAGAACATGAGAATAGAAAACGCTTTAAAAGATCTGCGTGGCCCCGACGTTTCTGAGAAGAGGAACGAGGAGGTCCGTAAGCGTCGCCAGGCACCAAAGGCAGGGGACGTAGTCGAGATTTCGACGCAGGCACGTAACCTGAACTCTTCGCCGATCACACCTGCGGATGTGGATGCGGTCAGTGACGTTCGCCAAGCGCGCATCACGGCCGTCCGCCAGCGTGTGGCTGAAGGGTTCTACGATCGTCCGGAAGTCCGTGAGGCAATCGCTGATGCGGTTCTGGACTCGGGTCTGGTCGACGACGTTCAGGGAGAGGCCCGCCAGGTCCGGCAGGCTAGGCAGGACATTCAGTATGTCCCTGATGTTCGAGACGATCGCGTCGAGCAGGCAAAGCGACGGATCGCGACCGGATTCTATGACCATCAGGCAACACGCGAAGAGATCGGCCGCACGCTCTCAGAGACTCTGATCTAGCGAGCCGACAGCCAAGCGAACATCGCGTCCTGTAAACAAAGAGCGCGAAGGTGAGGACGATTGTCCTTACCTTCGCGCTCTTTCTTTACTCAGGGTTCCTGAACCTTACCTTCACTCTTGGCAGGCCCCGCTGCGAAAAGACACGTCTGTCCGGCCTGCTCGGTTCTAGTCGTTGCGAGCGATCAGGTCGAAAGGGTTGGTAATGCTTGAGGCTACGTTCGAAAGGTGGCCGCTGGTGCGCCTAAGATACCTCGAGAGCAGGGAGGCAAGCACGTCCTCCCGGCTGGACTGGTCATTTTTCAGTACGTCGGTCAGGATCGCATCGGTCTGAGACCGGATCCCGAGATGCCGTTCCACGTCGTGGATGATGCTGACCAGCGTCAGGCTCCAAGGTAGATCCTGGTCCGGGTTCAGGGTAAGATGCTCGATTACGAGCCTACGAACTATCCGCTCACCAGAATTTATGTCTTGGTCGGCCTGCGAGATTGTGTCGACCTCTCGGCCTTCCGTCAGGCACGTTCTTTTAAACTCTCATTAAGTAAGGGTCTATTCACATCAGTCGATGGTCCCGAACAAACCGAAACCGAAGGTCGCGACCACCTGCGTTGTCACTT
The DNA here is from genome assembly GCA_002714465.1 of Gemmatimonadota bacterium. Next base: position 57,352 of record PAXL01000056.1, on the reverse strand, counting down.
CGCCTCCATCGAACAGGAACGATGGTGCAATCGACAGGTCGATCACTGCGCTGCCTCGCGGTCGGAGAAGGATGCCAACACGAGGGGACAGGACAAAGGCGTTTTCTGTCGCGCGGCGCGGCCTCCACTTGGAGTTTCGATCTTCCTCCCAGTTAGGAGGAAATTTCTGGTTCTTATCGACCGCGCGTCCGATCCATCCCGGTACTGATGTTGTCGTGTCAGACCTGACGGCAAGACGGGAGAATCCAAGCCGTGCCGACACGTATGCCACCGGTGTGTTATCCGACGCTTCTATACCAGAGCTCGCAAACCTTAGTCCGCCGAGAGCGCTGACCTGGCGGGCCTCGATCAGCGTACTGGTCTGGCCAACGGTCGATTCGAGGTTGATCGGTACCCAGTTGAACTCGCCCTCGATACCTATACGTTCGAAGATCTGAACGTCTCCGGTGAGTTGGACGACGACGCTCGTGCTGGACACTTCCGAGTCGTCTCCGGTTGGAACGAAGGCCCCCAAGGCGACTCGGCCAGTCGTGCCGTTCTGGCTATGTGTCGGGCCACAAAGGAACAACAGGCCTAGGGCGATACTCAGGAATCCGTTAGCGGTGGACAAGCGCATTTTGTCTCCATTTGGATGTTCTCTTGTAGAGGTGTATCATAACCACGCATTCAGCTTCGCCAAAGGACTTTTGTCTTAATGTTACGATCGGACGCAGATGGCCGTCATTATTGACAATGACACGCGGATTCCGTTTCTCCGCGGCATGTTGGCGCATTACCTGATCGAACAAGCGTTTTCGTTCGATGAAGCGTATGAAGTCGCGGACAGTGTCAGATCTGCCCTTCAGAAGCATGACGAAATCGACAGTAAAGATGCTCTCAGAATTATAAAAGAAAAAATCGAGGACCTGTATGGTGACAGAGCCTATGGCGACGGGATCTTCTGGGAGCCCGGTGAGCGCGAGGTCCTGGTCGAAGATAGTCAGGGGCGTCGACCGTTTTCGAGGGCTCGGTTGTCACAATCTCTGAAGCTGACAGGTGTTGACGACGCTCAGGCCTACAGCATTGCCGAGATGATGTTGAACGAATTCCGACGTGACGGTCGGCATATTGTTAACCGTGAGCAAATATGCAAGTCCGCGGTTAAACTCCTTCGCTCTGAAGGGGGTAAGGCGGTTGCGGAGCGGTACGACTGCTGGCACGACTTCCGTAACGAAGACCCGCCCAAAGCGATCATCATTCTGATCGGCGGAACAAGCGGGGTTGGAAAGACCTCCGTCGGCGTGGCCGTTGCCAATCTGCTGAAGATCTCCCGTGTCGCCTCGACTGACGAGATCCGGCAGGTCATGAGACTGATGATCAGCTCTGATCTGATGCCCGGCCTGCACAAATCCTCTTACTCTGCGTGGGAGGTCTATCCGAGAATGACCGGCGAGGACTCGGATCCCTTGATTCCTGCTTTTCGCGAACAGGCAAATCGGGTGACAGTCGGAGTCCGCGCGACCATTGAGCGTGCGCTGGAAGAAGGCACAAGTCTAGTGATTGACGGCGTTCACCTGTTACCCGAACTACTCGATCTCGCTCCATATAAGGACCAGGCGACTTTTGTTTTTGTGAACCTGTATATCTCTGACTCAAGAATGTATCGGGACAGGTTCGTACAACGGAGTGAGCAAACTAAGCGCGTCCTGGAGGAGGGGATCGCATCAGGACGTCCGGAACACAGATATCTAGGATACATGAAGCAGATCCAGAAACTTCAAGAGCACATTCTGGAAATGGGGGAAATCAACAAGATTCCAGCCATAGAGAACAGCGACTTCGATGAAACCATACAAGCGCTGTCTTTGTTGATAATCGATACCCTGAGGAAGTCCCAGAAATGATTGACGCACACGTTCATCTCGGTCAACTTCGGTTTGGCGAACACGGAATGACGCCGTCGACCATGCTTCGGTGGATGGACAGGCACGGGATCGAGCAGGCGATCGTCATGGCCGTTGAGGTCCCTGAGGAGTTGGATTACTTCGTGACGACCCGGGACCTGCTGAAGATGACGAAACGGCACAGAGATCGACTGCATCCACTCTGCGCTGTCGATCCGCGACACCGATACCCCGGCAAGTTCGATCCCTACCATATCCTGGAAGACCATATGAGTCAGGGCTGTGTTGGATACGGAGAGAACCTTTGTGGTCTGCCCGTTGACGATCCGATGCAGCAGCGTGTCTACGAAGCTTGCGATAAACTGGGTATCTCGATCACGATGCACATCGACTGGTGGATCAACAGGGACAAACCGCGGCTGCTAGGGTTCGAGGAGATGGTCAGGACATACAGGCGGGTGAAATGGATTGGACACGCTCAGTACTTCTGGAGAGAAATCAGTGGGAAGGTGCCGCAGAAAGAGAGCTACCCGAAAGGTTCTGTCGCGCAGGGTGGGCGCCTGGATGAACTGTTCGGTAGGTACAAGAATCTCTATGCCGACCTGTCTGCTGGGTCAGGATTCAATGCGATCAACCGAGATCCCGAGTTCGGGCTCGGATTCCTAAAGCGCTGGAAGAGCCGGCTGCTGTTTGCGACGGACAAACTCCGGAAGGTTCAGGACGTGTCGATGATCGATTACCTCAGGACAGCTGATATCAGCAAGGATGCTTTTGAGAAGATTACTAGGAAGAATGCGGAGAAAGTATTCAGGATTTAGAAAGAAGTAAGAAGCAGGAGGAGAGAAGATCTGTTGTCGACCAAAGGATGGCTTTCGCCTTTATGCAGAGGAAACTCGTCCCTTGGTTCTGCCCGGCGACGTTGTAGCTGGGACATCGACTATCTTCACTGCCGTTTCGTCAGGGGGGGCAAGGTCAGCTTGTTGCATCGACCCTCTATGCCCGCCGTGGTTCCAGCCTTTCAGAGTGATTCTTTCTGCTTTAGAAATCGCCCAACCCGCGCTTGGTTTTCCGGTCAAGAGTCGCTCCCGCAGATTGCACCATCCTTCTCGCCAATCCCATCATTTCCAGATCCGCTTTCTGCATCGACTTGCGCTGTTCCTGACGTATTGGCGTGCGGCGTTTCGATACGGACGATCGATGCCGTAAGAATTCCGGAAACGCCCTGAATCTCGTGCTTCAGGTCATCCTGATCTGTGCTTGATGTCCAGGAGCACTCAGTCTAACCCGGATGCACTTGCCATCTCCGCCGTCATACTGTTCCCGAGGTGTATGAACGTTCCCGTGAGAATCTCACGGTTCAGAGCTCGTTCGCGAATCGACGCGATCAAAGGTCCCTCCTGCGATTGAGGTCCACGGTCAGGTTGGCCGCGTGGTCACTTATCCGAACAAGATCGCGCTTCTGAAGGACTGTCAACCGTTCGCGATGATCACTGCGTATCGCATCGACGAGTCACCGATGTTCTTGATTCCGTGCTTAAGCGTGCAGTCAACCTGGATGGCCTCTCCACCACGGATTTCGTGAGCGGTATCTCCGACCAGAACCTCACCGTGGCCCGAGAGGACGTAGAAGATTTCCTGACCATCGTGGCTGTGGGGTGGATGGGCACGCGCCCCCGGACCGACCTTCGACACGTGCAGATGGAGCCTGTCGTCGTCAGCTCCGTCTGCAAACAGGAATCGGCGGATCCCTTTGATGTCGCTGCGCTCTTCGATCATGAGTGCGACCCCTCGTCGTCTTGGGGTCGGTTCGGGTGCTCGTGGACGACGCCGAGTTGGAGGAACTCGAGGGCCTTCGCGTAGCTTCGGCGTTCGAGGTAGTGGATCAGCTGAGAAGGAGCCGTGGGTGAGATTTCGGCTTGGATCCGGCCGATATCCTCAAGTTGCTCAAGGATCGGTTCCTTGCTCTCGATATTCTGCATCAAGTCGTAGAGACTGGATTTCAGGTCGTTTGCCTGTTCTTCCGTCATTGCTTTCCTCAGGTTGTGGTTAGGCGAATGGTAGCCGATCGCCTTAAACCTGTCAATCGGTCGCACAACATAACGAAGAGAAGCACCGAAGCGCTCCTTTCCACGACTGTCAGCAGGTCTTGACTAAATGTCGAAGCTGAGCGAATTCTTAGGGATGTGGGCTTAGGTCGATTGCATCGACCTCGTTTTCGTGGTTCCACCGACCCAAGTTTCGATCACTTCCCGTGAAAATACCCTTGAGTAGGTTGTCGTGATCAGGCTCAAGTTGGAACTCGGCGTATCTGGAACCACACACGACGGCGTGTTACTCAACCTAAGACTTGGGTGACTGCGCGTGCCGTTTGCCTTGTTCCTCAAATAGCTGCTTCGGCCCGAATTGTGCGGGTATTGCCCATGCTTTCATTAGAATTAACAATCTAGAAATCTTCGTGAAATAATCGAATTATAAATTATGGGGCAAATTTCGGATCAACTTTGGAAAACCTTGAGTTTAGTAGGTTGCATTGCGGTTGTAGAATTTGCTTTCGAATCCAGGTAAAACGGGCAATCTTGTCCACCTGCGAGGTTACCTACCAAACCAGAGTGAGGAGGGTTAAGTTTCGTGGCAAAGTCAAAGCTTGAGTATATATGGCTCGATGGCTACAAGCCGACACAGAGCTTGAGGAGCAAGACAAAAATAGTTGATGATTTCGATGGAAATGTTGGATCTGCTCCTATTTGGTCGTTTGATGGGTCATCAACTGAGCAAGCTGAAGGAAACGCATCAGACTGTGTTCTTAAACCAGTTGCTGCCTTTCCCGATCCCGATCGATACGGTGGAGACGGCTGGCTCATTATGTCAGAAGTGATGAATGCCGATGGAAGTCCGCACGTGTCGAACGGACGTGCAACAATAGACGACGATGACGACGATTTCTGGTTCGGCTTTGAGCAAGAATATACCTTGGTTGACCCGGACACGGATTTGCCACTAGGCTTTCCCAAAGGCGGCTATCCTCAACCTCAAGGCCCATATTACACATCCGTTGGTGCGAGAAATACGTTTGGTAGAGCCTTAGTGGATGAACATCTTCACCAATGTTTGGAAGCAGGGCTAAATGTCGAAGGCATAAACGCGGAAGTGATGATGGGACAATGGGAGTTCCAGATTTTTGCAAAGGGTGCAAAACGCTCTGGAGATGAAATCTGGGTGGGGCGCTATCTTCTTGAGAGGACAGCGGAGAAATATGGGATTGCTATTGAGTGGCACCCCAAACCAATTGCGGGTGACTGGAATGGTTCAGGAATGCACGCGAATTTCTCAAATGGTGCGATGCGTGACGCTGGGAATAGGGATGTTTTTGTGAAGATTTGTGAAGAATTTGGTGGGAATATTCCTGAGCACATTGAGGTTTACGGTTCCGACAACGATAAGCGTTTAACCGGACTACACGAGACTCAATCAATCGACAAGTTTAGCTATGGGGAATTCGATCGTGGTGCCTCAATTAGAATTCCTATTGGCACCATCGATGATGGTTGGAAGGGGAGATTGGAAGATAGAAGGCCAGCATCGAATGCTGATCCCTACAAGGTTGCAGCGGTCATCATAAAATCCACGAAGAAAGCACTGCAATAAATATTCATTGTGGGTTGACTAGGTTAAATGGGGGAAGGAGCTGGTGCTTCTTCCCCCTTTTCTCTTTAGTAGGTGTATTCTATGATTCAGAAGTAACCGGCCATGGATACTCATAGTCCACACCCAGTTTGCCCACCCCAGGCAACTGTCAATGGTTTGTGTCTGGGCTTAGAATGATATATTTCCTGTGCTGGGCAAAGCTGATCAATTAGATGAAGGGGTGTGGATCAAGTGTTCTTTCCTTTGAACATCGAGGCCTTTGGTTCTGTTCTGAGCAAGATGAATGACCGAGAGGCGGTCGCTAATGAGACGATTGTCTGGACAATTGTTGTCCTTGCGGCTCTTCTAATCCTGTCGGTTCTCGGACGTCGTCTTATTAAGGGGATGCGGCGGCGCGATGTCATCGCACGCGGGTTCGATCGCCTGCAGCGTGTGAGCGATCGCAAGGGCCTCAATCCGATCCTGCAGGGGACGCTCGAAAGGCTTGTAATAGCTTCTCCGGACCGGAATCCGGCCTCAATCGTCGGCTCGGTCCAGGGGTTCGATCAGGCCGTCAGCCGGCGTATGAAGGCTATCCGAAGGCTGCCTTGGCTCGAGATGGAGCAGGAGGTCGAGCGGCTTGTTTCGATCCGGACGAAGCTTGGGTATCGATATATCGCCGAAGACAGGCGCCCTCAGAATACGAGGCACCTGATGGTAGGACAGAGGATCTACATTCTCGCAGGTGGTCCCGATCACTTCAGGCTCCTTTCGGCGGAGATCATCGGACTCAATGATCTCGCGATCACTACCGACCTATTTCAGGAGGGCGATCAGACTGTTCGCCTCCGAGTTAAGAAGAAGCTCTGGGCGTTCTTCTGGTCACCCGCGGGTGGGGAGTGTCGGTTCAGCACCAAGTTGATCAAGGCCTACGAAACGCCGAATCCGTATCTAATGTTCGAGCACGCAGATAAACTGGTCTACAACCAGGACCGCAAGATCTTCAGCTGCGATCTCGATATTGCGGTGTCTGTCGAGCGTGTCGCGGCTGAGACTTACGGAAGCAAGGGCCCGTCGGATGAGGTTTTCGACAGCTGCGAGGTGGACGGGATTCCTGCCCAGCTCACCGAGCTGAGCGCCAGCGGGTTCGTGATTTTGCCGGGCGAGGCTTTCAAGGTGGATGATCTGGTGCGCTTGACGGTCGACGACCCGGATCTCAAGTTTTTGAACGGGACGGCCGCAAAGGTCGTGACTCAGGACGGTCCGACCGCTCGTTGTCGGTTTCTGAAGAAGACACGGGAGAGTCTGGAGACGATCCTCACGTATGTGACTCCGAGGATTTCGAAGGACGCCCTTAAGGGCCGGTCCAGGAAGCGTGCAGTGACGACCACCCCCTCATAACTTCTGTACCTGTTTTTCTGACTGCCTGCAACGCCGTGCGTCGATGCAGGCGTTTTTTTGTGTATATGGGTCAAATAGGCCCCCACCCATCTTGAGGGGAAGCCGACAGAATCCCCCTCGATATCCGCCGGGTGCAGGCTCTCTCCCGCTCGTGTAGGAGGCAGCCTGATCATCGTTGACCAGGATCGTAAGGTATGGGATACCGAAGGGAACAAGATCCTGAGGCTCTGTGCGGTGGGCGACATCCTGTCAGGAGAGCGAAACCTGATTGCGATTTCCTTCGCGCTCTATCAGAATGCGGGTTTTTTGCTTCAGATCCGCTCAGAAAACTTGACCGAGCGGATGTCAATGAGAAGTGGTCAATTGTTGTTAAAAGCTGGATGCGGCACTTGAGCATAATTGGATGGAGGAGCAGATGGTTCAGACGATGCGGTATCACGACGATGGCAGCATCGAGCTCTACGAACGAGAGCCGCCACCCGATCCTGGGCCGGGTGAAGTGCAGGTAGAGGGAGGTGCGTGCGGGATCTGCTCTTGGGACATTGCTACGGCGAGACTTGGAAACAAGATGACGCCCGTGGCGGGTCCCGGACACGAAGGGGTCGGGTATGTGAAGAAAGTTGGACCGAAGGCGGGTGGGTTGAGGGAGGGAGACCGCGTAACTGGGGGTGGGTTCGCCACGACGCGGAATCTGAGTGTGGCAAGAGCGCACAGGATCCCCGATTCAGATCTTCCGGATGAATACTGGATCGTGGAGCCCGTGTCGTGTGCCGTTACGGGCATCGATCATTGTCAGATCAAGGCCGGTGACAAGATCGCGCTGATCGGATGCGGTTTCATGGGGCAGCTGATCCTTCAGGGGCTGGTGCGACATCCACTTGCTGCGCTTGTGGCTATGGATATTGTGGAGAGCCGGCTGGAGCTGGCGAAACAAGCCGGCGTCGAGGAGGTCTACAACAGCAAGGACGTGGATCCAGCTGAACTTAAAGAGCGAGGATTCGACGTGGTTGTCGATACGACGGGTTCGCAGCAAGGGCTCGACCTGTCGACGGATATCGTGAAGAGAGGGGGGAAAATCAACCTGTTCGGCTGGATCAAAGGCGAGCAGGCCACATTCGTCCCACACAAGTGGCACCTTGGCGGTTTTACGGTCGTCAATTCGGCGCCTGCGTCGAAAATGCGCGATGCCTTCGGACCGGCGATTCAGCTGATTCATAAGGGAATTATCGATCTGAAGCCGTTGGTGACGCACACAGTGACGCTGTCTGGATATCCTCGCCTGATGGAGCAGATTCTGGCCGGGGATGAGAGCTACGTGAAGGGCGTCGTTACGCTGTAGGCGAGGTCAAGTATTAAATGCCAAGTGTCAAAAGCGCACAAGCAACGCCTACGACGTTTCCGACGAATGACCTAAATGACTCTCCTCGCGAATGGCATATCGATGTCACGGAGGAAGGATGCCGTGTGGATCACCTCCTTGCGAAGGAGACAGGGCTGCCGAAGCAGCGCATCAAGGATGCGATGCAAAAGGGTGCGGTCTGGGTGACACGTGGCTACACGGCTAGAGTTCGGCGTGCCTCGCGATCAACACGACTGGGTGACCAGATTCATCTCTATTACGATGTCCGAATTCTGTCTGAGAATCCGACTCCCTCAGTCCTAGTCGCGGACGAGGTGGGCTACAGCATATGGGCAAAGCCTTACGGCGTCAGGTCCCAGGGATCCAAGTGGGGCGACCACTGCACGGTGCACCGCTGGGCGGAGCAGCATCTGAAGCCACAGCGGACGGCCTACACGATCCACCGGCTTGACCGGGCAGCTCAAGGTCTGATTCTGATCGCACACAAGAAAAGTGTCGCATCTCAGTTGGCGCACCTTTTCGAGAAGCGGGACGTGGAGAAAAGTTATGTGGCGATTGCCCGGGGACGGTTCGACGTTGATACACATTCCACAAGGCTGGACGGGGATGTTGAAGAGAAACCTGCTTTGACGTTGGTGGATAGTGCCCTCTATAGCGAAGATTGTGACACGACGCGATTGGCGCTTCGGATTGAGACGGGACGGAAGCATCAGATTAGACGACATCTCAGCGATGCGGGGCATCCTGTCGTGGGTGATCGGCTCTATGGAGAGTCGTCCCAGACAGAGGACCTCCAGCTCTATGCGGTGCGACTTTCTTTTACATGCCCATTGACTGGGGAGAATCGCACATACTCACTGCCTGAAAGGTGGTTGCCTTCTGATTGAAAAACTGGGCAGGTCGCATCCTGCGGCGAGTTGACTCAGTTCTGAGGATGGGGTCTGTCTGGTGGCGAACGACTACGGTCGATCCCAAACTATGGTCTACTGGGTGATCTTGGCCGGCATGGTTCTGGACTTCGCGATCCACGATATGTGGACGGTTTCCAGACTCGGGGGTCGCTTTCTTCTACACTCCCTTGCTCGGGTGGCTCTGTTTGGCGGCACGTCCTATGTGGACTTTGCTCTGGCTACTTCGCCCTCTGATACGCACCTGAGTGATCGACCTCGACCTCCATTTTGAGGATGCAGAGGCGTGCGTGGACTGTGAGGCCTGTATCCGGATCTGTACGACCGACCTAGACCCGCGTCGCAGGGATAAGTCAATCAAGAAGTTCGAGACGGCCTGGGCGGGTGACTACAAGCACATCACGTCGAGATGCTTCCTGAGTGGAGACAGCATCGAGGTCTGTAACGGATTTTTTCAGAACCTGAACAAGAATAAGAATGTCGCAGACGAAACGCCGGCGATGATGGCTCCCCTGGTTTCGGGTGAGGCACAACTCTGATCTGTCTTCCGAGCAGGACGGGGTGAATGTGATCACCTAGCGATTTGGTTTTCCGATCGCATTGTAGTATCGTTTTCCAGGCACGGTATTCGCCCGATAATGGCGACCGTGCCTCTTTTTTCTAGACGTGTCAGCTGGGGGGCAAGATCAGAGAACATGTCGGAGGGGAACACTATGAATCGTTGTAAGGCGAGTGTTTCAAAGCATTTTGGACGCGTCGCGTTGGTGTTTGCGGCTGTCGCGGGTTTGATGTCGCGGGCGGCGTCCGAGACGGTCGTTGTTATACAGGGATTTCAGGTTCAGGAAGACACGTATGCTGCCAATACCGTAGACGCCTATCTGCAGGCATTCCGGTCGGCTGAAGGTTCTATCGTCACGGGCTTGCGACCTGCTTCGCAACCGGGATGGGAGGACAGCGAAAGCTACACAGACGAGGCATCGCTGGTCGAGCAGCTGAGTTCGATGACGAAGGGCACCGAGACTCTTGTCGTGGTCGTTGGTGACGCTGATCAGGATGGTCTGATCGTCGGTAAAAGCGAGAGGCTGAGCGCAGCCGACCTGGCTGATGCGATCTCAGGGGCCGAAAGCGCATCGCTCTTGTCTGCGGGGTGTAACGCACTGGCTCGAGATGTCCACAAGCGTTTAAGCAACATGGGCTTCTCTGCCTCCGGGGTCGGCTCAGGCCAGGCGGCACACACGTGGCCAAAGGGAGATCGTGGTCAATACGATCTGTTCAGCCGGTATCTGCTGGAGGGGTATTACCTCACGTCAGCCGGGTCGGAAACGGCGCGTATCGCCTCTGCTTTCGGGATCGCACAGCATCGGATGATCCACAAGAGCGGCGGAAGCCAGTGGCCGGTCTCTGCAGAGGGTGTCTCTTCACCGTCTGCGGATGGGGCGCCGCTGATTGTGGTCGCGGGCCACGAATATACGATCGCCCTTCAGGTCGGCACTGACGGAGGCGCCGTCGGGTATGTCTCGAACTCGCTTGGGTTGCCGCTGTCGCGTGTCCAGGGTGGCCGAGTCGAGCCCGGAAGAGTGAGTCTGGCCTTCGCCGAGCGAGGTCGCTCTAGGCGGGTATCGATATCAGATGCCGAAGGCGTGCCTCAGGTCACGATCGACGGACGTTCTTCGACATTCGCATATCGGCCGGTCCGGGTCGAGTTGATCTCGAAAGGTCAGCTGGTCGGTACGACATTCATCGCAGCGACACTGGGGTCGGCCCCGTTGGTGAAGACGGTGGCCAGCTCAGGTAGCGAAGTCGCGACCTATGACTACGATGAGGGTAAGCTCTCCTTCACGATCGAAGCCGGTGGTGGATCGATCCCAGTGAGTCTCGATTACGGTACATACGGTCGCGTTGTAGCCACGGTGGGTGATGACCATCCCTACGATGCGTATAACGCGAACAGATACGGTTTGTATGATAATCAAGGGAATCGCGTTGCTAGTGCACACGGTGTTGTCAGGTGGTCGAGGCTGTCTGGAGAACTACGACCCGCAATGGGGGCCATGCGGCTCCCACTCGTCGCCTCCGTCCTGCCAGGTGTGTTGAGCGGTGAGGCCGATCTTCTTGGCACATCCTACAAGCTCGCAGAAGATTGGACGTGGTCCTCGAACCGTCCCCCATCAACGGGTGACGTTCAGGCGGATTTCTTCGGACTTCCCGCTGTTGAAGCCGTCTACGCTGACGCTTCTGCCGGCAATGGGGCTGTCGAGGTGAACTGGGAGGTCGACAACGGAACGGTATCGGACGTCCTGCTTCTTGGCGATCTCCGGTTCCAGGTAGTCCGCACGGACAAGTTCAGCGGGCAATCGGAGACCTTCGAGATTCCCGCGGGTCGGCGCCAATACACGGACAGACCCTCGGAGAGACCTGATGGGTTTGAGTATTCCGTCCGCTCGGTCCTCGATCATCGGGTGGCTACCTGTTCGGCCAAGGCAGCCTACCCAATCTTCGGAGAGACTGTGGTTGCCGTTTCCGGAACGCGGCCGGTCCAACAGGAATCCGCTACCCCGGTAGTGGCTGCTGCCATTCCGGCGTCAGAGCCTGCCACGTCTGCGCCGACGAAGCCCCCCAAGGTGTTGGAAGAACCGGAACCTGAGCCGGTGCAACCTAAGGTCGAAGAGCCCAAGCAGGAGGAGAAGGAAGAGGCTCGGCCCAGGAAGATCTGGGAGGAGGAGGAGAAAGAGGGAATCGTCGGTAAGGTGATCTATGGTCTGTTTGGAGTCATGATTCTTCTCGGTATCGCTATTGCGGCTGGGGGAGGTGGTGGGCCCAGTGATTTGGAGCCGGAGTAGACCCGGCACTTGAAGGCGCCGCGTAGCGCGAATCTATTCAGGAGGCGGGCGCGTTTGAGCGGGTGGAACATGAAGTTACGGCGAGAGATCTTCGTGACGGAAGGGTCCGCCTGCTCGGGCGGGCCCGCCTTTCAGTTTCTGTGATGACCACGGACAATCCTTACAAATACAGCAATCAAGAGACTGGCCGTGAACGAGCTAGACTGCAGGCTGTCGAGGCTGCTTCGACTTGGCTACGATTGCCCTGCGCGAACCTTTCTTACCGCGAGGCAGTCACTGTCTTGAGGCGGCACAAGCAGGGGGATCGATCGTCAATTGGATGGACGATCGGGTAGGTCTAGATGTTTGTGTCGATGCAGTCGATCTGAGGACGGATTATCTGGAGCTATGCCGCCCCATGTATGTGTCGTCACCGGAGACGTGGAGGAAGCCGAAATCGTTGATGGCTATGCCGTTGCTCCAGGCCGTTGTTGGGGCCGATGGTGCCCGTGGGACGCAGTTGCCTGCGATGTCTGATAAGGAACACGACCTCCCTCTACCCTCGGCCGAAATCCTGTGGAAGTCGTCCGGTTGATCTGACCTGTCAGCTACGACGCCCGCCAAAGATATTCTGGCTCGATCCCCTGTTTTGTACCGATCATGCAGGCCGTGGCTTGGCAGATTTCCATAGTGTCACGTGCGAACGTGGCTTGGTTCCAAATCAGAGCTGGTAAACAATCAAGCGAGACAGGAATGGCGAAGAAGAAACTCAGGGTGGCGTTTATCGGTGCGGGTGGGATCGCCGGCTCACACATGAAGCAGTATGCCGAGATGGACGATGTTGAGATGGTCTCAATGTCCGACATCCATCCGGCAGGGATGGAAAGATGGTCTGAGCAGTACGGGATTGAACAGTCGTTTGAGGACTACAAGGAGATGCTGAGGGAGGTGAAGCCGGATGCCGTTAGCGTATGCACACCGAACGGACTTCACGCGGAGACGAGCATCGCGGCTCTCAGAGCTGGGTCCCACGTACTGGTGGAGAAACCGCTTGCGATGAACGCACGCGAAGGACAGCGGATGCTCGATGCCGCAAAGAAGTCGGGCAAGAAGCTGGTGATTGGTTTCCAACAGCGCTTCGACCCGAAAGCGCAATTCGTGAAGAACGCAGTCGACTCGGGGGATTTTGGGAAGGTGCTGTTTGGTCGTGTCCAGGCCCTTCGCAGGCGCGGGATACCTAACTGGGGGGTGTTTGGCCGCAAGGATCTGCAAGGTGGTGGTCCTATGATCGACATTGGCGTGCACGTCCTAGAAGTCACGCACTACGTGATGGGATCACCGAGGCCTGTCGCCGCCAGCGGCAATGTCTATACGTATCTTGGTAACAAGAAATCGAACGTCGCTTGTCAATGGCCGAACTGGGATCATAAGACCTATACGGTCGAGGATCTCGCGGTCGGTCAGATTCGGTTCGAAAACGGCGCGACGATCCACATCGAATCCAGCTTCGCCGCTCACATCGAAAAGAACGTAATGAACTTCACGTTGATGGGCGAGAAGGGCGGGGCGAACTGGGATCCGCCTCAGCTGTTCTCCGATGACAACGGCTACATGATGAACAGCGAGCCCGGCTGGTTGCCGAGAAGCCAAGACTTTGGATCGATCTTCGCACTCAAGATGCGGAACTTTGTCGATCATGTGCACTACAACAAACCGACAATGGCCCCGGCAAAACATGGTCTGATGGTTCAGAAGATGCTCGACGGAATCTACGAGTCCGCCGAGAGGGGGAAGGAAGTCCCGATTCGGTAGCCTCAAAGCCTGATTTTATGTCTTAATTTTTTCTTTTACAATGCCATGATTGGTGCTGAAGTATTCGCTAGGGAGTTGAGACGGCGTGGGGTTCGCTTTGTGGCGACGCTGTGCGGACACGGCCTGGATCCGCTCGAGGACGCGCTCGAGCAGGCTGGAGTCCGTCTGGTTGATGTGCGCAACGAACAGTCCGCCGGTTACATAGCCGACGCTACGGGCCGTCTGAGTCGTCGCGTCGGGGTCTGTGCGGTGAGCAGCGGAGTTGCGCATGTCAACGCGATGACCGGTGTTGCGAACGCGCATTTCGACGGCGCCCCGATGCTGCTCGTGACTGGATGCGGACCTACGGAAACGATGGGTCTTGGCCATTTCCAGGATTTCGATCAGCTGGGGATGGCTAGGTCGCTGTGCAAATATGCGAAGCTGATCGACAGGCCTGAACGCATCCATCAGTATCTGCATGGTGCCTTTTCGGCCGCGACGATGGGTCGCCCTGGACCCGTGCACCTGACGTTTCCCCTAGACATACAGGAAGCGGAGGTGACGATTGGCGCGGTTCAGGTTCACCGACCCGTTGCCAATCCCCAAAGCCTCCCAGGTCCTATGGAGATCAATCGGATCGCGTCGATGCTGGCCGAGTCGGAGCAGCCGCTGATCGTGGCGGGAAGCGGGCTGTTCTATGACCAGGGCGAGCGGGCACTGGAAGCATTCTCTTCGACTTTCGACGTGCCTGTCGTCGTACCGATCTGGGACCGTGGAGCTGTTGCTCGGTCTCTGGATACGTTCATGGGTGTCCTGGGCGCTGCTACCGGCGGCTCTGACCTGTTGGCCGATGCAGACCTGATCCTGATGCTCGGTGCGCGTTGCGACTACCGGGTCGGTTATCTCCAGCAGCCAGAGATAAGCGATCATACTGCGATTGTCAGGGTGGATTCCGACCTGCGGGAGCTGAATCAAGGGACGGGTGCTCACGTTACTGTCCACTCCAGCCCGAGCGCATTTCTGAACGATCTTCGTACCATCTGTGAGGGTTTCGTTCCTCCGAAGATCGACTGGATGGCGGATGCTCGAAGCCGGAAGGAAGCGTTCCGGACAAGGGTTGTATCGACGAAGCGCCCGGAGGAGAGATGCCACGCCCTCGATGTCGTCGAAGCGATCGGGAACGTCTTGACCGACGAAACGACCCTCGTGATTGACGGAGGCAACATCGGTCAGTGGGCACACCAGGTTCTTTCGGACCGGTATCCCGGTCACTGGCTGACGTGCGGGGCAAGCGGAGTTGTCGGATACGGTATCCCGGGCGCCATGGCTGCGCGACTGCTCGATCCGGATCGTCCGGTTATCTTGCTGTCGGGTGACGGCGCATCGACGTTCACGATCGCCGAGCTCGAATCTGCTTCGCGACAATCCCTCCCGTTTGTGATGGTACTCGCCGATGACGAGGCTTGGGGAATCACGCTGACTGGTCACGAAAAAAAGTATGGACGGGGTATCACGAGCGAGTTAGGACCGATAGATTTCGTGATGCTCGGGAGGTCACTCGGAGCCCTCGGTGTGCGCGTAGACAGCCCCGACGGAATCGAGCCGGCGATCCGTGAGGCCCTGACGGCTCCACAGCCGACCGTGATCCATGTCCCGATCGTCAAGTCGAACCCGGCACATTGATGTGTCGTTTCTTCACGGTTCATTGACAGGTAAACGGATTCGCAATACGTTTTTCGAAGTTGTGTGGAAGTGTCCTTAATCTGATTGGGGAGAGAGCGGGAGATGGCAGAACAGGAATATCTGGGGATAGACGACTACAAGGTGATTGGGAAACGGCCGATTCGTCACGACGGGACGGACAAGGTGACGGGCCGCGCGAAGTATGGCGCAGACGTCCATCCCGTCGGCTGGCTGGATGGGAAGACGCTTAGGAGTCCGCACGCTCATGCGCGGATCCTTTCGATCGACACGAGCAAGGCCGAGGCACTCGAAGGTGTCAAGGCGGTTGTTACGTCGAAAGACATGCTAAGCAGCTATGAGGACAAGGTCACGGACATAGGTGAAGGCACGGCGATCCCGAAGAATCTGGCCAACAACGTTTTGGCTTCAGACAAGGTTCTGTATGAGGGGCACGCTGTGGCAGCCGTCGCAGCGACATCCGGTCACGTTGCGGAAGAGGCCCTCAAATTGATCGAAGTGGAGTATGAGGTGCTGCCGCCGGTGATGGACGTCGTCGATGCGACCAAGGATGACTCGCCGCTGCTCCACGAAGAGATGACCACGAAATCGCTGGGTGAGCAGACAGACAAGCACAGCAACGTGGCCAATCACTTTCAGCATGTTTTCGGGGATCTGGATAAGGGATTTGCCGAAGCGGACCACGTGATCGAACATGAGTTCAAGACGGAGACGGTCCATCAGGGCTATCTTGAGCCTCACAGCGTGACCGCAGTATGGGGGCAGGATGGCAAGCTGACCTGTTGGCTGAGCTCTCAGGGCCCCTTCGAAGTCCGTGCACAGCTGTCAGACCTTCTCGGTATCCCGGTTGCTGACATCAAGATCGTGCCGCAGGAGATCGGTGGCGGATTCGGCGGTAAGTTTCGGGTCTACCAGGAGCCGACCGCGGCATTGCTTTCCAAGATGACGGGACAACCCGTGAAGATGGTGATGTCCCGAACAGAGGTCCTAAAGGCGACTGGCCCGACACCGGGTTCGTTTATTCAATGCAAGATGGGGTGCAAGAACGACGGCACCCTGACCGCGGCGAAGGCGGTAATGTACTACGAAGCCGGCGCATACCCCGGGTCGGCGGTCGGTGCAGGTGCGGGCTGTATTTTCTCGCCCTTCAACATCTCGAACACGCAGATCGACGGCTACGACGTAGTCGTGAATAAACCGCAGAGCTCGGCTTATCGCGCTCCCGGTGCGACAAACGCTGCCTTCGCGTCGGAGACGGTGTTCGATGAACTGGCCGAGGCGATCGGCATGGACCCCCTCGAAATGCGTCTGAAGAATGCCTCGAAAGAAGGGACGCGTCGTGCGGACGGCCCCGTCTTCCTCCGTATTGGCTGCGAAGAGGTTGTGAAGGCCGCGCTGGATTCGGAGCACTACAAGTCGAAGCTCGAAGGTCCGAACAAGGGGCGTGGGGTTGCGACGGGATTTTGGTTCAACGGTGGTGGCTCCTCTTCTGTGATCGCGAGTCTGAACGCGGATGGTTCGGTCGGCTTGATCGAAGGATCCACGGACATCGGTGGGACGAGAACGTCGATCGCCATGCAGTTCGCCGAAGGTCTTGGCATTCCCGTTGAGGATATCAAACCGAACATTGCCGACACCGATTCAGTACCACATACGGATGGTACCGGAGGCAGCCGTGTGACCTTCGCGACTGGTCTCGCTGGGTATCACGCGTCCCAGGATATGAAGCGTAACCTGATCTCGCGTGCGGCAACGATCTGGGCGATATCCGAAAACGATGTGACTTACGAGGACGGTGTCTTCCAGTCAACGTCGGACCCCGACAAGAAGATGACCTTCAAGGAACTCGCCTCGAAGGCAAAGGGGAACGGCGGGACGATCACGGGTCGTGCCAGTGTCCAGGCGAAGAACCCAGGGAGCGCTTTCGCCTGCGTGATCGTGGATGTGGATGTCGATCCGGACACGGGTAAGGTTGAGATCGAGCGCGCCACGATCGTTCAGGATGTCGGAACGGCAATCCACCCAAGCTACGTGGAAGGCCAGCTGCAGGGTGGTGTAGCACAGGGGGTCGGCTGGGCGCTGAACGAGGAGTTTTTCTACAACTCAGATGGCACGATGATGAACGCCAGTCTCCTCGATTACCGAATGCCGACAGCGCTCGATCTGCCGATGATCGAGACCGTTCTCGTCGAGGTCCCGAACCCGGACCATCCATATGGTGTTCGTGGTGTCGGTGAGGTACCTATCGTACCGCCACCGGCTGCAGTCGCCAACGCCATCTACCACGCCGTTGGAATCCGGATGGAGTGTCTTCCGATGTCGCCTGGCAAGGTGCTTGAGGCGTTGTGGTCGAAGGATGGTGGGGCCGCCCAAGCTGCGGACTGATTGGCCACGGAGAACATAGAAGATGAGCCCGATCGGCATTCGTCGGTCGGGCCCTTCTACGTACAGGTACAAACGCGGCAAGTTTAACGCCAGTAGAATGGGAGAGCGTGGGTCGTAAAAGAAATCGCCAGCTTTACCACGGTATATTCCTGGCGGGAGGGGTGTAACTCCGTGTGCCATCAACGGTGTTCTCGAGGACGGGTTTGGATAATTGGTAAACTTCGCGTCAGATGGAGGCAATTTATTCAAGGAGACTGCGCCCCGTGCTCAGGCCCTAGGAACAGCTGAAGACACGAGGGGCGCCTAAAGCAAGGTGTTCGAACTGGACGGAAGATCCGTGAGAAGCAGAGACGATTAGGGAACGATTCCAGCAGCTTGGGAACGTCTAGAAAGGACAACATGATTGAACTGGCAGGAAAGGTGGCGCTGATCACGGGCGCGTCTCGCGGGATCGGTCGGGCGATCGCGATCGAGATGGCTCAGGTTGGTGCGGATGTGGTGATCAACTATCACAGCCACCAAGACGAGGCAGAGGAGGTGGCTGAAATCGTGCAACATTCTGGACGTTGTGCTTTGGTCTACCAGGCGGATGTATCCGATCGGGAGGCTGTGGCGTCGATGGTAAAGGCGACAGTCGATACGCTGGGCCGTCTCGATGTTCTGGTTTCGAACGCCTACTATTCGAAGCGAGAACCCTTTCTGGAACTCTCGATAGAGGCCATCGAGAGAACCTGGGCGGTGACGCTCTGGGGAGCCTTTCACGCAGCGCAGCTGTCTGCCAGGCAGATGGTAGACCAGGGTGATGGTGGAGCGATTTGCTTCGTCTCGTCCGTACTCGCACACGTTCCCATGCCGACATCCCTACCCTACAATACCGCGAAATCGGGTATTAATCAGATGTCACGCACGATTGCCAATGAGATGACAGCCCACAAGATTCGGTCGAACGTAATCGAGCCCGGATGGATCGATACGCCCGGGGAGAGGCAGTACGCCTCGGAAGATGAGATCCGTATTGAAGGGGAGAAGCTGCCGTGGGGTAGACTCGGGACACCTGAGGAGATCGCAAAGGCTGCGACTTTCCTTTGCTCCGACGCTGCGTCATATGTGACGGGGTCGGTCATGCGTGTTGACGGGGGCTACTGCTCCAAGTAGTTGTAAGAGAGTAGTGCTACAAGAGAATCCCCTGCCCGCATAAGGGAGTCTGATGAGCGCCGAGCGGGACTCGTGACGGATCTGGAGAAGCTATATCACAACTTGCAGGAAGCGAGCACCCTTTCGTTCAAACTGTTCAGGATTCTAAGTCCGGTTACGAGTGGCTGGTGTTCGTGCCGGAAGATCTAGCCGATGATGCTGCAGTGTGGCAAGCAGTTCGGCGTGTCGAGGGGATCGTTCACCTGGGTGTGATCTTGAGAGGGATGTCGAACATCATGCCGTATGAAGCCTGAGACACGCCCTCCGCTGGTTAAATGTCAGATATGAAGTCGGGCTGCCGGAAGAGAATCCCACATCATCGGCGCACACGCAGGAGAAGGGGACCGGGTTGAACTCGTGTCTGAGTTGAATAAAATGTGTTCTGGCGGATTCTGCGGGCAGGAGATTTACTAGAATAGCGGTGAAGATGCAGTGAGTAATAAGTAGACAGCCCTGTCACCTAAGCACTGCTGACTAAACATTTCCCACTGCCTGTATAGGAAAGAGAGAACGATCAAAGGAACAGACTTATGAACATACTAGTCCTGATGTGCGATCATCATCGTTTCGACGCGTTGAGTTGCCTGGGGAATCCACTTGCTACCACACCGAACCTGGACAAGCTGGCTGGACGGTCGGTTCAGTTCGAAAGCTGCTATAACCAGTCACCTGTCTGCGCGCCTGCACGGCACAGCCTGGCAACAGGCCGGTATGCGCACGCTCAGGGTGTGATTACGAACAGACACAGGCCTTTCGAGGGAATGCATACCATCGCGCACTCGCTGGAACCACTCGGGTATCGACGGTTCCATCTCGGTCACATGCACTGGACCGACCGCACGATGAGTAACGGATACGAGCCGGAGATCACGGCCGAGATGTGGCGCCAGACGATGCCGGCGGATGTCCTGGAACGATTCGATTGGGAGAATGACGTCCGCACGCGACGAACCACGGCGGGACCGAGTACGCGCTGCCGAGGGGAATACTGGGGGTATCACGTAGCCAGTGAGTCGATTCGCCAGATCGAGGAGGCGGTGAGCAATGGCGAACGGTTCCTGAGTTGGACGTCCTTCACCGAACCGCATCCTCCGTTCTTCCCGCCGAAAGAGATCTATGAAAGGATCGAGCAGTCGGCGATCGAGCTGCCGGAACAGCGACCTGAGGGGACGCCGAGCCCTCACGAGAAGATTTTGTCGATGCAACAGGAATGGGCACACCTGACTGAAGTTGAGATTCGGCAGCTCATAGCCGGCTACTACGGCATGGTGGAGCTGGTTGATGGGTACTGCGGAATGGTACTTCATGCACTTGATGTACTGGGCATTCGAGACGACACGATCGTGATCTGGACGGCTGATCACGGTGACCAGCAATGGGAGCACGAACTATTCCTGAAGTTCAACATGCGTGAAGCATCTGTTCACGTCCCGCTTTTGATCGATGTGCCCGGACAGTTGGCGGGAACGCGGACCGAGCTCGTTGAGCACATCGATCTGTTCCCAACAATCTGCGATCTCGTCGGAGTCGAGACACCGGAAAGCGTTCAGGGACGGTCGCTTGCCCCCAGTCTCTATAAGGGAGTACCCGAAGGTGACTGGCGTGACGCCGTGTTCAGCCAGATTGGAGACACGCAGATGGTTCGTACGGAAACGGAGAAGCTGAACGTCTATCGAGGCGAGTCAGTTGAGTATTTCGATTTGGCGGCGGATCCGAAAGAATTCCAGAACAGGATAGCAGATCCAGATCGTTCAGTTCGAGTTGACGCATTGCGTGAGGGGCTCAACCGCTGGTATGCCGATACCGAAGTCGAGGGTGCCGAGTTCAAGACTGTCTCCAAGACAATTGCCTGAGGGAAGAACGATGCAAGTCGAGCGACTCAAAACGGGGGACTTCGAAGAGGCCATGGAGACGATGGCGACGGCTTTCGAGTTCAAATCACCCCGTGACTTCCCGATGCTGCTGCCGCAGATCTACCAGCCGACGGAAGAGCTGATGAAGGCGATCTACGCAATCCGGCTGGATGGGCGGATCGTGTCCGCAGTTGGCGTTCATCCTCGCGACTGGCAGGTAGGGGATTCGACACTGAAGTTGGCCGGGATCGGTGGGGTGTGTACGCTCCACGATCACCGGGGCAAGGGTCTTATGAAGGCGATCATGGAGCGATGCCTGACTGACATGAAGGCGGAGGGATTCCACTTGTCGTGGCTCGGAGGACAACGTCAGCGCTACCAGTACTATGGATACGAGCGGTGCGGCAACGTTTACGATTTCGACCTGCGAGTTGCCAACCTGCGCCATTCGCGCAGAGCGACACCGGATATCCGGTTCGAGCCGATGGGCGGACACTATGTGGATCGTGTGGCGACCGCTCGAGCATTCCACGAGGCGAAGCCGATCCACGTCCGGCGATCACAGGAAGACTTCGTGCTCTACCTACTGAGCGGGTACTGTGAGCCTTGGTTCGCCTTGGATTCTGACGAAAACGTGATCGGATACTTCGCACAGGTTGATGGGGGTGTGCGCGAGATCTCGTCACAGAATGTCGAAGTGACGCTCGATATCCTTCACGCTTGGGCAAACTACTTGGAACAGGACATTCACGTGGTTGTTCAGCCGGATGACGTCTCGCTGGCGAGATCGCTCGGTCAGCTTGCGGAGCGAGTGTCGGTCAACGCAACGGGCAACTGGCAGGTTTTCGACTGGCAGGCGACTCTCAGAGCGTTACTCGAAGTTCGTAGGGACACGCAGGGTATATCCGAAGGTAAGTTGAGAATTCAGATCGACGAGACCCGACTCGATCTCGAGGTATGTGCGAGCGGCGTGAACTGCTTGGTGGGTGAAGGTCCGCCAGATCTGCAACTCACGCACTTCGATGCCCATCGTGTGTTGTTCGGTCCGACTCGACCGGGTGACGGCGCTCCCATTCCCGAATCGGCCCGTATCCTCGAAAGCTGGGCACCCCTTCCACTCGGGTTCATGCGAGGGGATTCAGTCTAGCGCTTACGATCTAGTAACGGAGGTGCCTTCCCGAAGACGAAGAGTGACCCTAGGATCGTCCAAAAGCACCACTTGCGCCTCATCGCCCTTCACTTCGATCGACGGTTCGTTCACGCCGGTCTACGATCGCTGGATTCCGATGTGTGACACACTTCACGAGCTACTCTCCTTACAGGTTTTGACAAGTCTATTGACTGAGGGCTTCTTAAGAACGCGGAGCACAGACCATACAAAAGAGGAATGAGACATGGGCGAAACAACAGGGACCTACAGAGCTCCCGCATTCGCGGATTTCAATCCTGCTCACTCTGCACCCGGGCTAACAGAGGAGCGACTTGCTCACCTCGATGAACACGGGTTCGTGATCATCGATGACTTCGTCGACAGTCCCTGGATCGAGAGGCTGAGGGAGGCTGGCCGGCGTGTGACCGATGCGTGTGCACCGAAGTTCGGGTATGACCGGCTCGATCTCTCTAGAGGATACGTTCACCGAACCGATGGAGATGAGCCTTGGGCGATCCGGGGGCTTATTCACCCTGCCTTTAAGGAGCCGCTCTTTGCAGAGTTCTTGGGCTCGGATGAGTTCTTCGGTTTCTGCTCTTCCTGGTGCAAAGAGATGACAAGGGAGAACGTCGTCCTAGGCCATATGCTCTTGTGGTGTAACCCTAGAAAGAAAGAGAACTCACTTGGCTGGCATCGGGATCTCTCGTGGTGGGGAACCGGTGAAAGGAAACCCTCACAGAGAGACGATCGCGCGACCAACCCGGATGAGTATTCCGAGGAGGTGGAGCGCAAGCGGTGGGACGAGATCCGGGACGACAACAAACGGAACCTCGAAGAGCGGAACGGGGTTAGCATGTTTTTGGCCCTCGTTGATGAGGAATGTCACGAGCTGATTCCGGGCACACACAACCGCTGGCGCACGACGCTCGAGCACGATGTGCTGTTACCGAAGAAGATGAAGGATGCGGGGGTGCACTATACACCAAGCTGGAACGGCGAAGACCCACTACCCGATCAGACAGCGATCCGGCTGAGGGCGGGCGAGGCCCTGATCCGAAACGGCGCGACGATTCACTCGGGTCACACGGTCCCCGAGCGTGAACGGAATACGCTCTCGATCGGATGGTCGAAGAGGAAGGGACCGTCGGAAGACGAACCCAAAGTCGAGGATGCCCGGATGGCGTGGATGCTGGATCGCGCCGTGCGGGATGCGCTGCCGCACGAATGGATGAGGCAGGCCTACGATCGATGGGCGGAGAACTTCAGGCTCGGTGACTCGCTGGAGGACCGCTATGCGCCTTGGGACATCCAGCAGATTAAGTCGGGACAGGTTGTCGGGTGGCGCGGCGAACTCGAGAAGCAAGCAGCCGAAGCAGGGGAGGCTTGGGAGAAATTCCAGACCGTCGAGTGACTGAAAGAGGCTGAGAGTCAAGGAAACCACAAAGAGGCAAATCGCATATATATCGGCATCCCTCGACAGGGCCTGAAGATCCCCTCGTTCAGTTGCTAGGCCTCCCTGGCAACCGACCCAGAGCAATGGCGTTCTCGGGATCCAGTTCGATTACACGTCGAAAGGCTGTTTCGGCCCTGTCCAGCTCGCCCAGATGGTCAGCGGATTGACCCAAGCCAAGGAAGGCTTCGACCGAAGCCGGGTTCGTTTTTGCGGCCATCGCGAAGGCATCTAGGGCTTCCCGATACCGGTTTTGGCTATAGGTAAGGATNGCTAGATTTAGCCATCCAGCCTCGGATCCGGGCACGAGCTCCAGATACCTGCGGTAGAGTGGCTCGGCGCGATCCGTCTTGCCCGCCTCGTGCATCGCAGTCCCAACGTTTAGCAATTCCTGCTTCGTCTCGTCACCCCTCGGCGTGATCTGAATCCCCTTCGTGATCGCACTCTCCGCTCGATCGAGTTCTCCAAGACCCCTGTAGCTTCTCGAGAGTAAGTGGTAGACCGCAGCATTCCCGCTATCGGAAGCGGCCTCTTCAAGGTATGTGGAAGCTTCCTCGTATCGTCCCTGACTTGTCAGAAGCTCTCCGAGCCTGTGTCGTGCATCTCTCAGGCCGGGGTGTATAGACAGCGCCTGTTGGTAGGCCCCTTCTGCCTCGACATAGCGCCCGAGAGCACTTAGGCTCCCGCCGAGGTTGAGATACGCCCATTCACTGTCGAAACGGATCCCGATCGCTCGTCTGTACTCGGTGATGGCTTCTTCATAGCGCTCGCTCATATGGTAGCAGGCGGCCATATGAAGGTGCGCGCGGTAGGTTGGCTGGATGGCGATCGCCTTCCTGAATGACTCTATCGCTCCTTCGATGCGATCCGCATCCATCAGGAGTCGGGCCAACTTATAGTGCCAGACCGCTCTCTCGGGCCTGAGTTCGATCGCCTGCTCATAGAGGTTTTGGGCTCGTTCTACGTTTCCCTGAATCGCGTGGCTGGCTGCAAGGCCTGCATAGTGGAACTCGGCACCGTTCCCGTGGTAGATAGGATCGCCTTTCCAAGCAGAATCCACTCGAATCACATCAAGCAACTGCACGCCGGCTGCTTCTATTGTGTGCAGCCGTTCTCCGGGAATTTCGCGATGCCCATCGGGGTGCGCACTCGTGAGGATGATGTCCGCGCGCCAGGGGATGACTCTGTAGCGAAGGGTCGTTCCCGTCAAGAGATCGGCGGTCGTCGTATGAACTGTTGTTCCGGGCCTGTTCTCTTCGATCCACGAAACGCCCTTCCGATGACTATTCGCGAAATAGTCTGCGTCAAAACGAGACACGGCCGACCGAATGCCGCCACCGATCAACCTGTTGAAGTAGACATACTGGTTCGGATGCAGGCGAATGGCGTCAACCGCCGTGACCAGACCGGAGACGATTATCACGCCTGANAAGACACGAGACAAGAGATCGCGGCGCTCGAGCAGGCTGTCTGTCGCCAGTGCGGCGAGTGCGCACATCGGTGGGACGACGAACAGGAGGTGTCGAAGCCCGTTGTAAAGCGGAGCGTCTGTGATGACAACGAACACGAGAGGGGAAGCCACGGCGATGACCACGAGTAGAACAGACCTGTTGCANGCGACGTGTTTAAAGGACAGGGCGAANCCCAGTAGCAGGAACTCAGGGAGGCCGATGGCCAACCACGTNGGCGCGTAGTACAAGGGGACGTCGGCAGAGTCGAAGACCTGTCCCTGAAAGAGCGTTGTGATGCTGAAGGGGAAATCGGAAAGCATCGCGAGAGCCTGGAACGGTCTCAGGATCGGATTCGCGTGTGCCCATGGCCAGGCGACGACCATCAGGATTAAGGCCACAATTCCTGTCGTAAGCAGAGAGAGAAGAACACGGAGCTTTTCATTCTTCCACGGGGCCGATTTCGACACAAGGAATAGGGAGAGGATGTAATAGCCTGCAAGGATGATCCCGGCTATCCGAACACCGACTGTTGCGCCGATCACGACGCCCGTAAGGATGGCCGTTCGGAACGAAGGGACGGGGAGCTCGTGAGTTGTTCTCAGGATGAGTACCAAGCTCCATACATACCCAACGGCGAAAGGAATNTCCTTGTGGTTAAACATGGCGTGGCCGTAGTATCGCGGTACCAGGAGGAGCATGACGGCGGCGATGAGTCCGGCTCTTGCCGATCCAAGACGGCTGGTGAGTGCGTGGACACCGATAACGCCGGCGAAGCCTGTCAAAGCGCAGATAAGATGCCTGGTATGGTATGTGTCGAGAGGAGATACAGCGGTCAGAAGGTGCGTGATCAGGTCGTAGAGACCTCCATAGAGCCACACGTTCGTGAACGAGAAGATGTCGCGTGCAGTGAAGCTTGAGAGATACCAGTCGACGATGGCTTTCCCGTATGTGACGTGAAGGGTCTCATCCAGGTTGATCCCGTAGTGGCGGTGGGTCATGATGACAATACCTCCGTAGAGGATGCCCACTGCGAGTAAGGCGCGTTTGCTTTGAGAATCGCTAATCGTCATTCCGGTCGTGTGAGGACTGATTTCTAGATTCACTGATCAGACTATGTAGCTATATTGCCGTCCGGTTTCGAGCAACTCTAAAGAGATGGGAGTCACACGTGTCTGACATTCATTTCGCCATTGGCGGCGCGATCTTCTCAGATTTTACGAACGACGATGCTCTCCTGCTCGTCAAACACGGCCTGCCCGGGTTCGAACCGTATCGGGGCCTGCTAATGTCATGGCTCGACAAGCCTGAAGCACTCAAGGAGCTGCTCGATAGGCTCGGTATACAGTTGATCACCTGCTCGAACGGGGGCCCTGGACAGTCTTGCCAATTCATCGATCCCTCAATGCGAGAGGAGACGGTCCAAGATCACGTCGCGTTCTGTCGGGATTTTCTTCAGGTCTTTGGCTGCAAGCACTTCAAGATCAACATGGGTGGAAGACCTGATGGGGGCACATCACCCGCCGATGTTAGAGCGATTTGCAAGACGGTGACTGAGATCGGAAAGCGGACACTTGAGATGGGTGTTACGATCGCCCCACATCCCCATATATGGGGACCGATCGAACGACCGGAGGAGGTCCGGGCACTTCTGGATCAGACTGAGGCCGACGTCGTCTCGTGGATACCGGACACGGCTCAACTCAACCTGGGCGGCGGCGATCCGGTTGAACTGATCCGAGATTACTACGACCGTTTGGCGGCCGTTCATTGGAAGGACTCGAAGGCATTCTACAGAGACTACACCGGTCCTACACCGACAAAAGAGATGCATCAGGAAGAGATTCTCTACAAGGATCTGGGAGCCGGCGGTGTCGACCATCCGGAGATCTGGTCGATGCTCGTCGACCAGGGGTATGAGGGCTGGATAACGCTTGACCTGGATCCGCCTCGACCGAATGAGGGGGAGGGAACAGTGGATGACAAGATCGGCATCAATTGCAGATATCTGACAGAGACGCTGAAGGTTCCTTGCTTCTAGTCAAGAATCTTGACAATGGGCTCCACGAAAACGGCCGCGAGAGGAGAGGATTCTTGCGGCCGTTAGTCACGCTCTATTCGATTATTTTAGGCGACCTCGGTGAGGGACAGAGATATACCGCGGCTGCCGAAAATCATTGAG
Organism: Gemmatimonadota bacterium; assembly: GCA_002714465.1. The sequence goes on along the minus strand of PAXL01000056.1, from coordinate 30,200 downwards.
ATGCGCCACGTTACCTCCTTCTCGGATAACGGTACTCGGCCCTAAAGTCACGTCCGCGACTCTGTTTCACTCAGATCACGCATTGACGGTAGGAAGCATCGGCGGAAACAAGCATCCGCAGGTGGTGGATAGAGAACCCTTTGTTCCGGTGGATTTTGACGCATCCCGTGGCGCAGATGCGCGATCGGCGGCGGTCCCTCTCGGGATGTCGGCCGTGTTGTTCTACCGCCCGTGTTACGTGTCGATATGACCCGAAATCGGGTCTAAAATCGACCTCACCCAATTAGGATGCGAACAAATCCTTAAACCTGTCGATACACTGTCGGAACCCCGCCTCAAAATCTCCGGCATCCGGCCGATAGACGCTTTCGAGCGAGATCACTCCGTCGTATTCGTCTGATGTAAGCGCATTAGAAATCGGCTGCATCAGCTCGCCTAGCTGACCCTCGCCGAGTTTCTTGACTTCAAGCGTTGCCCGGGGAGTGTCCACCTGCACGTCCTTGATGTGAATATNGCCGATATAGCCATCGCGAATCTCTTCGTAGCCGTCAGGATATGCAAGCTCGTGACACCAGCAGTTGTTGGCCGGATCCCACAGAACCTTCAGCGTGTTTTTTGCATCGAGGTCGTCGATCAGTTTGCGTGCGGTGTAGCTGGAATTGACGATCGTGCCGTTTCCCGTCTCGACGACGAGCGTAACGCCTTCTGATCGGGCCAGGTCGACGGCCGGGGCGATCAGGGGTGGCAAGGCGTCCCAAGCGCCGTGGGCAACGTTCCACTGGTCGGCGCCGTTTCGCCCCCACAGAATCTGCTCTTTCCTGGGGGTCATGATGCGAACCAGCGGTGATCCGACCTCGTGAGCGACTTCGATCACTCTCTTGAGCGCATCCATGTGCCCGGTGTGCAGTTCGTCACCTGGTCGGTTCTCGCTTGTCATGCCGGCGAAGATGTGCCGCGACAGACAGGATACGTGCTTCCCCCGATCCTGAAGCAGCAACTTGATGTCTGCGACCTCCTGACTGGTGTGGTCACCAATTTCCTTATCACCCACGAACTGTAGTTCTGCATATTCGAGAGCGAATTCATCCATCGCATCGATTGCGAGATTCAGATCTCGGCTGATGCCGTCACATATAACGCCTATCTTCATTGATCCTCCAAAAGAACCTTTCAATCACAAAGACACGAAGACACAAAGGGGATCTGGAGGGAGTTGCTGCCCAGTCGTCAGTAATACAGCGGGATGTGGCCCTTCCACTGTTTGCTTCCTTCGTGTCTTGGTGTCGCAGCCTGTCCCGAGTGAAGTCGAGGGGAGGTTCAGCCTATCTGTGCAGCTCTGCGCCGACGATCTCCTCTATCACACGCGTCACGGTCCAGTTGTCACCTTCAGGATACTTCGACCTGCCCGCGTGAAAAAGCTGCATGGCCGTTGCGGCGGTGTGAAGGGGGACTCCTAGCTCTTTCCCGAGATCCAGCGAGATGGTCAGGTCTTTGTGCATCGTGTTGATATGGCTACCCGTGCGTTCGAACTTCCTGTCGATAATGTTTTCCAGGGCTGTGTTCGTACAGCCGCATCCAGCACCCGAAGTGGAAAAGACATTGTACAAGACCTCGCCCTTGATCCCTGCCTTGGCTGCAAGCACCGACGCCTCGAAAGTGGCGGAGAAGATGGACCCGATAAGAGACTGAAGGCAGGCCTTAACGGTCTGTCCGTCGCCAGGATTCGTTCCCACTCGGTGGATGGTTCCGGACACGGCCTTCATGACATTCTGATACGTGTCCAGTGTGGCATCCTCTGAAGAGGCCATCATAGTCAGCGTACCCGTCTGCGCCCCCGGGAAGCCTCCGGACACAGGACTGTCGATCAAATGAATTCCCGATCTCTCCATTGCCACTCCGATCTCGCGAGCCTCAGAGGGCTTGATTGTGGCTGTCAGCAGCACCGCACTGCCCTTAGTCATGTGCCTGACCAGCCCGTCATCTCCCAGGATGACCGACTTGGCTTGTTCTCCCGTCATGACCATGACGAAAACCGCATCCGAGGTCTGAGCGACTTCTGCAGGGCTTGAAGCTGGCCGTCCGCCAAGGTCGATGAAAGCCTGCATTCGGGTATCGTCGAGGTCGAAGCCCGTGGTTTTGAAACCGTTTGCGATCAGATTCTTTGCCAGACCGGAGCCCATGTCTCCCAGTCCGATCACGCCTGCTCGATGCATGACTATTCCTTTCTGCGACAGTTGTTTCAGTGCTAGTCAGAGGGAACGTAAACGAAAACGGGAGGGGGCGCTAGGTTGTATGCGGCTACTAGGGGTTCTATCTGATATTAAAATCACCTATGGCTATTCTGTTAGGCATGCGGGGTCGAATGCATAGCCTCCTTGCAGCCAATCCACGACCTCGGCAGCGATGGGTGAGTCAAAACCCGAATACCTGTCTATGAGATTGCGTTTCCGGTTCTCGTCAAGGCCCTCAAGACCGATATCCTCGAATGTCGAGAGATCCTGCTGGACTGTAGCGGCAAGTTCCGAGGAACACAAAGCGTGCAGTGCTAGGCTAGTGGTGTCTTCCGGATCGTAGTTCGAATCCGCACGATAGACCTCAGCGAGTGTCCATAGAGGAATCTGAGACAACCAGGCTTGATTCATCGGGTTGGCTACGTGGCCAGCTGAGAACTCTGCAAGATACGGATCTCTATTTACGAATGGTCTGAGAAAGAGTTTCTTCGATCGGTTCTTGCTGTCGTTGACGGGGTAGTTGTCCCAGATGAACGGCTTGCGCCCCAGTCGTTCCGTGACGTCCTCCAGATGAGCAAGGGGATACTCGGTTGAACACACTTTGGGTCCCGTCCAGAACAGATCGACTGCCGGATCGATTCGGTTACCGATTTGCTCCAAGTATTCGTCCGGCATCTTACCAAAGACTTTATCGAGGATCGGATCGAAGGAGTAGTAAGTCGGACACAGAATCAGTCGACGCGCTGTGCTGAGGTCGGCGATCCGGTTGAAGACCTCAGCCTGCGTTTCAGCAAGACGCGGAACATCCCCCTTCATGTCGTCGAGAAGCACGCAGAGGACATCTGGATCCAGCCGGTTTATCGCCTCGACCTTACGGGTCAGGGCAGACCTGGCGTCATCGTCAAAGGACAGGTAGATCTCGAAGGGGCTCAGCCCGATTCCCCAAGCTACACCGTGCCCGTGATAGGCAGAGCCGAGTTTGCCCAGCTCTTTGACGTGATCTTCAGGCCAGTCCTCACGCCATCGCTTTCGCAGAAAGGGATCACCCTTGGGAGCGTAAATGTAAAGACCGAAGCCGTTAGCTTTTAGGAACCTCGCATAGGCTATTCTCGCCTCCCAGCTCCAGGAACGACCGTAAAAACCCTCGATGATGCCCGTGACAAAGGTTGATTCCAAACGAGGACCTACCAAGTCAGGTAGTGTGTATGGGCTTCGCCTGTTTCCGGGTCGGTGCCCTCATACCGCTGGTATCGCGGATTTCTAAAGTCTTCTGTCGAGTCGAGTGTTTCGTAGTATCGTGCTCGCATCGTCCCGACAACATCCGGCAGGTCGTTATACAGGTTGTGGAGTTCGTGAGGGTCTTCTTGAAGATCGTAGAGCTCGCCATATGGTTTGGTTGGGTAGTGGATGTACTTCCAGTCCTTTGTTCGGATACACCGCTTGTCCACCGCTTCAGCAAAGATCTGATCCCGGAAGGTGTCGTCACTGTCCAGTACGGATGCGAAGTCTTGTCCCTGAACGCACTCGGGTGTCTCTAGGTCTGTGAGACCACANAGGGTTGGAAACAGATCGATCGATTCGACCAGAGCCTGCCTATCTCCAGNCTTGATGCCGGGGGCTCGGATCAGACAGGGCACNTGCAGTTCGCAGTCCAGAAGGAAAGGCGCCTTGGCTGGGATTCCGTGGTCGCCCAGGAACTCTCCATGATCCGATAGGAAGACGACGACGGTGTTTTCCGCGAGCCCACTCTCCTGAAGATGGTCCAGAAGCAGCCCGACCTGCCAGTCGATCTGGGAGACCATCCCGTAGTAGGCGGCCTTCATCTCCTTGAACGTCTGGTCGGACGCATCCGCGAAACCACGATACTTATGATCCTTGGCCTCGAAATAGAGTGCATACTCGGGTGGCTTCCGGTCGATGTCGTCGGGATCCCGATGGAATGAGGGGAGGGAATTAGGATCGTACATGTGGGCGAAACGTCCAGACGGCACGTAGGGATGGTGAGGTCCGTAGAACCCAGTCCAAAGGAAGAACGGTTCTTCTCCTGATACAGTGTTCAGATACTCGAGTGACTTCATTCCCACATACGCGTCGATGTGGCAGTCATCCGGAAGATCGGAGGGCACAGCACCGAGTTTGTCCCGGAACCCGGGCAACGCATAGCCGGTTTTGTACTCGTAACCTTGATCCCGCACATACTGCTCGAACGGGTTCGGATCCGTGACCGTGTAATTTCCATCAGGTCGCTCGTTCCAGCCACGCCGGATACCCACGGCGTCCGTGTGGTCCAGATGACTCCGGAACTTCTTTTGTCCAATGTGATGCTTGCCGACCACCGCTGTTTGATACCCATTCTTCTTCAGGTGCTCGACGATAGTGATCTCGTTCTCGTTCAGCTGCGATCCGTTCCACTTCACGCCGTGGCTTCGGGTGTAGCGTCCCGTCGTGAACGAGGCGCGTGAAGGTGCGCACACGGGATTCTGAACGAAGAAGCGGTTGAGTCGGATGCTTTCAGACGCGAGCCGATCGATGGCCGGTGTTTGGATGACTGGATCGCCCGTATAGCCGAGCGTGTCGAATCGCAGGTGGTCGGTCGTGATTAGCAGAATGTTCGGTCTGTTTGAAGCCATGCTCAACTCGTCTGCAGTGCGCTGATGAAGTCAACGCTCGTCGACGAAGCGGCGCGAAGCTCCATGTCGAGGATGGAGGCGCGCGTGAGCCACATGCCGTCCCAGGTCTCAGAGTGTTCGATCGCCGTCGTGCAGTCTCGGAGCAGAACGATGTTGTAGCCACGATCGAGCATCGCCCAGACACCGTAGTCCCTGCGCTGAACACAGATGTTCGCGGCAAAGCCGGCGTAGAACAGGTGGACTAGGCCTTGGTGTCGACACAGTCTGTGAAGCTGCGCACCCGTTGAGACGACGTAATCGTTCGGGTCCGGACCTAAGAATTCCATGATCCGTCTCGTGTCTCGCATCTCTAGGACGGTTTCGCGCCGTGGCTCTTGAGGTCTCGCGAACGAGCTGTATTCGCCCGACCGTCTTCGCACGTCCTCGGGTGGCCACGACGACCCCGATCCGATGTCTCCGTGCAACTCGAGATCCTCGGCATACTTGGTCCAATGAGGATACATTCTCGCCTGCTGAGGAGATGGGGCGTGAATGACCGCAACGCCCTTCGCCCGACAAGCTTCGACGACGGGGAGAATGTGTTCACGGGCGATCTCGCCTCCGCGTTCCAGATGCGTTTCAACCGGGTGTTGGTCCCAGCAGTCTACGAGCACCAACCCGCAAGCCTCCGTGGGCATGGACCAGGCCATTTCGCCGTGCACAAAGTGCTCCTCGTGACACGGAAGATTGGGGTCAGACAGTTCGCGGCTGTAGCGGACGGTGAGGTTGAAGGTCGACACGTCTTCCTCTCTTTCAGGTCATTCGGTTGTAGCGAGAAACCGATCCAACTCGGCACGTTGTACTTGTGCACTCTTCGCTGCGTTCTCGTTGTCGAGGCCCGCGTCGTTAGGATCTCCCACGATTCGACAGTTCAGCAGTTCGCGGGTATCGCTCTGGTCGTCATAGGCGCACGCACGGTGGAGCAGTCTGCGGTTATCCCAGACTATCAGGTCGCCGACTTCCCACTCGTGTGTGTAGACTCTCGGTGGCACGCAGGCGAAGTCCTCGAGTTCACGGATGAACGTGTTTGACTCNGCGAGGGGTAAGCCCGGGATCCCGAACGTGTGTCGTCCCAGGAACAGAGCGGGTCGACCCGTGACAGGGTGAACCTTGACGAGGGGTCTGAGCGGGCAGGTGACGCTCATTCGAAGGCCGTAGTAACCGCCGACGGGCTGATCTCCGACGAGCTCGTGCAGGTAGGCTCTGTTCTCTGGTGTGTGAACGCGTGTTGTACCTACGAGGTTAGAGTGGTAGCTGCTCATTCCAGCGATTCTGGCTCGGGTTTCATCGTCGAGCGCCTCGTAGGCGGCAGTCATGTCGGCGTAGGCGGTCTGACCACCTTCTGACGCGACAGAGGCGGCACCGAGCATGCAGACCTTCGGTGGAATCCGTCCGAATGTTCCGTCGGCGTGCCAGTATTGCGTCGGGTAGCTCAGGGTGAGCCAAGTTGGGTCCTTTGCGGTTAGGATCGAGCGATCCTCTTTGCGGTTCGTGATACGTGTCGCACGTTCAGCACCGCCCTGAATAGGACCAAACCGGCTGGCGAAGTGCACCTGTGTGTCCGCGTCCAGGTATTGCCCCGGAAACAGGAGCAACCCAAACTCGTTGAATGCCGTTTCGATCATCTGCCACGTCTTGTCATCTAGGAGGGACAAGTCGATCCCGGTCACTACGGCTCCGAAGGTGATTTCCGTAAGTGGCTCGACTGTGAGCGTGTCCATTTATTTCTCCGTTGTTGTTCTCGTCAGGCTTGATTCGCCTGTCGTCTGTTTTGAGAACGATAGTGACCTAATTGCCCCCAGAATAGCCAGGTAGTCCCAGGTATCTGTCGATAAGGATGCCTTCTTCGACTCTCTGCTTGTATTTCGTGGTCAGGCTGCATTGGAAGATGCGCGGATTTGCTTCTCGTGTTCGATCCTGACCAGATCCCGGGTTTCCTGAGGCGTCTACAAGTAAAGCGAAGTGTTCGTGTAGAGCGCCGTCTCAGAAGATGTGCAGAATACGCAGGTGGCTGGTGAAATCACCCGCGGCACGCTTACGCGCGTCTATGCTGCAAATGGCTCAAGTTATATTGCCAGCGACGGATTTTCGCCATACAAAACAGGGTGTTCCAGCGCTCATTGGTTTGTTACTTATACACTATATTACTTATACACTCTATTACTCATACACTTAGCCAGGGATGTGTAGGAGTTCACTTAGCCTAGGAGGTAGGCAATGCGCAAGGTCTTATACAGTCTAACCTTTTTATTCCTATTCGGTAGTTCTGTCTTTGGTGAGAACTGGAAACTCGATGCGAACTATGCTGATGCTTGTAGTTGTAATCCGGCCTGCCCTTGTCTCTTTGGCTCACCAGCCACAGGAGGAAGCTGTGAGGTAGTATCTCTCATCGAAATCGATGAAGCGAATTTCAAGGGTATAGAACTCAATGGATTGAAAGTTGTCTCAGCTAGTAAAATGGGAGAATGGGTGCGTCACTACATAGATGCGAATGCGACCGACGCCCAAATCGTTGCGTTTGGTGAGCTTTATTCAGCAGTGTTCCCATTTCCGAATTTGAAGACATTGGGCATAGAGCGTGCCGAAGTAAGCATCGAAAAAACAGACGATGGCATGTCGTTTTCTGCTGCCGACGCCCGGGTTAACATGGAAATTATGAGGGGTAGAGACGGTGGAGCCATAGAAATTCATAATCTTCCGGCTCCATTTTCGGGACGTTATACGCAGCATAAATCGAAGGTAGTTGAGTTCAAGGATGAGGATCTGGGATTCCGCTCATCTCAAGGCAATGGCCTAATTGTTCGGCTCTTGGCATCCGGTGAAGGTGAGAAACCTGCGGGTGGTCACAATCATTGAGGTAGATTTACCTGCCCACACCTATATGTCCAAATCCAAAGTCAGTATGCGGCTGCAATCATCTGTNTAATGTCCGGGTGCAGATCGCCTATAGCTAGGGGCTGGTCGCCCGGACATTTCTAATTGTTTCGCAATCAAGCCTATCCGGAGCAGGATGGATTAGTAGATCGAAAGGCAAACGGAATGAGCAATTCGGTGAAAGGTTACTGGATTAATCACGTTGTGGAAATCAAGGACCCAGAGCGTTTCGGCGCTTACGCTGAGGCGAGCAAGCCGATGTTCCAAGGAGACAACGAATACGGAGCGAAGATCCTTTTGTTCGGTCCCGTCGCCGCAACCGTTTTAGGGGATCCTGTGCAGTATGCGGCAGTTGTCGAATTCGACAACGTTCAGGCTGCCGTTGAGTTCTGGGATGATCCCGAGTATGCCGCTGCGCGAGCACTTATGGGCCCGTCTGATGACGAGAGTGCTGTAGTCGACCGGCGCGTCTGTTGCATTGAAGGTGAGGCACTGACAGTGAATCCGAAGGAAGGTTTCTGGCTAAATCACGTAAACGAAATCATTGACGAGGCGGCATTTTGGCGGTATGCCGAGGCGAGTCTNCCGCATTTCACTGGTGTCACTTTTGGGCCCGTCGTGCATCAGCACGCGGGCAAGCAGAAAATCCAGCTGGCTGCCGCACTTGGGTTGAGCTCCATCAGCAAGGCGACGAGTATCTACGACACACCCGAATACGGAACTGCGTTGGCTTCTGGGGGCATGAACGGGGGCGAGGGCCATGTAGTCAGTCGCACCATTTGTGCGATTGAGGTGCCTGAATAGACAGCAGCATTGTTACAGTACTATTAAGGGCTGATTCAGCTAGGGCATCGCGGGGCCTTGTTCGATAGGGCAAAGGAGTCCCGAGATATGCCAGTCCGTCACGCACACTNCAGGCATCAGCGAAGGCTATCCGAAAGTGAGCAGCTGGTGCGCTGAGTCTGACAGCTTGCCCTCCGCCTCCATCCGTTCGGCCCAATGGATTGGTGCAGACTCATTCCACTTCGGCGAGGTTGGGCCTAGCTCACTGAGCCGTTTGTCGTAAGTTCGCCAGTCCGGGATGAGCTGCTCTGGATCAGCCGTCGGGTCGGGTGTCCGATACGCCATCAACAGACCAAGCCTAAGGCCTGAATCTCGGTGTCTGTGACCGACGTGGTGTGGCATGTGGTGGACGAACGAGACCATGCTGCCCGGTGGGATGTCGAGTCGCTGGATCCGAAGCGGTTCACCGGTAAAGGCGTGCACCTTGCTCTGTATCCACAGATCCTCCATATCTTCGTCATAGTCCGTTCGGGCCACAGACCATTTGAAAGGGATCCGGTACAGGTGCGCGCCGGGAATCACCGCGAATTCGCCGCCGTCTGCCTGTGTCGCGCCCTCGGGATAGCATAGCGTTCGAACACACTGTTCTTTCAGAAATGCTTTCGTCAGGTGATCCCCGGTCCCCAAGACGTCTTCCACTTCATGCTGGCCTTGGCGATACTGGTGAGCGTGCCACCTTCGACCTTCGGATCCTTGGGGGCGATTCAGGGTGATGATGTGATCAGCTAGGAATCCGGGGCCGACGACCTTCTCGAAGAGTCTCATCATCTGCGGGTGGGCGGTCGTGACGTCTAGGAGAAAGTCGTCGTATGCCCCGGGCCAGTACTCGGGGAACACGCCTTGATTTTGAAAGCCGTCCGTCACAAGAGTCGGTTCGGGGTCCAACATCCCGTGAATCTTCATATAGTCTCGCAGCTTCGGCGGCATGAACTTCATTTGCTCTGATCCACCACAGCAGGATTCGAGGAACTCAGGCGTGATCTTGGCTGGATTGGGTGCGGCAAGCCCACGAGATGTCCAGTCGACGGCGTCCCAATTCGTGTTTCTGACGATGCTGTCGTTCAGGTCCTGAATCCGATGTAGGCTGGATGTGAAGCGGGCTCGTCCTTCGTCAGTCAGGATATTCTCCCAGACCCAGAATCCGTCTCGTTCGAAGGTTTCCCGATCGAACGCTGCGAGTACTTCCGGCCTGAGCAGGGCTTCGAGTCGGCCTGGTGGATGTTCTGCTGTGGTCAAGAGGCTCTCCGATTCCCTTTCAGCCTGGAGNGACCAAGAAGCAGAGGCAGTGATCCTCGTTCAAGCACGGGGTCTCCCGCAGAAACGTAGGTAGGTTTTTAAGGTCGACTTCATTTTAGGCTACGAGACGCGCTCCACCGCCATTGCAACAGCCTCGCCGCCGCCGATACATAGAGCGTCGATACCGATCTTCGCGTCGTGGGTTTCCATTGCGTTGATTAAGGTGACCAGCGTTCGGGNACCACTCGCGCCGATCGGATGACCGAGCGCGACGGCGCCACCGTGGACGTTGACTTTGTCGTGCGGGATCTCTAGTGACTTCATGGCTGCCAACGCGACGGCCGAGAAAGCCTCGTTGATCTCGAACAGGTCGATGTCGGGTACGGCCAGATCAAGGTAGTCTAGCAATTTTTGAATTGCACCGATCGGGGCCAGCGTGAACCACTCAGGTTCCCTGGAATACGTGGCGTAGCCAAGCACCCGCACCTGCGGTTTCGAGCCTGTCGCCTCGGCGGCTTCCTTCGACTGGACGAGGACAGATGCCGCGCCATCGTTGATACTGGATGCGTTTCCGGCGGTGACCGAGCCATCCTTGACGAAAGCGGCTTTGAGAGCTCTAAGTTTCTCTTCATTGAAACGCTGAGGCTCTTCGTCGATGTCCAGCGTAGTGATCGATCGCTGCGAAACGACCTCTATAGGGACGATCTCTTTCGCGAACACACCTGACTCGGTGGCAGCCAGAGCTCGTTTGTAGCTGGCGACCGCGAAGTCGTCTTGATCCTCGCGGGTGATGTTTTGTTTCTCCGCGCACCGGTCACCAAAGACACCCATGTGGATGTCGTTGTAGACATCCCAAAGACCGTCGTGGATCAGGCTGTCGACAAGGTCTCCGTTCCCCATCCGNTAGCCGGCGCGGGCTTTAGGGAGCAGGTGGGGGGCGCAGGTCATGTTCTCGGTGCCTCCTGCCACGACTGTGGCTGCGTCTCCGCACCGAATTGCCTGGGATGCGAGCATCACGGATTTCAGACCTGATCCGCACACCTTGTTGATTGTCGTTGCGCCGACTGACTCTCCGATCCCGGAACTGATGGTCACCTGTCTGGCGACATTCTGTCCTTGCCCGGCCGACAGGACGTTGCCGAAGATGACCTCATCGACCTTGTCCGCCGGCACACCGCTTCGCTCTAGCGTCGCTTGGACGCTTGCGGATCCTAGCGCCGCTGCAGGTGTGTTGGCAAAGGCTCCACTGAACCCACCGATTGGGGTGCGCGCGGCACCAGAGATATAGACTTCTTCAAACATCCCGTTCCTCCAGTTTTAATACAAAGTCGAGAGAGAAACTACTCTTGTCCAGAAGTACGGTCAAACCAAGCGAGGCAAGCCGAGCGTGTTGGTTTGCGCCACGCCCTTGCACATTGTTGTGCGATGTCNGGGCTCGGTTGACATACCTTTTTTGAGTAGGATATTTTCTATCACTTCAANTAATACAAAAGCGAGGATAGACGAGTAGTGTGGCCTTGGAGCTAAGGGTTACTGGTCGCTGGTATAACCTCTGTCTGGCCGTCTATCCCCAGATTTCGGGATGAGGCAGCGCCGGAATCCTGAGAAAGAAAGAAGGAATTGGACACGGCAACAATCGTCGCTCGGCTTTAGGCCCGTGAGTAAGCGCGATCTACTAGCATTCCTGGGATAGGAGCGAAGCACTATTAAACCGAGTTCCTGCCTGCTGTTATCCACGCGACAGAAAAGTTTGGGCGGAAGCATCAGGAGCGATACTCNCAGTGGGTGAGGCTCGACGCAGCAGTTTTGTGGAACGAGGAGGTCAAGCCGCCCTNNTCGTGCTACTTTTGTTTCAGTGCGGGCCGGGTGAACCACAGGTCAGAGAGGCGTATACGAATTCGGGTTGCCCCCGGTGCCACGGATCAGATCTTGCAGGTACGATGCAGGGCCCTTCACTGACGAACATCAACAGGCTGTGGGACCGCACGTCGCTAAGTGCTTTTCTTGCCAATCCTGACAGCTTTCGGATGTCAAGTCGACGGCTGAACCTTGTGGCTAAGCAGTATCCTGCCCCGATGCCGCAATTCGTTATGCCGGATACAACACGAGAGCAGATTGTGGACTACCTTGTAGGGACGAAAAAGTGACCTTGGGGGGACTCACTCGGTCGTCTTGACAGCTTCAGGGTATTGCTATATTCTTGTGCAACTCATAGGTTTGCCGATATGCGGTCCCCTTCGGCGGCCTGTTTTGAGGGTACCCTGCCACACACAATCGCTCTCCCCCTAGAAGCTTCCCACACACTCTTCATAGTGGTGCACCCTATGGAAGACCTCTCCAGCCGGGAGCGGGCGATACTCGATCGCCTCGTCAACGTCTTTATTGATACGGGCGAGCCCGTCGGGTCTCGAACCCTTTCCAAGCAGGGCCTTGATCTGAGCGCAGCCACTGTGCGGAATTCAATGTCGGACCTAGAGGAGAAGGGGTATCTGTTCCAGCCGCACACCTCTGCGGGGCGTGCGCCGACGGACAAGGGCTATCGGGTGTTTGTCGACGCACTAATGGAGCATCAGCAGGTTAGCGAAGTGGATCGCCAGAGGATGCTCGAGATGGTGGAGGACTTTATCCGTCAGAGCAATGTGGACTCCCTGATCTCGCAAGTCTCGCACGTGATCGCGGATGTATCCCAGCAGCTGGGCGTCGCGCTTATGCCGAGGTTTAACAAGGGCACTTTNAGGTCGCTGGAGATGGTGCAACTCAGCGAGTCGAAGATGCTGCTCATCCTAACGATCCAGTCCGGTTTGGTCAAGACGATGGTCATGGAGGCCGATGCCAGGATCGATCAGCGGGATTTGAACGCTACACGCAGAGTCGTGAACGAACGACTCTCCGGGCTGTCGGTCGAAGACATGTTGAAGGAAGTCGAGGAACGGCTGATGTCTTCGAGTGAGGGGTCACCCAAGCTGTTGCGAATGATCTGCGACAACGCGGACAACCTGTTTGAGGCCGTGAACGATGAAGATCTTCACCTAGTGGGGACGGGGAATTTCTTTATGCAGCCCGAGTTCTGCGAGAGTCAGGCGAGAATGGCCGAGTTGATCGGGCTATTTGAGGAGCGTACCCAGATGGCTGAGATTCTGAATGGCCGGATGGAAGAGGATGGTGTCGCCATCACGATCGGAAAAGAGAACGAATCTCCGCAGCTCAAGGACTGCAGCCTGCTCACGTCCAAGTATCGCTTCGGAAACGTAACAGGCGTCATAGGACTGATGGGGCCGACCAGAATGCCATACAACAAGATGGTACCGCTGCTCCGGTATATCACCGGGCTTACGGAAACCATGCTAGAGGAGAAAGCAGAGACGAGGGCGTTGCACGAATGAGTGAGAGTGAAGTGTCGAAAGAGGACCTGACTGACCCGACAGATACCAGCGAGGAGTCGTTGCCCGACGCAGAGGAAGAGGATGAGGTAGCGGAAGGGGAATCTGTAGAGCCAGCAGAGGAGGAAGACGTAGAAGGGGATGCGGAGGTCTACAAGGATCGCTGGGTTCGTCTGGCCGCTGAGTTCGACAACTACAAGAAGCGTACGCTCCGAGAGCGTGATGCCCTTATCCAGTCCGCTAATGAGGGGTTGATCAGGGATCTTCTTCCGATCGTCGATTCAGTCGATCGTGCCTGCACACACGCCGACGGGAACTCCGAGTCGGATGCCTTCAAGGAGGGCGTTCGAATGATTATGGAGGAACTTCCGAAGATTCTGTTGTCGCGGGGTCTCGAAGAGATTGATGCCAGCGGACAGTCCTTCGATCCGAACTTGCACGAAGCCCTGATGCAGGTGGTGAGTGAGCACGAAGCCGGTACGATTGCAGAGGTTATCGAGCGGGGGTATCGCCTAGGGGACCGGGTTCTGCGCCACGCGAAGGTCGTTGTGAGTCAGGGACCGGTCCAGGAAGACGAAAAGAAAAGCGAGTAACGTTGCTGAAGAGGTAGGGGGCGGTCCTCCTACCTCTTGTTTGTGAGGATTATGCCGAGAGACTACTACGAAGTTCTGGGTCTAGAGCGTGGGGCTTCGGAAGACGACATCAAGAAGTCCTACCGGAAGCTTGCGCTGAAGTATCATCCGGACCGAAACCCGGGAGACGAGCAGGCTGAAGCAAGCTTCAAGGAGGCTGCGGAGGCCTACGAGGTTCTGAGTGACGCCCAGAAGCGTCGTACCTACGATCAGTTCGGACATCAGGGTCTGGGTGGGCCTTTCGCGTCGGGTGGTTTCAAGTGGTCGGACTTTTCGCACGCCGGCGACTTCGACGACATCTTCTCGAATTTGGACGACATCTTTGGTGGTGGGATCTTCGGGGATATCTTCGGCGGTGGCCGGGGCAGGAGGCGGAGTGGGCCACAGCAGGGAGAAGACCTGCGGATCACGCTTCCGCTGACGCTCGAGGAGATCGCGACAGGTACTGAGAAGAAGATCAAGATGACACGCCTTGACAGGTGTGACGATTGTACAGGGTCCGGGGCAAAGGCTGGGTCGCAGACGACCACCTGTGACGTTTGCGGAGGGACCGGTCAGGTGAGGCAGGCGACCCGCTCGCTGTTCGGACAGTTCGTGAATGTGACGGTGTGTCCCAAGTGTCAGGGAGAAGGGTCTATGATACAGGAGCCCTGTCCTCGCTGCGGTGGGGAGGGTCGGTCGGAGAAGCAAGTGAGCCTGACTGTGAACATCCCGGCCGGTGTGGCGGAAGGACAATACATACCGAGGAAAGGCGAGGGAAACGTTGGACGTCGCGGGGGTCCATCAGGGATGTGTCAGGTGTTTATCCAAGAGGTTGAACACGACCAGTTCGAACGGCACAACAACGACGTCGTCTACGACCTGCCTGTGAGCTTTGCACAGGCAGCACTTGGGGCAGAGATCGAGGTCCCGACGCTTGGCGGCAAAGCAAAGATGAAGGTCCCCGCAGGGACACAATCGTCAAAGATCTTCCGGTTGAGAGGCAAGGGGATTCAGGACGTCAACGGATATGGCCGTGGTGATCAGCTGGTTCGGGTCGTGGTGTGGACGCCAACAAAGCTGAACAAGGAGGAGCAGGCGATCTTCCGTGAGTTGTCGGAGCACGAGAACGGGGAGCCGCCTGAGGGAGGGAAGGGCTTCTTCGATCGGGTCAAGGAGGTGCTGACCGGCTGAGGCCGGAGGTCATTCAGGATGGAGGCGGCCCGACCGAACGGTTGCGCCGCCTTTGTGTTATTGCAAATCAACTGCCTGCCGTGGGTGACAGGCATCGAGTCGTGCGAGAACAAAGGACGGTCATGAAGGTCAGAATATTGAGCGCGATAATGCTTGCTGTAATCGCCGGGCTGGTTGTNGGATGCGCCGAGAAGGCAGCCGACGAGGACACAAACGNGAGCACGCTTACGCCGCCGCCATACGGATCCTGGATCATGTATGGTGGTGAGAAGGGCCTGCTGCAGGTTGCTGAATTTGAGAAGGAAGAGACCGTGCTGGTGCTCGCGGATAGCACCTACTCACTGACCTTCCAGGTTCCGGAGCGCAAGTATATGTTTGTGGAGTCCGGCAAGGTCTACTATGACCAGCGGGCGCAGATCGCCCGCTTTACTGTGATCTCCGTGTCTGGGATGGATTGGTCAGCTGGAACGCCACGCAAGATGGTCCTGAATCCTGAAACAGTACCCTTTCAAAGGGATCCGGGGACAGTCTACGGCTTGGAGTGGGCGCTCCAGGACAGCTTGATGTCACTGGCTAGAGGAGATCAGGAGATGAACTGGTTTGTAAGAACCCCACGCTGATTTGGTCCTCGCTGATCCTACACAGTCCGCCTACCCGACTCCTGTCGAAAGCCGGTTAACGCTNCGGTCTCTCATCTGTGGACTCATTCTGGCGATCGTCGTGATCGTGTGGAATACGTATGTCGAGTATATAGCGCATACGGCCCGCATGAACATCACGCACTTCCCGATCGCCCTGTTCGTCCCGTATACCGTCCTCACCCTCGTCAACGCGCTGTTCCGGAAACTCGGCGCCGTGTGGGCCTTCACGAGTGCAGAGCTGCTGACGATGCTTGCGATGGGGCTCGTAGGNGCCGCCGTTCCTGCATACGGCCTGACGAGTTACTTCCTCGGGATGATTGCCATCCCATACTATCTGGCCACACCCGAGAACCAGTGGGCTGGATTCTTCCACCAGTATCTGCCGACTTGGTTGATCCCTTCGAACGAGGGTGACGCCATGCGCTGGCTCTTCGAAGGGCTTCCAAGCCCCGAGATGCCGATNCCTTGGGGCGTCTGGACAGTCCCGCTGATCGGATGGCTCACATTCATCGGCGCGATCGTAGTNGGAAGCGTCTGCTTCTCAGTGATGCTCAGAAAGCACTGGGCGGACCACGAACGTCTTGCGTATCCAATCCTCCACCCGGCAGCCGACCTCGCAGAGGCAGAGGAGAAGACACCCCTGCTTTCGAACCGGATTTTCTGGATTGGCGCGGTCATCCCGTTTAGTATCCTCGCCTGGAACATGGTGAGCTACTTCAACTCCGGATTCCCCGTCATTCGGCTTGGTACCGGCTGGATGAACATGGGGGCCTACTTCCCCCGTATGCATATCTCGTTCAACTTCTATACGGTAGGGTTTGCTTACTTCGCGAACGTGGATGTGCTGTTCTCAATCTGGGCGTTCTACCTGTTCTACTGCACACAGATCGCCGTTTANCGTCGCGTGGGGATCAGCCTGAGCAACAAGTCNGGGTCGGGAGATGCNACGACATCNCTTCAGGCCGGGGGAGCTTTTATCTCTCTGATTTTCTGGGGCATTTGGCTGGCCAGGGGACACCTGAAGGATGTGTTCAAGAAGGCCTTCAATCGGGATCATCCGGTCGACGACTCGCAGGAGCTTATCAGCTACCGGGCCTGTGTGTTTGGCCTTGCCTTCAGTGTTGTCTTTCTGATCCTGTGGCTCCAGGCCATCGGGATCGATTGGACCGTTTCCGTTGTCGTGACGTTCGGGATCTTTCTCCTCTACATGGGAGCTGCTCGTGTGATAGCCGAAACAGGGGTCGTCTACTTTAGCATGCCTATGGCCCCGACCGGGGTGATTCCGTTTCTGTTCGGCGGGCCGAATGCCCTCGACGGATCTACCCAGACNGCACTCCGTTTGATCGATTCGGTGCGGTCGCAGAACAAGGCGATGTTCATGCCGCCTCTGGTCCACGCGGCGCGTATCGGTGACCTGATCACCCACAACAAGCGCCGACTGATCGGTGGAATTGGCGTTACCCTGTTTGCGGGCACGGGTGTGGCGATCATCTACTCGCTGTATCTGGGCTACATCCACGGCGCATACAATTTCAACGACTTCCCGTTCACGCGGTATCCTCCAAGGACGTATGACGGGCTCGTCAAAGCGCTCAAGGGTGAGGAGAGGTGGGAGCCAGAACGTTACCTTTTTCTGCTCGGTGGTATCATCACATTTTCGCTCGTCAGCATCGCCCGATACCGGCTGACCTGGTGGCCCCTCGCCCCGATCGGTATGGTGGTGCCGCCGACGCACGCCGTCCACTCGATCTTCTCGGTCTTTTGCACTTGGGCGATCAAGTCGATCATCCTGCGAATCGGAGGTGTCGACTTGTATCGCCGAATGCGACCGCTCTTCCTGGGACTTCTCGTGGGGCACGCTCTGGGCGTACTCCTTTCCTTCGTGATCGATCAGATTTACTTCCCCGGCCAAGGACACCACACGCACTCCTGGTGATACCGCCTGGGTCTAGCAAGACCCGGATTTTGGCTGAATCGCGGCTTTTGTCTAATGGTATTACTCCGTCCGTCGATATACTAATTAGCAGCTAGTGGTGCCGCTGTTTCCCCCCACAGGAATACGGGTGCTCTGGATGCGACACAGGACGTGGGTTTATAAGCAGGGATGCCGGTCAAGCAAGAGGGGCTCTCCTTCGTAGATGAGGGAGAGCCCCTCAATTTTTACCCGAATTGGACAATCGAAGCGGGGTAGCCTATATTAAATTGTGTTGCAATTACAGTGATTTACGGCTTGAAAGGTNCCGAATTTCCCCCTCCTCCCCGGATGCCCGTTGGACTCCTGGTTTCAGCTTACCCTTNAGATGATGACCCCTGAGTCGGAGCAGATTTCCGGTCTCTTGTTTGAGCTCGGCTGCTCTGGTGTCGAGTTTGACGATTCTGATCCTACATCTGTTTTCCTGAAAGCCTATTTTCCCGNAGATGTGGGTCAGGATNAGGTTGTGGCAGCNGTTCGGACGGCGATTTCGGCCTCCAGTCGGCTTCTTGAAGTGGATGGCGTTCCCCACGAGGATTGGGCGACAAAATGGCGGGAGCACTTCGAGCCTGTCTATCCGACGTCGAGAATGATCATCCACCCACCTTGGAGCGAGATCGAGGCACCTTCGGGGGGATACTCGGTCGTGATCGAGCCGAAGACGGCTTTCGGGACGGGCAGTCACCCCACGACCAAGATGGCAATTCTTGCCCTGGAGAAGGTGGTTCAAGAAGGGGATCGACTTCTCGATGTCGGGACCGGGTCGGGGATCCTAAGTATTGCGGGGGTCAAGCTTGGCGCATCGAGTGCCTTGGCGATAGACACAGATCCACTCGCAACAGACAATGTGAAAGAAAACGTGACCCTCAATGGGGTTGAGGGCGTCCGGGTTGAAACCCGCACGTTGGAATCAACGGATACCGGCTACGACGTCGTGGTGGCTAACATTCTCCGAAGCGTCCTGACACCCCTCTTGCCTACCCTTCATGCAGCCGCCGTATCTCGCGGGAAAGTGATTCTGGGGGGGCTTCTGGATCGGGAGGCAAACGGGTTCTGCTCCGCCGTAGAGGGCGCGGGGCTTCGGATTCTCGAGGTGACAAGAGAAGCTGAATGGATTGGATTAATCACAGAATCGGCTGGATGACGATCGTCATCCTTTTGNCCCTGCTGATGGGATTCCCGCTGGAGACAGCTGGGTCCCTGCGGCACGGCGATCAGGCTGTTATCGTGACAGATACGCCACAGGGCACGGTCAATATTCGTACGATTCCCGTCCAGCGGTCAGGCGGTGACTGGGGGTTGGGCACTCGTCTCGGTCGTGCTCGTGAGGGACAACTGCTCAAGTTCCTGGAGAAGCGAGACTTCGGGAATCAGGGGATCTGGGTACGGGTCGAAGATGAGGATGGGACGGAGGCTTGGATTTCAGGCAGGTATCTGACGCAGATGGTCGCACGTGACAGGCTGATCGTTCGCCCAACGACTGTCAACGTCAGGAATCGGGCTTCTCGTAACTCCACGAAGATCGGTACCGTCAAGAAAGGCGACGTGCTCGGTCGCGTTCGCAAACAGAATAACTGGTATCTCGCTGAATTGCTTGGCGGGAAGCGAGGATGGGTCCGCGAGGACATGGTCACTCTGGATCCATTGGAAAAGGCTCAGGATCCGGCACCTGCGGAGACACCGCCGGCAGAACCTGAGAAGCCTCAGGTCGACTACAAGGCTGTGGCCGAAGAAGCGGCGGCAGCCGGCCAGACGGACGAAGCGATCCAAGCCTACNGGAAGGCACTCGAATCCGAGCCGAACAACGGTATCCTGCACTTCGAACTGGCCAAGCTCCTCGCCGCAGTCGACAAACCGGACGAAGCGATCCCGCATTTCAGGAAGGCGATCAGGGGGCGTCCCCCTAGACCAGAGGCCGAGTTCTCTCTGAACAAACTTACGGAAGCTCAGAACCAAGCTGCCCAGCCAGAGGTTGAGACAACGGTCGATGAACCCGCGGAAGAGGAAGCGTCTGTGATCTACCAAGCGATCACGGACAACGCTGTTTACATTCTGCCCGCGGTGGCCTTGGGGTCGCTCGCCTTTATCGGCGTGCTGGTCTTGCTGTATCGTCGTCGTGCCGTTCGCAGGTCGGCTCCTACGTTCCGGCGACGAAAGACAGACGGTGGTTTCGACGATGTCCTAAAGTATGCGGTCGAGAAGAGGCCGGTGATCCGTGAGATCGAGGAGGCGGAAAAGAAGCTTACCGAGATGGACCAAGCCCTCAAAAAGCGGTTTGCGACCTTCCGGGAGAAGGATGAGGAAGGTCGGCAACGACTCCCGCCTGGTGAGAGTCCCGAGCGGCTTCTGAAACGGATCGACGGCGTGAGGAAGACCGTGCTAAACCAAGAGGAGCGAGCTCGTGTCTACGCAGATCTCGTGTCGCTCCAGAACGAGAAGATTGCTGCCTTGGATGACGAAATCGAAGCGTTAAAGAAACTGATTCAGCTTGATTATCAGGATCCGAAATCGGGCGGGGTGAAGTCCAAGAAGGCCGCCCCGAGGCCGGCCTCGAGACAGACCGAGGGGCAGAAGAGTGGTTAGGCAAGACGGAGAGGAGAGCTGTACCTGGGGGCCGGTTCCGGCCCCCGTTTTTCGTTATTCATGGACAAGGTTTTTACATATCTGTCCGACCGCCCCGATGGGGCGAGCGCGGAGGAGATCGCACGAGAAGCACTGGGACTGACCGGGGCGGTCGGGCTTGTAGCGGATCAGGTGGTTCGTGCGGCCGCGGAGGCCGATGGCCGGATTTCGGGGACTCAGAACGGTCATTGGTCGATCCGGCGGGAGCCGGCTCGGAAACTCTTGCGTGAGACGACCTACGCTGTTTGTGATGTTCACGAAGAGGCGGATGGCTCGCTAACTCTGGCCGCAACTCGTGTCGGATTTAGAATTCGGAACGAGACGCAGATCTGGCAGATCCCGGTCGAGCGCTCCGAATCGGCCTTGCGAATCGTCGAGGGGGTCGAGGCGTTTTTGTCAGGAACAGTTTGTGCCGGCTATCGACTCTCAACGATTCGGAATTGTGTGAATGCCGTGTCTCGATTTCACGCAGGTCGGGAGATCGTGCCTCAGGGGCTCTGCATCTCTCGTATGGCGACCCGATCCTTCCCGAACCGGAAAGTGCGGAGTCGAGCCGATGTGGCAGATGCACTCTCGTTACCTTGCCTGGAGGGCGATTACCTCGACCAGCGAACGGTCACTGTTGCCGGNTTCCTTATNGGTTTGCTGGAGTGGTGCGAGGCCCGTGGTCACCATACGGTCGAATCGGTTGTCGAGTTTCTCAAACCGACAGTAACATCCGTCGACTTCGAGTCCTTCGCTTTCGACGAGGCCTACCTAGACGAGATTCCGTCTGTCCCCGGTGTTTACGTTATGCGCGATGTTGGCGGAAATGTTATCTACGTGGGCAAGTCGGTCCACCTGCGCGACAGGGTGAAAACGTATTTCTCCAAGCGATCAGAGCGAGAAGAGAAGACTCTGCGAATCCTCGAGCGCATCTGGACTGTCGAAGTCGAAGAGGTCGGTTCGGAGCTCGAAGCCCTGATCTTGGAAGCAAGGCTGATTCAGGCGACGCGCCCCGAATTCAATAAACAGCAGCGGGTCCACGAGGNAACCGAACCGATCGATCGGGACCCGTGCCTGCTCGTTTTGCCATCTGCCGATGCGGGTAGCGTTGAGCTGTATTGTGTCCGAGAGGACCGAGACCTGATCCAGGTGCGTGTCCGTAAGGACCTTGCGGATTGGCGTTATGCCTGGACGAAGGTGGAGGCCTATTTTGATGGTGATGCGGAAGAGCTGGAGAAACCGGGCATCGCTTCGCGCCGGATATTGAAGAGATGGCTGCGGCAGAAAGAGAACAGTGTGAACGTGATCGATCTGGGCAACGCGGGCGAACGAGACAACTTCAAACGGCTGGTTGAGGAGCACGTCCAGGCTGCGGATAATGAGGCTTGGGAGAAGGTCTGGNGGGTGTGACCGCGGTCTTTGNTAGCCGGAGGTTCGATACTGTCTCCATAGGTCCCCGGAGACTTGGCTATGGAGATCACCCGTCGGCTCCGCTGGTGTCCACGTATGCGTGAAATTTGTAACATAAAACGATAATGCGAATATGTGACAGGGATTGCTCGTTCTCTTGCCAAGATGTCGCACCTCGTTCTTATTCCACAGGTGCTCTCAGGAGGGCGTCTTCACTCCACTTCGGACTGTCTGTCAGGCAGGCCAGAATGCCATCGGCACTAGATATAACCGACCAGATGTCCCTGTGATGCGGGTTCATAAACCTTTCTCGGATGCATGATTCGAGCATCGTCAGGCAGAGATCATAGAACCCGAGGTAATTGACTACCACGATCGGTCCGGTGAAAAGGCCCAGTTGCTTCCAAGTGATCGCCTCCAGAAGCTCTTCAAGGGTTCCGCAGCCTCCAGGCAGGGCGACGACAGCGTCGGATGTGTCGAGTATCAGCTGCTTCCTCTGGTGCATCGAATCGACGGTCCTTAGGTCGGTGAGCCCCGCGTGTGCCCACTCGACATCGACCATAAACCGNGGCATCACGCCGATGACGTCCCCACCCACTGAGAGGGCGGCGTCAGCGACGCTGCCCATCAGGCCAGTCGAGCCGCCCCCAAACACGATTCCCAGACCTGCTTGGGCGAGCAACGTGCCGGTTCTGGCAGCTTCATCCAGATACCGCGCATCACACTTGCNGCTCGAACCGCAGTAAACCGCGACTTTCTGGCCATCAGTCGGTGAAGACATAGGCCAAGACGTCGACCGCCTGCTTGAGAGTGTCGACGACGACCTCTACGCGGCTGTCGAGTTCCTTCAAAGAATGCCGGAGCGAAGGGCCGTGGACCACGAGGACCGGGATCCCGAACCGGTTCGCTTCTCCTATGTCGCTCGACACGTTCCATTGGCGGTAATTCTTGTGCTCATCGTCGAAGAACGCAATTAGGAGGTCCGATTTCTTGATCCAGATCCGGTTCCTCAGGTTGTTGAAACGACCGCCCAAGTCATCTTGGACTTTCGGAAAGAAGCTGTCCCCGACGTCTGAGGAGTCGAGGCCACGGATGTTCGCACCGATCTCGTCACTGAGCTGATGATTTTCGCAGGGACCCTTGAACGTGATCGGGAGCCCTCTCTCTTCTGCCATCCTCTTTACGGTCCCTCGCCAGTCTCCGTGGACGTGGCCGCTCAGGAACACGGTCATGTTTTGCTCGGACACAGCATCCTCCTTTCTAGATTTCAGCCTTCCGGTAGCCGCAATCTATACCGCAGGACCAGACTCTGAAAGTCCAGATTCTCACGCGAATCTTCTCGGCAGAAGTACAGGTGACCAGTGGAACNGCAGTCGAAGGAATCGAAGCCTGATTTGGGGAGGCAGACGGCTACTATTCGGCCTTGGAGGCGGCAAACGACTGCAAATCGGTTTGGGCGGGTGACAAACTCGGCGGGGTGAACTTCCAGAATCCCAAACGACAAAGGGAGGCGAGATCAGCTTTTCCCGGCTGACTTGAGACCGTGGCCCGTAAGAGGGATTACGACTGTTTCCGCGGCCGAGACGGGGCGGCGATTCGCTGCAGCAATGGCAGCCGCACAGGTCGGCTCGATGAACCAGCCGCTCGACATCATTTGCCTGTGTGCGTGCTTGATTTCGTCCTCGCTCACCGTGACNATTTCGCCTGATGTCTGCCTGACGATATCGACGATCTGAGCACCACGCGCAGGCGCCGCGATCGCAATTCCTTCGGCCTGTGTGGGAGTAGACGAAATGTCCGGTGTATCAGGTAGGTTCTGTCTCCACATCTCGAATAGCGGTGCACAGTTGGCCGCCTGAATACAGGTCAGCTTAGGTATCCTATCAATCAGACGAGCGGACAGGAGCTCGCTGAAGCCGATGTATACACCGATTAGAAGTGTGCCGTTGCCGGTAGGAATCAGGATNTCCTCTGGCAGGACGTCGAGTTGCTCCCAAATCTCGTAAGCAAAAGTTTTCGTCCCGTGGAAGAAGTACGGGTTCCAGACGTGACTCGCGTAGAATCTGTTCTCGGCTGCCTTAAGCGCGGCCTCGGCGGTTTTCTCCCGCGTACCCGGTATCAGGTGCAGGTCGGCCCCGTAGCTCTGGATCTGCTCAAGCTTGGTGGGTGAGGTGGAATCGGGCACGTAGACGTCACAACAAATACCGGCTCGGGCACAATACGCTGCGATTGCCGCTCCCGCATTCCCGCTTGAGTCCTCAACGACGCTGTCGACACCGAGCGCCTTGGCCTGACTGATCAGGACCGATGCCCCGCGGTCCTTGTATGAGCCCGAAGGGAACAGGTGGTCCTGCTTGAGAAGGTAGGTGCCGGTTTCAAGTGTGATCGGTGTGATCGGTGTGTAGCCTTCATCGAAGCTGACGATATGCTTGTCGTCCTCGATCGGCAGGGCCTCGCGGTAGCGCCNCATGCTCGGCGCGCGCTCAGCCAAGCGAGCCGCGTCGAGCGAAGGCTGGAATGATAGGTCCAGAAGGGCGCCGGTCTCGCTCCGCCAACGCAGGTCGTCAGAAGGGTAGGATTCGCCGTCGTGTGAGATCAGGCGGCTCATGCGTTTTGGGATCGACCCTTCAGCATGGCGTGCGTGATGGCAATGGCGACGCGCCTNGGTGAGATCTTGCCGGTCAGGTTAAGAAACTTGTTGAGTGTGCCGTGAACGAAGGAGGGCCTCCTGCCAAGGTTTCTGAGCGAAGCGCGAACAACGGAGTCGGGCGTGGCGACCCGAAAAATCCCCGCATCGGCGATGTCGGCCACTTCGGTGAACTCGGTCCTTGTGAAGCCCGGGGACACGGCAAGGCTATCGATGCTGTTCGCTTTGCCTTCCTTCCAGAGAGCTTCGCCGAGCATGAGGTTAAAGGCTTTTGTCGCCCCGTAGGTGCCGAAGGATCCGCATGCCTGGTAGCCCGCNGTGGAGGCTAGGAAAATCAGTCCACCACGCTTCCGTTCGATCATCAACGGCAGGTAATGGTTGGTCAGGAGGACAGGGACGACGCAGTTGAGGACGACCATCTTAGTCTGTTTGTCGGGATCAAGGTTGTGGTAATAGCCTGACATCCCGTAGCCGGCGTTGTTGACAAGAAGTCCGACCTCGAGATCCCCTGTCTGGCCGATCACTCTCTGGCATCCGGCGTTTNCCGTCAGGTCGGCCTCGACGACTCGTGTCTTGACGCCGTGGACATCACGAATCTCGGTTGCCATCTGCTTGAGCCGGTCGCGTCGACGTGCGACAAGGATAGTGTTCAGACCCTTGGCTGCAATCTGACGCGCGTACTCGGCGCCGAGACCGGCGGATGCGCCTGTGATCAGAGCCCAGGGGCCGTGTTGGGTTTGGGATAGAGGCATTTGAACACCTAAGGCATTAACCAATAGTCATTATTCATCTTCCATTGGTCAGTTGGGACTGGGCTGCTTGTAGACGCGAATTGCATTTNTGGACTGTGGCTTTTCAGTCATTTATGTAGTAGGGAGGCCGGTGCGAAAGGCGGGGTCTCTCGATGCACATGGTGCCAGAGTGGCCGCAGATAGAGACTTGGGGAACACTTTAGACCATTCAACCTTTCCTTCACTGGAAGCCAAGTGAGAATCGCGGTCGCCAGCGTTGTCGGCGAAGAGGAAGGCGACCAGATGGTCTGACATGACGACCTAGATTTAGGATGCGCGAACCACCATCGAGATTAGAGCGTGACCAGTGTAGAGGCAGAAACAAGGTCCGGGTGATCGAATGTCCATCTTGTAGGTCCTCAGGATTTTAGCTCGGCGGTGAGATCGGGTATCAAGTCCGTATCGAGTGGATAGATCGGTCTTGGCACCTGTGTGAAGGGGAGGGACCGGAGATTCGCGCTTGTTGATCCCGGTGCGTCGACGGGGACGATTCGACCTGCGATCTCATTGAAATATGTCCGGAAGCCGTTCGGACTTTTACAGACACACAAGTCGAAGTCGACCGGGTTGAGACCTCGGGTCTCGAAGACCTTGCGTCCCATGATTGAGACGGGATTCGTCGTCACCATCACGGTGCACGTGCCGACTAGGAGAACGGCGGTGCGCCCTGCACGTTCGACCGTTCCCTGCTCGACACGGAAAACTCCGTCGTGAAGACTCTGGATATACGCCTCACAGTCGATCGGTTTGTGGCGGACCGTGTCGACGTTCCCACCGAGCTGGACCTTGATCGTGCTGCCNACTCCACTCTCGAAAGCTTTTGCGACAGCAGGGCCGTCGACGAGCGGGAGAAGCGCTGTTTTTGAGAAGCCTTGGTTCAGGAGCTCACGCAGGATGGCATTGCTGTCTCCAGAGGCACCGGAGGAGGTGGCGTCGGCGGCATCTGAAAAGACGGTCAATCCCTCGGTCTCGTTCGCGATCCGTATCGCATCGTCGATCGAGGCCAGGCTCGCTTGCATGCGGTCCCGGCCGTTCCACATGAAGCGCGCGAGGCCCTCCGCCACCTCCTGCGCCCGCCTCGGGTCGTTGTTCGTGGTGACGATGATGTTCGTGCGCAGGTTCGGCACATCTGTGAATGGATTACCAATGATGACCGCCGCCGAAAGACCATCATTAGTCGACTCGAACTCGATGCACGTATTGATCGCCTGTCCGAACAGCCCTGTCGCTGTTAACAGCTCGTCTCCGCGGACGAGCAGGGGAACACGAACGCGAGCCACCGTTGGCTGAATTTCTTCTGTGAGGAGCCGGATCAGGTTTCGCGCCGCCCGCTGACCGGTCGCGTACATGTCCGTATGCGGATACGTATGGAATGCGACTAGGATGTCGGACAGGTCGACNAGTCTGTCGGAGATGATCGCGTGCAGATCGAAAGAGGTGACGATCGGTATGTCGCCCAGGATGGCGCGGGCCATCTCNATGACGCGACCTTCCGGATCGATCTCTTTTTCTCCGGCCATGGCGCCGTGGAAGTTGATGTAGGCTCCGTCGACGTTCTTGTTCGCCTCGATCGCCTCGGTCAGCTCGTCGGTGATGCTGTCGAGATCGCTCGCCGGAACGGGTCCTCCCGATGTGATTGACTGAGCTGAGTAGGTGGAAACGACATCGATATCGTGCTCGGAAAAGACATCAAGGGCGCCGGCAAGCTCAGTATTCGTCCCCGTATACTCGTGGAGGATTTCTTCTCCACGGTGAATCGAGAAGAGATCCTTTGTTGTCGGTTGCGGGTTGAAGGACGATGTCTCTTGTTTGAAGGCTGCGATCAGGATGCGCATGGCTGAGCTTGGGTGATAACCTTGGTGTCGTGTTCCAATGGGCCGTCTAGCGTTTTGGTGATGATGCTCCCCGACTGCTGATCGATCACGCCCCGCCCGCCTCGGCAAAGGCGATGGCGAATGCCTTCCCTAGCCCCTGACCGCTTCCCGAAACGATCCGATTCTTGCCCGAGAGTGAGAGTGTGTCAATGACCACCGAACTTAATCAGTTGAAGCCGGCTNCTCCGATTGGGTGGCCTCNATCCGCTCGCAGGCCGTTTCGTAGTAATCTTGGTCGATCTCGAAGCCCGCGAAGTNGACACCGAGCTGGGCGGCCGCGATCCCCGACATCCCGATACCCAGGAATGGGTCGACGACGAGCCGTGTTCGTTCCAGACCGTGAAGTTCAATACACATCTTTGGGATTCTGATCGGGAACGACGCGGGATGTGGGCGCTGCTTAATCCGGCTTCGAATCGTTTTGTAGGGAACAAACCAAGTGTTTCCGCGACAACGACGGTCGCTGCCTCCAGATTTCCATCGAGTAACGTTTGACTTGTCCTGATATTCGACACCGATTGCCAACCGATCCAACTGAACACGTCCGCCCTTCGTCAGGTGAAAGATGTATTCGTGGCAGTCGTTCAGGTATCTGGGGCTGTTGATGGGCTTGAAGTGACCGACACCGATGTTTCCCGTGATGTTCGGGTAGGCGCCCACGTCCTCTTTTTGGATTGAGATCGATTTGACCCAGTGGATAACGTTTTGNAGGTCGAAGTACTTCTGCATTCGGGCCAGTACCTGGAAGGGCACGGAAGGGTCGGACGGTTTGGCTCCAATGTTCAAGAACACCGACCCCTTGTCCGAGAGCACATGATGGACCGTATGGGCCCAGTTTTCGAGCCAATCTAGGTATTGCTCCCTTGGAATCGTGTCGTCGTAGCCCGAGTAGGACGTACCGAGGTTGTAGGGGGGCGAGGTGACCACAACATCGACGGAGCACGGGTCCAAATGGCGGGACATTCCGGCGACGCAGTCTTCGTTGTAGATACGCTGGTGGCTTTTCCCGATCTCGACGGCGAAGTGCAAGGGACGGCTCGCAGGTTATGGTTGGAGTCAAACGAGGGAGCGTGACTGCAGGGAATGCATGTAGATACATGCGGGCACCCTGCATCGCAAGGGAATATTCGGACTAGACTGACTGCCCAAAGATGTCTGCGAAAAGCAGGAAGTCAGAGAAGCCGACTGCACCGTCGGTATCGAGATCGTACAAGAGGTCGTTGCCACCGAATGCTGCTGCGAAGAGCAGGAAGTCCGAGAACCCGATCAGGCCATCGCTGTCGAAATCGGCCTTTGCGGCGGGGCTTTGAAGACCCGGTGTGAACGTCACCGTGCGGGAGGCGGGATCGACGAGGGCGCCACCAATGTCAGTCGCAAGGGCGATCTCAAGCGTGTGCGTNACCTTCTCNAGAATAGGTGACGAAAAGCTCAACAGGACCCGCTTGCGGTGCCTGTCCCGAACAACTGATGAAGGTCGCTCATCCTGAGGCAGAAGATGGTAGCCATTGGGGATCGTGGCAGCGTCTCCCATAGCTGTGCTGTATTGAATGCTAATCCTGTGTTCGTCTACCCGTTCGGCATCTACGACGACCGGGAGAGCACGCGCAACGACCNTCTTGGGGCTCGATCTGACGTTTCCTGTAGCGAGTATCGCCTCGACATGGTAGGTAAGCGTGTCGCCTTCCGTGAGGCCGGTGTCGATGTATGANTGAGCTGGCGACTCAGTGACTTTAGCAGAAGAAGAGGCCCCGTTTGAGCGTAGGAGGCGGTAGCTTGTCACGCCCGGGGTGGGCATCCACTTGACGGAAATCCGGTCGCGTGCAACCGGTACGGCTTCTAGGATCTCAGGGCGCTGGACCGTGTCTGGGGGCTGATTGCGTTCAACTATTCGGATCAAACCATCTGCGTTGTAGACGAGTTCTGGCTGCCCGTCCTGGTCAAGGTCTGCCACAAGTGGGCGATAGGTGAGAGAGATTGGTGTGTGGTATATTGGACGATAGGTGTCCGGACCATCTCCCCTGATCACATAGAGGTTCGGGATCAGAGCAACTGCAAGGTCAGCCTGACCGTCGCCATCGAGATCCCCAGTAGCGATTCCGTTACCTGGAAACGCTACCCCGGATATACGTTGAACGTATTCGGGTGCAACCTGCGTGATTTCGTAAATCTCGAGGTCCCACCATCCACCGAGCGCGTCGAAATCGTTCGGGTAGGCGCGCGCAACTGCGAACTCAGTGTTCCCGTCTCCATCGAGATCAGCACCACCGCCGATTATTCGCGCATCAGTGTCGTCATCCCCTGGAATTAGCGTCTGCTGGAAAAATCCACCATTGCTGAACTCGTAACCCCAAACGTCACCGTCACTGTCGCCCACGAGCAGGTCTTGATCTAAGTCACCATCCATGTCTGCGAGCACAAATCTCCGGCCCATCTCGCCGTCGCCCTCGCTGAAGTCGACCAGCGAATCCATCTCTTTGAAGCTGCCGTCGTCTTGGCGACGGATCATGCGGATTGTGAAGTCGCTGAGTGATCGGGCCAGGATTTCGTTCGCCCCGTCCCCATCGGCGTCACCAATGTCGCCACCCCATAGGCCGCTTTTGTCGAGAACCAGGTCGGTGGGGAGGCCGATACCCGTGAACAGCTGAATCCGCTGTACTGAACTCCCGAGCAGGTCGTCGATCCCGTCAAATGTGACGTCTCCAATGTTCCAGGGCAGGAAGCTGTCTTCGGTCGTGTGGATCGAGGTAAACGCACCGTTGTCGAATTCGAACACCTGGGTTTGTGAGAAAGCCTGACCCTCGACATACGGCATCAGGGTGATTTCCAAGTGGCCGTCTCCGTCGAAGTCAGAGACCCTGTCTGCAAGGAATCCGTCGGGCAGGGATGCTATCTCCGCAAAGCCGATTGACGGAACGCGTGTGGGCACGATCGTAATGGTTTCTGTAGGCGTGGTCGTTTCACGTCCGGATCGGGATCGCGCAAGGATCTGGTACTCCAAATCGCGCGTTTGGATCTGATCGGGCAGGACCACCTCGTGGAATCGATCAAGTCTCGCCGTACTGAGCGTATCTCGAACAAATCCTTTCTGTGACACCAGGATGAGACTGCTTTCGGTCGGGCTTCTGGTCACCCATCGTGCAGTCCATTCCGCCCGGTCGCCTGCTAAGATGGGACCAAGGAAGATCGATGTGACTGACGGGTCGGCTGGGTTCGCCCTGAC